>NZ_KB908389.1 GCF_000381005.1 Selenomonas bovis DSM 23594
AATCTAGTAAGACCCCTTGAAGAATACGAGGTAGATAGGGCAGGAGTGGAAGTGCCGCGAGGCATGAAGCGGACTGCTACTAATAGGTCGAGGGCTTATCTTTTTATCCATAATGTCAGGGCGTTTCTTCTGTATAGTTTTGAGAGAACATGTCTCTCAATAAGATATCCGGTGATGATGCCTGGATGGATCCACCTGTTCCCATACCGAACACAGTAGTTAAGCATCCAGAGGCCGAAAGTACTTGCCTGGTGACGGGCTGGGAGGATAGGAAGTTGCCGGTTCTGATGGCGGCTTTGGTGAAGCGGTTAACACACTGGATTGTGGCTCCAGCATGCGTGGGTTCGATCCCCACAAGTCGCCCCATTTTTATAGGGGTATAGCTCAACTGGTAGAGCAACGGTCTCCAAAACCGTAGGTTGTGAGTTCAAGTCTTACTGCCCCTGCCATCTATGGAGTGGTACTCAAGAGGCTGAAGAGGACGGTTTGCTAAATCGTTAGGCTGGGTAACCGGTGCGGAGGTTCGAATCCTCTCCACTCCGCCACTTTGAAGAATTGCCATCGCATTGCAAGGTTTGCAGTGCGATGGTTTTTGTTGTGATAGAACTGCATACACTATCATTCTGGCACGTTTGCCGGGGTTGATAAATAGGCACCGTCGATTTGTACCGCATTTCGCATGAGAATCCCCGCTGCGAAGCAAACGCTTCGCAGCGGGGATTTTATATTATTTCATTCTATAGGTGCCTTTTATATATGATAGAAAAGATAAAGTTTTCACAAGAAATATACAACAGGATTTTTTGGTTGTACGTCGAATGAATAAAAAGATAGAAGAAATCAAAATAGGAAAGAGGGTCTGTGCATGCAGTTGGAAGAAGGTGTTGTACTGGAGATCGTTGCAGAGGGAAAACGTGCACGTGTGCGCGTTGGGCGGCATGAGGAGTGCACGGGCTGCGGCGCTTGCGGTGCAGCCCACCATGCGGTGGCGGACGTGCGAAGCAATAGCTTTTGCCTGAAACCTGGAATGCGCGTCCGCTTTGCGCTGCCGGATCATTCCGTCGTGCTTGGCGCATTCATCGTGTTCATCGTGCCGCTTGCACTGGCCGCACTTGGCGGTTTTGCCTGCTGGCTAGCGGTGCCGAGCGACTTTGCAGCCGTCTGCGGCGCTGTTTGCGGGGCGCTGTTCGGGATCCTGCTCGTCCGGCTCTTCGACCGGCGGGTGCAGGAGCAGCAGCCATATGTGGTGGAGATCATCAGGAATTAGCGTAGCGCTGATGCACGCGATGCTTTCAGAGGAATCCAGGGGGGATATTATGTTCAAGTTATTCCGCGGCGGTATCCATCCAGCTGATGGCAAGACGCTTGCGAGGGAGGCAGCTATCGAGACGATGCCGGCGCCCGCGCTCGTCGCGCTGCCGCTTTCGCAGCATATCGGTGCGCCATGCGAGCCCATCGTGAAGGTGGGCGAACAGGTGAAGCGCGGGCAGTGTATCGCGACGAGCAAGTCGTTTCTGCACGCGGATATTCATGCCTCAGTGTCGGGCAAGGTCAAGAAAATCGAGGATGGCATGATCTTCATCGAGAACGATGGGCAGGATGCCTGGGCCGATGGTCTGCCGCTCTCGCGCGATTGGCAGGCGATGACGCGCGAGGAACTGCTCGGCGCCATCGAGGCGGCCGGCATCGTGGGTATGGGCGGCGCGACATTTCCCGCGCATGTGAAGCTCATGCCGAAGAAGCCGGTCGATGTGCTGATCCTCAACGGTGCGGAGTGCGAGCCGTATCTGACGGCGGATGACAGGCTCATGCGCGAGGAGCCGGAGCGCGTCGTCACGGGGGCGCGCATCCTCGCGAAGATTCTCGGCACGAAGCGCAGCGTCATCGCCGTCGAAGCGAACAAGCCGGAGGCAGCGGCGGCGCTGCAGCGCGCGGCGGGCGAAGGCATCGAGGTCGCGGTCCTCAGGACGCGTTATCCGCAGGGGGCGGAGAAGATGCTCATTTACGCGGTCACAGGGCGTGAGGTGCCGCTCGGCGGCCTGCCTATGGATGCGGGCGCGGTCGTGCAGAACGTCGGCACGGCCGCGGCGGTCACCGATGCCTGCCTGCATGGCCTGCCGCTCACGGAGCGCATCACGACGGTCTCGGGCGATGCGATCCTCACGCCGAAGAACCTGCGCGTGCGTCTCGGCACGAGCTACCGCGATGCCATCGCGTTCTGCGGCGGCTTCTCTGAGCAGCCGGACAAGGTGCTCGCGGGCGGGCCGATGATGGGGCGCGCGCAGGAGAGCCTCGATGTGCCGATCACGAAAGGCTCGTCCGGCATCCTCGCGCTCACGCGCCGCATCACGGCGCACGGGCCGGAGCTCCACTGCATCCGCTGCGGACGTTGCGTGGAGGCGTGTCCGATGGGACTCGTGCCGAGCATGCTCTCCATCCTCGGCGAGCGGCAGGATGTGGAGAAGGCGCGCGATAGCTACGGCGTGATGAACTGCATCGAGTGCGGCTGCTGCACCTATGTCTGCCCCGCAAAGCGCAATATCGTCCAGTACATCCGCGTGACGAAGGGCGCGGTCAAGGCGCTTGCGGCGAAGGAGAAGGCAAAGGCCGCCGCGCGCGCAAAGGCCGCGGAGCAGGCGGCAATGGCAGGAAAGCCGGAGGGAAAGGGGGCCGCAAGGGCATGAAGGATCCAGTAGGAGAGAAAGTAGCGCAGCGCGGGAAGCTCGCGGCGGGCACAGCAAAGGCGGCGCCGCAGGCAGGAACTGCTGTGTCAGACGCGCCTGCAGTGAAGGCTGCGCCTGCTGCCGCGACCTCCCGGCCAGCAGCGGTCAAACCGGCAGCGGCCAAGCCAGCAGTGCAGGACGCGCCGCTGCTCACGGTCTCGAGTTCGCCGCATATCCGCGACGGCGAGACGGTCACGCATATCATGTGGCAGGTCAATCTCGCGCTCGCACCGGCGGCGCTTTTCGCTGTGTATCATTTCGGCCTGCCGGCGCTCGTCAACATGGCGGTCGGCATCGTGAGCGCCATCGCGGCGGAGTACATCTGGCAGCGCGCGATGCGTCAGCCGGTCACGGCCTTCGACGGCAGCGCGTGCATCACGGGCCTGCTGCTCGCGATGTCGATGTCGCCGCTCCTGCCGCCCTGGATGGTGGCCATCGGCTCGGTGCTCGCCATCATCGTCGCGAAGCAGTCGATGGGCGGCCTGGGCTTCAATATCTTCAATCCCGCACATATCGGCCGCGCGGCACTCATGGTCTCGTGGCCCGTCGCGATGACGACGTGGACGACGCTTTCCGGTACGGCCTCTGTCGACGCGGTGGCAACGGCGACGCCGCTCAACGTGCTGAAGATGCAGGGCTATGACGCGGTCATCTCGCTCTTCGGCGGACAGGGCGCGATGTACCAGGCGATGTTCCTCGGCAACCGCAACGGCAGTCTCGGCGAGACGAGCACGGTGCTCTTGCTCGCCGGCGGCCTCTATCTCATCTGGCGCGGTTACGTGAACTGGTTCGTGCCCGCCGTGATGCTCGCGACGGTCGCCGCGCTCACCTGGGTGTTCGGCCCCGCGGGACTCTTCACGGGCGATCCGCTCTTCCACCTCATGGCGGGCGGCCTCATGCTCGGCGCGTTCTTCATGGCGACGGACATGGTGACCATCCCGATGACGCGCGAAGGACAGGTGATCTTCGCGGCGGGCGCGGGCGCGCTCACGGTGCTCATCCGCCTCGTCGGCGGCTACCCCGAGGGCGTCTGCTACGCGCTCTTGCTCATGAACGCCGTGACGCCGCTCATCGACCGGTTCGTGAAACCGCGCATGTTCGGCGAAGGAGGTGCGGTGAAATGAAGGAACACGACTCGATGCTAAGAATCGCGGGCAATCTCATGGCGGCCTGCTTCATCGCGGGGCTCGTCATCGGCGCGGTCTATTTCGTGACGGCGCCCGTAGCGGCGCAGTCCGCGGCCGCGCGCAAGGAAGCGGCGCTCCGGGCGCTCGTGCCGGAGGCCGACCGCTTCGTCGAGATCGACAGGCAAAATGGCTGGTACCGCGCGGAGCAGAACGGCGCGCCGGTTGGCTACATCGTGCCCGCGAGCACGAAGGGCTACGGCGGCGAGATCAAGCTGCTCGTCGCCGTCACGCCGGACGAGCATGTCATTGATTTCAAGATCCTCGCGCACAACGAGACGCCGGGTCTCGGCGACAACGCGGGCAAGGAGCCGTTCCGCGCGAAGATTCGCGGCAAGGACGCAGCGCATCTCATCGTGACAAAGGATCAGGGCAATACGGACGATGTGCAGGCGATGACGGGCGCGACGATCTCCTCGCGCGCCGTGACGCGCGGCGTCAAGAGCGCCGTGACGGCAGTCTCGAGCTATCTCGCAGATGGGGGGCGCTGATGATGACGACTGGTATCAAGGAGCTTTGGCAGATTTTCAGCAAGGGACTCCTCGCGGAAAACCCGATTTTCATCCTCGCGCTCTCGCTCTGCCCGGCGCTCGCCGTGACGACAACGGTCGTGAACGGCCTCACGATGGGCCTCACGGTCACGTTCGTCATCACGACGAATAACGTGGTCGTGAGCCTCGTGCGTCACTGGGTCAATCCCAAGGTGCGCGTGCCGGTCTACATCACGAGCATCGCGACCATTGTGACGGTGGCGCAGCTCGTGTTGCAGGCGTATTTCCCCGATCTCTACGACGCACTCGGCATCTACCTCGCGCTCGTCGTCGTCTTCGCCATCATCCTTGCGCGTGCGGAGGTCTTCGCCTCAAAGCACGGTGTCGTCGCCTCATTCGCCGACGGGTTCGGCATGGGCTGCGGCTTCACGCTCGCCATGCTCATCATCTCCGTCATCCGCGAGCTCCTCGGTGCGGGCACCATCCTCGGCGTGCCGGTCTTCGGCGCTTCCTACCAGCCCATGCTCATGATGGTGCTGCCGCCGGGGGCGTTCATCCTCATCGGCTACCTCGTGGCCGCGACGAAGACATGGAACAAACGCCGCGAGCGGGCGCGCGAAAAGGCCGCCCGCATCGCGGCAGCGAAAGGAGCTGAGCGCTGATGGCAGAATATCTGACACTTTTCATCGGTGCCGTCGTCGTCAATAACTTCGTGCTCACGAAGTTCCTCGGCCTCTGCATCTTCTTCGGCATCTCGAAGAATTTCAGCGCGTCGGTCGGCATGGGCATGGCCGTGACCTCGGTCATGACGATGAGCTCGATCCTCGCGTGGCTTGTCTATCATTTCGTACTCGAGCCGCTCGGACTCACGTTCCTCACGACGATCGTCTTCGTCATCCTGACCGCGAGCTTCGTGCAGCTCCTGGAACTCGTCATCAAGAAGCAGGCGCCGGCGCTCTACAATATGTGGGGCATCTATCTGCTGCTCATCGCGACGAACTGCATCGTGCTCGCCGTGCCGCTCCTCAATGTCGAGAACAGCTACAGCCTCCTCAAGAGCATCGTCTTCGCCATCGGCTCGGGGCTGGGCTTCGCGCTCGCCATCATCCTCATGGCGAGCCTGCGCGAGAAGCTCGCCTACGCCGCCGTGCCGAAGCCGCTCGAGGGCATCGGCATCGCGTTCCTGCTCGCGGGTATGCTCTCGCTCGCGTTCCTCGGTTTCTCGGGCATGATGTAAGGAGGCCGCTATGAGTACTACGGAAACAGCAATTCTCATCGTCGTCGTGCTCGTGGGTGTCGGCGCCTTTTTCGGCATCGTGCTCGCGCTCGCCGACAGGAAATTCTACATGCAGCAGAACCCGCTCATCGCCGAGGTGGAAGACGTGCTGCCAAAGGGACAGTGCGGTGCGTGCGGCTTCGCTGGCTGCGCGAAATACGCGGAGGCGGTGGTCGAGAACCCAGAGGTCGCGCCGAACCTCTGTGTGCCGGGCAAGGCCGCTGTCGCGGCGAAGGTCGCGGCGCTCACGGGGAAAGACGCGGGCAGCGTCGAGGAGCGCAAGGCGCATGTCCTCTGCCGCGGCGGCCAGGCGGCGAAGGATGCCGCGCGCTACGAGGGCGTCGCGGACTGCGCTGCGGCGAAGCTCGCCTCTGGCGGGGCGAAGGCGTGCAAGTACGGCTGCCTCGGCTTCGGCAGCTGCGTGCGCGCCTGCCCGTTTGATGCCCTCACCATGGGACAGGACGGCCTGCCCGTCGTCGAGACGCTCGCCTGCACGGGCTGCGGCAAGTGCCAGGAGACCTGCCCGCAGGGCGTCATGCAGGTGCTCCCCACGAGCGCGCTCGTCAAGGTTGCCTGCCGCTCGCACGCGAAAGGCCCCGCGGCGCGCAAGGCCTGCCCGAACGCCTGCCTCGGCTGCGGGCTCTGTATGCGCAACTGCCCGCACGGCGCCATCAAGATCGACGGCTGCCTCGCCGTCGTCGACCCCGCCGTCTGCAAGGCAGCAGGCTGCACGGAAAAAACCTGCCTCGCCAAATGCCCGACGGGCGCCATCCGCGAAGCGGTGGAGTGAGGCGGGCGGGGGCTGGGGGTGCGGCGCTTGCCGGGGAATGCCGGGCAGCGCCGCCTCGCGTCTGTCATGGATGATATTTCTGAAGAGATGAGAAACGCCGTACCGGCGGCTCTTGCCTTTGAAAGCAAAAGCCATCGGTACGGCGTTTTTTATCGCTTTGCAGTCATTCCGCCTGCTGCTTGTGCGCGGTGGAGACCTCCTCCGTGCAGGCGCGGAGATTTTGGAGCACATCCGCGACGGTGTGGCGCGCGAGGTCTGCCTCGAAGCGCTGCTGGATGCCTTCGAGCATGCCGTCGAGGCTACGGTGGATATTGCGGCCGACGGGGCACTGCGGGTTCGGGCGCTCGTGGAAATGGAAGAGCGCGTCGCGGCTGCCCGTCTCGACGGCGCGGTAGACATCGAGGAACGTAATGTCCGCGAGCGGCCGCGCGAGCGCGATGCCGCCGGGGCCGCGCTTTGTCGCGATGAGCCCCGCCGCGCGGAGTTTCAGCATGATGCCGCGGATGATGACGGGATTGCTGCCGATGCTGCCTGCGAGGAACTCGCTCGTGACCTGCTGCGTCTCGCCGAAGAAGTCGACGGCGGCCAGCAGATGGATGGCAATCGTGAACTTTGTGGAAATCTGCATCGAACATCCTCCTTCGGCGGCCAGATAGCCGCCATTTTCTTTGTCCATTGTAGGAGGCGGTGCGCAGGTTGTCAAGGCAGAGGCGGATCAGGCGCGGACGACGGAGATGCGCTGCTGGCTGTGGCCGCCCTTTTCGATCTCGTCGACGAGGGCGATGGCGTAGTCGGCGTAGGAGATGATGGATTCGTTGCGGCTGTTGAGCGTGAACTCCTCGCCCGCGAGGATGTATTTGCCCGTGCGTTCGCCCTCGGCCTGGAAATCGCCGGCGGGGCTGATGTAGGTCCACTGCGTATCCTTCGCCGTGCGCAGGAAGTCGAGCGTCTGCTGGTGCGCAGCCGCGACGCCCTTGAACGCGTCCGGGAAGTCCGGCGTCTCGGCGACGGTCAGCGTGTGCTCCGGATTGACGAAGAGGCTGCCGGCGCCGCCGACAACGACGAGGCGCACGAGCGTGCCCGCGAGGATACCCGCGAGATGCTTCGCGGCGTTCGGGATGATCGGGAACGTCTCGGGCGACCAGGCGCCGGCGGCGTCGACGACAGCGTCAAAGCCCGCGAGATCCTCACGCGTGAGGTCGAAGAGATCCTTCTGGATGTATTCCTTTGCCGGCGTATCATTCTCCGCGTGGCGGCCGAACGCGGCGACCTCGTGCCCGCGGCTCAGCGCCTCAGCGATGACTTCTTTTGCAACACGGCCATTGGCTGCGACAACTGCGATTTTCATGATGATGACTCCTCTCTGGAGGCGTACCTCCGAACCAGTTACTTTTTGTAATTTCGTTGGTTACTTTCTACGGTTTGTAATATACCAAACTACAAAATATTTGTCAATAGTATTATTACATTTTTATGGCATCGCTTCCAAAAAATAAGACCGCATCGCTCGTAGCAGGAGCGATGCGGTCTTGGTGGAATCCGTATCTTAGCAGCTTTAGAGATCTGCGGGATGTTGCAGGCGACGCGCTTACATCACGATGTGCGCCATGAGGAATCCCATGCAGCAGCCGGTCGATACGCCGATCAGGCCGGGGATCATGAAGCTGTGGTTGAGGATATATTTGCCGATGCGCGTCGTACCGGACCGGTCGAAGCCGATGCAGGCGAGGTCGGAGGGGTACGTGGGCAGGAAGAAATAGCCATAGCAGGCAGAGATGAAGGACATGATGAGCACAGGATCCATGCCGACGCCGAGCGCCATCGGGACGACGATGGCAATCGCGGCTGCCTGCGAATTCACCAGCTTGGAGGTGACGAACGCGATGATGGCATAGGCCCAGGGATAGGAGGCTACGGCGGTGCCGAGCGCTTCTTTGAGGACGGTCATGTGAGCGCCGAAATAAGTATTGGCCATCCAGGCGACGCCGTAAACGGAGACGAGGGCGACGATGCCTGAGCGGAATACCTGGCTGTTGCCGACATCCTTCGCCTTGACGTTGCAGGTCAGGAGGATGGCGGCGCCGACGAGCAGCATGACCATCTGGATGACGGAGGTCATCGAGATCGGTTTCGGTTTCGCGTCAGCGGAGGCGGCGAAATGCGGCAGCAGATCCGGGAAGTTGCCGAGAACCGCGATGATCAGGATACCGCCGAAGAAGATGAACATGGCGCGGTAGAACTCCTTGGGCAGGGATTTTCCCTGCAGGGACTCGACATCGCCGTAGACGTATTTCTTGTTCTCAGGATCCTGGATGAACTCCTGGAAGCGCGGATCTTTCTCGAGGTCCTTGCCGCGGCGGTAGCTCCAGAGGGCGGCGCAGAGCACGCCGAAGCCCGTTGCGGGGATGGAGACCGCGAGGATCTGCAGGACGGTGTAGTCATAGCCGGCTGCCGCCATGAAACCGATGATGGAGACGACCGCGACGGAGACAGGCGACGCGCAGATGCCCATCTGCGACGCGACGGAGGATACCGCCATCGGCCGCTCGGGGCGGATGTTCTGCTTGATGGCGATATCGTAGATGATTGGGAACATCGTGTAGACGACATGGCCCGTGCCGCAGAGGACGGTGAGGAACCAGGTCGTGAGCGGCGCGAGGATCGTGATCTGCTTCGGGTTGCTGCGCAGGAACTGCTCCGCGTATTTCAGCATGACGGTGAGGCCGCCGGATGTCTGCAGGAAGCCCGCGCAGGTGACGACCGCGAGGATGGTCAGCATGACATCGATCGGCGGCATGCCCGGCTTATACTGGAATACGAACGTGAAGACTACGAGGCCGATGCCGCTGATGACGGCCAGGCCGATGCCTCCGTGGCGGACGCCGACGAGCAGACAGGCCAAGAGGACAAGGAACCCAAACAACATTTCCATAGAAAACTCCTTTAACTCTATTTCCTTTTAGGAAGCACTGATTAAATGAGGTGCTCCGGATTTGCGTGGATGCGCTGTATCTCTCTAGGAGACAAACCGGAAGCGTAGCGGCAAAACGCTCCATCGCGTTTTGTGCTGAGGATTGTAGGGCGACGAGAGGACAGCGCAGACGTGCGAAGACGGAGTGCCGAACTAATCAGCGGTTCCTTTACATGCGTATGCAGAGATTCGTTTGGCATACGTGTTCTGTCATCCCCACCACTTTCCGTCACAAAACGTCAAAGAACTTCACAAGTATTTTAACAAATCGCTTTATATAAGTAAATACTAGCTATTATTAAATTTAATAATAATATATTATATTTATTATTTGATAAATTTTGTTCATACTGGCAGTGGCAAGGAAACAGGAGAGATCCTTCCCGGGGCTTTCTTTTGTGCAGACGGAGTTTGTGCTATCATCTAGTCAGGCGGTAAGACGGCGTGTGGTGTCTCGCCGTTGGCGCTGTCAGATAGAGAGAATGACCGATCGAGGAGGGATTGCTATGGAATTATTCCCCAAGCATGAGAGCAAGCTCATCAAGGATACGACGCGCGAGCAGCGCGAGGAGATTGTGCGGCGGGCGCTGCGGTGCTCGGAGGGGTGCGAGAACTGCACGGGCTGCGCGCTCGGCGCGGGCGACGCTTTCGAGATGTATCGTCCTTATATCGAAGGAAAGCTCGAGATCCGCGAAATCAACATGCAGTTCCATGCGCGCTATAACGTGCATTGAAAGGAGAAGGTATATAAAAATCAGATTCGCTATCGCTGGGCAACGCTCGGCGTCATCGGTCACCAGCTCGCGGAGGCCGTCTCGCTCGCGCGTACCCATGGCGTCGTGCTTGCGTAGGCGCAGACAATCTGCCACATGCCCATCTGCAAGCGGCTCACCGAGGCGGCGCGGGCGGGGAAATTCGGCCCGCTGTGCGCCATCACGATGCATTTCGGCAGCTACAAGCCCTACGATATGCATAATCGCTTTTTTAATCGCCAGCTCGCAGGCGGTGCATTGTTCGACATCGGCGTTTACGCGCTTTCGTTCGTGCGTCTCTTCCTGAGTTCCTGCCCGGACGAGGTGATTACGCAGGTGAATGAAGTACCCTGGGAGGGGTGACCTTGGCGATACAGCTGTGCTCAGGCCGACGTATGATGCCATCAGCCATGGTTATCGCGGCTGGGAAGTCGGCATGAACTACACAGTATTCAAGAACATTCTCGCGACGCTCCGCTATGGCGACAACAAGCAGCTCAGGGATGATACGACGAAGGATAAGATTCTCTTCGGCCGCGTGGAATTCTTCTTCTAAGGAACCGCTGGATTGCTCAGTGCTTCCCTAAGCCTGTCCGATGCTTCCCGTGCGGCTGTTGGCCCTCGCGGATGTCGTATCTGGGGGCCTTTCGGGCTGCTGCTGTCAGCAGTTCGCCACAACAGTACATTTCTCTTACCTTTGCATCCGTCTTTGTCAGGCGGATGCTTTTTCTTGGTGGAATCGATGTGGTCGAAATACTGTCTTTCCTGTCTCTGACGGCTTTTTCCCATCTAAAGAGTAGTTATTTCTAAAACATTTCACGGAATAATAAAAAATATATTGCGAAACTGATTCCAGTATGCTATAATCAGTCGTGATATGGGAACAGTTCCACAAAAGGAAACGAGGAAACTTGGAGACGATCCCATGAAAGAATAGAGCGCAGGAAATGCGCCAGATGATTCAGGGGGATTCATTATGAAAAAGACACTGCTCACTGCATGCACGGCGGCACTTGTCGCTGGCGCTACCACGACGGCATTCGCCGCGGCGAATCCGTTCAGCGATGTGCCCGAGGGACATTGGGCGTACGATGCTGTCTCGCAGCTCGCTGCCGACGGCGTCATCGATGGCTACGGTGATACGACGTTCCAGGGCAATAAGAACATCACGCGCTACGAAATGGCGCAGATGGTTGCTCGCGCGATGGCGAAGAAGGATGTCTCCGCCGCGGACAAGGCGACACTCGACAAGCTCGCTGCGGAGTTCGCTGATGAGCTCAACAACCTCGGCGTACGCGTTGCGAACCTCGAGAAGCATGCCGACAAAGTGAAGTGGGGCGGCGTATTCGAATATACATACACGAGCACGCGCCATGATACACAGTCGTCGCAGACGAAGCATAAGAAGAATGTGGACGAGTATGTGTTCCGTCTCGAGCCGGTGGCAGAGGTCAATGACCATTGGAACGTGCATGTGCGCATCGATGCGAACGGCAATTTCAATGACGATACGGCTGGTACGGCGGATCTCAAGCGCGTCTGGGCAGAGGGGCAGTACGGCAAGCTCAACATGAAGTTCGGCAAGCTGCCGAATGCCGTCAACCTCATCTCCATCACGGATGATCCGTTCTCCGGCGCGGCCATCAGCTACGGCGATAAGTGGAAGGTCACAGCGGAGGCAGGGCGCATTGACGATTCGCAATTCGGTGACATGAGCCGCGACAAGAACGGCTTCACCGGCACGGCGGATGCTTTTTCGGGCAACGATGATACGGCGAGCTACCAAGCACTTATGGTGAGCCATACCTCCGGAAAGTTCGCGGGCGATGCCGCGTATCAGCATCTTTCCGATACGTTCAACCAGGCGGCGCTGCCAGTTGCCTACTATAATAATCAGCTGGACCGCAAGGATTACAAGGCGGACATCTGGTCGCTCAAGGGGACGTATCGTTTCGACAAGAACGATTTCCTCAAGGTCGAGTACGCGAAGAATGCGAGGGCCGACAACGAGGATACGTCGTACAGCTTCGAGTATGATTACAAGGGCGCGACCGCGCAAAACCCGGGCAGCTGGGGCATGTATCTCGCCTACCGCAATCTCGGCCAGTACGCGTCGCCCTGGGGCACTTACGGCGATGGGGTAGACAACGGACAGAAGGGCATCGAGGGCGGCGTCTCCTGGACGGTTTTCCGCAACATCCAGTTCTTCGCGAAGTACTTTAACGGCAAGGATCGCGTAGCGGACAAGGATGCGCAGAAGCTTTTCGCGCGCTTCGACGTATTCTTTTGAGATACCTTTGCCAACATCTTTCAGATCCTATCAGAGAGGCTCCTCCGGGGCCTCTTTTTTGTCGTATGCCGCAGGGGGCGGCTTGACAATTTTTTATGGGATTGATACCATTACTAACAATAGGAAGCGAAACGAAAAGCGCAGCGGACAAGCTTCCGATTTATTGAAAACAGGAGCTGAAGGGTATGAGGAAGGATAGCGGCGCGGGCACGCAGAAGGTTACGATCCAGGATATCGCAGATCTCGCGGGCGTATCGAAGAGTACGGTATCGCGCTATCTCAATCAGGGTTATATCAGCGAGGCAAAGGCGGCGCGCATCCGCGCGGTCATCGAGCAGACGGGTTATCAGGCGAATTTCTTCGCGAAACGGCTCAAGATGAAGCGGAGCAAGCTCATCGGTATCGTGTTGCCGCGTATGGATTCCGTCTCGGTCGGCAAGCTGCTCTCAGGCATTGGCCGCATTCTGGAGCCTGCTGGCTACCAGGGCATCCTGCTCGTGAGCCAGCTGCAGGAAGAGAAGGAGCTCGAGAATATCGTGAAGTTCTCCCAGCAGGGGGTCGATGGCATCATCGTCGATTCCGTCGGCATCACGCCCCGGCATGTCGCGCTGACGCGGCAGATCGATATGCCGCTCGTCTATACGGGCCAGCAGAGGGAAGGGCTGCGCTGCCTCAAGATCGACGACTATGCGGCGGGCAGGCTCATGGGCGCGTATCTGAGGCAGATGGGGCACGTGCGCGCCGTGTTCCTCGGCGTTTCGGAAAAGGACCGCGCCGTCGGCATTGACCGCAAGCAGGGCTTCATCGATGCGTTCGCGGAGGGGCGGCCAGAGGCGCATGTGACCTTCATGGAGACGGGCTTCGATTTTTTTTCGGCGTACAACCGCGGCCCGGAACTCCTGACGGCTGGCGCGACGGTGATCGTCGGTGCGACGGACAATATCAGTCTCGGCGTCCTGCGCTATTTTCACGAACGTGGGATCCGCGTGCCGGATGATATCTCCGTCGCGGGCTTCGGCGGTTACGATGTGGGTGCCGTCGTCTACCCGGCACTCACATCGGTGTATTTTGACTACGAGCTCGTGGGCATGAAGACGGCGCAGTACATGCTTGATGCCATCACGGGCGCGACGAGTCATCTCGGCGGTCTGCCGTTGCATTTCCTGGAGCGCGAGAGCGTGCGCCGCGTCGGTGTACAGGCGCCTGTGGGCAGTGTCTCTTGCACCACGCTCGTATGAGCAGCGGAGGAGGAATTTTCCTGCTGGGATTTCTTGACATCTTCTGGCCGCTATGTTATAGTCATTCAATGTAGACGCAAAAAGTGTGTCTCCGATTGGGCAGTTCCTGCCCATCCCCAACCGCACGACGAGGTAGCAGGAAGCGCCGAGTGAATCAGTGATTCCTCAAGTCAGCATACGCTGCACCGCAGTCGGCGAGTAATCGACAGGGAGGTGTTTTCATGTACGCAATCATTAAGACGGGCGGCAAGCAGTATAAGGTTTCCGAGGGTGATGTCATCACGGTCGAGAAGCTCGCTGCCGCAGAAGGCGACGCTGTCACGTTCGACGAAGTCCTGACGGTGGTGAATGACGGCGATGTCAAGGTCGGCACGCCGGTCATCGCGGGCGCGAAGGTGACGGGCAAAGTCGAGGCCCAGGGCAAAGGCAAGAAGATCCGCATCTTCAAGTACAAGGCGAAGTCGAATTATCGCAAGCGTCAGGGTCATCGTCAGCCGTTCACGAAGGTGACGATCGAGAAGATCGAGGCCTGATGATCCAGGTACGCATTTTTCGTCAGGCGGATGGGAGGATTACGGGCTTCGACGTGTCGGGCCACAGCGGCACGGCATGCGCGGGCGAGGACATCGTCTGCGCCGGTGTCTCGTCCCTCACGGATTCCGCCTATCTCGGCATCACGGAGTATCTGCATCGAAAGGTCAGATCGATAGACTCGAGCGGGAAGCTCCAATTGATGCTTGAGGACCGTCCCGATGAGCGGACGGAAGCAATTCTTGAGACCATGCTCCTGGGGCTTACGGCGATTGCCGAAGCGTATCCAAGGGCTGTACGGATTACCGGGGAGCAGTCTGCGCGGTGAGCCGCCAGGCTGCGTCCCCGAGCGAGCGGAGGTGAATCTCATGTTCATGTTCAATCTGCAGCGCTTCGCGCATAAGAAGGGCGTCAGCTCCACGCGCAACGGCCGCGACAGCGAGTCGAAGCGCCTCGGCGTCAAGGAGCAGGCCGGTACGCTTGTCACGGCCGGCAGCATCCTCGTTCGTCAGCGCGGCACGCATTTCCATCCGGGCCACAACGTCGGTATCGGCAAGGATGACACGCTGTTCGCCAAGGTGGCCGGCAAGGTCGCTTTCGAGCGGAAGGGCAAGTACAATCGTCAGATCAGCGTCTACACGGCTGAAGAGGCGATGTAATAGAAATACGGTACCTGCGCTGCCAAAGGGGGCGCAGGTATTGTTATATTCGTCAGGGATTTCCGTGGGCGTCAACTTTGGGGGCGTGGCGGTGGTTCCTCAGGTGGCACTGATGCGCTCAGTGTTTCCTAAAAACGACGTTAAGTTGCGTTGTGATGTATGAAAACCCGGTATTGCACGCAATGCCGGGTTTTCATACATCACAAACTACATGCACAAACGTCCACTTTGTGGACATTGTGCATCGCCCTTACAGTAAATCCAGCCAATCACGCTGCGCCTGCGGCTTGCGTTCTTGGGGATTTACATAGCAAACTACATGCACAAACGTCCACTTTGTGGACATTGTGCATCGCCCTTGCAGTAAATCCAGCCAATCGCGCTGCGCCTGCGGCTTGCGTTCTTGGGGATTTACATAGCAAACTACATGCACAAACGTCCGCTTTGCGGACATTGTGCGTCGCTATGAGAGGAAAGAGGAAGTGAGGAAGCTATGCAGTTCATCGATAAGACAAAGGTCATCGTGAAAGCGGGTGACGGCGGGCACGGGAAATCGGCGTTCCGCCGCGAGAAGTTCGTGCCGAAGGGCGGCCCGGCGGGCGGTGACGGCGGGCGCGGCGGCGACATCGTGTTCCGCGTCGACCAGAATATGAATACGTTGCTCGATTTCCGCTACCATCGGAAGTTCAAGGCGGAGAACGGCGAGAACGGCGACATCAAGAATCAGTACGGCAAGAACGCGCCGCCGTGCATTGTCAAGGTGCCGCCCGGAACGACGGTGCGCGATGAGGAGACGGGTGAACTGCTCGCCGACCTCACGGAGGTCGGACAGGAGGCTGTCATCGCCAAGGGCGGGCGCGGCGGCCGCGGCAACGCGAAATTCGCGAATGCCGCGAACCGCGCGCCGACGTTCGCGGAGTTCGGCGAGCCGGGCGAGAGCAGGAATCTCGTGCTCGAGCTCAAGCTACTCGCGGATGTCGGCCTCGTCGGCTATCCGAGCGTCGGCAAGTCGAGCCTCGTCGCCGCGTGCTCGGCCGCGCGTCCGGAGATCGCAGACTATCATTTCACGACGATCACACCGGTGCTCGGCGTTGTGAAGACGGACTACGAGAAGAGCTTCGTCATGGCAGATATTCCCGGCCTCATCGAGGGGGCGGCGGACGGCGTGGGCCTCGGCCACGATTTCCTGCGCCATGTCGAGCGCACGAAGCTCATCCTGCACATCGTGGATGCGTCCGGGATCGAGGGGCGCGATCCCGTCGATGATTTCTATAAGATTAACAAGGAGCTCAAGAAGTACAGCGAGAAAATCGCGCGCCGCACGCAGATCCTCGTCGCGAACAAGATCGACCTGCCGGAGGCGGCGGAGAACCTGCCGCGCCTCGAGGCGCTCGCGGCGAAGGAGGGGCTGAAGTTCTTCGCCATCTCGGCGGCCGCGCACACGGGACTCAAGGAGCTCATTTCCTACGTTGGCACCTGGCTCGATAACTACGTCGAGGAGCCGGAGGCGACGGAGGAGGAGACGGTCTACGACGAGGACGCGGCGCGCGACGCGGAGAAAGTCACAGTCACGCGCAACGACGCGGGCGATTTCATTGTGAGCGGCAAGGCGCTCGAGAAGCTCGTCGCGATGACGAATTTCAACAACGATGAGGCGGTGCGCCGGTTCCAGTACATCTGGCGCATCAAGGGCATCGATGAGAAGCTCAAGGAGCGCGGCATCCGCGAGGGGCAGACCGTCCATATCGGCGAGATGGAGTTTGAGTGGCGGGAGTGACCGCAGGGAGGAGGAACATTTTTGATTCGTAATTCTTTAACCGGCAAGCAGAAGAGCTTTCTCCGCTCGGAGGGCATGAAGCTCGAGCCCGTCGTGATGGTGGGCAAGGACGCCGTGACACCCGCCGTCGTGCAGTCGGCGCGCGATGTTATCAGGAAGCGCGAGCTCATCAAGGTGCGCGTGCTCAACAACTGTCTCGAGGATGCGTCGGATGTCATGGAGCTCCTCGCGGAGCGCTGCGACGCGAACCTCGTGCAGATCAAGGGCAACACGGGCCTGTTGTTCAAGCGGAATTTCGAGAAACCGAAGATCGAGCTGCCGTAAGGCGGAGAGGAGAGCGTCATGGAAGAGCAGGAAAGGGCGGCGCGCGCGGAGCTCGCAGCGGCGCGGCGCATCGTCGTCAAGGTCGGCACGAGTACGCTCGCCTATGGTCCGGGGCGCATGAACCTGCGTCGCATCGAGCATCTCGTCCGCGAGCTCGTCGACATCAGCAACGCGGGGCGGGAGGTGATCCTCGTCTCATCAGGCGCCATCGCGGCGGGGCTCGGGCGCCTCGGCCGCGCGGAGAAGCCGTCGTCCATCCCTGAGAAGCAGGCGGTCGCCGCCATCGGGCAGGGCATGCTCATGCACATTTACGAGAAGCTCTTCGCCGAGTATGGCAGGACGACGGCGCAGGTGCTCCTGACGAAGGAGAATGCCGTGCGGCACAACCAGTACATCCATTCCCGCCAGGCGTTGCTCGCGCTGCTCGAGATGGGGGCCATCCCCGTCGTGAACGAGAACGATGCCGTCGCCGTCGATGAGATCAAGATCGGCGACAACGACACGCTCTCTGCGACGGTCGCGACGCTTGTCGACGCGGATGCGCTCATCATCCTCTCGGACATCGAGGGGCTCTATACGGCGAATCCGCAGACGCACCCGGACGCGCAGCTCATCGGCGTCGTGCCGGAGATCACGCCCGAGGTGGAGCGGCGCGCGGGCGGCGCCGGATCGAGCCTCGGCACGGGCGGCATGAGCACGAAGATCGAGGCGGCGAAGATCGCGATGAACGCGGGCGCGACGATGGTCATCGCACCAGGCGGTCATGCGGGCGTACTCGCGCGCGTGCTCGCGGGCGAGGCGGTCGGCACGGTGTTCCCCGCGAAGGAGAGTCATCTGCGGCTCCGGAAGAGCTGGCTCGCGTTCGGCAAGCGCATCGAGGGCGACCTCTGCGTCGACCGCGGCTGCGAGCAGGCGATGCGCGCGCATGGCTCGAGTCTGCTCGCGGCTGGCATCACTTCCTGCGAGGGCGATTTCGCGGCGGGCAGCACCGTGCGCGTGCTCACGGAGGCAGGGCAGGAGATCGCGCGCGGTACGGTCAACTACGATGCGTGCGTGCTGCGCCAGCTCATCGGGCGGCAGACGAGCGAGTTCCCCACGCTCCTTGCGGGGCAGGACATCCATGAGGAGGTCATCCACCGGGACAATATGGTGCTGATGGTCTGAACGAGTCGATAGGAGGCAGACGATGGATATTCAGAAAACGATGCGGGAAAAGGCTGAGGCGGCGAAGCGCGCGTCACGCGCGCTAGCCATCCTCCCGACCGGCGTGAAAAATGAGGCGCTGCGCGCGATGGCGGATGCGCTTGAAAAGCGCGCGGAACTCGTGCTCGAGGCGAACGCGCAGGATCTCGAGGAGGCGCGCGCCAAGGGACTCAAGCGCTCCTATCTCGACCGCCTCATGCTCAATGAGGGCCGCATCCGGCAGATGGCGGAGGGACTGCGCCAGACGGCGGCGCTCCCTGATCCCATCTGCCAGGGCGACTACTCGACGATCCGTCCGAACGGGCTCGAGATCCGGCGCGTGCGCGTGCCGCTCGGCGTCATCGGCATCATCTACGAGGCGCGTCCGAACGTCACGGCCGACGCGGCGGGCCTCTGCCTCAAGGCGGGCAACGCCGTGCTGCTGCGCGGCGGCTCGGAGGCCATCCGCTCGAACACGGCCATCAGCTCCCTGCTCATGAAGGCGGCGTACAAGGCGGGCATCCCCGAGGGCGCGCTGCAGTTCGTCGAGTTCACCGACCGCGAGGCCGTCGACGCGATGACGCACATGACGGGGCTTCTCGATGTCATCATCCCGCGCGGCGGCGCGGGCCTCATCCACCACATCGTCGAGAACAGCTCCGTGCCCGTCATCGAGACAGGCACCGGCGTCTGCCATACCTTCGTCGATGAGACGGCGGACTTCGACATGGCCGTCAAGATCGCGGTCAATGCGAAGACCTCGCACCCTTCCGTCTGCAACGCGATGGAGACGCTGCTCGTCCACGCGGCCATCGCGGAGGATTTCCTGCCGCAGCTCGCGCGTGCGATGGAGGAGAAGCATGTCGAGCTGCGCGGCGACGCGCGCGCGCGGGAGATCTGCCCCGAGATGCGGGAGGCGACGGAGGAGGACTGGAGCACGGAGTACGGCGACCTCATCCTCTCCGTGCGCGTTGTGCCGGATCTCGCGGCGGCCATCGCCCATATCAACAAATACAACACGGGCCACAGTGAGACCATCGTGACGGAGAATCTCGAGAGCGCGCATCGCTTCCAGAAAGAGGTGGACGCGGCGGCCGTTTACGTCAATGCCTCCACGCGCTTCACCGATGGCTTCGAGTTCGGCTTCGGCGCGGAAATCGGCATCAGCACGCAGAAGCTCCACGCGCGCGGCCCCATGGGCCTCGAGGCGCTCACGAGCACGAAATACCTCATCTACGGTGAGGGGCAGGTACGTTGAGCGCGCTTGCGGGCTATCTGCGCACGCTGCGCCAGTATCTCGCGACGCCGCACGGCCGGCATGACGCGCGCGACGACGCGGCAGCGCTCGCGCGCATCGCGCTGAGCTGCCTGCTCGCGGCCGCGCTGCTCGCGTTCGTCCGGGCGCTGATCTGAGCGGGAGATGACGGCAGCATGACGGAGTGGATGTAGCTTTCCGCCTTTCTTTTCGAGCTGTCGCATTTTGTCCATGACTGGGCAGTTACCAGAAGAGAAGAGGTTTTTAGGAGGAATACCAGCGATGACGCAGGGCAGAAGCAAGGTCGGCATCATGGGCGGCACGTTCGATCCCGTGCATACAGGACATCTCGTGCTCGCGGAGGATGTGCGCGACGCGTTCGGCCTCGACGAGGTGATTTTCATCCCGTCCGCGAACCCGCCGCACAAGGGCGGCAGCGCGAGCGTCTCCGCGGAGCACCGCTATCTCATGACCGTGCTCGCGACGGCGGACAATCCGCATTTTTCCGTCTCGCGGCGCGAGCTCGACCGGCAGGGGCCGAGCTACAGTCTGCTCACGGTGAAGGAGCTGCAGGAGCGCTACGGCGGCAGTACGGAGTTCTTCTTCATCACGGGCTCGGACGCCATCAACGAGCTCGACACCTGGTACCATGTCGACGAGCTCCTCGCGCGCTGTCATTTCATCGTCTCGGAGCGCGAGGGTGTGCCGCTCGACGAGGCACGGCTCGCGCGGCGGTTCGGCAGGCTCGCGGCTGAGCACATTCACCGCCTCGCGACGCCGGAGCTTGAGATCTCCTCTACGGATATCCGCGCGCGGCTCGCGCGCGGTGCCTCCATCCGCTACCTCGTGCCCGCGCCAGTCGCGTCCTATATTGAGAAGGAAGGGCTGTATCGATGAACGCAAAGCTATCGTATGATGAAAGGAAACAGTTGCTCGCGGCACGTCTCAAGCCGTCGCGGTTCCGTCACTCCCTCGGCGTGGCGGAGACGGCGGCGCAGCTCGCCGCGCGGTTCGGCGTCGACGTGGAGGCGGCGCGCACGGCGGGCCTCCTGCACGACTGCGCGCGGGAGTTCCCGAACGAGGCGATGCGCGCGGAGGCGGACAAGCGCCAGATCCCCTATGGCCCCATCGAGCGCGCGATGCCGCTCCTCCTGCACGCCTATCTCGGCGCGGTGCGCGTGCGCGAGCTCTATGGCGTCGACGACGATGCCATCTCGCAGGCCATCTACCGCCATACGGTCGGTGGCCCGCAGATGACGCGCCTCGACAAGATCATCTGGTACGCGGACATGATCGAGCCGTCGCGCGACTATCCGGAGGTCGAGATGCTGCGGCGGCTCGCGCGCGAGGCGAGCCTCGATGAGATGCTGCTCATTGGTCTCACGGAATCCATCAAGTTTGTGGCGGCGAAGGGACATCTGCTCCACCCGCACACCATCGAGGCACGCAACGAGCTGCTGCTCCGGGGCGTGAAGCTGCCCGTATGAGCCGCAGGGAGGAAGGGCAGCCCGTGAATCGCACGCGCGAGAATATCCGGCGCAAGCGGAAGCTCCTCGCGCGCAAGCGGCGCCTGCGACTGCTGCGCTTCTGTGTCTTCCTGCTCGTCTTCGGTATCGTCCTCGTCGTCCTCGGCTTCCTCTGCATGACGCTCTACCATTGGGGCTCTGGCATCTATGCGGAGTATCAGGTGCGACACGAGACGTATCTCGCGCGGCGGGAGGCGCGCGCGGGCGAGCTCGACCCGCGCTTTGACGGCTATACGAACGTGCTCGTACTCGGGCTTGATGACGGCGCGGGCGGCCCTGAGACGGCAGACGGGCGCGCCGCGCGGCAGGCGGACACGCTGCTCCTGCTCTCCGTGGAGAATGAGACGGGGCGGCTGCGCATCGTGACGATCCCGCGCGATACCTGGGTGCCCATCCCGGACTCCGCCTATGAGGATCGCATCGGCACGCTCTACGGGACGGGCGGCGCGCCGCTCGTCGTGCGGGCGACGGAACATCTGCTCGGCGTCTCCGTCCACCAGTACGTCGCCGTGGACATGCAGACCTGCGCCGACATCATCGACCTCCTCGGAGGTATCGACCTCTACGTCGAGAGTGATATGGACTACGACGACCCGGAGGCGGATCTTTCCATCCATCTCAAGCAGGGCTACCAGCACCTCGATGGCAAGCAGGCGCAGGAGTACCTGCGCTACCGTGGCACAGACCTCGGCGACGTCGGACGCTCCGAGCGCCAGCAGCAGTTCGTCAAGGCGCTCTATGAGGAGGTCATGCGCGTGCGCACGCTGACGAAGCTGCCCGCCATCGCCGAGATCCTCCAGACGCGCGTCGAGACGAGCGCGGAGATTTTCGACTCGGCGCATCTTGCGAACGTCCTGCGGCAGATGAGCCGTACGGAGCCTGAGACGTGGATGCTGCCGGGATCGCCCGCCGAGAGCGACGACACCATCTGGCTGCCGGAGACGCAGGCCATCGGGGAGGGGGTTGAGAAGCTCTTTCCAGAGATGCAGACACACATTGATGATGAATGAAATACCGCGCGGCAGACATGTCTGACGCGGAAAAGGCATATCGATATCACCCATAGGAGGGATTTTTTTGACAGTCGAAGCAATGAAAGAGGCCATCTGCGCCGCGGCCTCGGAGAAGAAGGCGCGCGATATCGTGACGATGGACATGCGCGAGCTCACGCCGACGACGGACTATTTCGTCGTCTGCTCGGCGAATACGGCGACGCAGGTGCGCGCCATCGCGGACAACATCGAGGAGAAGCTCGCCGAGAGCGGCGCGCATTTCCTGCACAAGGAGGGCTATCGCGAGGGCGAGTGGATCCTCATGGATTATGGCGACGTCGTCGCGCACATCTTCCGTCAGGAGGCGCGCGAATACTACGCGCTCGAGCATCTCTGGGCCGACGCGGCGCTCACGCCGTACGAGGACTGAGCATGGAACGCGGGATGAGGCGGGGCGGTGCGCCGCTGCCGCAGCGGGAGGCAGGCGCGGTGCGTACCCGCCGCAAGTATCAGCCGAGCACGGTGGCGACGCTTACCGTCGCGCGTCTCGGCGAGATGGGCGCGTTCCTCGACGCGGAGACGGGCAGCACGCATGATGACATCCTGCTGCACAAGACGCAGCAGACGGCGCCCGTTGCTGTCGGCGACCGCGTAAAGGTCTTCCTCTACAAGGATCCGAAGGGGCGTCTCACGGCCAGCATGCGCGTGCCGAAGATGGAGGAGGGGCAGATCGCCCGGCTCAAGGTCATCAATGTGAGCCGGGATGGCGCGTTCCTCGACGTCGGCGCCGAGCGCGGCATCTTCCTGCCCTACGCGGGCATGCGAGGCAGGCCGCAGATCGGCGAGACGGTCTGGGCGAAGCTCTACACGGATAAATCCGGCCGCCTTGCCGTCACGATGGAGGTCGAGGACGAGATGCGCCGCGCCTCCGCCTCCGCCTGCGGCAAGGTGCGCGTGGGCGACCATGTGACGGGGGCCATCTACAACTACACGGACGCGGGCGCGTTCCTCTTCAGCGAGGAGCGTTACATCGTCTTCATCGCGAACAAGGAGCTGCCGCCGCGCGAGGAGCGGCCGCGCGTGGGCGAGATCGTCACGGCGCGCGTGACCTTCGTGCGCCGCGACGGCCGCCTCAATGCATCGCTGCGCGAGGCGAAGGAAAAGGCGCTCGAGACGGACGCCGCGCGCATCCTCGAATTGCTCGCCGTACGCAAGGGCAAGATGCCGTACAGCGACAAAACCTCGCCAGAAGTGCTGCGCGACAAGTTCGGCATCAGCAAGGCGGCGTTCAAGCGCGCGCTCGGACACCTGCTCAAGGAGGGCCGCGTCTACGAGGCTGACGGCTGGACGTATCTCAAGGACATGCCGCAGGAAACGCCGCAGCCGCCAGAGGACGGCGGGACGCTCGCGCGTGGATAGTTTTTTTCGCAGAAAGCAGGAAATGCGCGCTTCGTCGCGAATAAAAAGAAATAACAGAAGTAATCAGTTAGGTTGGAGTTTGCTCATAGGGAAATGCGGATGGGCTGATGCACGCGTCAGCGGCTGCATCTGCGTTTCCATGAATCCAAGATGGGGGCGATCGAATGGCAGCAGAAACGTCAGGAGATAAGAAGGGAATTCTTCTCGAAACGGGAACGAACGAGTTCGAGATTGTCGAGTTCAGCATCGGCAAGGTGCACTATGGTATCAATGTTGCCAAGGTGCGCGAGGTCATCACGCGTGCGCCGGTCACGGCGATGCCGCAGGCGCATCCCTATGTCGACGGGCTCTTCACGTTGCGCGGCAAGGCGATTCCGCTCGTCAATCTGCCGCGCTGCCTCAACGTGCAGACGGATGAGGAGCCGAAGAACATCATCGTGACGGAGATCAACAACTATAATATCGGCTTCCTCGTCGGCAATGTCTCGCGCATCCACAGGATCTCGTGGAAGGACATGGAGCCGGCGCCGGAGGTCGGCGACCAGTCGCGCGTCGTCGGCATCGTAAAGATGAAGGATCGCATCGTGCTGCTGCTCGACTTCGAGACGATCATCGCGGAGATCAATCCGGAGATCAACGCAAAGCTCACGACGTTCGAGGATGCGGCGGAGGATGTCAAAGATAAGCGCTCGGACGTGCACGTCGTCGTCGCTGAGGATTCGCCGATGCTGCGCGACCTGCTCGTCACGACGCTGCACGAGTCCGGCTATCGCTTCGTGCGCGATTTCGGCAACGGCCAGGACGCCTGGGATTATTTGCAGGGGCTCGCGGCGAAGGAAGGGCCCATCGAGGATCATGTCCGCATCATCGTCTCCGACGTCGAGATGCCGAAGATGGATGGTCATCGCCTGCTCAAGCTCGTGCGCAGCGATGACCGCCTCAAGGACGTGCCGTTCGTGCTCTTCTCCTCACTCATCAGTGAAGAGATGCGCATCAAGGGCAATCAGCTCGGTGCTTCTGGGCAGATCTCGAAGCCGGAGATCAATCAGCTCATCGACCTCCTCGACAATCTCGTCTTCGGCAAGCCGCTGAAGAAGGATGAGGATGAGGCGTGAGTTCAGCAGACTAGTGTCAATCAGAGGTGCTTTCCTCTTCATGGAGGGAGGCACCTCATTTTGTTGGTAGTTTCTTGGCAGGAATAGACTGTCGTACGTAAGGATTCTTTCAAAGCATCCAGTGGTCAGGAAAATCTCCCTGACAGGGTGTTGCAGTGAACCGCTCCGTGCGACAGTCTTTTTTGCTGCCCATGTTCGCCGGATCGTCGATGAAGTTGACGGCGCAAAAGGAAACGACCCTGCGCATCTGGCAGGGTCGTTACGTGGTGATTGACATTCAATCTGTACCTCTTTATTCATTTGTCTGCCGACAGCAACTCTCGAGTGAAGCTGCAGGCTTTATGCGATGTCTCGCGAAACAATTAACACATCGAACGACTGGAACAACAGCCGACATCGGCAGGAACTAGGGAACGATGGGCTAACGCGGATGCCTCGGAACCTAGGAAACCGGAAGCTCCGATAGAAAGGAACACGGCGTGGGCATTCTCACGGTACTCTGACAGGCGTGCGATTTCATAACTGCCATATAGCTTCGAGTGCGCCCGGCGCTGAGAGGAGGCTCAGCATCGTGACGACTTACAATGCCTCGATGGCGTTTCGTCCTTCAACTGTGCACCCTATACGTCAGAGGGGAGCGAAAGAATGGTGAACGTAATCTGCAGAATCATCCACATCCTTTCCTAACATTGCTGTAAATCACATCGGTATTTTCAGGAGCACGAGAGACTATATCGTGTAGATCAATCTCCTGCGGATGGGGGATACCGCTTTGCTCCGCCCCACCCACGCGATATAGGCTTTGATGGGAAACCCATTCGTTACAAGGAAGAGAGCCTATTTCGGCGGGCACCTGCCGAGGACATCGCCCTCTAGGACTCCGCCCCCTCGGTGGTTTGCTCTTCTCTTCTTGCACCTTTAGTATAGCATGAAGGAAGATGAAATACAACCTATCTGCTGAATTTTTTCGATGTTTTTTGTATTTATGTATTCTGTTTTTTGCATACAGGGACAGGGGCGCTGTCCGCATTTCTCCGCCGCAGCGGTGCAGTGTTTCCTGCAAATCTGCGCTTTCATTCCCCGGGGGAAGTATTGTATAATGAAACGAGAATGTGGATGTGGAAGCGGGTTGAAGGATGGAGGCTGAAAGATGAAACGATTGATTGTGATCCGCGGCGGCGGCGAGATGGCGACGGGCATCGCGCTGACGCTGCATACAGCGGGATTTCGCGTGCTCATGCTCGAGCGGGCGCTGCCGTCGGCGACGCGGCGTGAGGTGACGTTTTCTGATGCCGTCTATGATGGGAAGAAGACCGTGGAGCGCGTGACCTGTACGTTCACGAAGAGCAAGAAGGAGGCGGAGAAGCTCCTGAAGAAGGAGGAGATCGTCATGATGGTCGATCCTGCGGCGACATCGGTGGCTGATTTCCACCCGCAGGTACTCGTCGATGCGATTCTCGCGCACAAGAACCTCGGTACATCGCGCGCGATGGCCAAGCATACGATCGCGCTCGGACCGGGATTCTGCGCGGGGCGCGATGTGAACGCGGTCATCGAGACGATGCGCGGGCACAATATGGGACGCATCATCTACGAGGGATATTCCCTGCGCAGCGAGAAGGAAACGAGCGCGGAAATCGATGTGGATGAGACACGGGAACATATCATCTTCGCGCCAGCCGCAGGGCGCATCGAGTCGCTGCGCAGCATCTCGTTCCTCGTCAAGAAGGGAGAATCGATCGCCCATATCCATGCGGGTGGCGGCATCGTGGAGGTCAAGGCGCCTTTTGATGGCGTGCTGCGCGGCATCATCCACGATGGCTATGAGGTCTACGAGGGCATGAAGATTGCGGATATTCATCCGACGATGACGCAGGGCGAGTGTTTTACAATGTCCGACAAGGTGCGCTGCGTCGGCGGCTCGGTGCTCACGGCTGTCATGCACTGGGAGGCAGGGAACTTCAAGCGCCATCATCTGCTGCCGGTCTGAGACGGGCGATGGGAGCAGGATTTCTCGAGGCACTGCTGGCGTTACTTTTTCCACCGCGCTGCCCTGCCTGCGGCTGCTATGTGGAGGCGCGCGGCGGCTGGTGTCCCGCCTGTCTGCGCGCTGCGCTGCGCGTCCGCCGTCTCGTCCTCACACCCGCGCAGCGCGGCGTGCTCGCGGCTGGCTGGACGCTCGGCGTCTACGAGGGGGCGCTGCGCGATCTCGTGCGCGGGTTGAAATATCAGGGCAGGACGGAGCACCTCTATGCCATCGGGACGTTCCTGCGCGCGGCGGCACCGATGCTTTGCCGACTGCTGCAGGAGGATGGCGGTGCACGGCAGCTTGGCGCGCGTTTCGATGCGGCGGCGGCTGTGCCGCTCCATGCGTCGCGCGAGCAGCAGCGCGGCTTCAATCAGACGGAGCGCATCTTCGCGGCATGGCTCGCGGGCGAGGGACTCTCTTTGGAGCGCCTGCTCGTGCGCGTGAAGGAGACGCGGCCGCAGTATGGGCTGAGCCGCGAGGAGCGCGCGCGGAATCTCGAAGGCGCTTTCGCGCCCGCTGCGGGCGCGGCGATTCGCGGCAGGCGTATCCTGCTGCTCGACGACATCTTTACGACCGGTACGACCGCGCTGCACTGCGCCGAGGTGCTGCGCGGCGCTGGCGCGGCACAGGTCGCGGTGCTGACGCTCGCGAGTGGTCAGAATCGTTGATTGATCTGTGGGAAAAGAGGAAGTCATCATGAAACTTGCACTGATTGGAACGGGAAAGATCATCGCTGACGCGCTCGTTGCGCTGCAGCCCGTCAGGACCATCGAGCGGCAGGCTATCTTCGCGCGTCCGCACAGCCGCGCGAAGGGAGTGGCGCTCGCCGCGCAGTACGGCATCGCGGCGGTCTACACCGACTACGCGGCGCTGCTCGCGCAGTCGGATATTGACACGGTCTACATCGGCCTCGTGAACAGCGCGCATTTCTCCTACGGCAAACAGGCGCTCGAGGCGGGCAAGAACGTCATCATGGAGAAGCCATTTACGGGTACGCTCGTGGAGGCGCGGGAGCTCGTCGCACTCGCGCAGGAGCGTGGCCTCTATATCTTCGAGGCCATCACAGTGCTGCACACGCCCGTGTTCCAGAGGATGCGCGAGGGCCTGCCGCGGCTCGGCCGGGTGCGCATGCTGCTCGGGAACTACTCGCAGTATTCCTCGCGTTACGACGCCTACCTCGAGGGAGAGGTATCGCATGCCTTCGACGCGGCCTACCTCGGCGGCGCGCTCCGCGACATCAATGTTTACAACATCCATTATGCGGCGGCGCTCTTCGGCCTCCCACGCGCTGTGCATTATTATCCGAACCGCGGCTTCAACGGCATCGATACCTCAGGGACGCTCGTCATGGAGTACGATGGCTTCTCCGCCGTCTGCACGGGCGCGAAGGACTCCGATAGTCCCTGCTATCTTTCCATCCAGGGAGAACAGGGCTGGATGAGGATCGGCGGCAAGCCCAACGTCGCGCCCAATCTCACGCTTTCCTGTGCCAGAGAGGGCGTGGACGGCGTGACGCGCGACGCGGCCGGAGCCGTCGTGCGCGGGACGGAGACGGAGACGTTCGTGCCGGGGACAGGGGAGCACCGCATGACGCAGGAGTTCCGGGACTTCGCGCGCATCGCCGACACGGGAGATCGCGCGGAGGCTGACCGGCTCGCGGCGGAGACGCTGGCCGTCATGCAGATCATCGAGGACGCGCTGCAGGATGCCTGAGAGGCGCGCCGCTGCTGTCTGCCATCCCGCGCTGATATGGCTGCTGCACGCCACGACGAAAAGCGTCTCTTCTGAGTGATGGACATAAGAGAAAAACTTGTAACTTTGTATACAATCCATTATAATAGAAAGACAAATGCTTTTTCAGGAGCGTGCGTTTGTCGGCTTCTGAACTATGCAGATCAAGGGGAGGCAGATATTTTGTTGATGAATGGCGCGCAGGCGGTACTGGAAAGCCTGAAGAAAGAGGGCGTCGACGTCGTATTCGGCTATCCGGGCGGCGCGGTGCTGACATTATATGATGAGCTCTACAAGATGAAATTCCCGCATGTGCTCACGCGGCACGAGCAGGGAGCCGTCCATGCGGCGGACGGCTACGCGCGCGCGACGGGAAAGGTCGGCGTGGTGTTCGCTACGTCGGGCCCGGGCGCGGCGAACCTCATCACGGGCATCGCGACGGCGAACATCGACTCCGTGCCGCTCGTCTGCATCACGGGGCAGGTGGCGAATCCCTACATCGGCAAGGATTCATTCCAGGAGGCGGATGTCTGCGGCATCACGACGCCCATCACGAAGCACAACTACCTCGTGAAGGACGTGCGCGAGCTGCCGCGCGTGATGAAAGAGGCATTCTTCATCGCGCGCACGGGGCGTCCCGGTCCTGTCGTCATCGACGTGGCGAAGGACGTCTTCGCGGCGCAGATCGACTTCTCCTATCCGGAGCAGGTGACGCTGCGCGGCTATTCGGGCGAATATCCGACGGATGCGGCGGCCATCGACGAGGTCGTGCGGCTGCTCGACGCGGCGGAGCAGCCGCTGCTCTTCGTGGGCGGCGGCGTGACGCTTTCTGATACCTCGGCGCTCGTGCGCAAGCTCCAGAGCGGCCTCGGCGCGCCGGCCGTGAGCACGCTCATGGGGCTCGGCTGCATCGCGGACGGCACGGAGGGATTCCTCGGCATGGCGGGCATGCACGGTGCCTATGCCGCGAACATGGCCATCCAGCAGTGCGACCTGCTCCTCTGCCTCGGCATGCGCTTCAGCGACCGCGTGACGGGCAAGGTCACGGAGTTCGCGCCGCACGCGAAGGTCGTGCATTTCGAGCTCGACGTGGCGGAGTTTAACAAGAACGTGTCGGCGGACGCCGAGGTGCCGGGGGATCTGCGCGCCTCGCTGCCGCTGCTCATCGAGAAGCTCGAGGCCTCGCCGACGGACTACCGCGAGCAGTTCCAGTCGTGGCTGCGCCATGTCTCCGCGCTTGCGGAGGCGCATCCCTTCTCCTACACAGCGCGGGAGGACGCGATCCAGCCGGAGGCGCTCATCGAGAAGGTCAGTGCGCTCTCATCCGATGATACGATCGTCGCGACGGATGTCGGCCAGCATCAGATGTGGGCGGCGCAGTTCTACGCGGAGCGCCGGCCGCGCCAGTTCATCACGTCGGGCGGCCTCGGCACGATGGGCTTCGGCCTGCCCGCGGCGCTCGGCGCGAAGATCGGCCGTCCAGACCAGCCCGTCGTCCTCATCTCCGGCGACGGCAGCATCATGATGAACTGCCAGGAGATGGCGACGCTCGCCGACAACGACATCGACGTGAAGATCATCGTCATCCACAATTTCATCCTCGGCATGGTCGGCCAGTGGCAGCGCCTCTTTTATAGCCACCACTATTCCCAGTCCGAGCTCAAGGGCAAGACGGATCTCGTGAAGCTCGCGGAGGCCATGGGCATCCGCGGCTACCGCCTCACGGAGCCGGAGGAGCTCGAGACGCGCCTGCCTGCCATTCTCGCAGAACCGGGCGCGGCGCTCATCGATGTCTACGTGCCGGAGGAAGAAGACGTCCTGCCGATGGTACCGGGCGGCAAACGCCTCGATCAGATGGTGCTGGGGAAAGGAGCAAAGAAGAAATGAAGAAATTCCTGCTGGCGGTCCTCGTCGACAACAAGCCGGGCGTGCTCACGCATGTCGCCGGACTCATCAGCCGCCGTGCGTTCAACATCGAGAGCATCTCCGCGGGCTACACGGAGGAGCCGGATATCACGCGCATCAACATCGTCGTCTCCGTCGAGTCGGAGAACGAGCTCGCGCAGGTCGTGAGCCAGCTAGGCAAGCTCATCGATGTCATCAAGATTGTCAATCTCTCCCTCACGGACTCCATCGAGCGCGAGCTCGTTCTCATCAAGGTCAAGGCGTCAAAAGCGTCGCGCGCCGACATCATCAACGTCGTCAACATCTTCCGCGCGAACATCGTCGACGTGACGCCTGAGGATGTTGTCATTGAGCTTACGGGCGGCGAGAGCAAGATCGACGCGCTCTGCGAGGTGCTCGAGGAGTACGGCATCATCGAGATCGCGCGCACGGGCGCGATCGCGCTCTCGCGCGGCCCTGTGCCGGTCAAGGCGATGTGAGCTGCGGAAAGTCTGAACGGCAAGTGCCATGCCGACGGGGATTCTCTGCGGCATGGAGAAAAAGATCATACGAGCAGAGCACTGCGCAGAGCGGTGTTTCTGAGCCCATGCGGATGGCGTCAGTCTCCTGTGAAAGGAGTCTGCTGTCATCCGTTTTATTAAGATAGATTATCATTGACAATAAAGCAGCGGATGGTTAGAAAAGTAGGTGAAATGATTATGCATATCATTTCAATTTCAGAAAGAGAAGTCAGAAGGGAGGATGTTCCATGTTCCAGAAAACAGATTTTTGAATCGGCCTTGCTGCAGGTGCGGTCGCTGGCATCTTCGGCTATCGGTTCATGCAGGAGCGTGAGCAACAGCTCGTGCAGATGCAGCCGGCTGCGCCGACGTCTGAGCTGCCGCTCGCTGAGCTCCAGCGTCAGAAGGAGGAGCTCGAGGACCTCATCGCAGCGCAGGAAGCGAAGCAGAAATAATTCCGCGAGGAAAGGCTGAGTAGGCAGCGCCTCCAGGCTCCGAACACAGGAGGTGGGCCGGGAAGGGATGCTGAGGCTCATGGCGCGCTTAGAACAGCAGTCCGGCGCGCCGGATGCCCAGCGTCTGTTCCCGGCTTTTCTTCTATGTGTGGTCGTCATAACACGGCGACGCTCGCCGTCGTCCTCAACAGCTGCCGCATCCTGCGCCTGCAGGCGCCCGGAGCACTGCGGCGGTGCAGATGGTGAGACGCCGGAGAAAATATCGCGCCAAAGCAGGAAAATCGCTTTTCCTGTCGAATATTCCCTAAAAGACAGCAATGAAGCGACAGAGGGAGTGTCGACTATGGTAGCAAAGATGAAGAACTGCCCATCGTGCGGGCGTATTTTCGTGCCGATGAACGCGACGCAGCGCCTGTGCCCCGACTGCATGGAGAAGCTGCGCGAGAAGGAACATGAGGTGGTCGAGTACGTACGCGACCATCCGAAGATCAAGGTCAACGAGCTCATCGAGGCGACCGGAGCGCCAGAGTCGATGATCAAGCGCATGATCCGCGAGGGACGGTTCATCCAGGTCGGCGTGCGCATGACGTATCCGTGCGAGAAATGCGGCGCGCCCATCACGCAGGGGAAGCTCTGTATAAAATGTGCGGAGGCGCTCAAGAACGAACTGCAGAGTGCAGCTGCAAAGATCGTCGCGGATCGCGATGCGAAACGCGTCCCCGCGAAACGTGACAGCCAGGAGCATGCGTCGGCGTTCCGTTCCGAACGCGACCGCCAGGGCGGCAACGCGGTCAGTAAGCGCTACCGCGGCCTGCATTGACCATACCAAGGCATAAAATGCCGTAAGCGGAAGAACGAGAGAGAAAATAAAAGATAACGTGATATAACGGCGAAAAAGCAGGAGTTAAGTCTCCTGCTTTTTCTGTCGATACCTCTAACAGAAGAATCAAGGAAGCGCTGATTAAATGAAGTGCTTCCTCAAGGAAGCGCTGAGGCAATCGGTGCCTTTCCTGCAGCGGCCTCTATGCGGGGGAATCCCAGTCAGTCCGCTGCCTATGCAAGGTGGTGAAAACATGATCGTAAACAACAACATCCAGTCCGTCACGACGCTCTACGGCTCCGCACAGGCGGCACACGCCTATCGCAGCAAGGCGGCGGGCAAGGCCGCGCAGCAGGATGAGGTCGTCATCTCGGAGGCAGGGCAGAGTTTCAGTGATATGCTGCAGAAACTCCGCAGCGGTGACGAGGTGCGTCAGGAGAAGGTGGACGCTTACACGCAGGCTATCGAGAACGGCACCTACCATGTCGATGCCAAGGACATCGCCGCGAAGATGCTCGGCCTCATGATGTGAGGAGTCACCGCGCTTCGGCGGTTCCTTTAGGGGACGCGGCATGACCGCGGCAGGACAGGAGAGACAGCATGTGGCAGGAACTCATTGAGACACTCAACGAACTCAACAAGACATACTGCGCGCTCATCGCGCTCAGCGAGAAGAAGCACAAGGCTCTCATCGTCATCGACCTCAAATCCATCGAGGCCGTGAATGGGGAGGAAGCGAAGCTCACGCAGCGCATCCGCGCACTGGAGACGAAACGGCAGAAAGCCCTCATCGACCTGGCTGTGGAGAACCGGGCCATCACGAAAGATACGAAGATGAAGGATCTCGCCCGCTTCGCTCCGACACCGAACCACAGGCTGCTCATCGAGAAACTCCACGCCGCGCTCGACACCTCGACGAAGCGCGCGCAGGAGCTCGCTGAGAACAACCGCGTCCTCATCGAGGGCGCGCTTTCCGCTGTGACCTATCATCTGAACCGCATCGGCGGCACGAAGGTGGAGCCGACGTATGGCAGCGGCGGACAGGAGGTGCTCTCGCATGGCAGGAACTTCGAGTACGACGCCTGAGCTGCTCCAAGAGGGCGCGGGACTCCTCAAGCAGGAGCTCCTGCTCGGCACTGAGGCACTGCAGGCGGCGCAGCAGCTGCGCGCCCTGCTGCGGGAACGCACGCCCGGGCAGGCGATGCCCGAGGCACTCGGGCAGCTCGAGCGTGTGCTCGGGCAGCTCACGCAGCTCAGCCGCAGGCTCGATGACTTCTTGGCGCGGACGGGCGCAGCACGCCTGACCGCTTTTTTTACGGCGCAGCCGCCCTCGCAGCTGCGAACCGGCGCGCTCGCGCTGCTCGCACGCGCCACGTCACAGCAGCGCGCGCTGCGGCGCGAGCTCGCGGGGGCACAGGCGCTACTCGCGCAGGGCAAGGCGTTCGCGGACTTCCATGTGAACATCATGAACCAGACTGTCGCGAGCGACACTTACACGAAGCCGGGCGGCGAGTCTCCTGAGCTCCTGCGCGGCCGCAAGATGTTCGACGCGAACGTCTGAGCGGTGCGGGAGTGATTCCCGGGCATCGATTTGACGGAATAACACAGCAAGGAAAAGGTGATCTATATGCGTTCCACATTCGCAGGGCTCAACACGATGGTGCGGGGCATCTACGCGAACCAGCTCTCCCTCTATACGACAGGGCACAACATCACGAACGCCGGGACGGAAGGCTATTCGCGTCAGAGCGTCAATCTCGCCGCCACGCGCGGCCAGCAGGTCTCGTCCATCTATGGGCAGGTCATGGTCGGCACGGGCGTCGACTCGACCTCTATCGAGCGTGCACGCAATGTCTACGCGGACAAGCAGTACTGGTCGGAGACGGCGCAGCAGCAATACTACAAGACGCAGCAGACGAACTATGACAAAGTCGAGGCCATCTTCAACGACTCGGGCAACACGGGCGTTAAGAACGCCCTCACCGAGTTCTACAACGCGTGGAACGACCTCTCGACGAACGCCTCGACCGCGAGCAACCGCACGGCCGTCATAGAGAAGAGCAACGTGCTCGCCGACCGTATCAAGACGGCGTCGCAGCAGCTGCAGGCGCAGATCAATGCGCAGTATGATGATATGCGCCTGAGTGTCACGCAGATCAACGACTATACCGACCAGCTCGTCAAGCTCAACCAGAACATCATGACGACCGAGGCGACGGGCGCGAGCGCGAACGACCTCCGCGACCAGCGCGACCTCATCGTCGACAACCTCTCGAAATACATGAACCTCAACGTCTATGAGGATGAAAAGGGCATGTACTCCGTCGTCTCGAACGGCATCACGATGGTGAACGGCATCAACAAGCTCACGCTCGAGATGTCCGAGCCGCAGATGAACAAGACGTACGGCATCAGCGACTACACCGTCAATATCAAGGAGTCCGGCATCGCCTACATCCCGATGAACGGCAGCATGAAGGCGCAGATGGACACGATTGCCGAGGACAAGGGCTACATCGACAAAATGGCGAACATCGCGGGCTTCCTGCTCACGACGTTCAATACCGTGCACCAGCAGGGCGCGGGCATCGACGGCACGGACAGCAGCCTTGGAGATGACGATGGTACGGCGACCTACAAAGGACCGTCGTATGGGCGGAATTTCTGGGGTGATGACAACACGCTCTATACCTGGGATGCTGCGAATCAATGCGTCCAGGCCACGCAGATGAAAGATATCAAGCGCAGACTGACCTATGCGGAAAAGACAGATGCAGACGGCAAAGCGCTTAAGGACACAGATGGCAACGTCATTTATATGCCGCAGGTTACGATTACCGGCACCAAGGTTGACACGGGAAATAATCTCAAGGGCATCAACATCATCAACGCGCTCCAGGTCAATACGGCAATCACCGCGGTTGGTGGGCAGAGTCTCATCGCGGCGCGCACACTCTCTGTCGTGCAGGCAACCGATGACAATGGCAAATTCAAAACTGATGCATCAGGAAAGCCTGTCTATGACGTGACGGTCAACGGCTCAGGCGATGGCACGAACGCGACGAATGTCGCGTCGCTCGTGAACATGGGGCAGTATAACGGAGAAAAGGATTCCTCCGTCAACAATACGTCGTATCAGGCGTACAGTGGGGGCAATGTCATCAGCTCCGCCTATGTGGCTTATCAGGAAAGCGGTGCGACGACGTTCCTCATGAACATGCAGGATAAGAAGGCAGAAAACAATATGACGAGCCGTTCCCTCGATACGAATTCCGTCAACGCCTATTACTCTGCGGCTGTCTCCCAGCTCGGCAGCGACTCCGAGTCGCTCGATGACAAGGCGGATGCGCAGGATGATCTCATCTTGCAGATCACGAACTGGCGCTCCTCAACCTCGGGCGTTGACTGGAACGAGGAGCTATCGAACATGATCATGTTCCAGAAGGGCTACAGCGCCTGCTCCCGCTGCCTGACGACGATGGACGAGATGCTTGACAAGCTCATCAACTCCACAGGCATGGTCGGCAGATAATCAGTCACAGAGGTGAAAAAAATGGCAATCAGAGTCAGCAGCAACCAGATGGTCTACAACTATAAAAAGCAGCTCAACGACGCGAACAACCGCAAGGACAAGCTCATGGAGCAGGGCGACGGCAACAAGCTGCACCGCCCGTCCGACGACTCCGTCGCCTATACGAAGTACCTGCGCTACGACACCTCGGAGCAGGAGAACGAGCAGTACCAGAAGAATGTCAGTACGGGTATCTCGTGGATGAAGGCCTCAGACTCCGCACTCGTCTCCATGACGGACATCCAGACGACGTTCAAGGAAAAGACCGTCGCGGCCGCGAACGGCGACAAGACGAATGAGGACATGGCCGCCATCGGCAAGGAGATGGAGGCGGAGATCCAGGAGCTCGTCTCCCTCGGCAACACGCAGCAGGGCGACCGCTACATCTTCGCGGGGCAGAAGGACACGACGCAGCCGTTCTCCCTCTCGGACAAAGAGGTCGAGCGCGGCCTCGCCAAGACGCTCTCGGAGAAGGCCTCCAACTATTTCAGCGGCAAGAACGGCGCGGAGGACATGGGCACGGTCAAGCAGATGCTCACACTTACGGGAACAACGGGGACGGGAGCAGATGCAAAAACCGAGACCTATTATCTCAATACGAAGGACGGCTACATCTATACGAAGGATTTCGTAGAGAATGGCTATCAGCAGAAGATCGCGCAGAACGCCAATGCGAAGGTGGATCCGACAAAGGATGCCGTTGGCCTGCTCGATGGCTGGACGGGCAGCAAGGACGTATCGGAGTATTTCAAGAATACCGGCGAAATCATCAAGACGCCGCAGACGGATATGAAAGCGACGAATGTCGGGACGGGCAACGTCGCGGGTGTAAAATTTACCTTCGCCACCGTCGAGCAGAAAATCGCCACTTACCAGGGCGATAATAAACACATCTCGATGACAAAGAAGAACGGCACGACGGAGCCGACGTCCGACACGGTCAATGTCACGGGCCCGGAGATCTGGGGCACGGACATCTTCGATGACGCAAGCTCCGGCAACGCACCCTCCGGCACGGCGATGCTCAACGAGATGCTCACGGTGCAGAAGCAGGTCACGAGCGCGGATTTCTCCTGGCTCTCGGACGACGGGCAGACCATCTCCGACCAGGCGCACGCGACGACTGTCACGACAGAGACGAAGCTCGGCGCGCGCCAGCAGCTCTACAACTCCGTCGCGACGATGCTCGACAACCAGAACGTCCTCATCAAGCAGGATGTCACGGATGTGAGCGCGGTCGATGTCGCGGCGCTCGCGACGAAACTCATGGAGGAGCAGACCGTCTACAACATGAGCCTCGCGCTCGGCGCCCGCATCCTGCCGCAGTCGCTCGCGGACTACCTGAGCTGAGGTGGCAGCAGATGAAGCTGGCAGCTTGATGTGCTTTTTCTGAACGATTTGATGAAATTTGCAGGGACAGCAGGAATCCGCCAGGGAGAAGGTGAATCATACCATGTTGCGATTGAACATCCGCACGACGCAGCCGATGATCGGCATCCACACACGCCTCGGGCAGCTCGAGGCGCACGCGACACCCGCGCGGCTTTCGACAGAGAACCGGCAGGCGCGCTCGAACAAGGGGTGGACGCAGTGCCGCGTGGACATCGACAGCTACCCGAGCCGTCACAGCTACGGCTATGACAGCCACGGCGACTTCGCCAAGGAGCACGGGCAGCAGGGACTCAGCGATGTGCAGCAGGCGACGTCCGGGCATACGGCCGAGGCGTGGCAGATCATCGACAACGCCGCCAGGCCCGGCACGAACATGATTCACCAGCATTACGCCAGCCAGATCACGGATTTCATCAACAAGGGCAAGAACCGCCACATTGTGGCGGCGCATATCCCCGCCCCGACCATCACGGTGCACCAGAGCGAGCTCACGGGCACCATCGATCCCGGGGACGTGACGGAGCACGTGGACACGGATGCCTTTGCCCAGACGCATTTCACGCCGGGGCAGGTAGAGACCTATCTCAAACAGAAGGGATCCGTACATCAATGGGTCACGGAAGACCGCTACGATATATACGCCTAGGCAGAGCCTGGCGTGATTGGGAGGCAGACTATGAAAACAATCCATACCGTGCGTTTCGGTGACTTCGAGGTCGAGGAAAAGAGCATCGTCCATTTCGCGCAGGGCATCCCCGCGTTTGAGGACGAACGCGAATTCGTCCTCATCCCCTATGACGCGGAAAGCCCCTACCTGTTCCTGCAGTCCTGCCAGACGCCGGATCTCGCGTTCCTCATGACGAGCCCGTACCTCTTCTTCAAGGATTACGAGTTCGAGATCGACGACGCGACGGAGAAAAAGCTCGGACTCGAGAAACCAGAGGATGTCGCCGTCTACGTGCTGCTCACAATCCCCGGCGGCAGCATCAAGGATATGACGGCCAACCTCATGGCGCCGGTCATCATCAACCAGAACACGCTCGACGCCGTGCAGCTCGTGCTCGAGAAGAGCCCCTACCAGACGAAGCACCGCCTGTTCCAGCAGGACGGCGCCGGGAAGGAGGCGCGCTGATGCTCGTACTCACCCGCAAGCCCAAGCAGCAGATTATGATCGGTGATGACATCGTCCTCAACATCGTCGAGGTGCAGGGCGACAATGTCCGCATCGCCATCGACGCGCCGCGCTCGGTCAAGATCTACCGTGGCGAGATCTATCACGCCATCCAGGAGGAGAACAAGCAGGCAGCCGCCCCGGTGCCGATGGACATCGACCTCAAGAGCGCGCTGCCGCGGTGATACGCATGGCAGGCGATTCCCAATCGCGAGGCGCATATGGAGCTGCGCCCTGGGGATTTTGCAACGAAATCTAGTTCATGGACTGACATCATCATATCTACGGAGGGATATCAAATGATTGGAAAAGTACAGGACCTTGTCTCGGCCGCCGTCGTCATCGGCGCGACGGAGTCAACGCCGGGCATCAATGAAACGGCAGCGCCTGAGGCCGCCTCGTCGACGGCGAGCCAGGATCAGCAGACGCAGCAGGATATGGCGGAGACGCCCGCGGCCTCGCTCGACATCCTCAGCCAGGTCAAGAATGCCGCCAACACCGCAGACGGCGCGCAGGACGGCAAGACGGACAAGGACAAGCAGGACGGTGATCTCGACAAAAAGCTCGACGAGAAATCCGTGAGCTACATCACGGAGGAACTCAACAAGCTCATGAGCCGCATCAACTGCAACCTGGAATTCCAGTATCACAAGGAAGTCGATATGATGTCGGTGAAGATGCTCGACAAGAAGACGGGCGACGTCCTCAAGGAGGTCCCGCCCGAGTCGCTCATCAAGCATATGATCAAGGCCAAGGATTGGCTCGGCGCCTTCCTTGATAAGACGGTCTGACCGCGAAAAGGAGGAAGCACTATGTCAACGAGAGGAATCTACGGACTCTCCGGCTCCGGCATCGACGTCGACTCGATGGTCAAGGTCGGCATGATGACGAAGCAGAGCCAGTACGATAAGATGTACAAGCAGGAAGTCAAGAACGAGTGGCTCAAGGAAGCGTACAGCGATCTCTACGGCGATCTCAACACGTTCAACACGACGACGCTCTCGAGCTACAAGATGAGCTCGAAGACGAGCCCGATGCTCGCCTCGAGCTCCGCCTCGACGGTCGCGACGGCGACGGCGAACGCCGATGCCGCCTCGATGTCGCATACGGTCAACGTCTCGGCGCTCGCCTCGAACGCCTATCTCTTGACGGGCGAGGAAAAACTCACGCGCGCGAATGCGAGCGACAGCGCGAAGACGAGCATCTATCTCAAGGATATGCTTTTTACTGAGGCCCAGCAGACAGATCTCCAGAGCAAGTTCAAGGCGGACAGCACGCTCGGCACGCAGACGCTCGTGAGCTTCGACATCGCGGACGGCACGGGCGCGAACGCCACGTCGAAAACCATCTCGTTCACCTATAACGACATCTTCTCGAGCGGGCAGACGCTCAACGACCTCGTCTCGAAGATCAACGCCTCGGGCGTCAACATCAAAGCCTCGTTCGACAACACGAACGATGCCTTTTCCCTCTATCAGAAGACGGGCGGCGAGGCCAACAAGATCATCCTCTCCGTCGCCAATGACGGCTCGGATGCCTCGGCCAACGGCAAGACGCTGCTCGGCAACCTCAACCTCCACAGCGTGACGAACACGACGGATGCAAACGGCAACCGCACGAGCACGCTCTCGTCAAGCGAGATCAACCTCAATGCCGTGACGACGGGCACGAGCGAGGTCGGCGGCACGCAGGCGTCCTATACGAGCGCGACGAAGACGACGCGCGACGCGTTGCTCTCGACGCTCTTCAAGGCGCAGGACGGCAGCAAGTCCGCAACGTTCACCGTCAATGGGAAGACCGTCACCATCGACGATGTCACGACGAAGAAGGTCAGCGATCTCATCGATGCCATCAATGGCAGCGGCGCCGGCGTCACAGCGTCGCTCGCGTCGGACGGGCAGCTCACCGTGGCCTCGAATGACAATACCGCAAAAGTGACCTTCGGCGTCTCGAGCAGTGCGACGGACGCCGCATCCACGAACGGGCGCTCCCTGCTCAACGGGCTGAACTTCGTCTCGGGCAAAGAGCTCACGGCAGATACTCACGGTGCTTCGACTGCAGGCACGAGCGCGACCGCGACCATCGACGGCAAGAAATACACGTCAGACACCGGCAAGGTCACGGTCGGCGGCGTCACCTACACGCTGAACGCCATGGGCGCGGCGACCGTCTCCGTATCGCAGGACACTGACACGCTCGTCAAGAACGTCCAGTCGTTCGTCGACGACTACAACAAGATGATTGACGCGCTCAACACGAAGTATTACGAGAAGCAGTACAGCGACTACGGCGTCCTCACGAAATCGCAGGAAAGCGCGATGACGGCCGACCAGATCACGAAGTGGAACGAAAAGGCGAAATCCGGCCTGCTCTACCACGACCAGACGCTCGGCAAGGTCATCAGCTCTATGCGTCAGGCGCTCTACACGCCCGTCGACTCCGTCACCAGCAACTACAACACGATGATGTCCATCGGCATCACCTCCTCGACGGATCAGGGCCATATCAGGCTCGATACCGACAAGCTCAAGAAGGCGCTCGCCTCCGATCCTGACTGCGTGCGCCAGCTCTTCGCGAGCAGCGGCGACGTCACGACGACGGACGCGGACGGCAATCAGAAGACTACGACCGACTACAACAAGGAGGGCGTCCTCAACCGCATCTCCGACGCGCTCCACACGAATCTCAAGACGATGAAGAGCTACGCTGGCAGCTCCATGGAGACTGCCGATGGCAGCACGCTCGGCACGCTCATCGAGAACCTCAAGACGAAGATGTCGGACTTCAAGACGCAGATGGACGCATTCGAGAATGCGCTCTATGACAAATACGACGCGATGGAGACGGCCATCCAGCAGCTCAGCACGCAGCTCGGCTACATCACGGGTGGCAACTGAGCATAGCATAGCGCGTGGCGGTGGTGCCGCGGCTCTTTCGGACATGGCGAACACAGGAGGAATCACGAATGGTAAACAATGCGGCTGAGGCCTACAAGCGCCAGCAGATCATGACAGCGACGCCGGAGGCACTGACGCTCATGCTCTACAACGGCTGCCTGAAATTCATCGACGAGGGCATCCAGGGCGTCAAGGAGAAACAATGGGAGGCGGCGAACAACTCCCTGCAGAAGGCGCAGAGCATCATCTCGGAGTTCCGCATCACGCTCGACATGGACTACGAGATCTCACATCAGCTCATGCCGCTCTACAACTACACCTATGACCGCCTCGTCGAGGGCAACATCAAGAGCGATGTCGCGATGCTCGAAGAGGCGAAAGGCATCATCAAGGAGCTGCGGGACGCTTGGGCGCAGGCGATGAAGAAGGCGCGTAAGGAAAAGGGCACGCAGGGCGTGCAGAACGGCAGCTACGTCGGCTGAGACGGCAGGCGGAAGGAGCATCTACATGAACGAACAGGCAGCACAGCTGGCGGCGGCGCGCCGTGACTGGCAGCTCTACCATACGCTCTCCGAGGAACTGCTGAAATTCATCTCGCAAGAAGACATCGACGAGTTCCTCTCGCTCACGCAGCAGCGCACGGCGCTCGTCGAGCGCATGAAGAAGAACCCGCAGACGGAGGCGTATCGTAAGACCGCGGAATGCCAGGCGCTCATCGAGAAAATCAAGCCGCTCGATATGCAGCTCATCTATAAGGCGAAAAGCTGGCTCAACAAGAGCCGGCGCCAGAACGCCACCGTGCATGCATACGACCTCACAGCGGCCATCAACCCCATCGGCAACCTCTTCAACAAGCGGTACTGATGTGCGGACGGTCCATCGGCAGGCATCTTTTCCGGGTGCCTGCTTTTCCTTTACTCCGCGGAGAGAGGCTGCGATGCTCTGCCTGCAGGTATCGCGCATGTTTGGCGCGCAAGCAGGATTTTCCCGCCGTGCGGAGAATAAAGTAAGAAGAGAAACAGGAAACAAAGCAAAGGGGGGCTTTCCCAATGAAACGCTTCATGGACGAGGATTTCCTGCTCGAGAGCGAGACGGCGCAGCGGCTCTACCACGAGCATGCGGCGAAGATGCCGATCCTCGACTTCCACTCGCATGTAAACCCGCGTGAGATCGCTGAGGACGCGCGCTACCGGAACCTCGCGGAGGCCTGGCTCACGGCGGATCACTACAAATGGCGCCTCATGCGCACGGACGGTGTGGAAGAGAAATACATCACGGGCGGCAGGGCGGCAGGCCGCGACCGCTTCCAGAAATTCGCCGAGATGATGCCGCGCGCCGTCGGTAATCCGATGTACGCCTGGGTGCATCTCGAGCTCCTGCGCTATTTCCACTCGCATGTGCCGCTCTCTGGCGAGACGGCGGAGGAAGTCTGGCAGCAGGCGGGCATCGCGCTCGCCGAGCCTGATATGACGGCGCGCGGCGTGCTCAAAAAGTCGCACGTGCGCCTGCTCGCGACCGTCGACGACCCCGCGGACGACCTCAAGTGGCATGCGGCTATCCGCGCAGATGGCTGCGAGACGGCGGTGCTGCCGACGTTCCGCGTGGACGCCATCCTCGACATCGCGGCGGACGACTGGCAGAACTACATGCTCTACAGCCTCGGTGCAGCCGCCGATACGGACATCACGACGATGGAGGATGTGCGGACGGCCATCGTGCGCCGCCTTGACGCGTTCGCCGCACAGGGCTGCCGCCTCGTCGACGCTGGCGTCGCCTGCGTGCGCTACTACGAGGCGGAGGAGTACGAGCTCGACGATATCGTCGGCAAATATCTCAATGGCAAGGGCACGCCAACGCCGCTCGAACAGGAGAAATACCGCTCGGCTGTCCTCCTGCTGCTCGGCAAGGAGTGCAGCCGCCGCGGCTGGGTGCTCGAGCTCCATTACGGTGCGCTGCGCAACGTCAATACGAAGCGCTTCGCGCAGTTCGGTACGGCGGCGGGCTTCGACTGCATCTCCTCGCGCGACTCCGCTGAGGGCATCACGCGCCTGCTCGATGCGCTCGACCGCCTCGAGTGCCTGCCGCGCACCATCCTCTACCCGGCGAACCCCGCGGACAACGCCGTCATCGGCTCCATCCTCGGCGCGTTCCCCGGCGAGGGCATCCGCGGCAAGGTGCAGCAGGGGGCGGCCTGGTGGTTCAACAACACGCGATCCGGCATCGAGGCGCAGCTCACGAGCCTCGCGGGCCTTGGCCTGCTCGGCACGACCGTCGGTACGGTCACGGACTCGCGCTCGCTGTTCTCATTCCCGCGCCATGAGTACTACCGCCGCATCCTCTGCAACTTCATCGGCGGTCTCGTCGAGCGCGGCGAGTACCCGGACGACGAGAAGCAGCTCGCGCGGCTCGTCGAGGACATCTGCTACGGCAACGCCGCGAGATTTATCGGAGCCGATAAGAATCAATGAATAAGGAGTTTTGACATGCCAAAGACGAAGGAAGAACTGACCGCCGCTGCGGTGAAGGAAGCCCAGGCCGCAGAGACGAAGGCAGAAGCGGCTGGGAAGAAAGACGAAAAACAGGAGAAAAAGTCCGAGCCATCGCGCCGTGCCGCCCGCAGTGCAAAGAAGGGCGTCGAGAGCAACACGAAGGCGCTCGACTTCCAGGAGTTCCTCGTGGACAACAACATCAACGTGTTTAGCACGGAGTCGCTCGAGGACGACTACCAGACTGTCATGTTCCGCTCGCGCATCGAGGTCAAGGGACAGATCCTGCCGATGGCCATCCTCATCGACACGAGCATCTTCACGCTCATCCGCACGCAGATTGTCACGGGCATCACAGACGAAAAGCGCCCGCGCCTCGAGCACTACCTCAACGAGCTCAACGCGCAGTACAAAATCTTCAAATACTACCTGCGCGACGACGGCGCCATCTACCTCGACATCTGCCTGCCATACGTCGACGAGACATTCGACAGCAAGATGATCCAGCTCATGCTCAGCATCCTCGTACAGCACCTCGAGGCGAGCTACGACGACCTCATGGCGGAGGTCTGGAAAAAGGCATGAGCGGCGCTTGATGCGGCTGCGCGGCCGCAAAACAAAATGGCTGTCCCCACCCGATGTGGCATCGTGTGGGGGCAGCCATTTTGTTTCACGGAACACTGGCGTCATGCAGCGCTCCGCATATCTGCGCGCCGTGTCAGGCGTGCTGGTATTTTTTCTCCGTCTCGTTGATGACGCAGGCGACGGCGGCGTCGCCCGTGATGTTGAGGCAGGTGCGGAACATGTCGAGGATGCGGTCGATGCCGGCGACGAGCGCGAGGCCCTCGAGCGGCAGGCCGACGGACTGGAGCACCATCGCGAGCATGATGAGGCCCGCGCCCGGCACGCCCGCCGTGCCGATGGAGGCGAGCGTGCCTGTGAGGACGATCATCGCCATCTGGCCGAAGGAGAGGTCGACGCCGAAGACGTTCGCGACGAAGAGGGAGCAGATGCCCATGTAGACGGCGGTGCCGTCCATGTTGATCGTCGCGCCGAGCGGCAGGACGAACGAGGTGACTTCGCGCGAGACGCCGAGCTTCTCCTGCGTGTTCTTCATGTTGACGGGCAGCGTGCCTGCCGAGCTGCAGGTCGTGAACGCGATCATCATCGCCTCGCTCATGCCCTTGAAGAACGCGAGCGGCGTATGACCGCCCCAGACGCGCGCGAGCGTCGAGTAGACGCCGACGGCGTGGATGACGGAGCCGATGGCCATGCAGCCGATGACGGAGAGGAGCGGCAGCAGCACGGAGGGGCCGTTCGCCGCGACGACGGGCAGCAGCAGGCAGAAGACGCCGATGGGCGAGACGGCCATGACCATCGCGATGATCTTGTAGCAGACCTCGGCGCAGGCGTCGAAGAAGTTGATGAGCGTTTTCGCGCGCTCGCCGCCGACCTGCAGGATGCCGACGCCGACGAAGAGCGCGAAGATGATGATGGGCAGGATGTCAGCCTTGGCCATGGAGGCGATGGGGTTCGCCGGGATCATCGCGACGAGCACCTGCATGACGGACGGCGCCTTCTTGACTTCGACGGCAGCGTCGCTCGTCATGCTCATGCCGATGCCCGGATGGAAGAGCCCCGCGACGGCGAAGCCGATGAGGATGGCGATGGCTGTCGTACAGAGGTAGATGACGATGGTCTTGATGCCGATGCGGCCGAGCTTCTTCGTGTCGCCGATGCTCGTCATGCCGACGATGAGCGAGGTGAAGACGACGGGCACGATCATCATCTTGATGAGGTTGATGAACATCGTGCCGATGGGCGCAATCCACCATTTGATGAAGGGCAGCGCGTCCGGCCCCGCGATGAGTCCGACGACGACGGACAGCACGAGGGCGAGGAAGATCTTGACGGATAAATTCATAGAGACCACTCCTTTGCATGTTTTGTATTGTTGTGGCTATCTTTATTATACGTTGGAAATGAAAGACTGTCTATGGAATATTTCGTCAATTGTCAGCAGTGGGAGGAGGGAGCGCTGGCGCGGCGTCGGAAGCCTGAAAAATATTTTCCGCGGTGATTGTTTTCCGGAGGTTCCTATGATATAATGACCAACGGTGTTAGAAAAAGCATGCGGGCGGATGGCTGCCCTGTGCCGCGAAGCGGTGGCGCAGCCGATGAAGCGCGCAGAAGAAAACAACAGGAGGTGCACCAATCATGGCAGTGATTTCCATGAAACAGTTACTCGAAGCAGGCGTCCATTTCGGACATCAGACGCGCCGCTGGAACCCGAAGATGGCGAAGTACATCTTCACGGAGCGCAACGGCATCTATATCATCGACCTGCAGAAGACGGTCAAGAAGGTGGACGAGGCTTACGCGTTCCTGCGCAGCGTCGCTGAGGAGGGCAAGAGCGTCCTCTTCGTCGGCACGAAGAAGCAGGCGCAGGAGTCCATCAAGACCGAGGCGGAGCGCGCCGGTCAGTTCTATGTCAACGAGCGCTGGCTCGGCGGCATGATGACGAACTTCCAGACGATCGAGAAGCGCGTGAAGCGTCTCAAGGAGCTCGAGGCGATGGAAGAGGACGGCACGTTCGATGTCCTCACGAAGAAAGAGGTCCAGGTGCTCCGTCACGAGATGGAGAAGCTCGAGAAGTATCTCGGCGGCATCAAAGAAATGAAGAAGCTGCCGGGCGCGCTCTTCGTCGTTGATCCGCGCAAGGAGCGCATCGCCGTCGCTGAGGCGCGCAAGCTCCATATCCCCATCGTCGCCATTGTCGATACGAACTGCGATCCGGATGAGATCGACTACGTCATCCCGGGCAACGATGATGCCATCCGCGCTGTCAAGCTCCTCACGGGCAAGATGGCGGATGCGGTTCTCGAAGGTCGTCAGGGCGCTGACGGCAGCGAGGAAGCGCCGGCTGCTGAAGCGGCAAAGGACGCTGAGTAATCAGGCATAGAACCTATGACGGGGTAAGGGATGTTATCCCTTGCCTCGTTTTTTTGAGGAAAGGTACGACAAGGAGGAAATACAATGGCAATTACGGCTGCAATGGTAAAAGAGCTGCGCGAGAAGACGGGCGCAGGCATGATGGACTGCAAGAAGGCACTGACGGCAACGAACGGCGATGCGAAGGCAGCCATCGACTGGCTGCGCGAGAAGGGCATCTCCAAGGCGGAGAAGAAGGCCAGCCGCATCGCAGCAGAAGGTGCAGTCGCAGCGTACATCACGGAGGATGCGAAGGTCGGCGTGCTCGTCGAGATCAACTGCGAGACGGATTTCGCCGCGGGCAACGAGAAGTTCAAGGCGCTCGAGGCGAAGATTGCGAAGCACATCGCCGAGACGGCGCCGCAGGATCTCGACGCGCTCAACGCGAGCGAGATCGACGGCAAGCAGGTCTCCGCGCTCATCACGGACGCGACGGCGACGATCGGCGAGAAGATCTCCCTGCGCCGCTTCGTGCGCTATGAGAGTGCTGGCAAGCTCGCGAGCTACATCCACATGGGCGGCAAGATCGGCGTGCTCGTGAACCTCACGGGCGGCAGCGATGAGCTCGGCAAGGATGTCGCGATGCAGATCGCGGCGGCGAACCCGATCGCCATCGACGAGACGGGCGTGCCGGCAGAGGTTGTCGAGCACGAGAAGGAAGTCGCGCGCAAGCAGGCCGAGGAAGAGGGCAAGCCAGCGAAAATCATCGACCGCATCGTTGAGGGTCGCATCAAGAAGTACTACAAGGAAGTCTGCCTCGATCAGCAGATCTTCGTCAAGGATCCGGACAAGACGATCTCGGATATCCTCGGCGGCGAGAAGGTCGTGGAGTTCACGCGCTTCCAGCTCGGTGAGGGCATCGAGAAGAAGCAGGAGGACTTCGCGGCAGAGGTCAAGGCGCAGATGCAGTAATTCCTCTTCGGAGGAATCGCCTTGCCGGCTGTGGTCAGGCACATGGTGAAAAGAGAGGCTGTTGCACAGAAGACGGCGCTCCCGGCGGGAGCAGGAGGTGCGGCAGCCTCTTTTTGGGGAATGACGCACTGAGGGCCGCATGCGGCGGCAGCGCGGTGCGGAGAAATTGACGGAGGCGGCAGGAGTTTCCCGCTTTCCGTCGAATGGAATCACTAGATAGGTTTCAGTCGTTGCTTGGACTGGATGGAGGTTTTTGTTTTGGAAACAGCGAAATATAAACGCGTTGTCCTGAAGCTCAGTGGTGAGTCGCTCGCAGGCGATCAGGGGTTCGGCATCAATCCGACGGTCGTCGAGGATATCGCGGCCCAGGTGAAGCAGGTGCGCGAGCACGGCATCGATGTCGCCATCGTCGTGGGCGGCGGCAATATCTGGCGCGGCCTCGCGGGCTCCGCAAAGGGCATGGACCGCGCGACAGCGGACTACATGGGCATGATGGCGACGGTCATGAACGCGCTGGCACTCCAGGACGCGCTTGAAAAGATCGAGGTCGACACGCGCGTGCAGACGGCCATCGAGATGCGCCAGGTCGCTGAGCTCTACATCCGCCGCAAGGCCATCCGCCACATGGAGAAAGGCCGCGTCGTTATCTTCGGCGCGGGCACGGGCAATCCGTATTTCTCCACGGATACGACGGCGGCGCTGCGCGCGGCGGAGATCGAGGCCGATGTTATCCTCATGGCGAAAAAGGGCACGGACGGCATCTACGACCGCGATCCGAACAAGTACAAGGACGCGAAGAAGTTCGAGGCGCTCGCTTACATCGAGATCCTCAACAAGGGCCTCGCAGTCATGGATTCGACGGCGACCTCGCTCTGCATGGACAACAAGATTCCTCTCGTCGTGTTCAACATCGACGACCACAAGAACATCGTTCGCGCCGCGCTCGGCGAGAATATCGGAACGACAGTAGGAGGAAAAGCGTAAATGGTGAAGGACATCCTTTCCTCGCATGAGGAACGAATGAAGAAGACAATCGAGGCGGCGAAGCATGAGTTCGCCAGCCTACGCGCGGGCCGTGCGACGCCGTCGCTGCTCGACAAGGTGCTCGTCGACTACTATGGCGCGCCGACGCCTGTGAACCAGGTCGCGAAGGTCACGGTGCCGGAGCCGCGCATGATCATGATCCAGCCGTGGGAGAAGTCCATCCTCCACGACATCGAGGTCGCGATCATGAAGTCGGATCTCGGGCTCAATCCGAACTCGGACGGCACGGCCATCCGCCTGACGATCCCGCAGCTCACGCAGGAGCGCCGCCAGGAGCTCGTGAAAGCCGTGAACAAGAAGGCGGAGGAGGCGAAAGTCGCCCTGAGGAACATCCGCCGCGACGGCAACGAGGAGATGAAGAAGCTCGAGAAGGGCAAGGAGATCACCGAGGATGAGTCGAAGCGCGGCCAGGAAAGCATGCAGAAGCTCGTCGACAAGTATATCAAGCAGGTCGACACGGCGCGCGAGGCGAAGGAGAAAGAGGTCCTCGAGGTCTGATGGCGGCGCTATCCTATGTTGGCCGTCCCTTCTCCTCGGTAGAGCCGGAACTGCGCGCTGCCGGCACGCCTTACCAGTTGGAGAGAACACGCCCTGTGCGTGATTTTTTCAAGACAGATGAGCGCTGTCTCTACGTTGTCCGCGAGCGAAAGCTCCCGGACGGCACGCTCGTGCTGGTCCTCGCGGCCAGCCTCCAGACATCGTCTGAGATCAGTTCTTGAAAGGAGGTGTCCTGACATGGCTTACAAGATTGGTGATGACTGCATTTCCTGCGGCTCCTGCGCGGCAACCTGCCCGGTGGAGGCGATCAGCGAGGGTGCAGAGCATTATGAGATCGACGCAGAGAAGTGCGTCGAGTGCGGCGCCTGCGCTGCCGGCTGCCCGGTATCCGCAATCTCGGCTCCGTGATGGACGGCCCCTCCTGACCGGAGCGTCAGGAGGGGTTTGTGTGTATGGGGCTTTCTCCATACGCACTGGGGAAGCACTGGCCGTGCCCGCCGCCTGCGCTCGCGCAGAGGCGGGCATAGTCGGTGGTTCCCTCATCTTATGTATGGACAGATGCACTGCGGCGCGCGGTCTTGCGGAATTGCTGCCCTTCAGCGAGGGCGGTGCCGCGCGCCGGCCAGAGGGATAGATTATGTGGAAAAAGATTTTGGGCCTCGGCGCCTCGAAGCGGGAAAAGGACCTGGTGTCTCTCTACGACCGCGTGCCGAAGGAGAAGCGGCCGCGCCATATCGCCATCATTATGGACGGCAACGGACGCTGGGCGGAGGGCAAGGGCCTCATCCGCACAGCGGGGCACCGTGCGGGCGTCGGGACGCTGCGCGATATCTTGCATGTCTGCGTCGATCTTGGCATCGAGGTGCTGACGGTCTACGCGTTCTCCACGGAGAACTGGAAGCGGCCGCGACCGGAGGTGGATTTCCTCATGAGTCTTTTCTCCGAGTATCTCGAGAAGGAGATCCAGGAGATGGAGGAAAATCATGTGCGCCTGCGGTTCCTCGGCCGCGAGGACGGCATGTCGGAGGCGCTGCTCGGCAAGATGCACGCGGCGGAGGCGCGCCTTGCGGGAAACGACGGCTTGCAGTTCAACATCGCGGCGAACTATGGCGGACAGGACGAGATCCTGCGCGCGGTGCGCACGCTTGCGGCGCGCGCGCAGGCGGGCGAGATCGCGCCGGAGGACATCGACGAGGCGATGTTTGCGGGCGCGCTCGATACGGCGGGCCAGCCGCCCGTCGATCTCGTAATCCGCACGAGCGGCGATCTGCGGCTGAGCAATTTCCTGCTCTGGCAGGCGGCGTATGCGGAGTTTTGGTTCACGGAGACGAACTGGCCGGATTTCACGCCTGAGGAGTTCGTCGGCGCGCTCGTCGATTTCGCGCAGCGCAAGCGGCGCTTCGGCGGGCTGAACCCTTCCGACGGGAAATGAGCGTTCTGCGTGGATCGCGCGGATGCGTGAAGCCGGAGCGCTGATACATGCTTCTAGGAAAAAGATCCGGTTTCGCCGGTATCGCAATGAGAAAAGGAGCGGTTTTTTGCTGACAAGAATCATCACTGGTGTCGTCGGTATCGCGCTGGCGGCATTCATCATCCAGACGGGCGGCGCGCTCTTCAGCGCGTTCGCGCTCGTGCTTTCCCTCGTCGCCTGGCTTGAGTATGTGCGCGCGTTTGCGCACAAGGGCATCCGCGGCGCGTTCGTGCTCGGCGCGCTAGGCCTCGTGCTGCTCTGGGGCTGCGCGTGGCTCGGCAATGCCGAGGAGACGATGGCGGTCACGACGGTCATCGTGCTCCTGATCCTGCTCGAGAGCGTGTTGCTGCACGGCCGGTTCTCGTTCGAGGACGCGGCGGTCTCGGTCGCGGGCGTGCTCTATTTCGGCTATCCGTTCGCGCACATGGTGCTGCTGCGTTTCGCGGGCGAGGGCCAGACGCTCATGACGCCGCTCGGCGCGTTTGATTTCGGCTGTGCGATGATCTGGGTCATGTTCATCGGCACCTGGGCGAGCGATACGTTCGCGTATTTCGTGGGCTCTGCCATCGGCTCGCACAAGCTCTGCCCGACCATCAGCCCGAACAAGACGGTCGAGGGCTTCCTCGGCTCGCTCGTCGGTACGACGGCGTCCGTCGCGGGGCTCGGCGTCTTTTTCGGCCTGCCCGTGCTCGAGATGGCGGGGCTCGGCCTCGCGCTTTCGGTGCTCGCGACGCTCGGCGATCTCGTCGAGTCTGTGGCGAAGCGCTATACGGGCATCAAGGACTCGGGGAATATCATCCCGGGGCACGGCGGCGTCTGGGACCGCTTCGACAGCGTGCTCTTTACGGCACCTGCGGTGTACTATTTCGCCGTGCTCGTGCTCGTGAATGATTGAGGAGGTGATGGGATTGAAGCAGCTGGCAGTCTTGGGATCGACGGGTTCGATCGGCACGCAGACCCTCGAGGTCGTGCGCCGTCATCCTGATCTCTTCCACATCGCGGTGCTCGCGGCGAATACGAGTGATGAACGCTTCGCGTCGCAGGTCGAGGAGTTTGAGCCGGAGCTCGCGGTGCTCGCCGATGAGGTGGCCTACGGGCGGCTCAAGGAGCGGCTCGCGGGCAAGGCGGCGCGCACGCAGCTCGCGGGCGGGCGCCAGGCATTCATCGACGCGGCGGGCTATCCTGGCGTCGACATGGTCGTGACGTCGATGATGGGCTTTTCCGGGCTCGCGCCGACGCTGCGCGCCATCGAGACGGGCAAGGATATCGCGCTCGCGAATAAGGAGACGCTCGTCGTTGCGGGCGAGCTCATCATGCGGCGCGCGCAGGAGTGCGGCGTGCGCATCCTGCCTGTGGACAGTGAACACTGCGCGTTTTTCCAGTGCCTGCAGGGCGAGCGGCGCGAGAGCATCGAGAAGCTCCTGCTCACCTGCTCGGGCGGCCCGTTCCGCGGCAAGAAGCGCGCGGAGCTAGAAAACGCGACGGTCGCAGAGGTGCTCGCGCATCCGACCTGGAACATGGGGAAGAAGATCACCGTCGACTCGGCCTCGCTCGTCAACAAGGGGCTCGAGGTCATCGAGGCGAAATGGCTCTATGGCGTGGACTACGACCAGATCCAGGTGGTCGTGCATCCGCAGAGCATCGTGCACTCGATGGTGGCGTTTTGCGACGGTGCCGTCATCGCGCAGCTCGGCGCGCCTGATATGAAGCTCCCCATCCAGTACGCGTTAACGTACCCTTCCAGGCAGCCGTCCACGTTCGAGCGGCTCGATTTCTGGAAGATGCAGGCGCTCACGTTCGAGCGGCCGGACACGGAGACGTTCCGCGGGCTCGCGTTCGCCTACGAGGCGGGGCGCGCGGGCGGCACGCTGCCCTGCACGTTCAACGCGGCGAACGAGGTCGCGGTCGCCGCGTTCCTGCGCGGCGAGATCCATTTCCTCGATATCTACGACATCATCGAGCAGACGATGAGCGCGCGTCCGGCGCGTCAGGTAACAGCGCTCGACGATCTCTTTGCCGAGGATGAGGCGGCGCGGCGCTATGCCGCGTCCCTGCTGAAGAAAGGACGGTGAAGCTATGGTACTCACCATCGCGGCGGCGGTATTCGTCTTCGGCCTGCTCGTGCTCGTGCATGAGCTCGGCCATTTCGTCACGGCGAAGCTCACGGGCATGCGCGTCGACGAGTTCGCCATCGGCTTCGGCCCGCAGCTCATCGCGGTAAAGCGCGGGGAGACGGTCTACTCCCTGCGCGCTGTGCCGCTCGGCGGCTTCAACAACATCGCGGGCATGGACCCGGAGGCGGAGGACGACGCGGGGGAGCGCGGCTACGCGCGCAAGTCCGTCTGGGCGCGCATGCTCGTAATCCTCGCGGGCAGTGCGATGAATTTTCTCCTGCCCGTGTTCCTCTACTGGGGGGTATTCTTCTTCTCGGGCGTCGCGACGCCGAGCACGGAGCCTGTGCTCGGCATGGTGCTCCCTGACAGGCCCGCGGCGCAGGCGGGGCTCCTCGCAGGCGACCGCGTGCTCTCCGTCGACGGCACGCCCGTCGGGAGCTGGCAGGAGTTCGCGTCGGCCGTCCAGCAGGGCGGGGAGGGCACGAGCCATGCGCTCGTGATCTCTCGCGGCGGCGAGGAACAGGAGCTTTCGGTATCGCCTGCCTATGACAAGACGTCAGAGCGCGCGATGATCGGCGTCATGAGCTCTGCGACGATGGAGCATCCGGGCGCCGTGCGGTCCGCGCAGCTCGCCGTGCAGAAGACGGGATCCGTCATCTCCATGATGGTCTACGAGCTCTACAAGATCATCTTGAAGCTCTCCGGCGCGGAGCTCGCGGGGCCCATCGGCGTCGCGCAGATGGCAGGCCAGGTCGCGCAGATGGGGTTCGTGCCGCTGCTCAACTTCACGGCGTTTCTGAGCCTCAACCTGGCCATCATCAACCTGCTGCCCATCCCGGCGCTCGACGGCGGCCATTTCGTCGGGCTCTGCGTCGAGGCGGTCATCGGCCGGCCGATGGGGCCGCGTTTCACGTACTACGCGCAGCGCGTCGGTATCGCGCTGCTCTTGCTGCTCATGGTGTTCGCGACGAAGAATGATGTCGTGCGCGTGTTTTTAGGAGGCTGACGTATGATGGAGTACCAGAGGAAGAAGACGCGGCAGATCCACATCGGCCCCGTCGCCATCGGCGGCGGCGCGCCCATCTCTGTCCAGTCCATGACGAATACGAAGACGGCGGATACCGAGGCGACGCTCGCGCAGATCCGCGCGCTCGCGCAGGCGGGCTGCGATATCGTGCGCCTCGCCGTGCCGGATATGGCGGCGGCGAGGAATCTCGGCAGCATCCTCGCGGCCTCGCCTGTGCCGCTCGTCGCGGACATCCATTTCGACTACAAGCTCGCGCTCGAGGCCATCGCGCAGGGCATCCACGCGCTGCGGCTGAACCCCGGCAACATCGGCGGGCCGGAGAAGGTCGCGGCCGTCGCGGCAGCGGCGAAAAAGGCGCATATCCCCATCCGCATCGGTGTCAACGCCGGTTCGCTCGATAAGCGCCTGCTCAAAAAATACGGCGGCGTGACGGCGGAGGCGCTCGTCGCGTCCGCGCTCGAGCATGTGCGCCTGCTTGAGCAGGAGGGCTTCTACGACATGAAGATCTCGCTCAAGGCGCATGACGTGCCGCTGACGCTCGCGGCCTACCGCCTCATGAGCGAGACGGTTGACTATCCGCTGCACCTCGGCATCACTGAGGCGGGCACGGTGCGCACGGGCGTCATCAAGTCCGCCGTCGGCATCGGCGCGCTGCTCGCCGAGGGCATCGGCGATACGCTGCGCATCTCGCTCACGGGCGACCCCGTGCCGGAGGTGCGCGTCGGCCGTGAGATCTTAAAGTCCCTCGGCCTGCGTTCCTACGGGCCGACCCTCGTCGCCTGCCCGACCTGCGGCCGCACGAGCATCGACCTGCCCGCGATCGCGGCCGAGGTCGAAAAGAAGCTCGCAGGAGTCGCAGAGCCCATCGAGGTCGCCGTCATGGGCTGCGTCGTCAACGGCCCCGGCGAGGCGCGCGGTGCCGACGTCGGCATCGCGGGCGGCAAGGGCGAGGGCCTCGTGTTCCGCAAGGGGGAGATCCTCCGCAAGGTCCCCGAGTGCGAGCTCGTGCCAGAACTGTTCAAGGAAATCGACAGAATCATAGAGGAGCGAAAGAATCAATGAGAGCATCCAGTCTATATGCACCAACCCTTCGGAATACGCCGGCGGAGGCGGAGATCGTCAGCCATCAGCTCATGTACCGCGCAGGCCTCATCCGCAAGGTCGCGGGCGGCATGTACACGTTCCTGCCGCTCGGCTGGCGCGTCATCCGCAAGATAGAGCAGATCATCCGCGAGGAGATGGACGCCGCGGGCGGCCAGGAGGTCATGATGCCTATCCTGCAGCCCGCTGAGCTCTGGGAGGAGAGCGGCCGCTGGGCCGCCTACGGCGATGAGATGATGCGCATGAAGGACCGCCACGGCAGGAACTTCTGCCTCGGCCCGACGCATGAGGAGATGATCACCGACCTCGTGCGCGACGAGGTCAGGAGCTACAAGCAGCTGCCGCTCCTGCTCTATCAGATCCAGGACAAGTTCCGCGACGAGCGCCGCCCGCGCTTCGGCCTCATGCGCAGCCGCGAGTTCATCATGAAGGATCTCTACTCCTTCGATAAGGACGTCGAGGGCATGAACGCCTCGTATCAGAAGATGTACGACGCCTATACGCGCATCTACAACCGCATGGGCCTCGCGTTCCGCCCCGTCGAGGCGGACAACGGCGCCATCGGCGGCGGTCACTCCCACGAGTTCACGGTGCTCGCCGACGCCGGCGAGTCGAACATCGCCTACTGCCCGCACTGCGACTATGCCGCGAGCGACGAAAAGGCGGAGCTCGCGCCGATCTCCGCGCCCGCTGAGGACGCGCTGCCGCTCGAGAAGGTCGCGACGCCCGGCACGAATACCATCGAGAGCCTCTGCGACTTCCTCCAGATCCCCGCGGAGAAGACCATCAAGGCCGTGGCCTACCAGACGGATGCGGACGAGCTCGTGCTCGTCTTCCTGCGCGGCGACCACGAGGTCAACGAGGTCAAGGTCATCAATCAGATCGCGGGCGCGCTCGAGCTGCGCATGGCCGACGAGGCCGCGATCCGCGCGGCGGGCGGCTGCCCGGGCTTCATGGGCCCCATCGGCATCAAGAACGGCACGCGCATCCTCGTCGACGCGAGCGTCATGAGCCTCCATAATGCCGTCACGGGCGCGAACGAGCAGGACGTCCACTATAAAAACGTCAACCCCGCGCGCGACTTTGACGCCGCAGCCATCACCGTCACGGATCTGCGCATGGTGCGTGAGGGCGATCCCTGCCCGCACTGCGGCACGCCGCTCAAGATGACGCGCGGCATCGAGGCCGGACAGGTCTTCACGCTCGGCACGAAGTACAGCGCGGCGATGGGCGCGACGTTCCTCGACGAGCAGGGCAAGGAGCAGCCGCTCTACATGGGCTGCTACGGCATCGGCGTCGGCCGCACGATGGCCGCTGCCATCGAGCAGAACAACGACGCGCAGGGCATCGTCTGGCCGCGCGCCATCGCGCCCTACGAGGTCGTCGTCGTCGCGGTCAACGCGAAGAAGGACGACCAGCTCGCCTACGCCGAGGCCGTCTACGAGGAATGCCAGGCCGCGCACATCGACACGTTGCTCGACGACCGCAAGGAGCGCGCGGGCGTCAAGTTCAAGGACTGCGACCTCATCGGCTACCCTGTCCGCATCACCATCGGCCCGAAGGCCGTCGAGGCGGGCGACATCGAGGTCAAGGTCAGGAAGACCGGCGAGGTCTACCACTTCACGCGCGAGGACTACCTGGCGAAGGTGCGGGAGCTGCTTGAAAAACTCTAAGAAACCTGATAAAATAAAGACAAACGATATTTTTATCGTTTGTCTTTTTTTGATTTTTGATAGAGTAAAGAAGGAAAACAGTATGTATGCGCAGCAACGTCTCTACTTCCTGGATCATCTCAAATGGTTCATCATCTGGCTCATGGTCGTCTTTCATGCCGCGATGTGCTACATGGCGTTCGCGCCGCAGTGGTGGTACGTCGTCGACAGCCGGGAGCCGGTCTTTTCAGCGACGGTGTTCATCTGCTGGGCGGACATCTTCATCATGCCGGTCATGTTTTTCATCTCGGGGTACTTCGGTTTGCAGTCGCTCGTGCGCCACGAAGAGAAGGAGTTCTGGCGGCGCAAGCTCTGGCGCATCGTGCTGCCGTGGCTCTTCGGCGTGCTTTTCATCGCGCCGCCCGTGACCTATCTCATTCTCGCGAGCCGTTCCGCGCCGATGGATTTCTGGACGTTTTACACGACGCTTTTCTGGGGCCCGCTTTACGAGCAGGCGCAGTACTGGTACCTCGGCGCCTTGCTTGCGCTCTACGTGCTGCTGACGCTCGCCGTGCGCCTCTTCCCCGCACTGCGCGTGCGCAGCGCAGCGCCTGTGCGGCGGCAGGGACGCCTGTTCCTCGCGCTGTTCCTCCTCACGTTTCTGAGCATCGGCGTGCTGGGCTCCTATCTGTCGCCGGACCTCTGGCAGCCATTTTTCTACGTGCTCGTATTGCAACCCGTGCGCATCCCGACGTATCTCATTTTCTTCTTCCTCGGCGCGCATGCCTTCCGGCAGCGCTGGTTCGCCGCCGCTGGCTACACGCCGGCAAATCCTCTCTGGCTTGTTGGATGTTTCCTCTTCAGCGCGCTCTACCTCTGGCAGCGTTTCACGTTGCCAGCGCTCGGGGCTTCCGCGCAGGTCATCGCCTGGACCAACGCCTTTTGTCAGGCCGCGTTCACATGGACGGCGACGCTCGGTCTCCTCGGCTTCTTCCAAAGATATCTAGGGCGGACGACGCCGCTGCGCGCCCGTCTTTCGGAGACCTCTTACGGCGTCTATTACCTGCACATGGCGGTGCTGTTCCCCGTCGTCTGGGCGGCGAGGAGCATAGACCTAGGCGTCTACTTCAAATACGCGCTCGTCTGCCTCGTCACGTTGCTCCTCTGCGATTTCCTCGCGCGCTACGGACTTTCCCATCTGTCGGCGTTTGCCCTGAGGAAGCGTGCAGATAAAGGATGAGGCTGAGGGATAGGAAGAAATCTGACGCTCCGAGGGAATGATTGTGCGAAAAAATCGCCGCAGGCTGAGTATTGTGAGCCTGCGGCGATTTTTACGCGGAACTTTTCTGTGATTGTCCACGGATATGGGAATTATTTCGGATTGTACTCCGTGATCTTGATGTCGGGATGATCGTTGAGATTGATGAGCCGGTCCTTCGTGATCTCGATGACCGGCAGGGCGGCGAAGTCATTGGGGAACGCGGCAATCTTGCCCTTCGAGCCGTCGGAGAGCACGACGCGCGAGCCGAGGAATGCGTCCTTGATGCGCGTGAGCACGGGGACGCAGACGGCGGGATCGAGCGTCGTGTACATCTGTTGCATGAAATACTCGATGGCGGCGAACGGCGTGCGCTTGACGTAGCCCTCGCGCTCCGTCGTGATGTTGTCATAGATGTCGGCGACGGCGATGATACGCGCGTACTCGTGGATGTCCGTGCCCTTGCAGTTGAAAGGGAATCCAGATCCGTCCATGCGCTCATGGTGCTGCATGGCGGCGAGTTTGACGCCGTCAGAGAGGCCGCCGACGCTCGCGAGGATATGGTGGCCGTCGACGGTATGCTGGATGTAGCGCTCGTAGTCCTCGCCTTTGAGGTTCTCGATGTTCTTGTCGAGCAGTCGCTGATCGAACTTCGTCTTGCCGATGTCATGCAGGAAACCGGCGAGCATGATATCTTTCGCCTTTTCCACATCGAAGTGCAGCCACTTCGCGATGACACCCGCGAGGATGGAGACGCGCAGCGAGTGGTTGTAGACGTCGGCTGCGAGATGGTTGAGCTCGTAGAGATAGTCGATGGCGCCGCTGCTCTTCGCGAGCGGTGTGATCTGCTTCGTCACGACGGCGTTTGTCTCGGAGACAGGGACATTTCCCGTCTCGCGCACCTCGTCGATGATGCGCCGCGCCGCGCTCACGACGCTCGTGTAGTCCTTGAGGAACGCGTTGCCGCGGTTGAAGATGGCGGCGACGGTCTGGTAGTTCTTGCTGAGCTCGTATTCATCCTTGACATAGACGACGGGGATATTTAGAAACGTCAGACGCGTGATATGCGCTTTGGTCAGCAGGGTGTTTTCAGAAAGAATGACGATCATGTCATCGTTGACCAGTGTGCGGGCAAGGATCATGCCGGGCTTGAGGTCTTCTACGGAAACAGCACGCACGATGAAATCCCTCCTTGAAGATTCGCTTTCTTCTATATTAATTCGCCTTTTTTGACGCATTCCCTGCTGATTTTCAAAAATGAGACGAATGAACCACAAACCCTGGATTGTTTGTGTACGGCTGCCGAGGAGCTGTGCCCCAGACAACCGCGCCGAGCAGCAGCGCGCCTTCGTCATAGATGGCACCGCGGCCATTTTGCCTCGGATGTATGAAAAAGCAAGCATACCGCCGGATTTGCAAGCAAAAGGGTGTAAATTTGTAAAATCCAACTTCTTTTCCCATTTCATATTTTACTGTGCAAAAGTATAATAGAATGTATGAAATCGTATTCTGGTGAATGGGAGGATGTCCTATGATGAATTGGAAGAAAATCGCCGCGTTCGGTCTGGCGGCTGTGATGACGGCGGCGCTGGTCACGGGCTGCGGCGGGCAGCAGGCGGCGAAGGATGGCGCTGGCTCCGGCGACAAGGGGAAGATCATCGTCGGTCTCGATGACAATTTCCCGCCGATGGGCTTCAAGGACGAAAACAACGAGATCGTCGGCTTCGATGTCGATCTCGCGAAGGAGGCGTCGAAACGCCTGGGCCGCGAGGTGGAGTTCAAGGCCATCGACTGGTCGAGCAAGGAGGCCGAGCTCAAGAGCGGCCGCGTGAACGTGCTCTGGAACGGCCTCGATATCACGGAGAAGCGCAAGGAGAATATGCTCTTTTCCGAGCCTTATATGGACAACCGTCAGATCATCTTCGTGAAGAAGGGCCGCACGGACATCAAGGATGAGCAGAGTCTCGCAGGCAAGGCCATCGGCACGCAGAGCGCGAGCACGGCGGAGGAGTACCTCGACAAGACGGATTTCTATAAGAAGGATGTCAAGGAGGTCAAGAAGTACGCGGACTTCGTCTCGGCGTTCATGGATCTCGAGAACGGCCGCATCGACGCCGTCATCGGCGATGAGATCGTCGGCCGCTACTACATGAGCAAGCATCCGGACAGCATCGAGGCCGTCGATGTCGCGATCGGCCCTGTGAGCACGTTCGGCATCGCGTTCGCGAAGGACAACCAGCAGCTGCGCGACGAGGTGCAGAAGGTGCTCGACGAGATGAAGGCCGACGGCACGATGGCCAAGATCTCCGAGAAGTGGTTCGGCAAGGATATCACGAAGAAGTAAAGAGGCATGGGAGCAAGCGGCAGGCAGCGAGGAGCTGCCTGCTTTTTCTGTTGATTTCTGTGACTGGGACGCTGGACAAATCCGTTATTTTGAATTATTATCAAGGTGAGCTTGAGTAGGGAAGAAAGGTTGTGGGGTTATGAAGTATGAATTCACGAAGGACTTCCTGACGGGGATAGAATTCATCGATAAGGAACATGCGAGATTGTTCGAGCTCGCGAATGAGACGTATGATTTGCTGCACGATGAGCTGGTCACGGATAAGTATGACCGCATCGTGGATCTCATCGAAGAACTGCGTGATTATACGAAGACGCATTTCGCGCATGAAGAAGAGTTCATGCAGAGCATTTCGTTCCAGTATATCTGGAGCGAGAAGCATCAGCATCTGACCTTTATCGAGAAGCTCGACGGCATCGATAGGAAGAAGCTCGATGATCATCAGGAGGCCTATATCCTCGATGTGCTCGATTTCCTCGCGAAGTGGCTCACGGGCCATATCCGCGGCGCGGACGCGCGCATCGGCGCCGCGGTGCGCGCGATGGACGCCGAGACGCGGGCAAAGGCCGACGCGAAGGCGGCGGAGCTGCTCAAAAAGATCGAGAGCTGACGGCATGTCCGCGGGGCGGTCGCGCCTGACAGCGGGCGCGACAAAAGGGCGCTCCCGCAAAAAAGCGCATGACAGAAGGGCCGGATGCAAATGCGAAAGAGGCATTTGCGTCCGGCCCTTTGCAGCGCGCTGCTGAGAGGCGCTGTATTGGTGTGAGGTATGTTTTGATGTTCAGGAGGCGATCATCGAGAGGAAGGCCGCGTGGAGGCGCGTGTCGGTGCCGAGTTCCGGATGGAAGGCGAGACCGATCTGCTGGCCGTAGCGCACGGCGACGATGTTGCCGTCGACGCGTGCGAGGACGTCGACCTCCGGCGCGGCTTCCTCGATGAAGGGCGCCCGGATGAAACGCATGGGGAAGTCGCCGAGGCCCTTGATCTCGCCCTTGGTGGAGAAGCTGCCGAGTTGGCGGCCGTAGGCGTTGCGGCGCACGCGCACGGGCAGCGTGCCAAAGCTGGGATAGGGGCATTTGTCGCGCGTCGCGCTCCTGGCGAGCAGGATGAGGCCCGCACAGGTCGCGAGGACGGGGAGACCGTCTGCAATCTTTTCCCGCAGCGGCTCGTACATGCCGAGGTCGCTCAGGAGCTTTTTCTGCGTGGTGCTTTCGCCGCCGGGGAGGACGAGGCCGTCGAGCGGCGCGGCGAGATCGCTCTTCTCGCGCAGCTCATGGCACGTTGCTCCGAGCGACTGGAGCATCTTCTCGTGCTCGATGAAAGCGCCCTGCAGCGCGAGCACGCCGATCTGCGGCTTCCTGGCCGCCTGCGCGCTCATTTGCCGCGCTCCGCCATGAGGGTGGCGATCTCGTCCGCGTTGATGCCCACCATGGCCTCGCCGAGGTTTTCTGAGAGCTTCGCGATGAGATCGGCGTCCGTGTAGTTCGTGACGGCCTTGACGATGGCCGCCGCGCGCTTCGCGGGGTCGCCGGATTTGAAGATGCCGGAGCCGACGAAGACGCCTTCCGCGCCGAGCTGCATCATGAGCGCGGCGTCCGCGGGCGTCGCGACGCCGCCGGCGGCGAAGTTCACAACAGGCAGGCGGCCACTGTCATGGACGGCTTTCACGAGCGCGTAGGGGACTTGGAATTCCTTGGCGGCCTCGAAGAGCTCGTCCTCGCGCAGGGAGGCGACGCGCGCGATTTCCTGGTTGATCTTCCGCATGTGGTGTACGGCCTGCACGACGTCGCCCGTGCCCGGCTCGCCCTTCGTGCGGATCATGGACGCGCCTTCGGCGATGCGGCGCAGGGCTTCGCCGAGGTCGCGCGCGCCGCAGACGAACGGTACGCGGAACTTCGTCTTGTCGATGTGGTAGATGTCATCGGCGGGCGTGAGGACCTCGCTCTCGTCGATGTAGTCGATCTCGATGGCCTGCAGGATCTGCGCCTCGACGAAATGGCCGATGCGGCATTTCGCCATGACAGGGATGGAGACGGCCTGCTGGATGCCCTCGATCATCGCGGGATCGCTCATGCGCGAGACGCCGCCGGCCGCGCGGATGTCGGCGGGGATGCGCTCGAGCGCCATGACGGCGCAGGCGCCGGCGGCCTCGGCGATCTTCGCCTGCTCCGGCGTCGTGACGTCCATGATGACGCCGCCCTTGAGCATCTGGGCGAGCTGCTTGTTGAGTTCATACTGATCCTGCTGCTTGTTTTCTGCCATCTGAGACAACTCCTTCGTATGAAAGGAAAGGCAGGTGCCTTTCCCTGGGGAGGCGAGGTTTTTCGCGTCCTCCATGTGTTTTTCTTGATGTGCTCTTAGGAAACACTGATTCATTCGGCACCCTGCCTTTGCGCATCTGCACTGTCCTCTCGCCCTCGACAATCCTCAGCACAAAACGCGATGGAGCGTTTGGGCTGCTACGCCTCCGGTTTGCCTCCTAGAGAGATACAGCGCATCTACGCAAATTCAGGGCACCTCATTTCATCAGCGTTTCCCTTATCGTAACAGGGTACTGGCGATATTGAAATAACCAATTTACAAATAAAATAAAATACCAGATAGAGGCGGGGCAGCGAGATCTGGCATATTTCGACAAGGGAATCTGGAATATGATATAATCAGAATCGGAAAGATTTGACCAGAGAAAGCAGGTGAGCGTATGAGGCGCTTGAGATATTGGAAGGCGGTTGCGGCGGGCGGGCTGCTCGTGGCCGCATTTTTCGGAGCGGTGTCATGGCAGCTGGGGCCGCGGGCGGAGCAGGCGCGGCCCTCGACGCTGGCGCCGCTCACGGGTCTGGAGGAGTCGAGCGAGGAGGCGCCGCTCTCCTATGCGCCGATGCTCTCCTGGGACAAGGATACGCAGGCGGTCGTCTACGAGCTCGAGGTCTATGCCGACGCAGCGGCGAGGCATCGCATTTTCCGTACGCGGCAGGTGTATACGAACCACTATCAGCTGCCGCTGCGCACGTTTGCGGGCAAGTGGCTCGGCAAGCCGCTCTATTGGCGCGTGCGTTCCCTAGGTTTCGACGGAGAGCCTGTGAGCGCTTACAGCAAGCTCGCGACGCTCTATACGGCAGAGACGGTGCCCGAGCTCGATCATCCGCTGATCCTCGCGCAAAGCGATAAGGGCAACGGCACGACGCTGCTCTATCCCGTCTATGACTGGGTGGGGCTTGCCGGCGCGGCGGGGTATGAGATCGAGCTCTATGCGGGGACGGGCGCGCAGGCGCTCTCTCTGCCGCCCGTGGCGGTGTTCCATGCGGATATCACGGAGCTCTATGACCCGGAGCCGCGCATCGGCACGTATTCCTGGCGCGTGCGCGCGCTCGATGAGGCGGGGGCGCCGCTCGGCTCCTGGTCGCCGCTGCAGACATTCCGCACGGAGCCCGAAGATCATTGGGAGACGGCGGTGCTCGGCGACAGCATCAGCCACGGCGGCGGCCACTATTCGTTCAGCCCGTCGGATTTCGAGTTCAGCTGGCTCTCGTATCTCGATTTTCCGGCCGTCAATCTCTCGGCGAGCGGCGATCTGAGCTCGATGACGCTCGCGCGCTTCTCGCGCGATGTGCTGCCGTTCCACCCGCGGTATCTCATGATTTTCACGGGGACGAACAGTCTGCGGGCGGGCGAGGATCCCGCGCGCGTCATCCACGACCTCGAGCAGATGAAGGTGCTCGCGCTCTCGCACGGGATCGCGCCAATCTTCCTCACGCTGCCGCCCATCAATCCCGCGAACATCCAGCACGTGTTCGGCGAGCCGACGGCGGAGGACTGGCAGTGGCGCTTCGAGGCGGTCAATGAGTATATCCGCGGTCAGGCGTATATCGATGTGGCAGAGGCCTTTGTCTGCCCTGATGGCGTCCTGCCGACGGAGCTTGCGCTCGATGGCCTGCATCCCGATGTCGATGGCAAGCGCATCATCGGCGCGTGCGTCAACGAACATTGGGCCGAGGCGAGACGGGACGCGGACGCGCAGCTGCGCGCCTACCGGGAGGCACGCTGAACGGCGGGAAGAAAACATCGCATATAAAAACGGCAGCCAGATGACTGGCTGCCGTTTTTGATGGGGACTATCAATGATAGGATGGTGTAAATCTTGATGTATCGGGGATGTTAGGCGCAGATGCCACGCGGCGAGATCACTCGCCGAAATAGCGGTCGAAGAGCCCCTTGAAGCCGCGGCCGTGGCGTGCCTCGTCCTTGGCCATCTCGTGCACCGTGTCATGCACAGCGTCGAGGCCGAGCTGCTTTGCGAGCGTTGCGAGCTCTTTCTTGCCGGCGCAGGCGCCGTGCTCAGCGTCGATGCGCATCGTGAGGTTCTTCTTCGTGGAGTTCGTGAGGACTTCGCCGAGGAGCTCCGCGAACTTCGCGGCGTGCTCAGCCTCTTCGAACGCATAGCGCTTGTAGGCCTCGGCGATTTCCGGATAGCCCTCGCGGTCCGCCTGGCGGCTCATCGCGAGATACATGCCGACCTCGGAGCACTCGCCCGTGAAGTTCTGGCGCAGGCCCTCGATGATGCGCGGATCGACGTCTTTGGCCGTGCCGACATGATGTTCATCCGCGAACGTCATCTCGCCGGACTGCTCGACGAACTTCGATGCCGGAGCATGGCAGATGGGGCATTCCGCCGGAGCCTGCTCGCCCTCGTAGACATAACCACAGACAGTGCAAACGAATTTTTTCATGGTAAAGCCCTCCTAAAAAATATACATCGCGCCGCTTTGCTCACTGGATGGCGCTGTGTGAACTTGTTTCGATGGCTTTATTATAGAGCAAGGGCGGCGGCAGGGAAACGACCGGATTTCGCGATTGAGGGAAGATATCTCCTGTATGCCGCTGTTTTCTTTCATTTTCCATCGCAGGCATAGAATTTCAAAATTTATTATCAACAGATAATTATTATTCAACAAGAGGAAAGAAGGTTTGCTTCCCTGCTTATAGATGATATAATGGGAAATCAGAAGAATGTTCATTGATGATTGTCAGGAGTGGATAGAACCGAAATGTTTACGAGAATCACGCGGTCGGCGGCAGAAACGGCACAGCTTGCGCAGATGGTGGGCAAGAAACTGCATGAGGGGACGGTTGTCTGCCTCGATGGAGACCTCGGCGCGGGCAAGACGCTGTTCGTGCAGAATGTGGCGAAGATGCTCGGCGTCGAGGGAGAGGTCACGAGTCCGACGTTCAACCTCATGAATGTCTATGAAGGCATTTGCCGCGTCTATCATTTCGACCTCTATCGGCTGGAGAACGCCGCTGAGCTGGAGGACATCGGGTTCTATGAGTATACGGAGGATCCCGATGGCATTGTCTTTATCGAGTGGTCGGATAAGTTCCCCGAGGAACTGCCCGATGATTATCTTTCCATCCGCATCGACCGGCTGGCGGAGGATGCGGCGGCGCGGTGCATCACGTTCCGCGCGGTCGGTGAGGAGTATCAGGACGATTTGAAGGAGCTGGATGAGTTTTGCCGATTCTGAGCATGGATACATCAACCCAGGTGTCAAGCGTCGCCGTGCTGGCGCGCGGACAGCTGGCCGCGGAGATCACGATGCAGGCGCGGCTCACGCATTCTGAGACGCTGATGCCGCATGTCGCGCAGGCGCTCGCGATGGCGGGCGTCAAAAAGGAGGCGCTCACGGGCATTGCCGTGAGCATCGGCCCTGGCTCGTTCACGGGGCTGCGCATCGGCCTCGCGGCGGCGAAGGCGATGAGCTACGCGCTTTCAGTCCCGCTCGTCGGCATCTCGAGCCTCGAGGCGCTGGCGCTCCACTATGCCGTGCCGGGCGTCTCGATCCTCGCGCTCATGGACGCGCAGAAGAAGAACGCCTATGTCGAGGAACTGCATTGGGAGACCACGGGGGCGGGGCTGCGTCTCCTGGTGGATGCCCCCGTCTCTGTGCGGCCGCTCGCGGAGGCTGTGGCGCGGGCGGAGGCGCTCGCGTCAGCGGGCCGTACGGTCGTGCTGCTCGGCGATATCGTGCAGAAGCGCGTCGCGGGGAAGGTCGCGCTGCCCGCAGGCGTCCTCGTGCCGCCGCCGCAGCTCCTGCTGCCGCGGGCCGCGCATGTCGCATGGCTCGGCAGCCAGCGCCTTGCGGCGGGCGAGGCGGACAACGTCATGGACCTCGAGCCCATCTATCTCCGCCGCAGCGAGGCGGAGGTGCTCTTCGAGCAGCATCATCCGGAGCGCGCGGCGCTCGAGGTGGACGAGCAGGCGGCGCGCGCGCTCGAGGCGCGCGAGCGCCACGGCACGCGAGAGGTGTCGCGATGAGGCTCGCGTTCCGGCAGATGGTGCCGGAGGATGCGGATGCCGTCGCGCGCGTGGAGGCGGCGAGCTTCCCCGTGCCGTGGTCGCGGGAGTCGTTCTGGCGGGAGGCGTCGAACGAGCATACCTGCTATGTGCTCGTCTGTGACGAGACGGCCGCGGAGCCGGTCATCGGCTATGCCGGCTGCTGGATCCTCGCGGGCGAGGCGCAGATCACGAACGTCGCGATCCTGCCCGCGTATCGCGGCCGGGGCATCGGCACGCAGCTCATGGCTGCCGTCATCGCGGCGGCAAAAGAGCGCGGGGCGACGGCGATGACGCTCGAGGTGCGTCCGTCGAACGCACCCGCGCTCGCGCTTTATCATCACTACGGCTTCCGCGAGGCCGGCCGCCGCAAGGGGTATTACAGCGACAACGGCGAGGACGCCATCATCATGTGGAACACGAAGCTATGAAGAAGTGTGCAGAATGTCCCCATGACGGCGCTGCCCCCGCCTCAGCATCTCCCCAGCATTTCAGAGAGTTTTTCCGCAACGTCTGCCGGCGCGATGGTCGCCATGCAGGCGTTGTTTTTCTTTTTGCAGTGCGTGCGGCAGCAGGCGCGGCAGGGATAGGGGCTCTCGATGAAGGTGTGGCCGCTCGTGAGCGGGCCGTAGATGGCGGGGCTCGTCGGGCCCCAGAGGGAGAGCGTCGGCGTGCCGACGGCCTCGGCGATGTAGAGGGGGCCGGTGTCGCCTGTGAGCAGCAGCGCGGCGCTCTTCATGAGGGCCGCGAGCTCTAGGAGGCTGGTCTCGCCCGCGATGGAGAGCGAGGGACGCGCGCCTCCGATGGCGCGCTGCGCTTCCTCGATGAAGGGGCGGTCGCCCTTGGCGCCCGTAAAGACGATCTGCACCTGCTCCGGCACGGCGCGCAGCGCCTCGCCGAAGCGGGCTGGCGGCCAGTTCTTGTCCGGCCAGGTCGTGCGCACGCAGACGATGAGAATGGGGCGCGCGGCGTCGATGCCGTGCGCGGCCCAGAAGTCCGCCGCAAAGCCCGAGAGCGCGGGCGGCAGGCAGAGCACGGGGCCGGGGCGCAGCGTCTCCTGCGGGAAGCCGAGCGGCGCGAGCGCCGTGTAGTAGCGGCGGATCTTGTGCGGGTCAGGGATATCGGGAGCCATCTCCGTCATGAAGAGGGGGTTGCCCTCGTGGCGTTCGTGGATGCCGATGCGCCGCGGTGCCTTGGAGAGGCGCGTGAGGAGTCCCGTGAGGAAGAGGCCCTGCAGGTCGAGCGCGATGTCGAAGGTGTAGGGGGCGAGCAGCGCCCGAGCTTTCTTGAGCTCCCGCCAGCAGGTGCGCAGCCTGAGGTGCGCGCCCGCTTCATCGATGGGCCGCCGGTCGAAGACGAGCAGGCGGTCGATGTCGGGATTCGTCTCGAGCAGTGTGCTTGCGGGCGGGCTCGCGAGCCAGGTGATTTCGGCGTCCGGCGCGAGCCGCCTGAGGTTGTGCACGACGGTCGTCGTATGCAGGACGTCGCCGATGGAGCTCAGGCGCACGATGAGGATGCGGGCCCGAGGTGGGAGCGCGGATGAATTTCTCATGCAGGGAACCTTCTTTTTATGCTAGAATATGAGGATAGTTTCTATTACTTTAGCATAACGTCGGCGTTTATGCAAAAAACGGAGGAGGCAGCATCGTGCTCAAGGACATCACCATCAGATCGCTCGCGAATGACTCTGCGTATGAGCGGGGGGTGCGCTATTATCAGCAGGGGCGTGTCCTGGACCTTGCGCAGGGAGAGAGGGGCGTCTATCACGCCGTTGTCGAGGGAACGAGGGAATACAAGGTGGAGGTGCGCCTCTCAAAAAACGGTGATGGCGTCGAGGACTACACATGCGGCTGCCCCGCGGCGGAGCTCTATCTCGGCGCTTGCAAGCACACGGTGGCGGTGCTCAAGGAGATCCAGGAGCAGCAGCGAGGCCAGGCGCAGATGGGCCGGTCGGACGGCACGCGGCTCTTCCATCTTTTCCGCCGGGAGGGCAGCAGCGCGCCGACGGCACGGGAAGCGACTTACCTGCACCTCGTGCCGCGCCTCTTCCTCTCGGAGGAGTTCGGCCGCGTGGTGAAATGGCTCGAGTTCCGCGTCGGTGTCGACAAGCTCTACGTCGTGCGCAATCTCCGCCTCTTCCTCGAGGAGGTGGAGGCGGGCGCGCAGATCGATATGGGCAAGAATCTCTCGTTCTCCGCCGCCTCCATGCATTTTGCCGATGCGCTTTCTGAGCAGCTCTGGCAGATGCTCGTCGACGCGCGCCATGAGGAGATGGATATGCTCGCCTATAGCTCTCCCTTTGCCTCCTATCGCACGCAGGGGACGAGCTATCTCTTCGACCAGAAGAAGTGCAAGCTGACGCCGGGGCTTTTCGAGAAATTTCTCACCCTCCTCGGTGATGCGCCCTGTGAGGTGCGGTTCAACGAGGAGGAGAGCGAAGAGATGCGCGTGCGCCACGAGCGGCCGGAGCTCTCCGTGACGCTCTCGGACCTCGGGCAGAAGGGGGCGGCGCTGACGCTCCAGACGGAAGGCCTGGCCATGCTTGACAGCGAGGCCCGCTACCTCTATACGCCGGGCACCATCTACGCCGTCGATGCGCCTTACGCGCAGGCCGTGCGCCCGCTCCTCGAGGCCTTCCGCTACTCGGACCGCCTCGCGCTCGCGCGCCAGGAGGTCGAGCCGTTTTTCCGCCGGGTGCTGCCGGCCGTCGAGGAGGTCGCCGACGTCCAGGTGGATCGACGCTTCCTCGAGCGGTTCGAGCTCGCGCCGCTGCGCGCGCAGCTTTATTTCGACTACCACGGCGAGGGCATCGAGGCGCGGCCCGTCTTTTCCTATGAGGCAGCGTCCTTCAACCCACTCGTCGACGAGGGGCCCGTGCAGGCGCAGGGCGCGCGTATCCTCGTGCGCAACGACCGCGAGGAGCGGGATATCCTGAACTATTTCGCGGCCTACGGCTTTACGCAGGAGGGGAATGTCTACGTCCAGCCGGATGAGGAGAAAAGCTACGACTTCCTCACGGAGGCGCTGCCCGCGCTCGCGGAAAAGGCGGACATCTTCTACGCGGATGCGTTCCAGAAGAAGCCAGTGCAGCGCCTGCCGCAGCTCACGGCGGGCGTGTCTGTGAACGACGACAACCTGCTCGAGGTCACGTTCCAGGGCTCGGGTATGTCCATCGACGAGCTCGTCGGCATCCTGCAGGATTACCGGCAGAAGCGCCGCTACCACCGGCTGAAGGACGGCACGTTCGTGACGCTCGGCGAGCAGCAGCTCTCCGCGCTCGCTGATTTCGTCGAGAATACGGGCCTCGCGAAAAAAGGCGCGCGGGACGGCGAGCGCGCCCTTTTGCCGCTCTCGAACGCGATGTACCTCGACGCGCTCGCGCGCGATGAGGATGGCCTGCGCCTGGAGCGCAGCAAGAAGTTCCGCCGCATCGTGCGCGATATCAGAAACCCGCAGGACGCGGACACAGATGCCGAGGTGCCGGAAACGCTCGCGCCCGTGCTGCGCGACTACCAGGTCACGGGCCTCTCCTGGCTCTCCTCGCTTGCGGCCTACGGGCTCGGCGGCATCCTCGCCGACGACATGGGCCTCGGCAAGACGCTGCAGGTCATCGCGTTCCTGCTCGCGCACAAGGAGGGCGCGCAGCAGCCCTCGCTCGTCGTCGCGCCTACCTCGCTCGTCTACAACTGGCTCGATGAGATCGAGCGCTTCGCGCCGCAGCTGCGCGCCCGCGTCATCGCCGGCACGAAAAAGGAGCGGGAGGAGGCGCTCGCCGCTGCCGTCGAGGACTGCGATGTGCTCATCACGACGTACAACATGCTCAAGCGCGACATCAAGTCCTACGAGGGACGCAGCTTCCGCTACGCGTTCCTCGACGAGGCGCAGCATATCAAGAACCCCGCGACGCAGAACGCCAAGGCTGTCAAGAAGCTCCATGCGGGCGGCCGCTTCGCGCTCACGGGCACGCCAATCGAGAACACGCTCACGGAGCTATGGTCGATTTTCGACTACCTCATGCCGGGCTATCTGCTCACGCACCAGAGCTTCAAAGCGCGCTACGAGGTGCCCATCGTGCGCGAGGAGAACGCGCGCGCGCTGAAGAATCTCAGGCGCCACGTCGAGCCCTTCATCCTGCGCCGCCTGAAAAAGGATGTGCTCAAGGAGCTCCCCGACAAGATCGAGCGCCGCATGATGTGCGAGATGACGCCGCAGCAGGAGAAGCTCTACCGCGCCTGGCTGCTGCAGGGGCAGAAGGAATTCCGTGCGCTGCTCAAGGAGCGCGGCCTCGACGGCAACCGCATGAAGATCCTCGCGCTGCTCACGCGCCTGCGCCAGATCGCCTGCGACCCCGCGCTCTTCCTCGAGGACTATGCGGGCGGCTCGGGCAAGCTCGACCTGCTCGAAGAGATCGTTGGGGAGGCCGTGGCGGGCGGGCACAGGCTGCTCATCTTCTCCCAGTTCACGACGATGCTCGCGCACGTCGGTGAGCGTCTCACGCGCATCGGCGTCTCGTATCTCTACCTCGACGGCAGCACGCCGTCCTTCGAGCGCCTGCGGCTCGTCAAGGAGTTCAACGGCAGCGGCCGCGCGCCGGCCTTCCTCATCTCGCTCAAGGCGGGCGGCACGGGGCTCAACCTCACGGGCGCGGACATGGTCATCCACTGCGACCCGTGGTGGAATCCCGCTGTCGAGGACCAGGCCACCGACCGCGCCTATCGCTTCGGCCAGCAGAAGAACGTCCAGGTCGTGAAGCTCATCACGAAGGATACCATCGAGGAGAAGATCTACAAGCTGCAGCAGCGGAAGAAATCCCTCATCGACCAGATGATCCAGCCGGGCGAGACGTTCCTCGCGAAGCTCACCGATGAGGAGATTGCGGCGCTGTTCGAGAAGTGAAAGGAGGGACAGGCGATGGGGAAGGAGCAGAAAGCCCGCGTCATCTTCCACGTTGATATGGATGCCTTTTTCGCCTCCGTCGAGCAGCGCGACCATCCGGAGTACCGCGGCAAGCCGCTCGTCATCGGCGGACTCTCGGGGCGCGGCGTCGTCTCGACGTGCTCCTATGAGGCGCGCCGCTACGGCGTGCATTCGGCGATGCCGATGGGAGAGGCGCAGCGGCGCTGTCCGCAGGCGGTCTTTCTCCCGGGAGACTACGCGCGCTACCGCGAGGCGTCGGCGGAAGTTTTTCAGATGTTCACCGCGTTCGCACCCGTTGTCGAGCCGCTCTCCATCGACGAGGCGTTCCTCGACATGACGGGCATGGAGCGGCTCATCGAGAGTCCGCGCGCCTATGCCGTGCGTCTCAAGGAAGAGATCCGGCAGCGGGTCGGCCTCGTCGCCTCCATCGGCATCGCGCCGAACAAGTTCCTCGCGAAGGTTGCCTCGGATCTAGAGAAGCCGGACGGCCTCGTCGTCGTGCCGCCGGACGCGGCGGGCGTGCGCGCGTTCCTCTGGCCGCTCCCCGTGCGCCGCATCTGGGGGGTTGGCGAGAAGATGGCCCGGCATCTTGCGGCGCTCCATGTGCGCACGGTCGGCGACCTCGCACGCATGGATTCCGCGCGGCTGCGGGCGCAGTTCGGCGCGAAGACAGCGGCGCAGCTGCACGCGCTCTCCTTTGGTCTCGATGACCGTCCTGTCGCGCCGCGCAGCGAGGCGAAGTCCATCGGCAAGGAGGAAACCTTTGCCCGCGACCTCCGGCGTCAGGAGGACATCGATGGCGTGCTGCTGCGCCTCGCCGAGCAGGTGGGCTGGCGCCTGCGCTGCGCGGGCAAGAAGGCGCGCACGATCCAGATCAAGGTCCGGCGCGGTGATTTTACGACCTGGACGCGCAGCCGCACGCTCGCCGCGCCGACCTGCTACGATGAGGATATCTATGAGGCAGCCGTTACGCTCTACCGCGCGCTCGCGCCGGCGGGCGGCATCCGCCTGCTCGGCATCAGCGCGCAGAACTTCGGCGCGGCGGAGGAGCTCTCGCTCTTTGACGCTGAGCGGCCGCAGAAAAAGGAAAACCTCTACCGGGCCATCGACGGGCTCAAGCAGAGGTTCGGAGAGAATATCATTGGGCACGGGCACACCTGAGGCACAGGGTACATCATACTGTATACAAATACGCGAATAGGGCTTGCCGATCTACATCAGCAAGCCCTATTAAAAAAGGGGTCCAAAATGCCGTTCGCTTACTATGTCGAAAACCCGCGAAATCGCAGGTGGGTACCCTAAGTCCGGCTTTCGTTACTCGTAACTTGCGATACAACGTCCACAGGAATCAAATCGAGTTCCCTAGAAAAAGTGTAGGTTCGACATAATCAGAAGCTCGCGCACACCCCAGGCGGTCCCTTCTTTAGTAGGTACTATAGCATAAAAAAATTCTGAATGCAAGACTTGACAGGAACGGATGAGGGGAAATAATAAGGGAATTCTTCAATGAAAATGCGTCATGAGACTCATGACGAAGTAGGTGAAGCCGCCCGCGATGAGCGGGCCGACCGCGACGCCCTTGAACGCGATGACGCCGACCATCGTGCCGATGATGAGCGCGGGGATGAGCTCGGTGGTCGTCGTGAGCAACTTCAGCCCGCCGCCGCCGGCGACGGCCGCGAGCAGTCCCGCGAGCACAGCGAAGATGCCGATGGGCGTCTTAAACGAGTCAATCATCGTCTGGAGCGTGATCTCTCCCGTGGCAATCGGCACGAGGATCGCCGCCGTGAGCAGGATGATGCCCCAGTTGAGCCCGTGGCTGCCGAGCGCCGTGAGCGCCGTGTCGAGTCCGAGTACCTTGAGGCCGAGCACGATGCCCGTCGCGTAGACCACCGTCATGTTGTGGCCGATGAGCGAGAGCAGCAGCACGGCGCCGAGTGTGATGTATTCCGTAGCCAAAGGATCGCCTTTCCTTTCGTTGCTGGTGCAAGTTCTAAGGAAGTGTCGAATGAATCAGTGGTTCCCTAAGGGGGCTGCTTCATTCGTCAGCTTCCTAAACTTGCGCTGAGGTGTACATTTCAAGCAAAAAATATTATAATGGAAAAAACCGCAAATGAAAAGGAGTAAAATTTCATGGAACATACATACAGCGTAGCCGTCAGCTATGGCAAGGACGTCGGCTGGATCAGCTATGACGAAGACGCGAAAAAGGCGGAGGTCCATCTCGCAAACGAGGAGGGGCGGAGGAAAGCGGAGGACTTCCTCCGGCAGTCGCTGACCCTCGAGGTGCCTCATGAGACGCTCATGGATTTCACGCAGGAGACCATCGATCCGCAGGGAGATCGGGCGAGCTTCGAACTCGCGCTCACGCGCCTCTGGGAGGCGACGCAGGTGCATGTTGACTGGAGCCGCCCCGTCGAATATGTGAAGACACATCCGCGCTACGAGTAAGCAGGATGGGGCTGTTGCATGAGTAAAAAATCACTTATGCACAGCCCCTTTTGCTATTAAACCTATCAATATCCTAATTTAAGAACAAAACATAGAAATTTTGAGCGCAAGACACCAGACAATCTGAAAATCGTCTTTGTTTCTTGCGCTCTTTGATTTTTTAAGCAGCGTTATCCACAGGGCTTCGGTGCCGGTTAAGCTTTTCTGCCTGTATTTTGCAGTGCAGCTTTTGAATGTTATAAGCCATCGCCAGCAGCATCGTTTCCACAAGGACATTTTTATTGCCACGGGTTAAGAATCGGCGGAAGGTCATATCTGCTTTTACCATGGCAAAGGCTCCTTCTGCCTGAATACTGCGATTTACCCGCAACTGGATGCCTTCCGGTGAGGTTAACCGTTTCAAATCTTCCTGCCGCTGGCGTTGGAACCGTTTGGATATTTCTATATTCTTGATTCGTTCTTCTAGTGGCGCCTTACAGTGATTTCCGTGTATACATTGACTCTTTACTGGACAATCCTTGCAATGCTCACAACTGTAATGGGTTATCTGGCTTTGAAAGCCGTTTTTGCTTTTGCGGATAAATTCCTTGGTTACGGTCAACTTCCTGCCTTGGGCACAGAGATAGGCATCCGCGTCGGCCAGATAGGTCATGTTTTCCTTGCGGCCAATGTCCTGTTTTCATTTTCGTGTCTTGCTCTTCTCGTAGTTGTTTGGCTTTATAAAGGATCGCTGTTGGTTTGTTTCAAGATAAAGGTAGTTCTCCTCGCTCTCATAGCCAGCATCTGCCACAACATTACGGTAGCGCTTGTGGGTATAGCGTTCCATTTCCTGCAAAAAGGGAATCAAGGTTGTCGTGTCCGTTGGCTGCGGCCCTACCGTGGCCCAGGTAACAAATTCGGAATCCGTATCGTATTAGATGTTATAGGCAGGCTTTAGCTGGCCGTTTTTCATGGCATCCTCTTTCATCCGCATGAAGGTGGCACCTGTGTCCGTTTTGGCAAAGCTGTTGCGGTTTCCCATGATGTGCAGGTATTTGTTGTATTTCTTGAGCCGGGCGATGAACTCATCCAGCTGTTCCAAGGTTTTCTGCAGGCTGGTTTTGCGTTTCCCGATTCCATGGACAAACTGGAGTCCCTGCTCTTTCTGCCGGGCTTTCAACTTGCGGCGCAGCTTCTTTAGCTGGTGCAGGTGGATTTCTTTGCCGTGAGCGAGGGAAACAGAAAATTCTTCCCTGGCTTTGTCTACGAAGTCCGGCAATTTTTCCATAAGCTTGGCCTGATTCTTCTGGACAGACTTTTTCCAGACAAACTCATACTTGTTGGCAACGGATTCGATTTTTGTTCCATCGATGAACATATCCTGCAGGGAAATGGCTCCAGCTTCTTCCAGCATGAAATCCATTTGGGCAAACAGTTCCTTGATGCAGGATGCCAGATGCTTGGAAAGGAACCGGGCAATGGTTGTATGGTCAGGCACAGGCTTATCTTCCAGCAGATACATAAAATTGATATCCCGCTTGCAGGCAAGCTCTATCCTGCAGGAACTGAAGATATGATTCATCCCGGCATAAACAACGATGGCCAGCATCTGCCTTGGTGACGCCGAATTTCGATCTATCCGCTGATAGGTCTTTTCCAGTGCCGTAATATCCATACCTCCAATACAGTGACGAAGCAGGCGGACGGAGTCATCTTTGCTAACCTGAAACTGAAGATTTAAAGGAAGAAATACTTGATAACTTCCTCCTAAAGACGTATAATCTTTCTGTGAATTTGGTTTGAGCATATCTAAATTCTACACCTAATCCCGGGGCATTCAAGCCCCGGGATTATCTTTTTGCACATGAAAAAGGACTGCTGCACGTCACATTACGTGCAACAGCCCCTATATGAAGGGGTCAGGGGGCGAAGTTAAACAAGAATCTCTGAGAAATGCTCGACGATGCGGTCAGCCTGACTGAGGTCCTGCTCGCCGGAATGAGGGTTGTGGAAGGCGATACAGGTCATGCCCGCAGCCTTGGCCGCAGCGATGCCGGCTGTGGCATCTTCCACGACTGTGCAGTCACATGGCGGTATGCCCAGCCCCTCAGCAGCCTTCAGGTAGATATCGGGATATGGCTTGCTGTGCGGCAGTTCCGCACCGCTGACGATGGTGTCGAAGTAGGACCGGATGCCAAAGCGGTTCAGTACCATCTCGATGATATTGCGGCCGGATGAGGAGGCCAGTCCAATGCGGAACTTCTTGTCGCGTAAGCGCCGTAAAAGCGCAGTTACCCCGGCAATGGGCTGAATGGAAGGATCGTGTATAAGCCGATCGATATAGCGCTGGTGCTTAAAGGAGGCGAGCTCCTGCCAAGTGAGTCCTTCCTGGGGATGCGCAAGCAACGCCTTGGTAAAGAGATCCTTGCTCGTGCGGCCGGCAAAGGATGGCAGTTTCTCCGGAGGGAACGGTATGCCGAAATGGTGGAATGTCTCAAGTTTTACTTCAATGTGCAGCGGTTCGCTGTCAATGAGGACTCCGTCCATATCGAATATGAATGCGTTCATGCCTGTTCCTCCTTGTTCTCTTCAGGATCTTCGAAGCCGATTATGATGGTGGCAATGAACGTGGCGACGGAGGCAATTACGAGGGTGATGAGCGCCTGCAGGATAAAGTTTTCATCTTCGCCAATCCACATAGCCATGCTCAGGAGTCCTGGTGTGACATAGATGAATGCCTTGAGCTTCACAAAACCGGCGAAGAGTGCGGCGATGCCGCTGCCAATCATGCAGCCGTACATCGGACGTTTGAGCTTGAGGTTGACACCGTACATGGCAGGCTCTGTGATACCGCCGAGATAAGCGGTCATACTGGAAGAGAAGGCCAGGGATTTCAGGGTCTTGTTCTTCGTCTTCCAGGCAACGGCCAGGGCGGCTGCCGCCTGAGACATGTTGGAACAGAGTGCGACCACGCGGATGACGGGGTCAAAACCCTGCTGGGCAACGAGCATGATGCTGATCGGACTCAGGGCCTTATGCAGTCCAACGGAAACGAGCCAAGGGTAGAGAGCCGCCAGGATGGCCAGTGCAACAGCTCCGAGGGCTCCGTAGATGAACATGCTGCCATCGGCAATGGCCTGCGAGAGGAGATTGCCGAGAGGACCGATGCAGACGAGGGCCAGCGGTACGCTGATGAGGGCGATGAGCATGGGCTCGAGGAAGACCTTGACCATCCCCGGTACGATTTTCTTGACACCTTTTTCGATATAAGACATGATCCAGACGGATAACAGGACCGGGATTAAAGTAGAAGAATATTTGGCAAGCAGGACAGGTACACCGAAGAAGTCAATGGGATTCCCTTTGGCCACGAGTCCTGTCCAGGTCGGATGAACCATGGCCAGGCCGATGAAGCCGCCCATGAAGGCATTGCAGCCAAACATCTTGGCTGCGGAAAAACCAATGAAGGCCGGCATGAAGTAAAATCCTGTATCGAAAATCATATTGAGCAGGATGTAAGAAGAGGATGTTTTGGTGAGCAACCCGCTCATGACGAGGACGAGCAGCAGGACTTTGCCCATGCCGCAGCCGGCCAGCAAGGGGACGACTGGGGCGATGGAACCAGTGATGGCGCCGAGGACGGCATTGACGATGCCTTTTTTCTTGACAGGCGTGGCTGGCTTTGCTGCCTGGTCTTTTTGCAGTTGCGGATATTTCTGAATCAGAGCATCGTAAACGAGATCCACATCATTGCCGATGACCAGCTGATACTGACCGCCCTTCTTTACCAAGGACAGGACACCAGGAATGCTTTGTGCTTTGGCGTCATCGGCTTTTTTTTCGTCGCGCAGCGAGAAGCGCAGACGGGTAGCGCAGTGGACGACGGAACTGATATTGTCGGTTCCGCCGACGGCATCGACGATTTGATCAATCATTTTTGCATCCATGAAATTTCCTCCTTTTTGAGTGACATGATGCAGGGATTTTGCTTTCAGGAATAAATCAAATTGATGATATGGAGCAGGAGATAGCCTTGCTCACCATCTGTAATGGTTTTGCCGGTCTTTTTCTCTACGTAATGGTTAATTGCTTTTACGCAGCGATAGGCGTCGTTGTATTGTGCTTTGCCAAGCTTATAAAAATAGTTGCTGTTGTCTTCCACCTTTTCAACTGTAAGTATGGTCCTTGTAAAAATTTGCAGATGACGGACCAGGCGCTGATAAAGCATCGGATTGGCCGTGACCTTATCCGGAAAGGACTGTCGGATGATGGCGAGTATATCTCGGACCATGCGCGTTGCTTTTATCGTTACCATCATTTGCTGATTGACGCTGGCGTTGACGATGTGGAGGGTGATGAAACCAACTTCGTCATCGGATATCGTCATCTGCAGATAACGCCGAATGATACCTACCGCTAGATGGGCCAGCCGATATTCCTGCGGGTAGAATTGCTTGATTTCCGGCAGCAGAGGATTGTGGCAGATGATGCCCTGCTTTTCCCGTTCGAGGGAAACGCTGATGTGATCGGTCAGCGTCAGATAAATGCTTTCATTGAGCTTTAGATTTGACGTTGCATGAATGTCTTGTATGAGTTCTTCCACGATTTCCAGGTAGACGGAGGGGATATCGTTGAGGATTGTGGCCTATACCCCGTTTGATGGACACTATAAACGAATGGTAAAATAAGACCATGAGGTGATGAGATAGTGTCCACGAAACAAAAGACCTATAGCAATGAATTTAAGGAAGAAGCAGTCAAGCGTGTAATGAGTGGCATTCCTGCCAGTCAAGTAGCTCGTAAGCTGGATATAAATGTAAATTCGCTTTATACCTGGAAGCAGCGGTACATGAAGCATCC
>NZ_KB908390.1 GCF_000381005.1 Selenomonas bovis DSM 23594
GGATGCTTCATGTACCGCTGCTTCCAGGTATAAAGCGAATTTACATTTATATCCAGCTCACGAGCTACTTGACTGGCAGGAATGCCACTCATTACACGCTTGACTGCTTCTTCCTTAAATTCATTGCTATAGGTCTTTTGTTTCGTGGACACTATCTCATCACCTCATGGTCTTATTTTACCATTCGTTTATAGTGTCCATCAAACGGGGTATAGGCCATGGCGCACAGGGCTCGCGCAACTCAAACAGAGCTGGATCTTGGAATCATTCAAGAGGTAGAGATGGAGACAGACTACAAGAGGAAGGCTGCATCGTACTTCGAAGAGATGAGCACAGAAGAAAAAAACGATTTCTTCGTCAAAAAGAAATCGTTCATCTTCAATGTATTTGGTCATAACAAGGATTTTAAGCTGGATAAGTATCTGCATCGTAAGGACAATGGGAAGCCTGATTGGCGCTACAATGAAGTGCGAGCTGCCCGCGATGTTATTGCCAGCATGCTAAAAAATGGAGATCTGAAAATATAAGAGACTACCCAATTGTGATCGGTAGTCTCTTTTTTGGGTACGACAAATACGGACTGGAAAAAACTTGAATGAGATATAAATGTTTGGCGAAATATTTTTGCGTGATGGCCCTCTCTGCCCATCGGCAATACCGATGCTATCAAGCCCCTTTAAAATACTAAATTATCAAAAATTCGTTTTGCCGCCTCCGCAATCATAGCGTCGTCAGATTTTGCATTTTTTTCCGTGCGGCGCGACATTATCGCCATGACAATGGGTTTGCGATTGGGCGGATAAATCACGGCAATATCATTCCGCGCCCCATAATCGCCTGAACCGCTCTTGTCGATAACTTTCCAACCTTGCGGAGTTTCTGCCTTGATAAGCGTGTCGGTTATGGAATTGTCGCTCATCCAATCAATCAGCAGTTTTTTCTTGTCGTCGCTCAAAATATCGCCGAATATATAGACTTGCAAATTTTTTACCATCTGTCTCGGTGTGCTAGTATCACGATTATCTTTTGGATTGAAAAGATTAAGTTCAGGTTCATTTCGCGCAGGTTTGGTAGTTTTGTCGCCAATATTTTTAAGTGCCACCTTGAAATTTTCCACGCCGCCGATCTCCTGCAAAATTAAATTTGCCGCCGTGTTGTCACTCCACCTGAGCGATGCCGAACAAATTTCCGCCAGCGTCATGCCATCAGCAACATGGTCTTTGGTGATTGGCGCGTAGGACAAAATATCTTCCGCCGAAAACTTACGAATTTCATTCAAATCGGAGGTATTTTTTTGTCTTAGCAATTCTGCGGCCGTAAAAACTTTGAGTGTCGAGCAGTAGGAAAAACGCGTATCAGGTTTGTAGCAAATTTTTTTTCCATTCTCCATGTCAACGGCGTAAACACCAATCACGGCGTTATATTTATTTTCCAGATCAGCAAGATTTAATTTCTGCCGCGCTTGACAATCCTGAAGGCAGAAAACCATCAAGCCACAGATTATCAAAAACAAAAAACAAAATTTCTTCATAATAACCTCCTACTATCTGTTGAACGACCCGCCAAATTCAGCGGGTCGTATTGGCTATAATATACATAAGCATCTCAAACTTCCCACATCACCAACACTGTTCATATGAGAACAGCAAAAGGATTTCGGGGAAATAAAAAGGCGTAAAGCCTATCCTTGTCGAAAATAGATATAGCAATAAACCATCCGAAAAGGAGCTTTACGCTATGTCTATTCTATCATAAAATCATCCAGTTGAAAACCAGGTTGCCAATTCTATCTCTCGCTTTCTTTCAGATTTTCAGGTCATCCGCTTATTCCGTGCCTGTGGCTGCGTCAAGACGAAAGGCATTTCCGTCGAGTTCCTTTTCGCCTACATCCTCGGCAATGCCTTCCGCTCTTCCAGCTTCTACATGCAGCAACGCATGCAGGAACTGCGGGGATGCTTTTCCAAGAACACGTATTACCGTTTTCTTTCCAATCCTCATGTGAACTGGCTGCATTTCACGACACGACTGGCTGTGAGGATTATCGAGCAGTTCCTGAAGCCACTGACTTCCGAGAATCGGAGGGAGTGCTTCGTCATCGATGATTCTCTTTACGAGCGTGCCGGTTACAAGCGCACAGAGCTTGCGGCTCGTGTATTCGACCATGTATCCATGCGATACAAGAAGGGATTCCGCCTCTTGACGCTTGGCTGGACAGATGGCGCTTCCTTCCTCCCTGTGAATTCCGTGCTGCTCTCCTCGACGAAGGACGAGAACATTCTCGGCAAGAGATGTTCCTTTGACCATCGGACGCTCTCACATAAACGCCAAGAGATGGCATGTGAGAAGGCAACGACTGTCATGATCCACTTGCTGAAGGAGGCGCTTGACGCAGGGGCTTCCGCGCGCTACGTCCTCTTTGACAGCTGGTTTTCCAGCCCGCGGCAGTTGCTCGATGTCCTTGCGCTCAAGCTTCATACCATCGCCATGATCAAGCGAAGTTCCAAGCGTCACTATGAGTTTGAGAGGAAACGTATGACCGTCAAGCAGATTTTTGCCGCTTGTAAGAAGCGGCGCGGGCGTTCCAGGTACCTCCTGTCTGTCCCTGTGAAAATTTCAGCGAAGGACGCGGAGGGCCGTGAGGAAACAGCTGAGGCGAGAATTGTCTGCGTGCGTAATCGTCAGAATCGGAAGGATTGGATTGCCATCATCAGCACGGATATGAGCCTCAGTGAGGAGGAAATCATCCGCCTTTACGGGAGACGCTGGGACATCGAGGTGTTCTTCAAGACATGCAAGAGCTATCTGCATCTGCGCAGCTATCACGGGCTGTCCTATGATGCGCTTACCGCACATGTGGCGTTTGTCTTTACGCGTTACATGATGCTATCTGTGACAAAGCGGAAGGATGAGGATGAGCGCGCCATCGGCGAACTGTTCTATCTGATGGTGAAGGAAATAGCCGACGTAACGTTCCAGCAGTCCATGATGATTTTGCAGGAGGTGATGCTGGCTAGTATCAAGACGGTGTTCCATGCGACCGATAAACAGCTGCAAGTAATTGCACAGGATTTCGTCAACAGACTACCGGAATATATGCGTAGTGCACTACAAAAGTCTGCGGCTTGATAATGCTTGTTGCTGAGAGCCGTATGGTTATGGGAAAAGCTCATGTTTTTCATGTGGGAAGTTTGAGTCATATGATATGGTCCTTGTCTTTCTTTACACAGCCTTGGTTTCCATCTTCGTCATTTATCCCCGCAGATGCCGCATAAACGTCCGATAGTAAATCCCAAGCAATACGGCTGCGAGAATCCAGGAGAGGGGGTAGCAGAGGAGGAGATTCGCGAAGGTGCGGTAGGAGGGGAAGACGAGGAAGACCCAGGCGAGGCGGGAGCCGCAGATGGCGAAGAAGGCGATGACGGCGGGGCCGATGCTGTTGCTGTAGCCGCGCAGGGCGGCGGAGAGGGTGTCGCCGATGGCGCAGAGAAAGCTGAAGGCGACGACGTACTCGATGCGCGTCTCCGCGAGACGGATGACCTCGGGATCGCTGGTGAAATAGGAAAAGATCGCGTGCATGGTGAGCAGCGCGAAGATGCCGTTGAGGAGCGCGATGATGACGGCGAAGGCGAGGCAGAGCGCGGCGACGGCGAGGCCGGTGAAAAGGGCGAGCAGGATGGCGGCGTGGACGGTGCGGGAGGCGTCGCGCAGCCTGCCTGCGCCGAGCGCCTGCGCGATGAGGACGTTCGCACCGAGCGAGAGACCGAGGAAGAGGTAGATGATGAGACCGACGAGCGGCGTGTTGTTGCCGACGGCGGCCATGGCGGCCGCGCTGTCATAGCGGCCGAGGATCAGCGTGTCGGCGGCGTTGAAGAGCTGCTCGAAGATGCCGGTGAGCACGAGCGGGATGGCGAAGACGATGATTTTATTCCATAGAGTGCCGTGCAGCATATCGATTTCTCTGGCGGACATGAGATTCCTCCCTGAATTGGATATTGGTTCTGCCGGGACGGCAGGGATATACACTGTGCAGTGCGCGCTGTGACGCATCTCCCATCATGTCGTGGAGACGGATGTGATTTGTGGGGGCGTATCACGGCACGACGCGCGCGAAGAAGGGCTGCGCCGTGAGGTCGATCTCGAAGGTGCGCGGCCACGGGAAGCCGGCGCTCGCGCGCAGGTCGTAGATGGCGAGCATCTCATCCGTGCCTGGTACGGGGAATGGGGCGCGAAGGGAGCGCGTCTGCTTGTAGACAGCGACTTGCGCGGCGAGTCGCCGCTGCAGCATGGCGGTTGCCCAGCGGTGGTTGTGCTCGAGGTCGAGATCGGCGGTGTTCGTGTAGCCAGCCTTTTTGAGCGCGCGGTTGATGGGGTCGATGTCTTCCTTGAGGTAGAAGTAGTCCTCGAGGATGCGTCCTTGGAGGAACGTCTCATTCGCCATCGCGCCCGCTTCTCTCTGTTCTTTGCTTGTGTCCGGCCGCTGTGCGGCGAGGGCGAGGGAGGCCTCCGCGAGCGCCGTGCCGACGGCGTTGCTCGTCGTGTTCCAGCCCGCGTAGGCGGTGAGGCGCGTGAGCGGGAAGTCTCGCGCGAGGAGCAGCGGCAGCAGCGGCTCGCGCGCATCGAAATGCTTGCTGAGGTCGACGAGCGCCGTCGGTTTTTCGCGCTCGACGAGCCCGCTGAGCGCTGTGCAGGCCGCGGCGCGGGCATCGAGGGAGCCCTTTTCCGCGTCGCTCGCGATCAGGTAGAGGACGAGGTCGGCGTCCTCGGGGGTATCGACGCGGCGGCCGCCGATGAGGCGGATCTTCTCGTCCGCGGTCGCGTCCACGGAGACGGCCATGTAGGGCATGACGCGCGCAGCGGCCGCTGGCTCCGCGTAGGCGACGAAGACGCGTGGGGAGAAACCCTGCTGCTCGTTCACGCAGGCGGCGAGGAGCGTCTGTGCGATTTCGTCGGCGCCGTGCGTGAGCGTGACGCGCGCGCGCGCACCGCTCGCCTCGATGGCCTGCTGCAGGCGGTATTTCTCGATGTTCGGGATGCCGTAGGGCTCGCCGTCGTCCTGGCCGAGCACGAGGCGGGCGAGGGTGCCGTCCTCGGTGAGGGCGATGAGCTTTTCGTTGAGGCGGGCGTTCTCGTCGAAATGGCCCTCGTAGGCGGCGAGGCTTGCATCGGAGATCTTCGCGCGCAGGCGGTCGCGCTCGGCCGTATCGATGGCGAGGCCCGCGGCTTCTCTGCCGACGAGGCGGGAGTAGGCGATGAGCACGCGCCGTTCCTCGTAGCCGTCGATGGTGTCCTGCGGCGTGAGGCGCGGCAGGATGCTGAAGGCATAGATGCGGGCCGTCGGCTGCGCAGCGTGGAGCGCGCGCAGATAGGCGACGAGCGCGTCCTGCGCCGTCTCCGTCGCCGTGTGCTCGCGCGCGGCGAGCAGGCCGCCGTAGAGGAGCTGGTCGATGGAAAGGAGCACGGTGTCGCCGGGCGCGATGGTCTCCTGGAGCCAGGCGCGAAGCCCCGCTGTGTCGCCGGGCGCGGAGTAGTAGTCCATGAGCGCGCCGGGCGGCGTCACGACGTCGCGCCCCGCGATGCGGCCGAGCGCGGCGACGTGGGCGCGGCAGGGCGGGCGGCTGTCGAGCGGCACGAGGAGCACGCGTCCCTGCGGCGCGCGCTCAGAGGCGACGGGCGTGAGGGTGGGCTGCGGGTGGATGGCGAGGTGCCAGAGGCCGAGCGCGAGGGCGAGCAGCAGGGCGAGCAGCAGCAGGCCGCGCTTTCGTTTGGACAAGGGGATCAGTTCCTTTCTAGTGTGTTCGCGCCGCTGAACGGCGAGGATGTTGTTACATATCTCATAGTATATCATGGTTCACGAACGCAGGAAAATATGATAGAATAAGTAGTGTTTGAAATCTTTACGGAGCGCGTATGATATGCGCTGCTCCGCAAGGGCCCGCCGCATATCGGCGGGCCCGGGAAGGTGGGAATCTCCCCATGAGAATCATCACGGGGCGGGCCCGCGGGACGCGCCTCAAGACGCCGCGGGGAATGGCGGTCACGCGGCCGACCTCGGACCGGGTGAAGGAGTCGCTTTTCAGCATCCTCGGTTCGCTCGTCGCGGGGCGGCGGGTGCTCGATGTCTTTGCGGGTACGGGCAGCCTCGGCCTCGAGGCGCTTTCGCGCGGGGCGGCGGCGGCGGTGCTCGTCGACGCGGTGACGGCGCCGCTTTTGCGGGAGAACGTCCGCCGCTGCCATTTCGAGCAGGCGGCGGAGGTGCTCTCGCTCGACGCGTTCGCAGCGCTCGCGAGACTCGAGCGGGCGGGGCGCACGTTCGACCTCGTGTTCTGCGATCCGCCTTATCACAAGGGGCTTTTCGAGCGGGCGCTGGCTTTCTTTGACGGTGGCCATCTGCTCGCGGAAAACGGCATCCTCGTCGTGGAACACGGCGGGGATGAGGACGCGCTGCCGGAGCTTGCCGCGCTCGTCCGCGTGGACGGGCGGCGCTACGGCAAGACGACGCAGCTGTCCTTTTTCCAGCGGCGGAGTTTCGTGGAGGTGGATGCAGGTGAGTGAGAGAATCGCGGTTTGTTCCGGCAGTTTCGACCCGGTCACGATCGGCCATGTCGATATCTTCGAGCGGGCGAGCCGCATGTTTGACGAGCTGGTCGTCTGTGTGTTCCACAACATCAGGAAGCAGTCGTATTTCACCATCGACGAGCGCCGTGCGTTCCTCGAGCAGGCGACGGCGCACCTCCCTAATGTGCGCGTGGATGCCTTTTCCGGGCTGCTCACGGACTATATGCGCTCCATCGGCGCGCATATCATCGTGCGGGGCGTGCGCTCGGTCAAAGACCTCGAGTATGAGGAGAACGAGGCGCATATGCTGCATCACCTCGATGCGTCGGTAGAGACGGTGTTCCTGCTGACGAACCCGGCGTATTCCTTCGTGAGCTCCTCGGGCATCCGGGAGCTCGCCGCGTTCCGCGGCGATGTGCATGGCCTCGTGCCGGCGTGTGTGGAGAGAGCTGTCAGGGCCAGGTGGTCGGCAGAGAGTAGATAAGGAAGCGCTGATGCAAAGGCAGCGTGCCGAATGAATCCGTGGTTCCGTAAATATAAAAGAGGTAGAAAAGATGTCATCCAAAAAACTAGCCAAGAAGAATGCCGCAGCGCGCGTGAGTCCCTCGGGGCGCGACGCGACCTCTCGCGTGGAGGAGACGCTCAACAAGGTGGAGGATCTCGTGGTCAATTCCTCGCATCTGCCGCTCACGGGCAAGAGTATGATCGATGAAAACGACCTCATCCATCTCGTGGAAGAGCTCCGTCAGGATCTGCCGCTCGAGCTCAATCACGCGCGGGAGATCATGGAGAAGGAAACGGAGATCATCGAGCAGGCGCATCGTGAAGCGGACGAGATCATCCAGAAGGCGAAGGACTACGCGGCGGGGCTCGTTGCCAAGGAGACTGTGGTGACAGAAGCTCAGGCGAAGGCGCGGGAGATCGAGGCGCAGTCCGAGGAAAAGGCGCGCGTGCTCGTCGAGCAGGCGCAGCAGCAGCGCGCGGAGGTGCTCGCGCGCACGCGCGAGGAGTCGAAGCAGCTGCGCGACGCGGCGGATACGTATGTGAACCAGGTATTCGACCAGCTCATCGGCCACGTCGCGGATACGGCGAAGTTCGCGCAGCAGTCTGTGAACTATCTGCAGCAGTCGGTGTCGAGCATCGACCAGGCGCGCGGCACGCTGCAGCAGGCCAAGGAGCAGATGAACCGCGGCGCGGCCGAGGCGGCTGCTGCGGCGGAGGACGCGTTGCCAGAGGAGGCGGCGCCTGCCGAGGAGCATGTGGCCGCGGGAAAGGCAGAGGCCTGAGATGACGGAGCGCGACATCCGCCGCCTGCTCACCGCCTACCGCGCGGGGGAGCGCTCGGAGGAGGAGACCGTCGCGGCGCTCGCCAAGGCATCCTATGAAAATCTTGGTTTCGCGCGCGTGGATCACAGCAGGGAGCTCCGGCAGGGGTTCCCTGAGGTGGTCTATGCGGCGGGCAAGACGAAGGAGCAGCTGCTCGCCATCCTGCAGTCGCTCGCGGCTGCGAGCGATGGCAGCATCCTCGCGACGCGCGCGAGCGGCGAGCAGTACGCGTTCGTCCATCCTGCGCTCCCGGAGGCGCGCTATGACGAGGCGGCGCGCGCGATCTATCTGCGTCGCGAACCACCTCTGATAGCGCCGCCGCAGGATGAGTCACATGAGATCCTCATCATCACGGCGGGGACGAGTGATATCCCCGTGGCGGCGGAGGCGCGGCTCACGGCGGAGCTCTATGGCAACCGCGTGCGCACGCTCTACGACTGCGGTGTTGCCGGTATCCATCGCCTGCTCGCGCAGGAGGAGATCATCCGCCGCGCGCGCGTCATCATCGCCATCGCGGGCATGGAGGGCGCGCTTGCGAGCGTTGTCGGCGGCATGGCGCAGGCGCCCGTCATCGCCGTGCCGACGAGCGTCGGCTACGGCGCGTCGTTTTCCGGCGTCACGGCGCTGCTCTCGATGCTCTCGAGTTGCGCGGCGGGCGTCTCTGTCGTCAATATCGACAACGGTTTCGGCGCGGGCGTGCTCGCGAGCAAGATCAATGCGCTCTCGTGAGCGTCGGCTCGTGCGGTCAGGGGGAACTATGAAAGCGATTTATCTCGATGCGTTTTCCGGTATCAGCGGCAACATGTTGCTCGGCGCATTTCTTCAGGCGGGAGTGCCGGAGGGCTATCTGCAGCAGGAACTCGCGAAGCTGCCGCTCGCGGGGGAGTTCGAGCTCTCCTGCACGCCTGTCACGAAGCAGGGCATCCGTGCCGCTTACGTCGACGTGAGGCTGATGTCTGAGACAGCGCATGGAGAGGCGCAGGAAGCGCAGGCCCATGCACATGTTCATCGCACGCTGGCGGATATCGAGGCGCTGCTCTCCGAAGCGCCGCTCTCCGAAGCCGTGAAGGAAAAAGCACGCGCTGTTTTCCGCCTGCTCGCTGAGGCGGAGGGGAAGGTTCATGGCAAGCCTGCGGCAGAGGTGGCGTTCCACGAGGTCGGCGCGGTGGACTCCATCGTCGATATCGTCGGCACGGCCATCTGCCTCGACTATCTCGGCATCGAGCAGGTGCTCGCGTCGCGGCTCAATGTCGGCAGCGGTTATGTGCGCTGCGCGCATGGCATCATGCCCGTACCGGCGCCTGCGGTCGCTGAACTCCTGATGGGGTGGCCGACGTACGCGTTTGGTGCGGAGGAAGAGCTCACGACGCCGACGGGCGCGGCAGTCGTGCGGGCGTTTGCGCAGCATGCGGCGGCGCTTCCGGAGGACTTTGCCGTCCGTGCGATCGGCTATGGCGCGGGCAGCCACGATCTGCCGCTTCCCAATGTGCTGCGTCTCTATGTCGGCGAGCGTGAGGGCGCAGCCGCGGAGGAGACGCCGCTGCTGCTCTCGACGAACATCGACGATATGAGTCCCGAGGTCTACGGCTACCTCTTCGACCGGCTGTTCGCGGCAGGGGCGCTCGACGTCTGGGTGACGCCTATATATATGAAGAAAAATCGTCCGGCGCAGCAGCTCACCGTGCTCGTGCGCCCCGCGCAGCGCTCGGCCTGCACGGAGATCATCTTCCGCGAGACGACGAGCATCGGCCTGCGCGTGACGCCCCTTGCGGAGCGCATCGCCTGTGACCGCCGCACGGCGAGCGTCGAGACGCGTTACGGGACGGTGCGCGTGAAGGTCGCGTCCTGGCAGGGAAAGGTCGCGACGACCTCGCCGGAGTATGAGGACTGCCGCCGCCTGGCGGAGGCGCAGGACGTGCCGCTCAAGGAAGTCTATGACGAGGCGAGGCGCGCGCTCGCGTTTCGGCTCGGCGGTGCGTGAAGGACCGCCGCATCGCGGCGCGCGACGAAATCGCTTCTGGCTTGACAAACGATATGGTCATCGCTATAATGGATGGAGTTGATGCTAATGCATATTCATATTGCTGAATTGAATGCCGGACTCGGGAAGGAACTTCCGTTTTCGTTTACAACCGCTGCGGCAGACATTGATGCCACAGCGGCTGATTACGCTTTCGAAGGACCCATCGAGGTCGAGGGGCATGTGACGAACACAGGCACGGGCTACCGTGTCGAGGGCGTCATTCGCGCGCGGAAGCGCTTCATCTGTGACCGCTGCCTCGAGGAATGCCTGGAGGCGCAGGAACATGCCTTTTCGGAGATGTTCCGGCAGGGGACACCTGCCGAGGGCGACGACGCGAATTTCTTTGACGGAGACGAGATTGAGCTTCAGGAGCTTGTCCGTGACACGCTTCTGGCGGCCCAGCCGCTCAGCAATATCTGCAAGCCCGATTGCAAAGGGCTCTGCCCCGTATGCGGTGCGAACCTCAACCACGGAGACTGTGGCTGCGACAGGTTCGTGCCCGACCCGAGGCTGGCAGCATTGCAGCAATTCCAAGCGAAAGAATAGAACGCATATAAGGAGGTGTATCCGAGATGGCAGTACCTAAGCGTAAAATGTCGAAGGCTCGCCGCGATCAGCGTCGCGCGAACTGGAAACTGACGGCGCCCGGCTTTGTTTCGTGCCCGCAGTGCCATGAGCCGATGATGCCGCATCACGTTTGCCCGGAGTGCGGTTACTATGACGGCAAAGAGGTTGTGAAGGCAGCGGAGTAAGCGCCTTGACCGATAGAGAGCAGGACTTCATGTCCTGCTTATTTTTTTTGCCCTGGCGAGGCCGCGTGCGAGGAGGGCTTGCAATTTCCTTGCAAAGCCGTTATAATATTCCTCGTTATGACAGGTAGTAAAAGCAGGTACTAAGGAAGTAATGATACATGTAGCGTTTCCGGTTCGTTTTGTCGGAAAGAGGTGAGATGATGGCGCGCGTGAAGAAGAAGGAACGGCAAGAGCTCCTGATGCAGACGGTGAAGGAGAAGCCGTTCCTCACGGATGAGGAACTCGCAAAGGCGCTCGAAGTGAGCGTCCAGACCATAAGGCTCGACCGTCTCGAGCTCGGGATCCCTGAGCTGCGCGGCCGTATCCGCCGCATGGCGGAGACGGCGCAGAACAAGGTGAAGTCCATCGCGAGCGGTGAGGTCGTCGGCGAGCTCATAGACCTCGAGCTCGGCCGTTCGGGCATCTCGCTCCTGCGCGTGACGGAGGACATGGTGTTCGCCCGCTCGCAGATTGCGAAGGGTTACTATATGTTCTCGCAGGCCAATTCCCTCGCGCTCGCGCTCATCGACTCGCCGCTTGCCGTCACGGGCGTGGCGAATGTGAAATACAAGGTGCCGGTGCATGTGGGGGAAAAGCTCATCGCGAAGGCGGAGATCGTCCGCGTGCGCGGCAATAAATATTTTGTCTGGGTAAAGACGAGGAATGATACGCAGGAGGTCTTCCGCGCGAAATTCATCTTGGTTTCGCTGGGGGAGAGCTAAGGAGGAATGCTCCGTGAAGATTGCCGTAGATGCTATGGGCGGCGACTACGCGCCGCTCGAGATTGTCTTTGGCGCCGTGCGTGCCGCGAAGAAATACGACTGTGAGATCGTGCTCGTCGGCGATGAGCCGGCGATCCGCAAGGTGCTCGAGCGCGAGCCGGACTGGGAGAAGCTCGGCATCTCCATCGTGCACGCAAGCCAGGTCATCGGCATGGATGAGCATCCCGCCGACGCCGTGCGCACGAAGAAGGACGCGTCGGTCGTCGTCGCGACGCGTCTCGTGAAGGACGGGAAATGCGATGCCGTGCTCTCCGCCGGTTCGACAGGCGCGGCGGTGACGGCGGCGCAGCTCATCCTGCGGCGCATCAAGGGCATCGGGCGGCCGACAATCGCGACGCCGATGCCGACGCCGAAAGGCGTGACGCTCCTCCTGGATTCGGGCGCGAATGTGGACTCGAAGCCCGTGCACCTCGTGCAGAGCGGCCTCATGGGCTCCCTCTACGCGCAGTATGTATTCGGCGTCAAGGAGCCGCGCGTCGGCCTCCTCAACATCGGCGAGGAGGAGACAAAGGGCAACGAGCAGGCGAAGGCGACGTACCAGCTGCTGAAGAACATGCACACGATCCGCTTCATGGGCAACGCGGAGGGACGCGACGTCCCGAAGGGGAACTTTGATGTCGTAATTTGTGATGGATTTGTGGGCAATGTTGTGCTAAAATTTGCAGAGGGCTTGGCGAAGACCATCCTGAAGCTCATCAAGGAGGCTGTGAAGAACGGCGGCTTGCTCGCGAAGCTCGGTGCGCTCCTCCTGATGCCGACGCTCAAGAAGCTCGGCAAGCGGCTCGATGTGACGGAGTACGGCGGGGCGCCGCTCCTCGGCGTCAACGGCTGCGTCATCATCAGCCATGGTTCTTCCAATGCCAAGTCGATCTGCAGCGCGATCGGTGTAGCCGTTGATTATGTCAAGGGCGATGTGCTCGCGCATATCCGCGATTCGCTGGCAAAGGAGGAGATACTGACGAATGACGGAGAGAAGAATTAACGCGGGTATCCTCGGCACGGGGCATTACCTGCCGCCGCGCATCCTCACGAACGAGGAGCTCGCGCAGCGCGTCGATACGAGCGATGAATGGATCACATCACGCACGGGCATCCATGCGCGCCGCATCGCGGCAGCGGATGTGCCGGTCACGGCGCTCGCGGAGCCTGCCGCGCGCATGGCGCTCGCGGATGCCGGGATCGAGGCGGCTGCAATCGATCTCATCATCTTCGCGACGCTCACGCCGGACCGCGTGATCCCCGCGGCGGCCTGCGAGCTGCAGCGGCGCCTCGGTGCCGTACATGCCGCTGCGTTTGATCTTTCGGCCGCATGCTCGGGCTTTGTCTACGCAGCGGCTGTCGCGTGCCAGTTCATCGAGGCTGGCATCTATCGCCATGTCCTCGTGGTCGGCGCGGAGGAGCTCTCGAAGGTCGTGGACTGGCAGGATCGAGGGACCTGCATCCTCTTCGGCGATGGCGCGGGCGCGGCGGTCTTCGGCCCCGTGCCCGCGGGGCTTGGCGCGCTTGCGTTCGATCTCGGCGCTGACGGCAGCCAGGGCGAGGCGCTCACGATTCCCGCGAGCGGTAGCCTGCATCCCGTCACGGAGGAGCGCCTGCGCGCGCGGGAGAACTTCATCCGCATGGACGGCAAGGCGGTCTTCCGGTTCGCGGTCACAGTCATGGGAAAGACCGTGGAAACTTCCCTCGCCCGGGCGGGGCTCACGAAGGATGCCCTCGATTGGCTCGTCCCTCACCAGGCGAACATCCGCATCATCGAGGCGGCGGCGAAAAGGCTCGGCCTGCCGCTCGCGCAAGTCATCATCAATATCGAGAACTACGGCAATATGTCAGCGGCGTCCATACCTGTGGCCCTGTCGGAGGCGGCGCACGCACATCGCTTCCGCAGGGGCGACCGCATCGCACTCGCCGGCTTCGGCGCTGGGCTCACATGGGCATCCTGCATCCTGCGCTGGGCGAAGGAGGACTAATTTTTGATGTTTGAAAACAATGTTATCTGCAAGTTGCTACAGATCGAATACCCGATTTTCCAGGGCGGCATGGCCTGGATCGGCACGGCGGAGCTCGCCTCGGCTGTCTCGAACGCCGGCGGCCTCGGCATCATCGGTGCCGGCCACATGCCGCCGGAGCTCCTGCGCGCGGAGATCCAGAAATGCAAGGGCTGGACGAAGAAGCCGTTCGGCGTCAATGTCATGCTCATGAGCCCCTATGTCAAAGAGGTCATGCAGGTCGTGCTCGAGGAGAAGGTGCCGGTCGTCACGACGGGCGCCGGCAATCCCGGCGAGTACGTGCCGGAGCTCAAGGCCATCGGCTCGAAGGTCATCCCCGTCGTCGCCTCCGTCGCGCTCGCGAAGCGCCTCGTGCGCTCTGGCGCGGACGCCGTCATCGCTGAGGGCACGGAGTCTGGCGGACATATCGGCGAGATCACGACGATGGCGCTCGTGCCGCAGGTCGTCGACGCCGTCGATGTGCCGGTCATCGCGGCGGGCGGCATTGCGGACGCGCGCGGCGTCGCGGCGGCGTTCGCGCTCGGCGCGAAGGCCGTGCAGATGGGCTCGCGCTTCGTCATGAGTGAGGAGTGCATCGCGCATCCGAATTACAAGAACCTCATCCTCAAGGCGAAGGACCGTTCGACCGTCGTCACGGGCCGCACGCTCGGCCATCCGGCGCGCGTGCTCCACAACAAGCTCACGCGCAAGTACCAGGAGCTGGAGGCCGCGGGCGCGCCCGCCGAGGAGCTCGAGAAGCTCGGCGTCGGCTCGCTGCACCGCGCGACGCACGAAGGCGATGTCGAGAACGGCTCCGTGATGATCGGCGAGATCTCCGGCATGCTCAACGATATCAAGCCGGTCAAGACCATCATTGAAGATATCGTGGCGGGACTTCCCGCGACGATCGACGCGATCCGTGAGGATTTGCGCTGATAGATAGAACCGCGACATAGAACCTGAAGTGACTGGAAAGAGAGGTCAGCAACTGTGAACAAGTTAGCTTTCGTATTCCCGGGCCAGGGCGCACAGACCGTCGGCATGGGAAAGGATTTTTGTGAGAAGTACGACGTGGCGAAGAGGCTCTTCCGCGAGGCGGACGAGGCGCTCGGCTACTCCATCCAGAAGATGTGCTTCGAGGGGCCGGCGGAGGACCTCAAGCTTACGGCCAATACCCAGCCCGCCATCCTCACGATGAGCGTCATCGCCTATGAGATCCTCAAGGAGCATGGCATCGAGCCGGACATCACGGGCGGCCATAGTCTCGGTGAGTACTCCGCGCTCGTCGCGGCGGGCGTCATGGATTTTCAGGATGCTGTCCTGCTCGTGCACAAGCGCGGCACGTACATGCAGGAGGCCGTGCCGGTCGGCAAGGGCGGCATGGCGGCCATCATCGGCCTCGGCGACGATGTCATCGAGGATGCCTGCGCGAAGGCATCCGCCGCGGCTGGCGCCGTGCAGGCCGTCAATTTCAACTGCCCGGGCCAGACGGTCATCGCGGGTACGACGGAGGGTGTCGCAGCCGCTGTCGAGACGCTCAAGGCAGCCGGTGCGAAAAAGGCCGTCATCCTCCCGGTCTCCGCGCCATTCCACTCGACGCTCATGCAGCCGGCAGCCGTGAAGCTTGCGGCGGAGCTCGACAAGGTCGAGATCCGCGACGCAAAGATCCCCGTTGTCTCGAACTACACGGGCGAGCTCGAGACGAAGGCAGACGAGATCAAGGCGAACCTCGTCGCGCAGGCGGATCATCCCGTCAAATGGATTGCCTGCGTCAAGGCGATGCAGGCGTTCGGCGCGGACACGTTCGTCGAGGCAGGGCCGGGCAAGACGCTCTGCGGCTTCAACAAGCGCATCGACCGCAGCCTCAAGAGCATGAACGTCGAAAACATCGAGACGCTCGAAAAAACCCTTGACTATTTGAGGGAGGTTCGCTAATATGCTTTTAGATGGAAAGACCGCGCTTGTCACGGGCGCGTCCCGCGGCATCGGCCGCGCCATCGCGCTGCGGCTCGCAGCCGAGGGCGCGCATGTCGCCATCAACTACGCGGGCAACACCGCGAAGGCAGAGGAGACGAAGGCGGCCATCGAGGCGGCCGGCGGCAAGGCCGCGCTCTTCCAGGCGGATGTCTCCGACAGCGCGCAGGTCGAGCAGATGGTCGCAGCCGTCACGGAGGAGTTCGGCACGATCGACATCCTCGTGAACAACGCGGGCATCACGCGCGACGGCCTGCTCATGCGCATGAAGGAAGAGGACTTCGACGCCGTGCTCGACACGAACCTCAAAGGTATCTTCCATGTGACGAAGGCCGTCTCGAAGCTCATGATGAAGAAGCGTGCTGGCCGCATCGTCAATATGGCGAGCGTCGTCGGCATCATGGGCAACGCGGGCCAGACGAACTACGCGGCGGCCAAGGCCGGCGTCATCGGCTTCACGAAGTCGGCGGCGCGCGAGTTCGCCGCGCGCGGCATCACGGTCAACGCCGTCGCACCGGGCTTCATCGCGACGGATATGACGGCCGCGATGCCGGAGAAGGCGAAGGAAGCGACGCTCGCCGCCATCCCGCTCCGCCGCATGGGCGAGCCGGAGGACGTGGCGAACGCCGTCGCGTTCCTCGTCTCTGACCAAGCTTCCTATATTACAGGCCAGGTCGTCAAGGTAGACGGCGGCATGGTTATGTGATATAACTATATAGTACACCAAGATAAGGAGGTGAAAGACATGGCAGATGCAGACAAGACTTTCGAGAAAGTACGCGATATCGTCGTCGAGCAGCTGGGCGTTGAGGCCGATGAGGTTTCGATCGATTCCACGTTCATCGATGACCTTGGTGCAGATTCCCTGGATATTGTTGAGCTGATCATGGCTTTTGAAGAGGAATTCAATATTGAGATTCCGGACGAGGCTGCTGAGAAGATCAAGACGGTGCAGGACGTTGTCACCTATATCGACCAGAACAGCAAATAAAGTTTGTTCGTCTTACCTTTTCTGAAATCCCGTGAAGTGAAGATTCTTCGCGGGATTTTCTAAAGGTAGGATTGATTGGAGGAGTAACCTTGAAGCTTCCAGAGCTGAAGATTGGCACGAAGATTGCAAAAGTCCCCATCGTACAGGGAGGCATGGCCATCCGGCTTTCCACAGCGCGGCTGGCTGCAGCAGTTGCCAACGAAGGCGGGATCGGGCTCATCGCCGCATCCGGCATGTCCCATGAGGAACTTCGCTATGAAATCCGGCTCGCAAGGTCGCTGACCTCCGGGATCATCGGCATCAACATCATGGTTGCCGCCCGCGATTTTGCCGGGGTCGTCAAGACCGCCATCAAGGAAGGGATTGACCTCATCGTCGCCGGTGCAGGATTTTCTCGTGATATGTTCGGCTACGGCAAGGAATCGGGTACGCCGATCGTCCCGATCGTCTCGTCCGTGAAATTAGCAAAGATATCGGAGCGTCTTGGTGCGACGGCCATCGTCGTAGAGGGGAAGGAAGCCGGCGGGCATCTCGGTACGAGCACGTCTGTGCGCGAGCTCATCCCGGGCATCCGCGCTGCCGTGAAGATTCCGGTCATCGCGGCCGGCGGCGTCCTCTCCGGTCAGGACATCGTTGATTTCATAAAGATGGGCGCCAACGGCGTCCAGATGGGTTCCCGCTTCGCAGCGAGTGCCGAGTCGAATGCGGCTCCCGCACTCAAGGAGTATTATCTCAAGTCGAAGCCAGAGGATATTGTTGTCATTCACAGTCCGGTCGGTCTGCCCGGCCGCGCTGTCCGCACGCCGTTTTCGGCGCGCGTCATGGAGGGTCCGGTTCCTCCGAAAGTTTGCGACGCCTGCCTCAAGGCGTGCAAGCATAATTTCTGCATCATCCGCGCGCTCACGCGCGCGCAGCAGGGCGATGTGGAGACGGGGCTTGTGTTCACAGGAGAATACATGCCGCGCATCAAGAAGATCCTTTCCGTTCATGAGATCTTTTCCCAACTGAAACGGGAAGCAGCCGCCGCCCAGTGAGGGAGCGCCGCGCAGGCGGCCAAGGAGGCGGCGCGCAGTATCCGCTCGCGGGTGCTGCACATGTAGTATGAGAGGAGAATCGATTTGAATAAACGCGTAGTCATTACAGGCATGGGTGCCATCACGCCGATCGGTACGGGCAAGGAAGCGTTCTGGAACGCCATGATGGAGGGAAAGAACGGCATCGGACGCATCACGCGCTTCGATCCTGAGGGATTCCACGCGCAGATCGCCGGTGAGGTCAAGGACTTTGACCCGACGGATTACCTCGACAAGAAGGAGTCGAAGCGCATGGACCGCTACACGCAGTTCGCTGTCGCGACGGCTGGCATGGCCATCAAGGACGCGGGTCTCGACCTCGAGAAAGAGAACCTCGAGCGCATCGGCACGTATGTCGGCACGGGTATCGGCGGCATCGAGACGATGCATTCTCAGTATGAGAAATATTTCGCGAAGGGGCCCTCTCGCATCAGCCCGTTCTTCGTGCCGATGATGATTGCGAATATGGCGGCAGGTCAGGTATCAATCGAGTACAAGCTGCATGGCCCGTCCTCCTGCGTGGTGACGGCGTGCGCGACGGGCACGAACTGCATCGGCGACGCGTTCCGTGTCATCCAGCACGGCGGCGCGGACGTCATGCTCGCGGGCGGTACGGAGGCTGCAATCAGCCAGGCGGCAGTCGCAGGCTTCGGCGCGATGAAAGCGCTCTGCATGGATCACAACGACGATCCGGAGCATGCCTCCCGCCCGTTCGACAAGGGACGCAGCGGCTTCGTCATGGGCGAGGGCTGCGGCATCGTCGTGCTCGAGAGCCTCGAGCACGCCAAGGCACGCGGCGCGCACATCTACGCTGAGGTTGCAGGCTACGGCGCAAACTCTGACGCCTACCATATCACGAGCCCGGCGCCGCACGGGGAGTTCCAGGCGAAGTGCATGCAGCTCGCGCTCGACGACGCCGGCATGCAGGCCAGTGAGGTCGACTACGTCAACGCGCACGGCACGTCGACGCACCTCAACGATCAGGGCGAGACCGAGGCCATCAAGCAGGTCTGGGGCGCGGCGGCCAAGGACGTCTCCGTCTCCTCCATCAAGTCGATGACGGGCCATCTGCTCGGCGCGGCCGGCGGTGTCGAGTGCATCGCGACGGCGCTCGCGGTCGAGAAGGACATGCTGCCGCCGACAATCAACTACGAGACGCCGGACGAGGGCCTCGACCTCGACTATGTGCCGAACAAGGCAAAGGCGAAGAAGGTCCGCGCGGCGATGTCGAACTCGTTCGGCTTCGGCGGTCACAACGCCTGCCTTCTGCTCAAGAAATACGCGGAGTGAATCAAATGAACGGATGCAGTGCAGCAAGAAAAGGCGAGCTTCTCGCGCTCGCTCAGCGGCTCGGCGTGACATTCCATGACATCGGGCTCCTGCATACGGCGCTCGTTCATACCTCATATGCCAATGAAGCGCAGGGGCGCGTCGCACACAACGAGCGCCTCGAATTCTTGGGAGATGCTGTGCTGGAGCTTGCCTCCAGCACATATCTTTATACGCACTTCCCGCGCCTTCCTGAGGGAGAGCTCACCAAGACGCGCGCGAGCATCGTCTGCTCGGCTGCGCTCGCGAAGATCGCGGCGCGGCTCGGGCTCGGCGAATACCTGCTTCTGGGGCATGGTGAGGAAATGAGCGGCGGACGCGCGCGCACGACGAACCTCGAGGACGCTTTCGAGGCTGTGCTCGGCGCCATCTATCTCGACCAGGGCTGGGAGACGGCGCGCGACTACGCGCTGCGCCAGCTCGCGCCGGAGTTCGACCAGGTGCGGCATGGCGAGAATCTGCAGGATTACAAGACGCTCCTCCAGGAGCTCGTGCAGAAGACGCCGGGCAGCACCATCGCCTACGAGCTCCTCGAGGCGACGGGGCCGGATCACGCGAAGCACTATCGCTACGCCGTCGTCATCAACGGCAAGACCTGCGGCGAGGGCGAGGGCTCGAGCAAGAAGGAAGCGGAGCAGCAGGCAGCGCGAATGGCGCTTGCCAGGCAGAAAAAGTGACAGGAGACGATACGATGCGGAAACTCACGATGCTCGGCACGGGCAGTGCGATGGTCACCCATTGCTACAACACCTGTTTTTTCATCGAGAACGAGGACGGCAGCCTCTTGCTCACGGACGCGGGCGGCGGCAACACCATCCTGCGCCAGCTCGAGCTCACGGGCTTTGACTATGGTCGCTGTCACCACATGTTCGTCACGCACGGCCATACCGACCATGTGCTCGGCGTCATCTGGCTGATCCGCAAAATAGCGGATCTCATGAATAAGGGGAAATACGAAGGTACGTTCACGATTTATTGTCATGATGTCGTCAGGGACATGTTGCTCACGATGACGCGCATGACGCTCAAGAAAAAAGACTTCGCGCGCATCGGCGACGGCATCGAGCTGCGCGAGGTCAAAGACGGCGAGGCCATCATGCTGCCGTTCGCGCGCCTCACGGCGTTCGACATCTGCTCGACGAAGGCAAAGCAGTTCGGCTACGCGCTCGACTACGCGGACGGCATGCGGCTCACCTGCCTCGGTGACGAGCCCTTTAACGAGCACGACCGCGCCTATGCCGAGCACGCTGACTGGCTGCTCTCCGAGGCGTTCTGCAAATACGCTGACCGCGAGCGCTACAAGCCCTACGAGAAGCATCACAGCACCGTCAAAGAGGCGAGCGAGCTCGCGGCATCGCTCGGCGCGAAGCATCTCGTGCTCTATCACACAGAGGACAAGACCATCGCGACGCGCAAGCGCGACTATACGGCCGAGGCGGCGCAGTACTACGACGGCGTCGTCTGCGTGCCGGACGATCTCGAGACCATCGTGCTGGAGAAGTAAACATGGCGTGTGCATAGAATCGTGCAGGGCATGTTCATGTGCGGCGCTTGATATGAAAATACCGGATGTCATCTCATGACATCCGGTATTTTCGTGCGCCCACAGTGTTAGGAGGCTCAGTCCGCTGTCGCCATCTTCTCGATGGAGCGGTTGAGGAGGTCGATGGCGTTTGCGAGCGCGTCCTGCTCCTCGGGACGGAGGTTCTTGAGGCTGCGGATGAATTTCTGGCGCACGATCTCGTTCTGATCCTCGATGAGGCGTTCGCCTGCGCTCGTGAGGGAGATGAGCACGCGTCGGCGGTCGCGTCGGTCGGTCTCGCGCTGGATGAGGCCGGAGGCCGTGAGCTTCTCGCAGATGCTCGTCATCTGCTGCTTGGAAATGTTGAGGAGCGCGCCGACGGCCGTGAGAGACTCCGCTCCGTCGACGCGCAGCGTCATGAGGACGGCGAATTGGTTGAAGGGGACGGGGACGGCGAGATGGCGGTAAAAGTTGCGGTGGATGAGCACGAGCGTCTCGATGAAGTGCATCGAGATGGACTCAGCGGCGGTTTCTGACATGCGGTCGTCTCCTTTTGACGGATTTCGTGGGCACAGCGGAACGGAGAGCGTCGAGGTGCGGCGGGCTGTGCGGTGGCGTTTGTTTTTATGACAGAGCGCGGGCGCGATATCGTATCGAGGGAATGAGCTTTTCATACAATTAAATTTGCAGAAAGCGGGGCGGGATACGCTCGCGCCGCCTTGACTTTTCGCTAGATATACTATACTATATTGACAATAAATAGTAAACAAATATTTACTAATTTTAAGAAGGAATGAGATGTCTCTTCCAGGGAAGTAAAAGAGGGAGGTTATTTTTTTGCATTTCGCGAAAAGAAAGAAACCGATTGCGCTCATGCTCGCGCTGGCGCTTGCGGCTTCCGCACTGCTCGCCGGCTGCGGCGGGCAGAAGCAGCAGGCGGCCGGCGGCGCTGCGCAGGTCAAGGCCATGAAGGTCCTGCAGCAGGACACGCCGGTCGTGAGCGAGTATGCGGGTCAGATCGCCGGCAAGGACGAGGTCAAGGTGCAGTCCAAGGTCTCGGGCCGCGTCGTGGAGAAGTATTTCCACGGCGGTGATTTCGTGCAGGCGGGGCAGCCGCTCTACCGCATCGACAGCCGCCAGTATGAGTCAGCGGTGTTGCAGGCACAGGCGACGCTCGCGCAGTCGCAGGCGACGCTCGCGAACGCGCAGACGGATCTCGGCCGCGACCAGGAGCTCCTGGCATCCGACGCGATCTCCGAGCAGCAGGTCACGACGCAGCAGGCGAATGTCAACGCGTACAGCGCGGCGGCGGCGGCCAACCAGGCGCTGCTGCAGAAGGCGCAGCAGGATCTCTCCGATACGGTCGTCTACGCGCCGATGTCCGGTCAGGTCTCCGTCGATGACGTCGCCATCGGCACGTTCGCGACGGCGGGCAATACGAACCTCGTGACGATCGGCACGACGGATCCCGTGTTCGTGACGTTCAGCATCTCCGAGACAGAGTATCTGAAGTTCCGCAACATCCAGCAGATGCAGAGCGGCAGCGGCAATGGCATCACGGTCGCGATCAAGCTCTCCGACGGCACGACGTATCCGCTCGACGGGCGCATCGTGCAGGCGGACCGCGCGCTCACGCAGAATTCCGGCACGCTGACGGTGAAGGCGCTCTTCGGCAATCCCGACGGGCTGCTGCTCCCCGGCATGTTCGCGCGCGTGAAGCTCACAGGCGAGACGGTGCCGAACGCGATTCTCGTGCCGCAGCGCGCGGTGCAGCAGCTCCTCGACAAGACGTTCGTCATGGTCGTCGGCGCTGACGGCAAGTCCGAGGCGCGCAAGATCGAGCTCGGTCAGCAGGTCGGCAGCTACTACATCGTCAAGAGCGGCCTCTCCGCAGAGGATACCGTCATCGTCGAGGGACTCTCGAGCCTAACGGAGGGCAAGGATCTCGCGGTGACGATGGTGACGCCTGAGGATATGGGCTTCTCGCTCGACGAGGATACGACGCCGTATGACACGATGACTTCTTCAGACGCCAGCAGCGGCAGCGAAAGCTAAAGGAGGCGGCGATTTGTCTAAATTCTTTATTCATCGCCCGATTTTCGCCATCGTTGTCTCGCTCATCATCGTCATCGCCGGCGCGATTGCGGCGACGCAGCTGCCGATCGCGCAGTATCCGCAGATCTCGCCGCCGACGGTGCAGGTGTCTGCGAGCTATACGGGCGCGAGCGCCGCGGTCGTCAACCAGACGGTCGCGCAGATCGTCGAGGAACAGGTCAACGGCACGCAGGGCATGGACTACATGTCCTCGAGCTCTGACGATACGGGGAGTTACAGCCTGTCGGTCACGTTCGACGTCGGCACGGACGGCGATATGGACTCGGTCAAGGTGCAGAACAACGTCGCCTCGGCGACGAGCCAGCTCCCCTCTGAGGTTCAGCAGGTCGGCGTGACGACGAGAAAATCGACGGATGATATGGCGTACATGATGGCGTTCTATTCGCCGGATGGTACGTATGACCGCGCGTTCATGAAGAACTACGCGACGATCTATCTCCTGGACAAGCTCAAGCGCATCAACGGCGTCGGCGATGTCCAGGTGTTCGGCTCGGACTACGCGATGCGCGTCTGGCTCAACCCGGACAAGCTCGCGGAGCTCGGCCTCACGGTCGCCGATGTCTCGGCGGCCATCAAGGAGCAGAACGTCCAGGCGCCTGCCGGTACGGTCGGCGCGATGCCGGTCAACAACGGGCAGGAAAAGCAGATGTCCGGCAAGATCGAGGGACGTCTGACGACGCCGGAGGAGTTCGGCAACGTCATCATCAAGTCGGCTGGCGACGGCAAGTTCGTCCGCCTCAAGGATGTCGCAAAAATCGAGGCGGGCGCGCAGTCGGAGAGCATTATCTCGAAATTCAACGGCTATCCGTCCGTCGGTTTCGGCATTAACCTCACGAGTGACGCGAACGCCATGCAGACCATCAGCGAGGTGCGCAAAGTCTTTGACGAGGCGAAGGAGACGCTGCCGCCAGGTATGGAGATGTCGACGATCTTCGACTCGACGGACTATATCAGCACATCCATCGAGGAGGTCTTGATGACCTTTGTGGAGGCGCTGCTGCTCGTCGTCTTCGTCATCTTCGTTTTCCTGCAGAACTGGCGCGCAACGGTCATTCCGCTGCTCGCCGTGCCAGTCTCGCTCGTCGGTACGCTCGGCGCGTTCATTGTGCTCGATTTCACCATCAACACGCTGACGCTCTTCGCGATGGTGCTCGCCATCGGCCTCGTCGTCGATGACGCGATCGTCGTCATCGAGAACGTCGAGAAGCACATGGAGGAGGGCCTGACGCCGGTCGATGCGACGGAGCGCGCGATGGACGAGGTCCAGGGGCCTGTCGTCGCCATCGCCGTCGTGCTCTCCGCCGTCTTTGTGCCGGTCGCGTTCCTCGGCGGCATGACGGGCGTCCTCTACAAGCAGTTCGCGCTCACGATCGCCGTGTCGGTCTGCCTTTCGGCCTTCGTGGCGCTGACGCTGACGCCGGCGCTCTGCGCGATGATGCTCAAAAAGCATACAGAAGAGGACGAAGGGGGCGTGCTCGGCCGCTTCTTCGCGGGCTTCAACCGCTGGTTCGAGCGTACAAAGCTCGGCTATGTCGGCATCGTGGCGAAGTTCATCCGCCATACGCGCCTCGCGTTCATCTTCCTGCTCATCGTGACGGGCGTCGCGGGGCTCATCTACAAGAACCTGCCGTCGACGTTCGTGCCGAACGAGGATCAGGGCTACATGTTCGCGGCGGTCGAGATGCCGGACGGCACTTCGGCCAACCGCACGCAGGAGGTCGTTGACAAGCTTAACGTGGCCATGATGGAAAATATCAAGGGCCTCGACGGTACGATGGCCATCACGGGCTTCTCGCCGCTCTCCGACGGCGCGTCCTCGAGCGCCGGCATGATCGTCGTCGGCATGAAGGACTGGTCGCAGCGCGAGGACGCGGCGGCCTCGGTCGACGCGGCGGTGCGCACGACGTTCGGCATCGGCGCGAAGGTCGCGCCGGAGGCCACGGTCATCGCAATGAATCCGCCGGCGCTCCCCGGCCTCGGCATGACGGGCGGCTGGACGCTCCAGCTGCAGGATATGACGGGGCACACGGAGACGGAGCTCAACGACATCACGAAGAAGATCGTTGCGGCAGCCAACCAGCGTCCGGAGCTCGCTGGCGTGCGCTCGACGTATTCTGCCGGCTCGCCGGTCGTCCAGTATGAGGTCGACCGCGAGAAGGTCAAGAACCTCGGCATCCAGCTCTCCGATGTCTTCACGGCCATGCAGGTCAACTACGGCGGCTACCAGGTCAACGACTTCAACCGCTTCGGCCGCAGCTACAAGGTCATGCTGCAGGCGGACAACGACTACCGCAGCTCGACGGATCAGATGAAGTTCATCTTCGTCAAGTCCGCCTCTGGCACGATGGTGCCGCTCGATACGCTCTTGAAGCCGAAGTTCACCTCCGGCCCGTCGACAATCTCCCGTTTCAACGGCACGCGCTCCATCCAGATCACGGGCCAGGCGGGCAACGGCTATTCCTCCGGACAGGCGATGAACGCCATCAAGGAGGTCGTGCAGCAGAACGCGGGCACGGGCTTCAGCATCGAGTGGTCCGGTCAGAGCCGCGAGGAGGCGAAGGCATCGAGCTCGACGATCAAGGTGCTCGTGCTTTCACTCGTCTTTGTCTTCCTCTGCCTCGCAGCGCTCTATGAGAGCTGGAGCGTACCGTTCGCCGTCCTGCTCACGGTGCCGACGGGCATCTTCGGCGCGCTCGTCTCGGAGTATGGGCTTTCCATCCTCGAGGCGATGTTCGGCCACATGAACGCTGGCCTGCAGGACAGCGTCTACATGCAGATCGGCATCATCGCGATCATCGGCCTCGCGGCGAAGAACGCGATCCTCATCGTCGAGTTCGCCAAGGTCCGCGTGGATCGCGGCATGGAGCCGGTGAAAGCCGCGCTCGAGGCCGCGGGCCTGCGCCTGCGCCCGATCCTCATGACGAGCTTCGCGTTCATCATCGGCTGCGTCCCGCTCGCAATCGCGACGGGCGCCGGTGCTGCGGCGCGCAACGGCATGGGCGTCGCCGTCGTCGGCGGCATGTTCTTCGCGACGGCGATGGGCATCTTCCTCATCCCCGTATTCTTCGTGGCGACGGAATGGCTCGCCGCGAAGCTCGGCATCGTGCCGAAGGCGCGGAAAAAGACGTCCATTGATTACATGTGATGCGATAATGGTTTCCACCGTGTCGGGCTGCGTGCCCGGCACGGTTTTTCTTTTGGGAAGCGCTAGGGGGGATTAAGTTCCACCTCGTTCCTGACGATGTATAGAAAAGAAGGGAATTTCGTCCATAGAGCAAGGAGGCTGTTATGACGATCAACAATTATGTGATGTCCATCGGCATCCTCAATACCTTAAACAAGCACTCGGCAAGTATGGCGAACCACTTGCGCCATATCTCGACGGGACTGCGCATCGCGAATGTCGCGGATGATCCTGCCGGCTGGGCCATCGGTCAGCGTATGGATGTGCGTATCCGCGGGCTCGATCAGGCGAACCGCAACGCGCAGCAGTCAAAGAGCCTGCTGAAGGTCGCGGACGGCGGCATCAGCTCGACGGTCGACATCCTGCGCACGCTGAAGGAAAAGGCCATCGAGGCGGCGAACGACACGGCGACGACGACGGACCGGCAGACCATCCAGAAGCTCTTCGACCAGTACGCCGACCAGATCGACGATAACGCGCTCGTGACGTACAACGGCAAATATCTCCTAGACGGCTCGCGGCAGGGTCTCTCGCAAAAGACGCAGCAGGCGTTCACGAACGAGCAGCTCGGCAAGGATATGAAGCTCACGACGAAGCTCACCGACCTCACGCGCCGCGACGGCTCGAGCCTCAATATTCTCGCGGGCGATATGGTGAACGTCTCCTACGTCAAGGACGGCAAGACGTACAGCGCGAGCTACGCGGCGAAGGATACGACGGTTGAGGATATCTTCAAGCAGATGAACGCCATCGCGGGCGATGTATTCGATATTGCGGGTATGAGCGATACGGCGGAGATCGGCACGGGCGCGGCGGGGCAGACGGTAAAGACGGCCGATGGGGAAAGCGCGATCTCCGTCAAGGCCAAGGACGCGGGCACAGCCGGGAGCATCTCAGGCTTCACCATCGGCATCAGCGACAGCCAGGGACAGATGAAGAAGACGGTGAATAGCGCGCTCGACGCGTTCACGGAGACCATTCAGGCGAAGGACGCGCGTGCGGACGGCTCGCTCAAGATGCAGATCGGCGCGGACGCGAACAATACGCTCAATATCCCGCTCGGCGATATGAGCTCGCGCGCGCTCGGCCTGCGCGGCAGAGACGGCAGCGTGCTCGATGTCACGACGCAGAAGGGAGCGAACGCGGCGATGGACGTGCTCGACAAGGCGCTCAAGCGCGCGCTCGACCAGGAGACGACGGTCGGCGCGATGTCATCGCGGCTCGACTACACCATCAGCAACCTCACGGTGCAGAGCGAGAACCTCACCGATGCGAAATCGACGCTGCTCGATGCCGATATGGCTAAGGAAATGCTTGCGTATACGCGGGAGAACGTGCTCATGCAGGCGGCGATGGCGATGCTCGCGCAGAACAACAAGAACGCGGGCTGGTTCCTCTCGCTGCTCGGCTGAGCCATGCCGTAGGCAAAGCGCGCGGGCGCATGAAACTACGCGCCTTGTCATGGTCGATTCGTTTGGCCGTTTGGTACGCGTTCGTCGGATAAAAACAGGGCTGCTGCACGCAGCGATTTCCTTGCATACCTGGTCGCGAGAAATGCTCGCCTGCCAGGTAACGCGGAACATGCTTACGTGCAGCAGCCCTGTTGTGTTTGGCATGGGGGTCTGTGGATGGCGGCGCGTCAGCGGCAGAACCTCATCGCCTCGCTGCGCGCGAGCGTGTCGCAGCGTTCGTTGCGCGGGTTGCCGCGGTGGCCCTTGACCCAGTGGTAGCTGATGGCGTGCGTGCGCGTGAGCGCGTCGAGCTGCTCCCAGAGGTCGCGGTTGAGTACGGGGGTGCCGTCGGCCTTCTTCCAGCCGCGCCGCTTCCAGCCCGCGAGCCATTTCGTCAGGCCGTTCTTGAGGTACTGGCTGTCCGTGTAGAGCGCGACGCGCGTGCCGGCGGGCGCGAAGGCGAGCGCCTCGATGGCGGCGGTGAGCTCCATGCGGTTGTTGGTCGTCTCGGGATGGCCGCCGCTCTTTTCCGTGAGCGTGCCGGTGCGCTCGTCGCAGGCGACGATGGCCCAGCCGCCGGGGCCGCCGGGATTCTTGAGGCAGCTGCCGTCCGTGTAGATCGTGTAGTCGGCGGGCGCGGTCGCAGCTTCTGCTGCGCAGCTCTCGCGTGGCGCGTGCGGACGGGGCGCGGCGGGCGCGCGGCGGGCGCTGCCCTGCGGCTCAGCCTTGGCGGCGTTCGTTTCGCCGTTCAGCCAGGCGAGTGCCACCGCGACGTCGGCGAAGCCCTTGTACCTCGCGTCGGGGTAGCCTTTGATTTGTTTCTCACACTCCTGCCAGCTCGTGAAGAGGCCGCAGGCACGGCCGCGCGCGACGGCGTAGATGGATGGTTTTGCCATGAGATCCCTCTCTCCTTGGAGAAACGCTGAGGAAACAGCGCTTTCTGCAATCGTTCTGTTTCTATTATAGCTGTCCTTTGGCGCTTCCGACAACATGGCGCTGAAAAAAATTAGTAAACATATCTTTACTAATTACGCTTTGCTTGCTAAACTAGGGAGTGTATGATTTTCCCGTGGAGAGATTCCGCGGGCATAGAGGAGGAACGCGATGCTTCATTTACTCGAACAGCTCGGCGCATTCGTGATCGCGCGCTGTGAGGCGTTCGGCACGGTGGTGCTGCTCTACGCGGAGACGATGCGGCAGCTGCGGCATCGGCCGCGCGTGCGGCACATCCTGGCGCAGATGTCGCATCTCGGTGTGGACTCGCTCTCCATCGTGTGCCTCACGTTGCTCTTTACGGGCGTCGTGCTCACGCTGCAGACAGCGCATGAGTTCATCAAGTTCGGCGCACAGGGGACGATCGGCGCGGTCATCGCAATCGCCATCGGGCGCGAGCTCGGGCCTGTGCTCGTGGGGGTTGTCTGCGCGGGCCGCGTCGGCGCGGCCATCACGGCGGAGATCTCGACGATGAAGGTCACGGAGCAGATTGACGCGCTGCGCGTGATGGCGGTGAGTCCCGTCGACTACCTCATCGTGCCGCGCATGCTCGCCTGCATGCTGGTCGTGCCGCTGCTCACGGTATTCGGTGATTTCATCGGCGTGTTCGGCGGCTGGGTGGTCGCGGTCTATTACTCAGGCGTCAGCTCGTTCCTCTTCACGAACGCCATCCATGTCTATGTCGATGCCTATGACCTCCTAGGCGGCCTCGTCAAGGCGGTCTTCTTTGGCAATGTCATCGCGGTGCTCGGCTGTTATTACGGCCTGCACGCGCCGGACGGCGCGGAGGGCGTTGGACGCGCGACGACGCGCACGGTCGTCGCCTCCATCATCGTGATTTTCATCTTGAACGCGCTGCTCACTCTTATCCTATATTAACAGCGCGAGCGAGGGTTTTATGATAAGATTGATAGATGTAAGCAAGAGCTTCGACGGCTATGAGGCGCTGAAACATGTGAGCCTCACGATCGCGGATGGCGAGACGCTCGCCATCATCGGCGGGTCAGGCTCCGGCAAGAGCACGCTGCTCCGACTGCTCATCGGCCTCATCAAGCCGACGAGCGGCGAGATCTATATCGGCGATCAGGAGATCGGCCATATGACGGAGCAGGAGCTCAAGCCCATCCGCCTGCACATGGGGATGGTGTTCCAGTACTCAGCGCTCTTCGACTCGATGACGGTCGGCGACAACGTCGCGTTCGGCCTGCGCGAGCACACGGATCTCAGCGAGGCGCGCATTGCGGAGATCGTGCGCGAGAAGCTCCATCTCGTCGGGCTCGACGGCGTGGAGGACCTGATGCCGAGCGAGCTCTCGGGTGGCATGAAGAAGCGCGTGAGTCTCGCGCGCGCCATCGCCATCGAGCCGTCCATCATTTTCTACGACGAGCCGAGCTCCGGTCTCGATCCCATCATGACGGAGAAGATCGACGAGCTCATCATCCATACACAGAGGGCGCTCCATGTGACGAGCGTCGTCGTTACGCATGATATGGCGAGTGCCTGCCGCATCGCGGACCGCATCGCCATGATATACGAGGGAGAGCTCATCGCCGTCGATACGGCGGAGCGCTTCCAGAGACTCAAGGATCCAAGGGTGCAGGCGTTCTTCCATACGCTACGCACGACAAAGGAGGTTTGCCCATGAAGACAGAGGCGAAGGTCGGCGCGTTCACATTGGCGGGCCTGCTGCTGCTCGCAGCGCTCGTCATCGGGCTCAGCGGCTTTTCCCTCCGTTCCGGCAAGGGATATACGGTCTATGCCGGCTTCCATCAGGTCGTCGGCCTCGAGAAGCAGGCGCAGGTCTGTCTCTCCGGCGTGCCTGTCGGCGAGGTGAAGTCCATCGAGAACGATGGCGGCGGCGTGACGGTGGCGATGAGGGTCCGCCCGGACGTCCGCATCCCGGAGGGATCGCATGTGACGATCGGCACGCCGGGCGTCATGGGCGAGAAGTTCGTCAACATCCAGCCGGCGGAGGACCGCGGCTACTATATCAGCGACGGCGCGTATCTCATCGGCGAGGACGAGGCGGGCATGGATTCGATGTTCGCGGGTATCAACCAGGCGGTGGGCCAGGTGCAGGAATTGCTCGCGAGCATGAACAGCATCGTCGGCAATGAGGGCTTCCGTACCTCCATCCTGCAGATGATGGCGAACCTGCGTGATACGACGGAGCATCTTTCAGGACTCATCGCCGTCCTCGAGCAGACGGCGGCGGAGAACCGCGGGAATGTCCACGAGATCACGGCGAATCTCGTGACGCTCACGGCCTCGATGAACCGCACGATGGGGAATGTCGAGCACATGATGGCGAACCTCGATGCCTTCGCGGGCGACCCGGCGACGACGGCGAGCCTGCGCGAGACGCTCACGAATATCCAGGATACGAGTGCGCGCATCGACAAGATGGCGCAGAACCTCGAGGGCGTCGCGGGCGATCCCGAGACAGCGGAAAGCCTGCGTGAGACCATAAAGAACGCGCGCGACGTGAGTGCGCGCGCAAGCAAGGCACTCAGCAAGGTCGGCAGCCTCTCGATGGAGCCGCGCGTCGACGTGCTCTACAGCGGCAAGGAACACGACTGGAGCGCGAACGCGAATCTGCGTGTGGAAAACGGCGCACGCTTCCTCGATCTCGGCGTCGATGACATCGGCAATGACAGCCTCTTCAACGCGCAGGTCGGGCGGCGCCGCGGCAGTCTCGGCGCGCGCGGCGGCGTGGTCGCCGGCAAGGTCGGCCTCGGCCTAGATGCCTATGCGGGTGATAAGTTCACCTTTTCCGCGGACGCCTATGACCCGGACGATGTGAAGCTGCGGCTGCGCGCCGCGTATGATCTCGGAGGTGGCACCGCTCTTCTCGGGCAGTTCGATGATGTGACAGACAGTGAGAAACGCGCAGGTTATTTTGGCCTGCGGCAGACGTTCTGAAACTGGATTTGACAGGAGGAATCACTTTGAAGAAAGCGAATCGTTTCCATAAAAAACTCACGGCGCTCGTGCTCGCAGGCCTTATGGCGATGAGTGCCAGCACGGCGCTTGCAGCGAATACGGTGGAACTTGGTCTCGACGACAGCATCCAGATGGCGCTCGAGAACAACCGCAGTATCAAGCAGTCCATCGCGCAGGTAGACCAGGCGCGCTGGAATCTCTCGTCCGCGCGCCGCAGCGCGGGGCCGACGCTCTCCTGGGAGGGTACGGTGAACCGCGTAGGCGGCAAGTATTACGAGCACGCGGACTATGACACGGCCTACGGCAATACGCTGCGGGCGGGCTACAATCTCGACGCGAGCGGCAGCCTGAAGCATACGCGGCAGCGCGCGAGCTATGCGCTCAACGCGGCGGATCTCACGCTCGAAAATACGAAGCAGGCCGTGAAGCTCCAGACGACGCAGGCGTACTACCAGCTGCTCGAGTGCCGCAACCTCGTCGATGTCAACCAGGAGGCTGTCGATACGCTCGAGGAACATCTGAATAACGTCAATGCGCAGTACCGTGTGGGCACGGTCGCAAAATCCGATGTGCTCGCCTCGGAGGTCCAGCTCGCGAATGCGCAGCAGAGCCTCGTGACGGCGCAGAATAACTATGATATCGCGATGGCATCGCTCAACAACATCATCGGTCTGCCGTCGGATACGGTGCTTTCCGTCAAGGACCAGCTCCAGTATACGGCATATCCTGATCTGAACCTCGACAGCTGCACGGTCTATGCGCTCGACAATCGGCCGGACGGCATCGCGGCCGACTATCAGGTAGAGCAGAGCAAGGAGGCCCTCTCCATCGCGAAGGCAGGCCATTTGCCGAGCGTCACGGCGGCTGTCACGCGCAGCCTCACGGGACGCGATGAATTCAAGGAGGACATCACGGGCCAGTGGGCGGCAGGGCTCACGGCGAGCTGGAATATCTTCGATAACGGGCAGGTAGGCGCGTCCGTCGAGCAGGCGAAAGCCGGCCTGCGCGCGGCAGAGGAGTCCGCGGCAGCGACGAAGGAAACCATCCAGCTTAACGTACGCGAGCAGTTCCTCTCGCTGCAGGCGGCGGAGAAGAACATCCAGACGACATCCAAGGCCGTCGAGCAGGCAGAGGAGGATTATAAGATCGCACAGGTCCGTTATAGTGCCGGTGTCGATACGAACCTCTCTGTCATGGACGCGCAGGAAAAGCTCACGAGCGCGCGCACGAACTACTATACGGCGCTCTATAACTACAATACGAGCAAGGCAGCGCTCGATAAGGCGATGGGCATCCCCGTCGACATCGATGTGCCGCGCTATGTCGCCGCGCAGCAAGCAGGTGATACGCCGCGCAAGACACTCGACGCTTCGCTGCTCCACGAGAAGCTCACGAAGGATGAGGAGAAATCCCTGCGCGAGGTCAAGGACGTGGTGAAGATCGCAGCCGCGAAGGAAGCGGATGCCAAGAAGGCAGAGGCGAAGGCAAAAGCAGCGCAGGAAAAGGCTGCGGCCAAGCAGGCGAAGAAGGCAGCCAAGGCAGAAAAACCAGCGGAGAAGAAACCAGTCGCTGACGTCAAGTCGGCCGCTGCGGAGAAAAAAGACAAAGCAGGGAAGACATCACAGCAGACCGCTGAAAACACGCAGGCGGAGAGCAGCAGTGTGGAGGCAGAGCTGGCACGCTGAGATAGCTTTCAGGCGACGCGGACTGCCTCTTGCAGGCGGGGCGTCGGAATCTGTAAGGAACGCACTGGTCGGATGACGTGCCCCGGAGTTACGTGGATGTGCTGTGCGCTTCGGAGAAACCGCAGGCACAGCCAAGCATGCGTTGAGGGATGCCGAGAGGGCGAGAGTCGCGTGAAGACGGCGTGCTGAGTGCAGCAGCGTTTCTTACGGCCGTACGCGAAGGGGGATGTCACAATGAAGCGGAGAAACATAGTGCGCGGCGTATGTGGCCTCCTTTTTCTTTGCGTGCTCGCGGGAGCGGGGCTTTGGTATTACGTTCAGACAAGCGCGTTCATGCAGACGGCGGGAGAGCAGGCGGGACGTCTCGCCGCTTCGGCGCTCGGCACGGAGGTCGCGGTGGGCAGCATCGAGATTTCTTCCCTCCATGAGCTCTCCCTTCATGATGTCGCCATTTATGACAAGCAGGCGGAATGCATTGCGAGTGCCGAGGAGGCGCGGGTGCATTTCCGCCTGCTTGCTGTGTTTGAAAATCCCGCCGCGGCCGTGGACCAGGTGACGCTGCGCGGTGTGGCGGCTCAGCTCGCGCAGCGCGCGGATGGTTCGTGGAACGTCGAGGACATCGAGACGGGGCGCACGGGGGAGAATGCATTTCGCGGCGAGATTGCTGTGGAGGATGCACGCGTGACCGTCCGCCAGGGCGAGCGCGCGCTCGTGCTTGACGAGGTAAAGGGCAAGGCGGATTTCGCGTCTTTCCCTGTGATCCGCGCCGAGCTGCAAGCTGCGCGGGACGGCGCGCAGGCCGAGGTCACGGCGACACTTGACAGCGACCGGCAGATCGTGAACGTGAAGGCGCGTGATGTCGATCTCGCCTCATACTTTTATCTCGTCCCGGAAGGATTGCTGCCAGATGGCGTCACGCTCGTTGGCGGCGAAGTGAAGCAGGCATCGGCGACGTTCTACCGCCATGCGGGGCAGCTCTCTATCATCGGTGACGGTGAGCTTGCGTCGGGTGCCGTTGATGTGCAGGGCAGGCAGCTGCGGGAGATTCAGGGCTTCACGCATTTCACGAACCGCTCGCTCGGCGGCGATGTCACGGCGAAGGTCAATGGGGAACAGGCGCGCGTCTACGGGGAGGTGCGTTTCGATACGTCATCTCCCGCGATGAGCCTCGCGCTCGAGGCGCCGTCGGTCGATCCCGCAGCTGTGCTCGGTGCGGCGCTGCCCATTGCCTATGAGGGGCCGGTCGCCGTTAGCGCGCATATCGGCGGTACGTTCGCGCAGCCCACAGCCGACGGCGAGGTGCGCATCGCGCGCGGTACGGCGGAGGGGATTCCCTTTCAAAATGCCGCGGCGCATCTGCGACTTCTCGGTGGTGTGCTCTATCTTCAGGACGCGCGCGTGCAGGCGTTCGGCGGCCAGATATCCGGGGAGGCAGAGCTCACCCTGGCTGATGCGTCGTTTACGGGGCACGCCAAGGCGGAGGGGATTTCGCTCGCAGCACTCGCGCCCTGCCTCAGGCCGTATCTAGGCGATGCGCAGCTCCCGGATATTGCGGGGACGCTCGCGGCGGATGTGGGCGTTTCCGGTCAGGGGGCTGATATGACGCAGCTTGCCTTTGACGGCAGTGCATCGGTCAGCCGCGGCTCCTACGGCAGCCTGCCCATCGACCGCCTCGGCGCGTCCTTCTCCCTGCGCGGGCGCGACCTCACGCTCGATTATCTGAGCGCGCGCCTGCCGAATGGCTCGAGCATCGGCCTTGAGGGAACGGTCACGGATGGCACGGCGCTCTCGCTCGCCTTCTACGGCGGCCATGTGGATCTCTCGCTGCTGCGCGACCTTGTGCCGCAGGCGGAGATCACTGGCCTAGGGGACTTCAAGGGAACGGTGCAGGGGAGCATCAGCGACCCGCAGGTCGATCTCTCCTTTTCCGCCAGGCACGGCAAGGCGTTCCAGCAGCCGTTCGACACGCTCGCGCTCAAGGCGCATGGCAGTCTCGACGGTCTCACCATCGAAGACTTCCTCATGGAGAACGGCGGCAAGGAGACGTGGCTTGTCACGGGCAGCATCGGCCTCGTCGGCGAGAAGCGCCTCGACCTGCGCGTCGATTCGATGGGAGCGCGCATGGAGGATATCGCGGCGCTCGTCGCGCCTGGTCAGCCGATCACGGGCAACGTGGACAACACGATTCACTTCACGGGAACGCTCGATCATCCGGAGGCCGTCGGCTACATCCATTTCTATCGCGGCAGCTACCGCGGCGTGCTGCTCTCCGGCATGGACGGCGACTATTTCATCAAGGATGATGTGCTGCGCCTGCAGGTGTTCCATATCTATTCGCCGCTCGTGGATGCCGTGCTGAACGGCACGATCGGGTTGGATGGCAGCCTGGACCTCAAAGCGGAGGTTCGCGACATCGACATGAAGCGCATCGAGCACAAGCTGCCTTATGAGGTCTCGGGACACGGCACGTTCAACGGCACGGTGACGGGCAGCATCCAGGCTCCCGTCTTCGATGGGACACTCGATGCCTCTGGTCTCGTATTCAACGGCGTGCCCATCGCGCGCGCCTACGGCCATGCGCGCTATGCGGATCATGTCGTAAAGCTCGACCGGTTCGGCTTCCTGCAGGGAGGCGGCAGCTACGATCTCGACCTCTCGTTTGATACGCAGAGCCGTGCGCTTGCCGGCAATGTTATCGTGGAGGACGCCGATGTGGAGAATCTTGCCGCCCTGCTCAACAAAAAAAGCGATGTCCTGCGCGGTGCGCTCGATGCCTCGGCTGTGCTGGGCGGTACAGTGGATGATCCGCGGGTGGAGTTCGAAGGCACGGTAGCAAAGGGCGAGATCGCGGGTTATGAGGTACATGATCTCGTGCTCTCGCTGAAGCTCGCGGACCGCGTGCTCTCCATCGAGGAATGCCAGGGCGCACAGGGAACATCCGGCACCTTCACGGCAGACGGCACGGTTTCCCTGGATGGACCGATTGCTGCGCATGTGCAGGGCAGCGACATACCGCTCGGCATGTTCACGAAAGCGGCAGGCGTGCAGGCAGACGTGCTCGGTACAGCGAACATTGAGATGACGTTCGGCGACACGCTCGCGAGCCCCTCCGCGCGCATGACGGTGCAGGCGAAGAATGGCGGCATCCAGGGTTCGACATTTGACGATCTCACGGCACAGCTGCGCCTCTCTCATGGCATCCTGAATGTCGATGAGATGCAGGTGGCGAAGACGGTCGGCAAGCAGGCACCGCACACCTACCGCGCGAGCGCGAGCGGCATCGTGCCGCTGCGGGCACTCACGGCGGGGGCGGAGGATGCGCTTGCGGACTACGAGCAGATCCGTCTCAACGTCTCGCTCGACGATGCCGACCTTTCCCTATTACCTGTGCTCTCCTCCCAGGTGGATTGGGCGATGGGCGCGACGAAAGGCAGTGTGCTCGTGACGGGCACGGCGGCGCAGCCGCTCTTTGAGGGAGAGCTCTCGCTGGCAGATGGCGCGATGAAGCTGAAACCACTGGAAAAACCGATAGAACAAATGACAGGAAAGCTTACTTTTCATGGGAATGTCATGACACTGTCTGATTTTTCTGGTAAGATGGGCAGTGGTTCTTACTCAGGATCTGGCAAGGTCACGCTGGCAGGTCTTACGCCGACGGAATATGAGGCGAGCCTCTCGCTCGACCATCTTGAGGCGGTGTCTGACTTTTACAAGGGGCCGCTCACGGGGTCATTCCGGTTGACGGAGGGAGAGAGCTACGGCAGGAAACTGCCGAAGCTCTCGGGACGGCTCGTATTCGACAAGTGCGAGGTGTCCGTGCCGATGCTGCCGGATACGGAGGGCGAGCTGCCGGAATTCCTGCTCGATGTCGATGTGCATGCCGGCGACGATGTCCATTTCTACAGTGCGGCGCTCTACGACCTCTACATCACGGGCGACGCGCACTTCGGCGGCACGACGCGCCATCCGCACCCGAGCGGTCAGTTCCGTGTGAAGCGCGGCGGCACAGTGAACTATATCAAGAATGTCTTCAAGGTCCGCGAGGGCACGGCGACGTTCGATCAGGTGGATACATTCCTGCCGAGCATCTATTTCCGCGCTGATACGATGCTCGGCGCGACGAAAATCACGCTCGGCCTCGAAGGGACGCTCGACAACCACATGAAGGTCATGCTGACTTCCTCGCCGGAGTTCAGCGAGACGGAGATTTTGCGCATGCTCACGCTGCGCAATGCCTATCAGCATGGTGATATGGAAATCGGTGTGGCGGATGTCTTCAACATCGGCCTTTCGATGAGCGTGATTGCCGATCTCGAGGAGCAGATGCGCAGCTGGCTCTGGCTCGATACGTTCCGTATCTCGCGCGGCAGCGGCTCAGCACTCGAGCAGCAGCAGCGCGGCGAGAGCGGCAAGGATGAGGAGAATGTCTACAATGTCGAGATGGGCAAGCGTATCTCCAGCCATATGCAGGTTCATTATGTACGTGGTGTTGGGAGCGATACGCAGCGATACGGCATGCAGTATGATGTCAATGATTTCATGGGGTTCACGCTGGACCGCGAGAGCGGTCGCTATATTTTCGGTGTGGAGGCGCAGTATAAGTTCTAAGGAACCGCTGATGAAATGAAGTGCTCCGGATTTACATGGATGCGCTGTATCTCTCTAGGAGATAAACCGGAGGCGTAGCAGAGCTGCGTCGAGGATTGTAGGGCGGCGGGAGGACAGTGCAGATATGGAAAAGCAGGGGGAAATGAATCAGTGATTCCCCAGGTCGTGTTGCAGGAAAGGAGGTACGCCATGCGTCTCGATGATTACATGCAGGAACTCAATAAGATTTCCGTGCTCTCGCAGGAGGAAGAGGCAGCTCTTTGGCGCGCCTTCAAGGAGCGGGGCGATATGCAGGCGCGGCGACGGCTCATCGAGTCCTACCAACCGCTCGTATTCAAGCAGGCGCTCCCGTATCGAGGCTACGACGGAATCATGGACATCATCCAGGAGGGGACGGTCGGCCTCATCGAGGCGGCAGAACGCTATGAGCCGGCACGCGGCGTGGCGTTCAGTCTCTTTGCCGTACACCGCATCCGCGGCAGGATGCGCGATTTCCTGCGGCGGGAGCATGAGGCTGACATTGCCTGTATGGACGGAGGCGCTGCTGAGGACAGTATGGGGGCATCGCTCAAGGAGGCGCTCGCGGATGCCGCGGCGCTCTCAGTACCTGAGCAGGCGGAGTCGCATGAGCTCGCGGGCCGCCTGCACGCGGCGATGGAACGCCTGCCGGACAAGGAGAGGGCTGTGCTCACGGGCGTCTATCTCGAGAGCCAGCCGGTCGACGCCGTGGCGGACGCGCTCTCTGTGAGCAAGTCCCATATCTACCGTCTGCAGAAAAGCGGCATCCGCCGTGTGCGCGGCATGCTTTCCCGCTTTATGCAGCATTGGTGAGCGAGGGCAATCGCCTGAGACGGCGAAAAATGGTACATATTGCATGCGATTGCGTGATAATCGATGGAAAACCGCGATATTCGCGGTTTTTTCGTTTATATGCGTTGTTCAATTGAGGCGGTACGAGGGGAGTATATCATCAGACGTGAGATGCGCGAGGCGGCCGCTGAGCGGAGCTTCCCGCGCAGCGAGAAAGGAGGAAGCCGTGGGAGAAGATCGGAAGCAGCAGGCGCAGCGCATTCGCGCAGCGCGCGACTGGCTCGACGAGGCGGGAGAATCTCTGGAGCAAGGGGCAGATATCAAAGGAGACCTCAAGGTCATGCTCGCGCAGGCGGAACTCGCGCGGGCCAAGGAAACGCAGCGGCCACCGCTTTGGCGGCGCTGCGGGCGGCGCGTACTGCCGCTCGCGACGGCCTTGGCTGTGTTGTCGCTCGGCTTGTTCCTGCGCCCGGCGGTTGCGCCGCCGGAGGATCAGGCGCTCTCGTCGCCGTCACCAGCAGCAGCCGTCGTGCCGCAGGCGTCGGTACAAGGACAGGAACAAGCAGACTCTCCTGCCCCCGCCGCCTTGCAGAAAATGCAGGGACAGGCAGCGAAGATGCAGGCTGCGGGAGAGCCTGCGCGGGCAGCGGTGCAGGAGACTGCATCACCGCCGCAGATGCCGTCTGCGGTAGCGGTACCTGCAGTGTCGGCACAGCCGCGGGAGACACCGGCCGCCCGCCCGCCGTCGCCTGAGACGCAGAAACTCATGCAGTCTGCGGGGAAAGCCTTGCGGGCTTCTTGAGAAACCGATATAATTAAAGAATCACTGATTAATTCGGCACCCTGCCTTTGCGCATCTGCACTGTCCTCTCGTCGTCGACAAATCCTCAGCGTAGCTCTGCTACGCCTCCGGTTTGTCTCCTAGAGAGATACAGCGCATCTACGCAAATTCAGGGCACTTCATTTAATCAGCGCTTCCTTAAGGAACTACTGATTAATTCGGCACTCCGTCTTCACGCATCTGCATTGTCTCGCATTGGCAATGCCACGAGAACAGGACACGATGCCACACCAACAATGGGAGGTTTGACCTTTGACGAAAGAGAATTATCGGAAACTGGCGTGCGCCATTGCGCTTGCAACGGGCTTTGCATCCTTGCCGGGCATATCGTCGGCAGAGGAGGGAAACGGGACTGGAACAGCGGCCGCGGCGCAGGCCGTCGCTGCCGCTGAGGAAAATGCAGCCACGCAGGAAAAGAACGCGTCTGCAGATGCATCCTCCGTGCTGGAACAGACGGCTGGACAGGCGGCAGACTCCAGGAATGAGCGCATCAATGGCTGGGCGAAACTCCGTCCGACGGAGGAAGCCATCGAGGCGTACAAGAAGAAGTACGAGGGCCGGACCATCGTGGACATCGAGTTCGATGGCGTGACGGATGCGACGCGTGCGACGGCGGCGAAGGCAGGCAAGCTCCATGTAGGAGACAAGTATACTGCGGCAGGTCTCGATGAGGATATGGAGGCTTTGCTGGACACGGGATACTATTATGACCTCTTCCCCTCCTTCGAGGAGGTACCGGAGGGCGTTGTGCTCACCTATCACCTGCTCGAGAATCCAGTGCTGAAAAGTCTGAAGATCACAGGCAATACCGTGGAGAAGACGGAGGACCTCCTCGCGCTCGTCCCGCTCAAGGTAGGCGAGCTCATGAACAGCGTCGAGCTGCGGCGCGACGTGCAGAAGATCCAGGAGCGCTATCGGGCGGACGGCTACATCCTCGCGAAGATCACCGACCTCAACATCGATAAGGAAGGTAATCTGACCATCAAGATCAACGAGGGCACCATCGAGGGCTTCAAGGTCAAGGGCAACAAGAAGACGAAGGATTATGTCATCCTGCGTGAGATGCGGCAGAAGGTCGGCGAGCCGTTCAATGCGAAGAAGACACAGCGCAGCTGGCAGCGCGTGAACAACCTCGGCTTTTTCGAGGAAGTCAATCCGAAGATTGTGCCTGGCATCAATCCGAATGCGGTGGTTGTCGAGTGGAATGTCAAGGAAAAGCGCACGGGCACGTTCAGCGTCGGCGCGGGCTACTCGAGCCAGGACGGCGTCATCGGCATGGTCTCTGTTGGTGATACGAACTTCCGCGGCACGGGCGACGCCGTAAGCATCACGTACGAGATGAGCGGCGACGATACGGATGCCCACGGCTACAGCGTCTCCTACCGTCACCCGTGGATAGACAAGAAGCAGACGGTCGGCACGATCCGCGTCTACAACCGTACCTATGAGTATGATGACTACAATTCTGATGGAGACTATCTCGAGTCGTACATGCGCAAGTATTCTGGTGGCGAGCTCACTTTCGGCAGGCCAGTCAGCGAGTATTCGACGAATTACATCACGCTGCGCAATCGCAAGGATGAGTATAAGAGGCACACGGAGTCCGGCCTCTACAAGGATCGCAGCACCGAGGAGTACAAGGGCTGGCGTGATTACAATTTCGGCCTTACGCGCAGCCTGACGCTCTCGCATGTGACGGATACGCGCGACAATATTTATTTCCCAACGTCGGGCGGCCGCGTGAGCATCACGGGCGAGCTCGGCGGCTTCGGCGGCGATTTCAGCTACCGCAAGGCGGATATCGAGGATCAGCGCTACTTCAAGGCTGGGCACGCGCAGGTCTGGGCGCTGCGCGGTCAGTACGGCTGGGGCAGCGGTCATCTCTCTGAATTCGCGAGATACAAGGTCGGCGGCCAGGACAGTCTGCGCGGCTACCGCGATGACCAGTTCCGCGGCGAGCGCATGTTCCTCGCGACGCTCGAGTATCGCTTCCCCATCGTGAGCAAGGTGCAGGGCGCGCTCTTCACCGACTGGGGCGGTGCCTGGGACGACGGGCTCTGGCCGGATGAGGTCAAGGGCAGCGTCGGCATCGGCATGTCGCTGACGACGCCGCTCGGCCCCATCCGCCTCGACTATGGCCGCGGTGATGACGGCGGCCGTGTTCACTTCAGCGTCGGCGGCACGTTCTGATCATTTTCATAGCAGCCGCACGCTTCAGCGCACAGGGAAGTATTCATGCCTGGGGGCGCAGGCGGCTGCTTGCCGGGCGTCCGTGCAGAGTCGTCCGACAGACGAGGAGGGGAGAGGCGTTTGCGTATCTTAGCCACTGCGATTGCTGCTGCAGCGCTGCTCCTGCTGCCAGCGCTGCCTGCGTGGCAGGCGGTGCTGCCGGAATCTGTCGCGCAAGCGGCGCAGCGCATCGACACCGTGCGTGCAGTCGTGCGCGCGCCCGGCGCTCTGCCGCCGCCGGTGGAGCGCCGCATGGAGGCGAGCATCGAGGCCATTTCGGAGCAGCTGCTCGTCGGCAAGCCCGCAGCGCTTGGCAACACTCAAGCGGACGAGGCAGCCGCGCTCATCAGCGAGGTTTTCGATAAGGTGCTCGTCGGCTATACGGTGCGCAGCGTCCGCGTCATACCGGCAGCGCAGGCGCTCGTGCGTGTCGAGCTCCTCCCGTGGGATGACACGATCGATAGCGTGACAGTCGAGACGCATGTGGATGGCATGCCGTCGGAGGTCGAGCAGATGGTCCGGCGCGACCTTGCCGGCATCGAGCAGGTATTCGACCGCTCGCTCATCGGCCTGCCCGTCGCAGCGACGGATTGGACGAACGGCGTGCTCAAGCGAGAGGTCAATGAATTCCTCGCTGCGCACTTGCCGGAGTTCCGCGCGGATTTCGATGTGGCAGCGGACGCGGCAGCGCATGTGACGCTCACCGTCTATCCACGCGTTCCCGTCGTGCGCACGGTCGATCTTTCCATGCGCTCCGATACGCTGCCGAACATGTTGCTGCTCACGCATCGCGAGCTCATGCGCGAGCGTGTGGATATGCTCGTCGGCGTGCCGGTGGCCTTTACCGAGCGTCATCGGGCGGCGTTTGAAGCGCTCTTCGCGGCGGCGCTCGATGCGCAGCCGGATTTTCGCCATCAACGTATGAAGACGGTGGTGGCATTCACGCCGGGAGAGCGCGCGACCGTCATGTGTCGCTCTGATTCCCAGCGTTACCGTCTGCGCCTCACGGGCTGGCTCGACATCGGGCGCAGTGCGGGAGAGAATCACAGCGCGAAGGATGACCTGCTCGTCCGCCTGCATGCCGGGCGGATGCTCACGCCGCGTGACGAGGCCTACGGCCTCCTCGACGTCACGCCGCAGGATGTCGCCTGGCGCTGGCAGATGGGATGGCATCATTCATTCGGACAGGGGATGCAGGCGGGCATGCGCTATGATTTCAAGGATGAGCGCCTCGTCTGGGATGCCGTCTGGCAGCTCACGCGGGATTGGCTCCTGCGCTACGAGTATCACGAGGCGGATTCCCGCGGCGAGGGAGCGCTCCGCTATCGCCTGCACGATTTTCTCAGCGTCGAATACGCACTCGATGACGCGGGCGGCTGGCTGCGGCTCATCGGCAATTTCTGAATCGCGGTTCCCCTTTGTCGTCATCGTGCAAGAAACGCTTGAAGAACAAATAAGACTTTGCTATAATGAGACATGTTTCAGGTCCTTGCGAGGCGCTTGGCATGCGGGTTCGCAGGGTGCCGCGCAGGCGGCTGATTACAAGCAAGGGATGTGCACAAGGTCTCCCTGAACGGCGTTTGTGCGTGTTGTTTACCCAGATAGGGAAAGGAAGAAAGAAATGGTTACTTTACAGAAGAAAACGGTCAAGATCATCAGCGTGCTCATCGCGCTCGTCTTCGTCGGTTCCGTTGTGGCCGTAGCTCTCACGCAGTTCGGCGGCATTGCCTCCGCGTCTGGCAACGGCAACGTCGGTACAGTGGATTACCGTCAGGTCATGGCACAGCATCCGCAGCTTCAGAGTGCGAACTCCGAGCTTCAGCAAGCCGTTTCTGATGCGCAGAAAGAGTTCGAGGAGAAGTCCAAGAACATGAGCGATCAGGAGAAATCCGACTACTATCAGCAGACGCAGCAGCGCCTGCAGCAGAAGCAGCAGGAACTCATCGAGCCGATTCAGAAATCCGTCGAGGAGTCCGTGAAGTCTGTGGCTGATGCGAAGGGTCTCACCGTTGTCATCGACAAGAACGCGGTCGTCTACGGCGGCACGGATATCACACAGGATGTCATCAAGAAGATTTCCAAATAAGACATACGTGCCACATGGCCACATGAATGAAAAGCTACCGAGCCATCCAATGCGCTCGGTAGCTTTCTGAATGGGGGTATTTTATGGCAGAGCATCCGGAAGGGGCGGCAAAGGGACAAGGGAAGCGGCGCAGACGGCTGATCGTCGGTGCGCTGATCGCTGTCCTGCTGATTGTCGTCGGTGCGGTGCTCATGCGGACTATCCTGCACCGCGAGGCGAGGCAGCCGCAGCAGACCGTAGCAGAGGTCGGCGTCGTGCGTCTGCAGGAGCTCGTGGCGGCGCATCCCGACTACGACAAGCTGCAGGCACTCCTCAAACGGCGCGAGGAAATCAGGTCGTCGCTCGATGGCCGGCTTGCGGCGCCGCTCACAGTGCAGTCGCCGGAGGTAGACCGGCAGCCTTTCGATGACTCTGTCTGGCAGAAGAGTGCGCAGGATGTCATCGGCCGCCGCAGCGCGCTCGAGCGCGCGCAGAAAAAGGCTGCTGCCGACTACAGAAAGGCGACGGAGCCTGATTACGAGGCGCGCCGCGATGCCATCAATACGGAGTATCTCAACGAGATTCTCAATCTCAAGCTGAAACTAGACAATCGCCAAGCGATGGGGCTTACGGATGAAACGGTGGCGCAGCTCGAGGCGCAGCTGCAGGATGTCGAAGGGGAGCGCGCTGCTCGCCAGATCGCGCTCTATCGCGCTTGGCAGCAGGAAATCCAGAGCAATGCGGAAAAATCCGTCGCGAAGGAACGCGCTGGACAGGAGGCTGGCCTCGGCGATCTGCGCGCGCGACGCGAAGCGGAGGCGGCGAGAGCCCAATCAGAGGCACAGGCGCGTGACGCGGAGATGATTTCAAAGCGCATGGTGGACTCCGCGCAGCGCCAGCAGCAGGCGCAGGCGGACCAGCAAGCGCTCGCGGCAAACGAGCAGGCCATCACAGCGCTCGAGTCACGCATACTGAGTGACATCGCGGGCAAGGCGGCAAAGGTAGCGATTCTGCACCACTTCACGCTCATCGCCTGCGATCCCGCACGCAGTCTCTCCTCCCTTCTGCCCGCGGCTTTCCGTCCGGCGGCAGCGCCGGATCGTCCTGAGAAATACGTCAAGACCATCAGCGTCTCGGCGGAGGATGTGACGGACGAGGTAAAGGCAGAACTGGCGGACATTCCTCCGGGATCCGACGCCAGCACGTCATCGGAGACTTAGTTTCTCAGGTGCGGAGCTATGGCTCCGCGGCGGTGAGTTCCGTTTCCCCGCATGTCCGGTGCTGCCCTGAGGTGGCAGTGTACCTGCGTCGGTGCAGGATAGCTCATTTCATCAGCTAATCAGCGTTTCCTTAATGAAAAGAAAGAAGAGGATTTATCCATGAAACTTACAAAGAAATCCCGTGCGCTCCTCCTTATTGGGGTTGCAGCCATGCTTGTCATGAGCGGCTGCGGCAAGGCGAAGATCGGCTATATCGATGGTGACCGCATTATGAAGGAGGCGCCGCAGATTCAGTCGCTCGTCGAGGAGGGCAACGCGAAGATCCAGCAGGCGCAGGAGGATGCGGAAAAAGATCTCGCGGAGAAAAAGGGCACGATGAGCGACGAGGATTTCCAGAAGGCTCAGGCAGATGCCCGCCGTAAGGTCGCTGGCCTCAACCAGTCGTACAGCGTGCAGCTCAAGCAGAAGCTCGACGCGGCCCTCGCGGATATCGCGAAGGAGAAGAAGCTCGATGCCGTCGTTGACAACCAGGCGCAGCAGAAGGTCGTCATCGAAGGCGGCATCGATGTCACGGATGATGCCATCAACAAGCTGCAGTGATTTTTCGGGATGAGAGGGTGAGTGCATGAAAAAGACGTTGAGGGAAATCGCAGACTATGTCGGCGGCCGTGTCGTCGGAGATGAGAATATCGTGATTTCTGGTCTGGAGAATATCGAGGGCGCGGGCGAGCATGACCTCACCTTTGCCGTCGAGCCGCACATCGAGGAGGCAAAGTCCACGCGCGCGGCGGCTGTCATGCTGCCGGAGGGCGTCGAGGATTTCCCGCGCCCTGCGCTCTATGTCGCAGAGCCGCGGGCGGCCTTTGCCTCGCTGCTCGCGCTCTTTACGCCGAAGCTCGTCTTCTCGAAAGGCGTGAGCAGCGAAGCGCATATCGGCAAGGATGTAAAGCTCGGCGAGGATGTCACGATCCTGCCGTTCGCCTGCGTGGATGACCACGCCGTGATCGGCGATCGCGTCACGCTCTATCCCGGCGTCTATGTTGGTCAGTACGGCGAGGTCGATGAGGATACGGTCATCTACTCCAACGCGACCGTGCGCGAGCATTGCCGCGTCGGCAAGCGATGCATCATCCACAGCTCGGCCGTCATCGGCTCCGACGGCTTCGGCTTCACGACGAAGGACGGCGTGCATACGAAGGTGCCGCAGGTCGGCAACGTCGTGCTCGAGGACGATGTCGAGATCGGCGCCCATGACGGCATCGACCGCGCGGCGATGGGGTCGACGGTCATCGGCCACGGCACGAAGATTGACAATCTCGTGCACATCGGGCACAACTGCAAGATCGGGCCGAACTGTCTCATCGTTGCGCAGACGGGCATTTCCGGCTCGACGCAGGTCGGCCACAACGTCACGTTCGGCGGCCAGGTCGGCACGGTGGGCCATATCAATATCGGTGCGAACTCCGTCTACGCCGCGCGCTCCGGTATCATCGGCGATATGCCGGAGGGCGTCTTCTGCGCGGGCTTCCCGGTGCAGAGCCATACGGAATGGCTGCGCATGCAAGCGGCGATGAAGCATCTGCCCGAGCTGCGCAAGGAGGTCAAGCGCCTCACGAAGGAGCTCGCGAAGCTGCAGGCGGCGAAGGAATAGGAGGCAGCGCATGCTTTCCTATTATATTCTGAAAGCCCTCGGTTTCCTCGCCTGCCTGCTGCCGCGCCGCGCCGCGGATGCGGTCGGCTGGGGACTTGGCCGGCTCGCCTGGCCGTTCGTACCGAAAAAGCGTCGGCGTCTCGCCGCGGAGAACGCCCGCCGCGGCCTCGGCTGCAGCGAGGCGGAGGCGGCGCGCATCGCGAAGGCATCCGCCGTGCGCTTCGGCCCCATGCTCATGGAGGTGCTGCGCTTCCCCGTCATCGAGAGGCACATCGGCGACTACGTCGCCATCGAGGGCCTGCCGTATTTGCAGAAGGCGCTGGCGGAGGGCACGGGCGGCATCATCGCGACGGCGCACAGCGGCAACTGGGAGCTCATGGGCGGCGCGTTCGCGCTCGCGGGCATCCCGCTCGTCGGCGTCGCGCAGCAGCAGCGCTCGGCGGGTGCGGATCGCTTCATCGTCGAGCGGCGCACGCAGATCGGCATGCACATCACTTACAAGAAAGGCGTGCGGGAGATGTTCGATATGCTCGCGCAGGGCTGGTTCATCGGACTCATCATGGATCAGGATCCCGCGAAGCGCGACGGCGTGCTCGTCGAGTTTTTCGGCCAGCCGACGAACTATTTCACAGGCGCGGCGGCCATGGGGCGGTTCCGCCGCGCGCCCATTTTCCCTGCGTTCATGCATCGTGACGACGCGACGGGCCGCCATACGCTCATCGTCGCGCCGCCTATCTATACGGACCATACGAAGGACAAGCGCGCCGACATCCAGCGCACGACGCAGCGCCTCGCGGCGCTCACCGAAGCGCATATCCGGAAGTATCCCGAGGAATGGTTCTGGCTGCACGACCGCTGGAAATCCATCCGCAAGAGCTTCTCGAGGGAAGAGCTCGCGGCGTTTGAGAAACAGCAAAAATAAAACCGCTGACGTAAGCAGCGGATCTAGAAAATCCCTTTCCTGGCGCATCTCTGCGCGGCGGGAAAGGGATTTTATATTGTGGGGGATGTGCTGCGTCTCACGAGGTGAAGTGCACGAAGAGTGTCGCGAGGAAGAGGAGGACGGCGAGCACCATCGTGACGAGGCTGCCGCGTTCGATGAGGACGGCGGCCTTCTCGCTGAGCTGCGCGTGGCGGCGGGCGTAAGTGAGGATGAGCGAGGCGGAGAGCAGGGCGTACATACCGCGGCTCACGTTGTCGAATTGCATCCATTCTGCGATGGTCACGAACAACGTGAAAATTGTCACAGCCATGAGCACGTAGTCCTTGCCGATTTTTTTCTCAGCAGGCTTGTGATCCGATTGCTTTTGATAGAGTTTTTCTTGCAACTTGCGATATTGTTTTGACATGGCGGTACCTCTTTCCTTGTATCATCGCCTGTCGGGGCACGGGGCCGCGCGGCAGGCGTGTAAATCTAGCTTATTATAGCATAGTTTGCCATGTCGTGGGAAATGACGCGCGTCAAGCGGAGAAGAATTTTGCGGTTTTTCGAGGGGAATGGTTGCAGTTCTCTGGGATGCTTGTTAAAATGAAGGGTACAAGTATACAAAGATACAATTTCTATAACGAATAAGTGATAGAGATCATGATGCAGCGTGGGAGCACGCAGGGGGCTTGTTTGCTGCTCTATGGCGCGCCGCGCTGTATTCCTGGGAAAAATTTTACGAAAGGAGCGGAGTTCTTTGATTCGAGAACATCGCAGCCGCGAGAAGCTGGAAAGCTACTACGAAAAATTCACAGAGGAAGGCATCCTCGATCCGAATGTTCATCCCTGGGTCGCTGCGTCCTGGCAGCAGAGCCGGGCGCTCGGCGTGCCGCGGGAGAAGATGAGCACCGAGAAGCGGTTTTCACCGGAGGAGTTCCATCGCCTGCAGGCGAAGCATGAGGACGCCATCGCCTATCTCATGAAGCTCAGCGAGGGGATCCGCGAGTTCTTCCAGGAGTACAATCTCTCGCTCCTGCTCATCGACGCGGACTGCGTCGTGCTCAAGAGCTACAGCCTGCCGTTCTACCAGATGACGCCAGGCGAGATCGAGGGCGCGCGCGTCGGCGTCGAGGAGGTCGGCACGTCGAGCATCAGCGTGGCCTATGAGCATCAGACACCGTTCTGGATGTTCGGCCCGGAGATGTGGGTGAAGGAGTGCCAGCTCGGCGATGCCTGCACGGCGCCCGTGAAGATCAACGGGGAATGCCAGTACCTCATCACGCTCGTCTCGATGGAGCAGATCGAGCTGCCGCAGGATGCCGTGATTTCCCTGCTGCTCACGATGAAGACGGCGCTCGAGGCGCATCTGACGGAGTCGGTGCGCATCAAGGCGGAGGAGGCCATCCTCGACGCGACGCCGTTCGCGGTCTACCATGTGCTGCCTGGCGGCGAGGTCGCCTATACGAACCAGCTCGGCAAGGAGCGGCTCACGCGCATCGGCGCGAAGCAGGAGCATGAGACGGGCCGCCGCCTCAACCTCAACGACGTGATCCTGAACTACGAGCATACGCCGATCTACAAGGGCTTCCGCGGCGTGCCGTCCTATAACAAGGAGGTCACGTGGATCACGACCGCGAAGACGTATGAGGACATCACGACGGTCGTACCGCTCGAGCGCGACGAGGAGCAGGCGGTGAAGTCGGTCGTCGTCGTCTCGATGCCGATCGAGGATCTGCGGACGCTCGTCGCGCATGCGGCGGGCTACACGGCGAAATACAGCCTGCAGTCGATGGTCGGCAGCGGCGCGTCGTTCCAGAGCGTGCGCGAAAAGGCGGCGCGCGTCGCCCGCAACAAGCATCATGTGCTCATCCAGGGCGAGGCCGGCACGGGCAAGCAGCGCATGGCGCACGGCATCCATCAGGCGAGCCCGCGCGCGGCAGGCCCGCTCATCTCGCTGCGCTGCGGCGACGCGACGCCGGAGCTCTTGGAGCAGGAGCTCTTCGGCATCGTGCTGAACCAGGATGTGAGCCATCAGGGGCGGCTCGAGCTCGCCTCGGGCGGCACGCTCTTCCTCGACGAGATCGAGAAGATGCCGAAGCAGATCGCCGAGGAGCTCGCGCGCGCGCTCGAGGCGGGCAAGACGCACCGCATCGGCGAGAAGAACGTAGAGCGCACGATCGATGTGCGCATCATCGCCGCCTGCGACAGCGACCTCAAGCGCCTCACGGAGCGCGGCCTTTTCTCCAAGGCGCTCTACGACATCATCTCGAAGAGCGTCATCCGCGTGCCGTCCTTGCGCAGCCGCCGGGAGGATATCCCGGAGCTCGCGCGCCACATCGTGAGCGAGCTCGCGGAGCAGCACCAGATGGAGCCGAAGACGCTCGCGGACGAGACGATCGGCGTTCTCGAGAAATACGACTGGCCAGGCAATATCAAGCAGCTCCAGAGCGTGCTCGAGTACGCCTTCTTCAACACGAAGGCACCGGTCATCGGCCCCGATGACATCAGCCTCATGGGCGATGTGAAGCCGGACAATAAGTGGAAAGAGGACAAGGACGTCTTCGTCAAGGCGTGGCAGGCCGCGGGCGGCAACGTGAGCCGTCTCGCGAACCTCCTCAATGTGAGCCGCGTGACGCTGTACCGCTATCTCAAGAAATACCATCTCGAAAAGAAATAAAGGAGAGTTTTTGTGCGTTTAAGAAGGAAACCCTGGGTGGATGAGGCCATCCACGATTTTGATGCGTTCGTATTCCCGAAGGATGCGCCCGCGAGCGAGGCGGAGCAGGGGCGCTGGGCGGAGGTGTTCGGCCGGCAGGCGCCGCTTCATGTGGAGCTCGGCACGGGCAAGGGCGATTTCATCAGCCAGCTCGCCGAACGCGAGCCGGATGTGAATTTCATCGGCATCGAGGCGCAGCAGGATGTACTCTACGCGGCGGCGAAGAAGGTCGCGGAGAAAAATCTCGCGAACGTGCGCCTGCTCGTCTTCGACATCAACGGCATCGAGCAGATTTTCGCGCCCGGTGAGGTGGACAGGTTCTATATCAATTTCTGCGATCCATGGCCGAAGAAGCGGCATTACAAGCGCCGTCTGACGTATGTCGGCTTCCTCGAGAAATACCGCCGCCTGCTCAAGCAGGGCGGAGAGCTTCATTTCAAGACGGACAACCATCCGCTCTTCCTGTTCTCGCTCGGCCAGTTCGAGGAGGCAGGGCTCACGGTGCGCGATGTCTCGTACGACCTCCACGCGGAGAACCGGCCCGACAACATCATGACGGAGTATGAACGGAAATTCAGCGGCTTCGGCGAGAAAATCCATCGCTGCGAAGTCGTGTTCCCCTGAGGGAGGCGGCACACTTGGTGGAAAAGGGAGAAGCGGCGGCAGCGCCGCGCTCGCCGCTCGTGCGGAAGAAGTTCTGGAGCAGCGATATGGAGGCCGTCTTCGGTATCACGCTCGTGCTGCTCGTCCTCGGCACGGTCAATGTCTTCAGTTCGAGCTTCGTATCGGCGGAGCTGAGGTTTGATGACGCGTATTTCTTCTTGAAGCGGCATCTCATCTCCATGTCGCTGGGTCTCGTGCTGTTCTTCATCGGCGCGCGCGCGGACTACCATATCTGGCGGAAATTGATGCCCTGGGTGCTGGCGCTCACAGTGCTTGCGCTTGTGGCCGTGTTTTTTATCGGTCCGGAGGTCAACGGCGCGCGGCGCTGGCTGCCGCTGCCGTTCATGCAGGTGCAGCCGGCGGAGGGCGCGAAGCTCGTCGCCATCATGCTCGCGTCAGCGTCGATGGCTGCGCGCGTGCGCCACAAGGCGCGCGTGAGTCCCTTCAATCTGCAGTATGCCTGCATCCTCGTCATGGCGGCGCTCGTAGAGAAAGAGCCGGATATGGGGACGGCCTGCGTCATCATCGGCGTGCCCATCATCCTCTATCTCGTGGCCGCACAGCTGCCGCTGCGGCGGCTGCTCGCGGTGCTCGCGGCGCTTGCGGCAGGTGCCGCTTTTTTCATCATGTCGCAGACCTACCGCATCGAGCGCGTCCGCATCATGTGGGATCCCTGGCAGGACGCGCAGAATGCCGGCTATCAGATCGTGCAGTCGCTCTCGACCATCGGCTCGGGTGAGTTCCTCGGCATGGGCCTCGGCGTGGGCGTGAGCAAGTATGACTATCTGCCTGAGGCGCATACGGATTTCGCCTTCGCGATTTTCTGCCAGGAGAACGGCTACCTCGGCGCGCTCTTCGTGTTTCTCCTCTACACGGCGCTCGCCGTCTACGGTGCCCGCATCGCGGACAAGGCGAGCGACCGCTACGGCCAGCTCCTCGCGTTCGGTATCGTCGTGCTCGTTGTCGGCCAGGCGATCTGCAATATGCTCATGGTCGGCGGCGTATTTCCCGTCGTCGGCGTGCCGCTGCCTTTCATCAGCTATGGCGGCAGCTCGCTCATCTTCACCTTGCTCTCTGTGGGCATTCTCGTGAGCATCGGCAGGATCGGCGAGGTGGCGCGGCGCGACCGCGCACGGGCTCGGGAGGAGGCGGAGGCGCGCGAGAACGCGCCGCGCCCGCATATCGGTCTGCGCGTCGTACGGGGACAGGAGACATCTTCGGGAGGAAAATCATGAGGCATTATCATATCGACGGGCTGGATGCCTTGCGCACGCTGGCGATCCTCGGCGTGACGCTGTTCCACATGTTCCCGGATACGGTGCGGGGCGGCTACCTCGGCGTGGTGCTGTTCTTCGTCCTGACCGGCTATCTGCTCGCCTATACGGGACTGCAGGAGGAGCGCGCGGGCGGGTTCCTCCTGACGCGGTATTTCCTGCGGCGTGTGAAGAGAATCTATCCGTCGCTCTGCATCGTTCTGCTCGCCACGGCAGGCGTGTACCATTTTCTCGCGCCCGCGGCGTTGGACGGCGTGCGCCCGGAGGTGCAGTCTGTCCTGCTCGGCTACAACAACTGGTGGCAGATCGCGCAGGATGCGGATTATTTCACGCGCATCGCGAATGCATCGCCGTTCACGCATCTCTGGTTCCTCGGCATAGAGTTACAGTATTACCTGTTCTGGCCGCTGCTCTTCGGCGGTTATCTTCTCCTGCGGCGCGTTATCGGCACGCACCTGGCCCTGTTGCTCTTCGGCCTGCTGGCGCTTGTGAGCGCCGGCCTGTTGCCGTATGGCTATGCGGAGGGCATGTCGGTCACGCGGCTTTATTACGGGACGGATATGCGTCTATTCTCCCTGCTGCTCGGAGCGGTGGCAGGGCTCGCGCAGGCGGGACGGCAGCAGGGCTTGCGCCTGCCGGGCGGGCACGGCATGGCGTATGAGGCGGCCGCGGCGGTTTCTTTTCCGCTGCTTTTCGCCGTCACTCTCTGGGGCTATCTGTCTGTTGACGGGCAGGCACCCTTCCTCTATGAGGGCGGCATGCTCGTGTTCAGCCTCGTCTTCCTCGTCATGATACTCGAGCTCGGCGCGGGCGTCCTGCCGTTTGAGGGGCTTCTCGAGCACCCGCTGCTCCGCTGGTTCGGACGGCGGAGCTACGGCATCTATCTCTGGCAGTATCCGGTCATCTATCTTTTCGCTCAGCGCGGCTGGGCGGAGCTGCCGTATGCCGCCCTCGGGGAGCTGGCGCTGATTCTGCTGCTGACGGTCTGGTCGGATGCGATGGCGGCGGCGCTGCTGCAGCGGCGCGTGCCGTTCCTGGGGCGCCGTCTGGTGCTCACGCAGTATGTCTTGTTCCTCTGCCTGGTGCTCTGCAGCTTCCTGCTCATGGGTACGGGCGGCATGGCGCTCGTTTCCGCAGCGCCGACGAAGACGGCTGCGACGGAGTTGTCGGCTCAGCTGGCGGCGAATGCCGCCGCGCAGGCGGAGGAAAATGAAAAAGCGTCCGCGGGGGCGGGCGGGGACGAAGCGGCGGAGGCCGCTCCGCGAGAGGCAGACCTCCATGGCATCGCCTGTATCGGCGATTCCGTCATGCTGGGGGCGAGCCCTGCGCTGCGCCAGGTGCTGCCGGATTGCTACATCGATGCGGAGGTCTCGCGCTATGTCGGCGGCGGTCTGGAGGCGGCGCAGCGCTTCGCTGCCGGCGGGCGGCTCGGCCATGTCGTGATCCTCGCGCTGGGGACGAACGGTCCGATTGCGGGCGCAGACCGCTACACGGTGCAGACGGAGTCGCTGCTTGCTTATCTGGGTAGCGAGCGCCGGATCTTCTGGGTCAATGTCTACGCCCCGCACCTTGCCTGGCAGCAGACGAACAATGACTATCTCGCCGCGATGCCGGCCGCGCATCCGAACGTCACGATCATCGACTGGTACCATGAGGTCAAGGATCATCCGGAGTGGCTGTCGAAAGACGGCATTCATCCCAATGATGAGGGATGCGCGGCGTATGCTGCGCTCGTGCGGCGGACGGTGGCGATGGCTCTGGCCAGGGATGCGGCGGCGCAGGACTGAGCCGCGGGCGCCGTTGCCCGCGCGCGGAAGAGGAGGAGTGAGATGAAGCCGTTTCCCTTTATCCTTATGATTTGCGGCCTGCTGGCTGTCGTGTTCCTGCTGCACTGGCAGGCCTTGCGGCAGGTGTTCCCTGAGCGGTGGGCGCGGCGGTTGCAGCGGCTTTCTCTCGCAGCTGTGCTGTTCACGGCGCTCGGCCTCGTGCTCGGTCCGCTCGTTTTCCGGGAGCCGGCGGGGCTGCCGGGGGTCCTGCTGCAGGTGGCGGTGGTCATCTTCGTCACGGAGGTGCTGCTCATCCTCCTCGTGGCGCTCGGCGTGCTCTGGCAGCGGCTCGCGGGGCTGCGCGGTCCCGTGCGCGTGGACTGGGGGCGGCGCCGGCTGCTGCGGCACGCGGCGGCGTATCCCGCGCTCGCGCTCGCGGGCGGGCTCTACGGCGGCCTCTATGAAAAGTCGGCGACCGTGGTGCGGGAGCACATCCTGCCCGTCGCTGAGCTCCCTGCGGCGCTGCGGGGGTTCCGCATCGCGCAGCTCAGCGATGTCCACCTCGGCTGGTTCTTCTCGCTCGAGGATTATCGGCAGCTGCTCGAGCGCACGGCGGCGGGCGCGCCGGACGCGCTCGTCCTGACGGGCGATATTTTCGATGACGACGCGCTCAACGGGCGTGCCGTCGCGCGCACGGCGCAGTATGCCGCGCGGTTCCCGCAGGGCATCTGGTATATCTACGGCAACCATGAGCATCGGCGCAACCTGCCCGCCATCCGCGCGGCGCTGCAAGAGACGGAGATCCATCTGCTCGTCAACGAGGCGGCGCCTGTGACGGCGGGGGAGCAGCCGCTCTATTTCGCGGGCGTGGACTATCCGTTCGCGCACGGCGAGGCGTTCCGGGAGCAGCGCAGGGCGTACGCCGCACAGGCGTTTTCCGCTGTGCCGCAGGGAGCGGTGACGGTGCTGCTCGCGCATCATCCGGAGTTCATCGACGACGGCGCGGCGCACGGTGCGGCGCTCACGCTCACGGGGCATACGCACGGCTGCCAGTTCGGCGTGCTCGGCTTGCCGCTGCTGCCGCTGTTCAAGTACACCCGCGGCCTCGTGCACACAGGTGGGCATACGGGCTATGTGCACAGCGGCAACGGCAGCTGGTTCCCGTGCCGCATCGGCTGCCCGCCGGAGATCGCGTACTTCACGCTGCGGCGGGCGTAGGCAGCGCTATGGCGCTGCGATGGGAGGAACGTCATGACGGAGAGAGAACGGGCAGCGCTGCGGGGCATCCGCGCACAGCTCGCGCGCGGCGAGGCAGAGGCGGCGCTCGCCGCGCTCAGAGCGCTGCGGGAGACAGCTTCGCCGGAGTTTCGCGCGCGCGAGCTCTGGCGCGTGCACGAGCTTTTCGGTGCGGCGTTCCGGCTGCTCGGCGACGCGGCTGGCTGCGCGCAGGCGTACTATGAGGCGGCGCGCGCTGACCGCTTCCTGCGCAGCCAGCGCGCGCATTATTCCTCCTACCTCTTTGCGCTGCACTACCTGCCGGGGATCTCGGCGGCGGCACTCGCGGCGCAGCATTTCGCCTGCGGCCGTCTCTATGAGGCAAGGGAGGACGAGGGCGCGAGGGCGCGGGCAGTGCCCCCGCGCCCTCTTTCGCGTGGCGGGGGAGCGGCTGGTACTGCACGGCCGCTGCGCGTGGGATTTCTCGCGCCGGATTTCCTCGATTCCGCCGCCGCGCGGTTCTACGATGTATTTTTTGACCTGCCGCGCCGGGCGTTCACGCTGCATGCGTACAGCCTCGCGGCGGAGGAGGACGCGCTGACGGCCTCCGTGCGCGCGCGCACCGCCGCCTATCGCGTGTTCGCGGGGGAGGGCATCGCGGCGGCGGATATCGTGCGCGCCGACAGGCTCGATGTGCTCGTAGACCTCGGCGGTCATACGGCGGGCGGGGTCACGCTCCCCCTCCTCGCGCGGCGGCTCGCGCCCGTGCAGCTCGAAGCCGTAGGCTGGTTCGATACGACGGGCGTTCCGGCTGTCGACGCGTTGCTTACGGACGGCGTGATGGACGGCGCGGGCGCAGCGCGGCTCTTCACGGAGCGGCTCTGCCGCCTGCCGCGCGCCTGGTGCTTCACGCCGACGGCGGCGATGCGCGCGCTGGCCGCGCAGGCGAGAGAGGCGCAGGCGGCGAGAGGGACGGAGGATGCGCGAGGTACTCAGGCGGGCGCAGCGGCTGGTCAGGCAGTGGCAGGCGGCGTGACGTTTGCCGCGTTCGGGAATTTCCTCAAGATTTCCGACGCGGTGCTCGCCACCTGGCGCGAGATTCTCTGCCGACTGCCCGCGGCGCGGCTCGTGCTGCAGGACACGCTGCGCGCGCCGGTGCGCGTGCGCGCCCTGCGGGCACGCCTTGCGGCACAGGGCCTGCCGCTCGCGCGCGCCGCCGTGCGCATGGGGGAGGACGGCTACCTCGCCGCGCTCGCGCGCGCGGATGTCGTGCTCGATACGTTCCCCTATCCGGGCGGCGCGATGACGGCGACGGCGCTTGCGCTCGGCGTGCCCGTGCTGACGCTCGCGGGCAGCCACCACAGCGCGCGCGTCGGCTGCTCGCTGCTCACGGCGGCGGGCCATCCGGAGCTCATCGCGGCGGATGCCGCGGCCTATGTGCGCACGGCCTGCGAGCTCGCGCGGGACAGCGGCCGGCGGGCGCGCCTGCGCGCGGATCTCCTGCGGCAGCAGACGGAGGCGGCCATCGCGGCGCGTCGCACGGACTACCTGCGCCATTTCGCGGCGGCGCTGCGGCAGCTTGCGGGCGGCGCATGAGCGCGCAGCGAGCGAGGCGCGGCACTGCGCATGGCGGCAAGGGCAGGAGATTGCCTGCCGGGGGAAGCTGTGTATTTCTGCTGCGAGCGTTCCGGCAGCACGGGGAGGAGAGAATCATGATGGATGGGACACAGACGGCCGGAGCGGTGCGGGAGGAGATTGACGACCTCTATTTCGTGCCGCATGGCCCGCAGCCGCTGCGCGTGCTTGCCATCGAGGCACACGCGCTCCTGCCGCGCCTCCTGGCACGTCTGCCCGCCGCGCGCGTCACGGCCGTGACGCGCTTCGACGGGCTCGGTTTGCCTGCGTCGCTTGCGGGCCGCGTCTCGCTCGTCCGCGCGGACACGCGCGTGCAGGCGCCGCCGCTGCCGAAGGGAAGCTATGACATCATCCTCGCGCCGCATGTGCTCACGGAGGCGCTCGATCCCTACGACACGCTGCTCGCGCTCAGCCGCCTGCTCACAGACGTGGGGCGGCTCGCGACCGCGTTCCTCAACGTTCGCTGCTGCGATGTCCTCGCGGGCCTGCAGGCGGGCGAGTTCCCCTTCCGCGCGCAGCGCCTCTACGCCAAGGCGGAGGTCGTGCGCCTGCTCAACGACGCGCTCTTCAAGGAGATCACCTTCGCGCCGGGGGCGCAGACGGAGGAAGCGCGCGGCGCGGCGTTTCGCGCGTGCGGCTTCGACGACACGAGCCACGACCTCACGACGCGCGTCTGGCTCGTGCGCGCCGACCGCTCGACGGGCGCCGTGGCAGCACTCAAGAGCCTCTATACGCAAGAAACCCGCGCGGAGCTCGCGCGCGTGCTGCACCGCATCGAGTACGGCGTCCGGGCAGAGGAGAACATCGAGCGGCTGCAGGCACTCTGTACACGAGAGGGCATCTTCCGCGACTACCTCGAGGACTTCGTGCGCGAAGTCGTCACACATCCCGCGCGCCTCAGCCGCATCATCGAGCGGCTGCGGCTGACATGAAAAAAGCGCTTCTACATGCAGGAAGCGCTTTTTTCATGCCGTGATGGCCGGGATGCCCTTTCTCAGTGCGTGCTGCCGAGCGCGATGAGCCGCAGGCCGAGCGCGAACATCGCGCAGGAGAGCAGCACGAGGATGACTTTCGATTTCGTCTTCTGCGAGATGCGCGCGCCGAGCTGCGCGCCGATGGCCGCGCCGAGCGAGATGCAGATGGCGGGTAGCCAGACGATGTGGTGGAGGAGGAAATGGCTGATGACGCCGAAGAGCGACGAGCACGCGAGCACGAAATGCGATGTCGCCGTCGCCACATGCACGGGGAAGCCCAAAAGGTAGATCATGAGCGGCACGTGCACGACGCCGCCGCCGATACCGAAGATGCTCGAGAGGAAGCCGACGCAGAAGCTCGCGCCGATGCCGATCCACTGGTTGAACTGGAAGTCCGGCCCGACCTCCGCGACCTCGGCGCGGTGGCTGTGCGTCGCGTTCCAGCCCATGAGGAGGGACATGAGCAGCAGGAAGATGCCGAAATAGAAATCGAGCATCGGCCCGGAGAAATCATCGACGATGTACGAGCCGAGGATCGCGCCGGGCAGCGTCGCGAGCGCGAACGGAACCGCCGCGCGGAAAAGCACGCGCTTCTGCCGGATGTAGGCCGCCGTCCCCGAGAGCGCGTTCGCCATGACGACGACGAGCGACGTGCCCGTGATCTGTGCCGCTGAGTGGAAATACGGATACACGCCGCCCTCGCTCAGAAAGAGGATGAAGACCGGCACGCAGATGAGTCCGCCGCCGATGCCGACGAGCGTGCCGAACGTCCCGACCCCGATGCCGAGCAACAGGAAGAGGAGAATCTGAAGAATCATAGAGCGCCTTCTTTCGCTAGTCAGAGTAAATTTCCCCGTCATTATACCATAAGCGTCTCTAGGCTGTCCTAAGGAAGCGCTGATTCATGCAAGGCGTCTCTTTCCTATCTTCCTTCCACTGAGGGAAGATTCGTGTTCGCAACTCAATCGGCGCGCCCCGAAGAATCTCCGTCTGCCTTCAGGGGCCTGCCGTGCATCACGTATAGAAACGAGAAAGAATCATTATAAATAATGACAAAATATTCATTTATTTATAGACAATTACGGGGCGAAGTGCTATACTTGGAAGAAATAAGATAAAATCTCATGAGAAATAAGAAACGGAGGGAGGGCCGCTCGGAACGTCCATGCCATTATTTATACGATAAAGAAACATGAGGTGAATGAAATATGACAGCATTTCTTTTTGCGCTCTGTGCACTCATCGTTGGGTATTTCGTCTACGGCAAGATCGTCGAGCACGTCTTCGGGCCGACGGATCGTCCGACGCCGGCGCTCCGCCATAACGACGGCGTTGACTACATCCCGTTGCCGACCTGGAAGGTCTTCATGATCCAGCTCCTCAACATCGCCGGCCTCGGCCCGATTTTCGGCGCGCTCGGCGGTGCGATCTGGGGGCCGAGCGTCTATCTCTGGATCGTCTTCGGCACGATCTTCGCCGGCGGCGTGCACGACTATCTCTCGGGCATGATCTCGCTGCGCGAGGATGGCAAGAGCATCTCGGAGGTCGTCGGCAACCACATGGGGAGCACGATGCTCTTCATCATGCGCGTGTTCTCCGTCGTGCTCCTCGTGCTCGTTGGTACAGTATTCATGACGGGGCCTGCGGGGCTGCTCTCGCATCTCACGGGCGTTGCCGTCACCTATGTACTGCCCTGCGTGCTGCTCTACTACTTCCTCGCGACGCTGCTGCCGATCGACACGCTCATCGCGCGCTTCTATCCGATCTTCGGCGCCTGCCTCATCATCATGGCGCTCGGCATCATGGCGGGCATGCTCCTCGGCGTCGGCGGGCATACGATGCCTGAGATGACGCTCGAGAACCTCCATCCGCTCGGCCCGGACAAGATGCCGATCTGGCCGCTCATGTTCATCACAGTCGCCTGCGGCGCCGTCTCGGGCTTCCACTCCACGCAGTCGCCGCTCATGGCGCGCTGCCTCAAGGACGAGCGTCTCGGTCGTCCCGTCTTCTACGGCGCGATGGTCGCTGAGGGCATCATCGCCCTCATCTGGGCTGCGGCCGGCATCACGTTCTATGACAGCACGGGCGGGCTCGCCGCCGCGATGAAAGCGGGCGGCGCCGGCACCGTCGTCAACGACATTTGCATCGGCTTCATGGGCACGGGCATCGGCAGCGTCCTCGCCATGCTCGGCGTCATCGCCTGCCCGATCACCTCGGGCGACACGGCGTTCCGCTCCGCGCGCCTCACGCTCGCTGACTGGCTCGGCGTCCCGCAGGAAAAAGCGACCAAGCGCCTGCTCTTTGCCGTGCCGCTCCTCACGGTCGGCGGCATCCTCTCCCAGATGGACTTCAACATCGTCTGGCGCTATTTCTCCTGGACGAACCAGACGCTCGCGATGATCGTCCTCTGGACGGGCGCCGTCTACCTCTACCGCACGAAGGTCGGCTCGAAGGCATTCATCATCCCGATGGTGCCGGCGACGTTCATGTCTGCCGTCACGAGCACCTACATCCTGCAGGCGCCCGAGGGCCTGAAGCTCGCGACGAGCATCAGCTATCCCATCGGCATCATCTTCGCCGTCTTCTGCCTCGCGCTCTTCCTCAAGAAGACCGTGCTGAGCTCGAGAGACTGAAGGAACTTTAGGGAACTGCTGATTCATTCAAGGAATTTACCACTTTCTCTTGAGTGGATGAGAACATACCTTCTCCTCAGGAGAAGGGGGACCGCGAAGCGGTGGAAGAGGTGCTGCACGGCGGGGGAATGTGCAGAAAAACCTAAATTCGAGGCAAAACACCTCTTCCGCCTCGCTACGCTTGGCACTCCCGGGGATGCCACTGGCATCCCGCGCTGTCGCGCCCCCTGAGGGGAAGGTTAAATGAATGCGCGGCATCTATTAATCAGCGATTTCTTAGAAATCCGAGATTCCTGGACGGGACGCACAGGCCGCATCGCCTGTGCGTCTTTTCCGTATGTCGAAATGAACGCCGACGCTTTCGAAAGAATCACTGCTCCCATCGGCACGCTACGTTTGCGGATCAAGGCGGGGTGTGGAGCTGATTTGTAAGAACGGCAGGTATATCTGAGCAATCGCGCGCAGGCATGAGCATCTACCAGCCCCTTGGAAAACGATATTTACAGTGAAATAGCGGTGAGATAAAATAAAAGCAAGAGAGGAGGCACGCACATGCTGACAAAGGAACAGATGTTTCAGGAACTGAATGAGAAAACGTTCAATCCGATGAACGATGTCGCGTTCAAATTTATCTTTGGCAAGGAAGAACGCAAGAATATCACGCTCGATTTCCTCGACGCATTTCTCTATGAGCGGCTCGAGCACCATATCACAGGCATCACCTACAAGAACACGGAGCTCGTGCCGCTGGCGGAGGACGGAAAGCTCACGCGGCTGGATGTTCGCTGTGACCTCAGCTCCGGCGAACAGGTCGATGTCGAGGTGCAGGTGCTGAACCTGAAAAATATGCGCCGCCGTACGCTCTACTATTGGGCGCAGATGTATCTGTTCTCGCTCGCGCGGGGGCAGACGTACCGGGATTTGAAACCGGCCATCACCATCAACATCCTGGCCTTCGAGCTGCTGCCGCAGAAAGCGCCGCTGGCCATGTACACGATCATGAATCCAGAGACGGGCGATGAGCTGAACAAGGATCTCTCGCTCTTTTTCGTGGAGATTCCGAAATTCGCCCGGGAACCGAAGAAGAAAATCAGCGAGATGACGAAGATGGAACGTTGGATGGCCTATTTTGCCAACCAACTCGACGATCACGAAAGGGAGGAACTTGCCATGAGTGATGCAGCCATCAGCGGCGCGATGGACGCCGCACGCGTGTTCCTAGCCGACGATGACGAGCGCTGGAACTACATCAACCGCCAGATGGCCATCCTCGACTACAACTCCGGGATAAAGGATTCGCGCGAGGAAGGCCGGAGAGAAGGCCGGAGAGAAGGGATCGGCATCGGCAGGGTCGGGATGCTCGCGGAGCTTGTGCGGGACGGGGTCTTGACGCTGGGGCAGGCTGCCGAGAAGGCGGGGATGAGGGAGAAAGACTTCCGGAAGGCGATGGAAAATCCAGAAATGTCGAACGAAGATACTCCATGAGCCCCCTGTCAAGTCTCCATAGATGCGGACAGGGAAGAGCTGTGTGATTTACCCGGAAAAGTACATGGGGAGATTCCGAAATTCGCCCGGGAACCGAAGAAGAAAATCAGCGAGATGACGAAGATGGAACGTTGGATGGCATATTTCGCCAACCAACTTGACGATCACGAAAGGGAGGAGCTTGCCATGAGTGATGCAGCCATCAGCGGCGCGATGGACGCCGCACGCGTGTTCCTTGCCGACGATGACGAGCGCTGGAATTACATCAACCGCCAGATGGCCATCCTCGACTACAACTCCGGGATAAAGGATTCGCGCGAGGAAGGCCTGAAAGAAGGTCGGAGAGAAGGCCGGAGAGAAGGGATCGACATTGGAAGGGTCGGGATGCTCGCGGAGCTTGTGCGGGACGGGATCTTGACGCTGGGGCAGGCGGCCGAAAAGGTGGGAATGCCGGAGAAAGAGTTCCAGAAGGCGATGGAAAAGCCCGAGATGTCGAACGAAGAAACGCCGTGAAAGAACGCAGATGGAGCGTTGGATGGCGTGGCTTGCCAACCGACTCGACGGCCGTGAATGTTGGGAGCTGATCGCACGTGATGTCGTGCCGCCGCAGATGAAAGGGAGAGTCTTGCCATGGGTGACGCAGTCGTGCTCCAAAATAAAAATTTGCGAATCACACGGAAAACCACTTAAGTTCCGCGCGAGGCTCTCGATATATAGAGTGTAAGGCAAAGATCATAAGCAGGAACACCCGGTCAGCTAGCAGCCGGGGCGGTAGCCTGCCTGGGATTTTGGAGCTGCTGATGCCTTGTTCTTTGTAGTAGCGGTTCCAGGAGTTAGTATCGGTCACGGATGGCCGTTACTCCATATTTACTGATTTATCAGGGAGGAATTTATCATGGCAATGGTAGTCAAAAACAACATGTCGGCAGTCTCCACGCTGAATACGCTGAACAAGAACTCTTCCGCGCTCGCCAAGAGCCTGCAGAAGGTCTCCTCCGGCATGAAGATCAACTCCGCAGCAGATGATGCTTCGGGCTACGCTATCTCCGAGCGCATGCGCGTCCAGATTCGCGGTCTCGACCAGGCGAACAGCAACACGCAGAACGGCACGAGCATGATGAAGGTCGCTGAGGGCGCTGTCTCCAGCACGGTCGACATCCTCAAGACTCTCAAGGAGAAGGTCATCAACGCAGCCAACGATTCCAACACGGACAGCGATCGCGCGACGATCCAGAAGGAGCTCGACCAGAGCATCGACCAGATCAACGACAACGCGAACGTCACGTTCAACGGCAAGTACCTCGTCGACGGCTCGAAGAACGCTAAGACGGATGGCACCTGCACGGCCCTCACGAACGAGAGCCTCCACAGCAGCACGGCATTCACGGATAGCTTTAGTGCACTGAGCGATCGTAACGGCAACAGCCTTAACATCAATAGCCTTGATACGGTTACGATGTCGTGGGTCAAGGAGGGCGTTACCTGCACGGCTTCTGTTAAGGCTTCGGGTAAACTGAATGATCTGATTAGCAAGGCATCTACTGACTTCGGCACGAGCTCGGTCGACTCCTACATCGGTAAAGATCTGGCGGGCGATACGGTCGCTACGGCGGACAAAGGCAATGCGCTGACGCTCGTCGCAGCGGGTTCCGGCGTGAGCAAACAGATTTCCGGTGTCACGTTCAGCGTTACGAACACGAAGGGCCAGGTACAGAAGAGCGCGAATGCAGTGCTCGACAACTTCTCCGAGTCCATCCGCGCGCAGAACAAGTCCGTTGACAACCAGATCACGCTCCAGGTCGGCACGAAGGCGAACCAGAGCATCAAGGTCGGTCTCACGGATATGCGCGCTGAGGCGCTCGGCCTCCAGAGCAGCTCGGGCCAGACGATCCAGATCGGCACGCAGGGCCAGGCAAATGCCGCCATCAACGTGCTCGACAACGCTGTGCAGAAGGCACTCGATCAGCAGACGACGATCGGCTCCGTCGAGAGCCGCCTTTCCTACACGAGCAGCAACCTCACGACGGCCAGCGAGAACGTCCAGAGCTCTGAGTCCACGATTCGCGATGCGGATATGGCAAAAGAGATGACGGAGTACACGAAGAACAACGTGCTTCTCCAGGCAGCTCAGTCCATGCTCGCACAGGCGAACCAGAGCAGCTCGTCTGTTCTGAGCTTGCTCCAGTAATTCCTATCTCGTGGATAGTAGTTACGACAGTAGCTATGCCCTCTCCCCTTTATGGGGAGAGGGTTTTTCTATGTCGTAGCGAATATGTACATTATGAAGATAAAAGGGAGAGCGTGAATATGTCAGATGCGCATCTTATCGCTTATATCACCTGTGTGAATGACGAGGCTATGTATGCGGAATGCCAGCGTGCGCTCGCAGCGCAGGTATTACCCGCGGAGATGGCAGCGGAGCTCGTGCCCATCCGTAGTGCGGAGTCGATGTGTGCGGGGTACAATGCAGCCCAACGAATGACGCAGGCGAAGTATAAACTATATATCCATCAGGACTGCATCATGCAACGCCCGGATGTAGTGGCTCGCATGCTGGCTGTATTCGACAAGCACCCTCGGGCTGGAATCGTTGGGCTCGCCGGCTGTCAGCATCTTCCTGAGACGGGCATGTGGTGGAACGGTGAGGGACTCTACTATCATATATCGGAACAAGCCGATGATGGTCCGCGCTATCACGCAGCCGGTACGGCAGCTGGCGAGGATGCCGTCGAGCTTGCCGTTGCCGATGGCATAGCTCTGCTTACAGCCATTGATATCCCCTGGCGCAGCGATATCCTTACGGGCTGGCATTTCTACGATGCAGCTATGAGCCTCGAGATGCGTTGGCGCGGCTATGAAATCTATGCGCCGTGCCAGGATGGTATGGCACCGTGGGTACTGCATCGCTGCGGCAGCAAGCCCATCACGGCGGCCTATCATGATGCCAGAAAGTCATTTTTGCAGAGCTATGCAATGACAAGCGATGAACAGATCATGTTTGCGGTGAAAAATGGTTTGCAAAGGCCCCGGCTATCCGTCTGCTACATAGCGCGCGACTGTGCAGGTGATCTGGCACTGTCCCTGAGCCACCTGCAGGACGAAGCCGATGAGATCATCGTCATCGACACCGGTTCGATTGACGATACAGCGGCCGTGGCGCGCTCCTTCGGTGCGAAGGTCTACGATTATGAATGGCATGATGATTTTGCTGCGGCGCGCAATGCTGCCTTGGCGCAGGCCACAGGCGACTGGATCATGGTACTCGATGCCGATGAGCATCTGCCTGCTGTGCACGGCAGTCTGCATCACAGCATTGTGCGGGCAGCGTCTGCCGGGGCTGAGGCATTGACTGTTACGCTTGTAAATATCGATATTGATGCCGGAGGACGTGAGATGGCGCCTGTGCCATTGCTGCGCATCTGGCGGAACCGCCCGCAGAGACGCTATATCGGGCGCATCCATGAGGCGATCACGGAACATGGGAAACCTCTGACACAGGTAGGTGAGGCAAGGGAGATCGTCATCCGTCACACAGGCTATTCCAAGGCACGGGCAAAGAAGAAAATGGCGCGCAATCTCGCGCTGCTCCAGCGCCAGATTGAGGAACGCGGGGAGAGCAATACGGATTGGCGCTATCTCGCCGATTGTTGCTATGGGCTTGAGGAGTATGAGCTGGCACTCCACTACGCGCGGCTCGCTCTGACGAAGGGGGAACAGACGATCGCTGGCCCTGCGCGCATGTACGAGGTCGCCATCGCCTCGCTCGCGAAGCTCGACCGGCCGACAGCAGAGCGGCTCGCACTCGCAAGGGAGGCGGCTGCAGCCTGCCCTGCGGTCAAATCCTTTGCTCACGAGGCGGAGAGCGCTGCTGCCCAGTGCGAGGCGGAGAACTGGTACGCAGCGCAGGCAGAGAGGGGAGATACAGCGCTGCGCGCTGCCGCAGAAGAAGAAATCGCAAGCGCAAAGAGGCCGGAGGAGCAGCGCAGCTTCCTCTCGGCATGGGCGGAGCAGACGGGACGCGTGCGCCTGAGCCTGGCACTCGATGAGGAGCAGCGCGGCTCCGTGGCGCATCTCGTGCAGGAGATGACGCGGGGAGAGGCGTTGACGGCTGTGCCCATCGTGCAGCAGGCGAGCCAGGGCATACGGGAATTCTTCCTCGCGCTCTATCTGCTGAGCGCCACGCGAGAGGGGCGGCGGCAGCTGCTCGCTGAGGAATGGCCGGAGAAATTGCCGCCCTCGCTCACGCGTCTTATCTTTGCGCTCTGTTTGCTCGATAATGAAGATATAGGGAAGAATCATCCCTTGCTGACGGCGGCGGATTTCGAGATATGGTCGCTTGGACTCGGGATGATTGCCGCGGCTGCAGGACCTGCAGGGCTCACGCGCTACGCGCGGCTCGCGCTGGATTTCGCACCGGACTGGGCACGCACAGAACAGGCGGCCGATGCTTTGCTCGCACAGCAGGACTGGCAGGATGCGCTCATGCTCCTGTCTGTTGTGCCGGCAGAGGCGGCAGCAGCCAGTGCGCACGGTCATTTCTGGTATGAGACAGGGCGTGCGCTCTATCATCTCGGCCAGAGCGGCGCGGCGGAGTGCTTCGCGCGGGCATCGGCTGCCGGCTGCGCGGAACGGGCATTGCCGTCCTATCGGGCATGGAGCGAGGAGGCGGAGAATGGAAAGGAAGCGTAAGGGCATCGTGGTATCGGCATGTGTCATTGTGAAGAATGAGGCAGAGAATCTGCCGCGCTGGCTTGCAGGCATGCGCCGCATCGCCAATGAGATGATTGTCGTCGATACGGGCAGCACGGATGATACGGCTGCCATCGCTGCAGAGGCGGGTGCGCGCGTATTTCATTTCGCATGGCGGGATGATTTCGCCGCAGCGAAGAATTTCGCGCTTGCGCAGGCGCGCGGACGTTGGATTCTCTTCCCCGATGCCGATGAATATTTCACGGAGGAATCGCTCGCACGGATTCCGCAGCTTTTGAAGCAGGGGGAACGGGACAGCAAGGTAGCAGGGTATCTCTGCCGTCTTGTCAACATCGATAAGGATGACGGCGGTCGCGTGAGCTCGGTGACGACGCAGGTGCGGATTTTCCGCCATCTGCACGGCTTGCGCTATACGGGGAACGTCCATGAGACGCTCGTCATCCCCGAGGGAAAGAAGTTGCTGCTCGTGCCGGATCTCACGATTCATCATACAGGCTACTCGAGCAGGATTGCCCGTCAGAAGCTCCAGCGGAACCTGGCACTGCTGGAAAAGAACAAGAGAGAGCACAGGCATCAGAGCAATGTGCAGGAAGAACGCTACTATATGGACATCTATTATGGGCTGCAGCAATATGAGAAAGCCATCGCCAGTGCGAAGCGCCTCATAGGAAATCCCGAGGCAACGGAAACAATGCGCACGCGCTGCTATGAAACCTGGACGAGCGCTTGCATCGAGGGCCATTTTCCGGAGGATGCAATTGAGGAGAGCCTCGACGCAGCCATCGCGGCACGTCCGGAGGAGGCGGAGTTCCTGCTCATGAAGGGGCTCTGGCTCTATGAGCAGCAGGATTATCTGGAGGCTGAAACCTTGCTCCGGCAGGGACTCGCGCTGCATGAGAAAATGCAGCAGGTCCAGCAGCGCCGGTATCTGGAGGGAGATGTACGGGAGGTGAATCTCTCCCTGTTGGAGGACAATGCCGAGCGTCTTCTCCCGCATACCTGGTGGCGGCTGGGGGGGCTGGAAGAGCTGGAGCGCAGGGCAGACAGGGCTATGGAATGCTATGAGAAAGGCTTGCGGATGCAGCCGCGTCTGAGCTGCTTGCTGCAGTCATATTGGCGGCTGATGGAGCGAGCCGGGCTCGACGCTGTCGCCGAGATACAGCTGCTCAGAAAGTTTTACCGTCCAGAAGATACGTCCTGGCTGGCCAGAGAGCTGGCCAGGCTCGGCGCGGGAAAGGTCAGCCTTTATTTTACGCGTGAGGCGGGGGAGCCGCTCGATACCGTCACGGCGCAGATAGCGGCTGGTCGGGCGGATGCAGCGGCGGCACAGGCGGCAGAGCGCCTTGATGCAGCTTACCGCTTCGGTCTATGGGCGGCAGCGGAAGGTGCTATGGGACTTGGCGCGTTGCTCGATAACTTGCCTGAGCGCTGGCAGATGGCGAAGAAGGACTGGCAGGCTGGACGCACGACACCTGATACGCAGGCGCTCGTGCGACTAGACAGCGAGATGAAGAAACTCATGAGCAGGAGAAAACGATGAATTATAGAGAGAAAAGAGATTTGCTTGCGGCGTTGGTTGACGGTATGAAGTATGGGAATAAGGCTGAGGCGATGCGTGCGGCAGATGCGCTTTATGCTGCCGGACTGACGGACAGGCGGCAATGGGAGACTATGCTGGCGGCCTATATCGATTGCGATGAGCGTGAACGGGCACTGGATGCGGCGGCAGCCTATGCAAAGCACTTCGGAGAAGATGGCTGGGGACCTTTCGATGGTGTAGCACATTTTCTTATCGGTCGCGCGATGTATTTGGCGGGAGATGAGCGTGATGCGGAGATCCATTTCCGAACGGCTCTGGCCGATGAGACATTTACCGGTTGGTACCGCGGTGCAACTTACAGCATCTATGCGACGCTCTGCCGCACCTTGGGTCGGGCAGAGGAGGCCGTAGAGCTTTATCGGCAATCGATTTCCTATAAGGACTTAGATCATGGTCAGACAGATGAGTACAGCAACCTGCTCTTCAATCTGCATTACCTGAAAAAGCCTGCCTCTTTCATGTTCGAGACGGCCAAGGGCTATGGAGAACTTCTTCAGGACCTTAAAAAATATGCTTATTCACCGCGAAAAATACAGCAGCGCTACAAAAAGCGCAGTGGCCGCCTGCGCATCGGGCTCATCTCGCCGGACTTCCGTGGTCATGTCATGGCGTTCTTCAGTTATGCGTTTTTCCATAACTACGATCGCAGGCTCTATGAGCTCTACGCCTATACGAATTGCGTCGAGGATGGTGTGAGCGAGGAATTCAAAACATGTGCGACGAAGTGGCGCAACTTGCGTGGCCTCACGCCTGGACAGGCAGCGAAAATCGTGCATGCCGACGAGCTTGATGTGCTTGTCGATCTTGCGGGTCATACGGGTCACAATATGCTGCCGGTGCTGGCCTATCGTCCAGCACCCGTGCAGATATCGGGCATCGGCTACTTCGCAACGACGGGGCTGCGCACTATCGATTATTTCCTTGCCGATCCTTATATCGATCCTGTGAGTGGGGACGGAAAGGGCAATGATGTTTATTTCACGGAGCAATTGCTGCGTTTGCCACATAGTCACTGCTGTTATATGTGGCACGATGCGCCACATCTCCCTGCAGCTGCGCCGTTCCAGAAAAACGGCTATGTAACATTCGGCAGCCTGAATAATTTCTCAAAGGTTACGGATGAGATGCTTGGCCTCTGGGCAGAGATTCTGCGTCAGGTACCCTGCAGCCATCTCTATCTGAAGGCGCATATCTTTGATTCCGCCTATGGACGAGATTTGGTGACAGAGCGCCTGAAGCAGGCAGGCATTGATATCCGGCGCGTGAGGACGGAGGGGCTGACAGCGCAGTATCTGGATGCCTATGATGATATCGACATTGCGCTCGATACGTATCCCTATCCGGGCGGCGGCACGACCTGCGATGCACTCTACATGGGCGTGCCGGTCGTGGCGCTTGTCGGGAAGCGCCACGGGGCGCGGTTCGGGTATAGCATCCTTGCGAATGCCGGACTCACGGAGCTCTGTGCAGAGACGCCGGAGGCGTATGTCAGGCTGGCAGTCGCGCTTGCCAGGGACGGCGCACGGCTGCGGCACTACCATCAGCAGCTCCGCTATCGGCTGCTCGCCTCGCCGGTCATGGATGGACCGGGATATATGGCGGAGATGGAGATTGCGTGGAATGCGGCCTGGCTGCACTTTGTTGAGAGCAATCTGAGCGCGCGGGAGCGGCAAAAGACCGTCGACGAAGATATCAGGGCGAGGCAGCAGGCATTCAGGAAAGAACTTTGGCCGGAGATGATGCGCCTTGCAGGCCGCCTCATTGCGCGTACATGGCTTGAAAAAAATACAACTATCGGCGCTGAGATGCTGGCCTCGGCTTATTATGATGCCGCACTGGCGCGCTATGCGAAGGGACCTGTCGATGCGAGTGCAAAGGGCAAAGCGGCATGGTGGATTCGCGCAGCCATCGCGAGGAATGGCGACCAGCCGGTACGCCTTGCCCGTCTTACGCGCATGCTCGGTGATGTCGAGATGATCCGCAACGGCTATGTGCGGGCGGAGCAGGCAATGCGTGACTGCCTGGCCGCCATAGACACCTGTCGCGAGAAGGGACTTCTTGACGAATTGCCGGATGACCTCGAGGCGAATGCCTGGGCTGTGCTCGGCAATGCGGCAGGCTCGCTCGGACAGAATGAGCTCTCCGCCGAGGGCTATTTGCGCTCAGCCAAACTCTATCAGGCGCATGGGCAGCGCATCGCGATGTACGATTCCTATCTGCTGTCAGAGCATCTCAATGCGGGAAGCGATGCAGCGGGAATCCAAAAGTTCAATGCCGCGCATCTCGCCTATAACGAACTTTTCGCTCAGGTGCAGCCTCTGCCGACACTCAGCGCGCAGGAATTGCGCGAGCGGCGAGCGGTGCGGCCGGGAAAGCGCTTGCGCATTGGCTATCTTTCGCCGGATTTCCGTCAGCAGGTCATGTTCTATTTCTCGTACCAGATGATTGCGGGGCATAGTCAGGATTTCGAGGTTTATGCGTATTACCTTGGCAAGACGCACGACGGCTTCACGGCAGATATCGAGCGGGCGGCAGACCATTTCGTCGACCTCTATGCACTGCGCGACGACCGTGCTGCCATCGCGCGCCGCATTCGCGATGATGGTATCGATGTACTCGTCGAGCTCGCGGGACATTGTGCAGGGACGGGCCTGCCGGTCCTGGCCTATCGCCCGGCGCCCGTGCAGCTCTCGGGGCTCGGCTACATCCATCCGACGGGACTCGCGGCTGTCGATGGGTTCCTCACAGACGCCTATAGCGATCCACCCGCGTACGAGGCGGAGGATTGGCGCGGCTTTCATGAGTGCCCCGTGCGGCTCACGAGCCAGTTCTGCTATACGGGACGCAGCGACGTTCCGGCGCCTGCTGCTGCACCGTGCCGAAGGAAAGGCTACATCACCTTCGGCGTGTTCAATCGCTACGGGAAGATCAATGATTTCATCCTGAGCCTCTGGCGGCAGATTATGGAGGCTGTGCCGGAGAGCCGGCTGCTCCTTCGCAACGAGAATGTGCGCGATCCGGAGTGCGTGCTCTACATGCAGGCGCAGCTCGAGCGCGCAGGCATCGACCTCGACCGCGTGGATATGGAGGATACGGACGACCGCTATATGAATCGTTACATGGAGGTTGACATCTCGCTCGATACCTTTCCCTATGTGGGAGGCGGCACGACTTGCGATGCACTCTATATGGGCGTACCAGTCGTAACGATGTACGGGCGGCGGCATGGTACGCGGCTCGCATACTCCATTCTCGCGAATGTCGGCCTCGGCGAGCTCGCGGTGCCGGCAGAGCGGCCGCAGGACTATGTGGCACGTGCCGTTGCTTTGGCGAATGACAGGGAGTTGCTTGATGTGCTGCACCAGAATCTGCGTGTGATGCTCATGAAATCGCCGGTAATGGATACGCAGCGCTACGTAGCGGAGCTCGAGAAAAAGTATCGGGAATTCTGGCATAAAGCAGCGCGGGAGGCAATAGAATGAATTTTGATGAAACCTTCAAGAAAATAGAGAAAATCAAGAAACTCTATGACCATGGTCAGTACCAGATGGCGCTGTCGCTGCTCAATGCATCCGTGCGGCGCGGCGTGTTCGATGCAGATGAGCAATGGGTCGTCGACGATTGCTACAGCCGTGCGTATTACCAGATGGGGGAGGTCGATACCGCTCTTGATTATGCATGGAAATCGGTAAATGAACCAGAGGGGCAGGACTTCCGCACGCAGCAATGGCATTTCAGCGACTACTTGTTCATGATGCACTATTCCCTGCGGACGACAGACGCGCTTATGCGTGAGCGCCATTTCCTCTATGACCGGTTTGCGACACCGCAGGATATGTGCCACCACTCGCATGCGCGCCATCGGCATGATCGCATCCGCATCGGCTATCTGGCGAATTCCTTTCGCGGCGGTGTCATCACGCTCTTCTGCTGGCCGATGATTGTCGGATATGACCGCAGCCGCTTTGAGGTGTATTGCTATGCACTTGAGGATGTCAAGGAAGAGGGCGGTACACTCGATGCCGTGCGGAGTCAGGTCAAGGTCTTGCGCTCTTATAAATGGGGGCAGATGAAGGCAGAGATCGCGCGCGATATCTATGAGGATGAGATCGATATCCTCGTCGATCTGAATGTCCACGCCTCGGGCGGCTGCACGGCAGCCGTCATGTGCCATCGTCCGGCGCCCGTGCAGGTGGCAGGCATCGGCTATATGGCGACATCGGGGACGCGGGCCGTCGATTATTTCCTCGGCGATAAGTATTGCGATCCGCCGGGGGCAGAGCGGGATTTCCAGGAAAAGCTCCTGCGCCTGACCTCGCATTTCTGCTATACGCCGCTCGAACGGGCAAAGGCGGTCAAGCGCACGTATGAGCAGACGGATCATATTCGCTTTGCTACGTTCAACAATGGACTCAAAATCAATCAGGAGGTGGCAAACGCCTGGGCGGAAATCATGCGCCGCGTGCCGGGCTCGACGTTGCTCGTGAAGAGCCCGGCAAGGAAGAAGTATATGATGCAGGAGCGCTATCAGATGCTGCTCAGGGCTGGCATCCCGGCGGAACGCATCATCAGAGAGAAGCCGTCCTATGATTTCCTGCAGCGCTACATGGATGTCGATATTCAGCTCGATACCTTCCCCTATGTCGGCGGTGCGACGATGGCGGACTCGCTCTATATGGGTGTGCCGGCCGTTACGCGCTATGGGAACCGGCATGGCACGCGCTTCGGCTACAGCATGCTCATGAATGTCGGGCTCGGCGAGCTTGCAGCGCCTGATACCCAGGGCTATATCGAGCGGGCGGTAGCACTCGCCGGGGACAGGGCGCTTTTGCAGGCGCTCCACGAGCAGCTGCCAAGCCGTATGCGCCAGTCGCCGCTCATGGATTCACGCGGTTATATACGCGAGCTGGAGTCATGCTATGAGCAAATCTGGCAGCATTGGCTGGCAGGGCCGGATGAGGCAGATGAATTTCCAGCTTTTCGTGCTCTTAAAAATGCCGACGTGGATTGAAACAAACAGGAAAATCATGGTTTCATAGAGAATAGAGTATCAAGAACGTTTCTAATGTGATAAGGAGTGCAATGGTAATGAGTAAAGCTAGCCGCAGAATGATGAAACAACGCAGCCGCCAGGAGTCTGCAAGGAAGGCAGAGGCGCGGAAAACCGCGCCGGAATTGACGGAGACAGAGGCACAGGAACTGCAGCATCTGTTCGAGACAGAGCAGTATGCAGACTATATCAATCGCCTGGCAGAAATCGTGCAGGCGGGGCGCTATGATGATACCGCCCTGTATCATGGGGCGTACAGCTACTTTATGCTTGGCGACTATCTGCGCGCAACGAATATGGTCAATGATATCCTCACGATGTACCCCGCGCATCTCGAGGCGCGCATCCTGCTCGCGCGCATCTGCATCCTCGATGACCGTACGGATGATGGTCTTGCCATTTTTGACTACATTCTCGAGCATTTCCGGACGCAGCTGTCGGAGAGCCAGGAAGATGATCTGAAGGACATCCTCGATTACTATGCAAGCACTGAGGCAGAGAAGATTCAGGCGAATTTCCCGTATGTGGCGAGCTTCCTCCAGTCTGCAGGCTTGCTGCCAGAGGCAGCTGCTGCCGAAACGAAGGAGATGGAAGCACCTGAGGAGAAACCTGCAGCGGAGGCATCGCCTGCACATGAAGAGGAGGAAGGACAGGCAGAGGCTCTTGTTCCGCAAGCGCAGGCAGCTACCCCGGATGCTGCAGCAGAGATTGACCAGGTCATGGCGCAGCAGGTATCTCTGGCGGAGAAGGTGCACCTGCTCAATGCCTTTGCAGCAGCGCACTTCGTGACGGGCGCGGCGGAGTATGCTATCGCTCAGGCGGAGCTTAAACAGGCACTGTTGCTCGATTCTGCGTCAGCCGAGACGCTGCGCAACCTCGCCGTCCTGGCAAAATGCCAGGGAGAGACGGACAAGGCGCTGGCGTTCGCCTCGAAGCTGCCGACGAGCGATTTCCTTCTGTTGTCATTCCTGGGGAAATAAAATGGGGAAAGAGAGTGTCAGCGTCGCAGTTGTTGTGCCGGTCTACAAGCCGACGCTCACGAGCGATGAGCGCTGCGCGCTCGAGCAGCTGCAGCGCGTGCTTGGGCGGTATCCCCGCTTCTTCGTAGCGCCGTCGTTCCTGCAGCCGCAGTACGGAAGGCTTAGCCGCGGCTTCGACGTGGTGCATTTCCCTGCAGAATATTTTCAGACGACAGAGACGTATAGTCGGCTGTTGCTGCGAGAGGAGTTCTATGCGGCATTTTCTGCCTATGAGTACATCCTCATTTATCAGCTGGATGCCTTCGTGTTCTCAGATCGCTTGTCAGAGTTCTGTTCCAGAGGGTATGACTACATTGGGGCACCGGTCTCATACAGTGCTCCGATTTGGCATTTCGCCGGAGCGCGTGTGGGCAACGGCGGTTTTTCCCTGCGGCGTGTGGCAAGCTGTCGAAGACTCATGCATGCTTTTGGGCAGGGCGTGATGCCGCAGCCTCTCTGGGAAGTCTTGTCGGAGAATGAGGATGCTTGTTTTGGCTGGGCAGCCGGGCAGCCGGAGCTGGATTTCCATGTGCCCTCAGTGAAGGAAGCATTGTCATTTGCTGTTCAGGAAGATGTGCAGCATGTATACCGACGTATGGCATCTGGCTGGCGGCCTTTCGGCTGCCATGGCTGGACACATTTTGCAGATGCCATGTGGCGCCCGATGATAGCGGCTGCCCTCGGACATCCAACTGGAAAATCCTTGGAACAGAGAGGTTTTGCCTATCGGACATTATCTCGCCGTATCCTGCAGCAGTGGTGGGGGGCGCATCCCTATCTGCCCGTGACCTACCTGTATGGTCTGGTGCGCAGGGGACGGCTCTCTGAGGCTGCGGCATTCATGCAGCGGCACATCATGCGCAGCGGCTTTGCGCCTATCAAGTACAGTTTTCTGCTGACGGATATCGACTATATCTATCGTATGGCGGCATGCTGGCCGCGGACCATGGGGGAGCGTGAAGCGCTTCTCACGGCGCTGCTGATTGCCGCGTGTCAGATGCTTTACACGATACATTCCCCTGCCATACATGAGAAAGAAATGCAGCAGCTCCTGGACCTGGCTGGTCGGGAGCAGGCAGGAAATCCTGCGCTTACGAAGCTTTGTCAGGTATATCGCCAGCTAAAGGAGAGACGCGGCTCCCTTATACCTGTCGAACCAATTTTGTCGTCAGATGATGAGAGCAACCGTCATTTGCGCATCTACGTTGTCATGCACAAGCTCGTGCCAGCGCCCGTCGACCCCGTCTACGCGCCTATTCTCGTCGGTCCGAAGGCGCGCGTGGCGCCGCGTACGCTCCTGACCGATAGCAGGGGCGTCAATATCGCGCACAGGAATCCCTTTTACTGTGAACTCACAGCGCTCTATTGGGCGTGGAAGAACGATGATCTGCCGGACTATGTGGGGATGTGCCACTATCGGCGCTATCTCTATCAGCCCGGTGCGAAGGGCTTTCGTGGTGTGCTGTCAGGCGAGCATATCCTCAGGCTCATGCAGGACTTTGATATCCTGCTGCCGGAGGCGGTGCCGCTTTCGGCCAATATGGCAACACAGTTCTGTGAACACCATGGGAAACGCCCTCTCTTCGCTCTCGAAAAAGTCATGCGGGAGCATGCGCCGGAGAGCCTTGCTGCTTTTTACAGCGTTATGGCGAGGGAAAAAGCTTATTTCTATAATATCTTTGTCATGCGGCGGGAGGCGTTCCAGGATTATATGGCGTGGCTGTTTCCTCTCCTTTTCGCAACGGAGCAGGAGATGGGCGGCTTTACTGCGGATGGGAGAGACCGTTATCAGCAGCGACTTGGTGGCTTCCTGGCGGAAAGAATGCTCAATGTGTATGTAGAATATCGTCAGATGAAAGTTCGTGAAGTATCGTTGCTTCAAATTGGCTGATGATGATGCTGCTGCTGGGAGGAGAACATCATGAAGGTCTATGAAGATACGAAAATCTTCGTCGTCTGTCCTGCCTACGAAAAATCAGGCGGTCCTTTAGCGCTGCATCAGCTGGCACATGAACTGCGGAAAAGAAAGATGGATGCAATCATGGCATATGCGTGTGCGGTAAGAGATGAGAGCCCTGTGGCAGAACCTTATCGAAAATATCATATTCCCTTTGTTACGGATGCGATTGCCTCGGATGAACATCATATCCTGATTTGTCCGGAAACGATGGCAGGCTCGTTTCCCCGCCATCTGCGCCATATCTACTGGTGGCTCAGCGTTGATAACTGGGCGAGAACGATAATGGGGTATTTTCAGCAGGCGCTGCTCACTTCGTTTGCCCATCCGATTCCTCACTTCGTGCCCTTAGCAGGAGATGCAGGCACCCATTGGGTACAGTCGGAATATGCTCATCGATTCCTGCGTATCAATGGAGTGCCGGAGCAAAAAATCCATCATGTATCGGATTATCTGGATCCTGTCTTCATCTCTCGCCATGCTGATGATACCTTTGACATCCGTCATCGACGGGATGTAGTTGCCTACAATCCGGTCAAAGGGGCGGAATTCACGAGAAGATTGCAGGAGGCGGCACCGGATCTTCATTGGGTGAAGATCGAGCATATGACCAGCAGCGAAGTGGAGGAATGCCTGTCAGAGGCGAAGGTCTATATCGATTTCGGGGAGCATCCGGGCAAGGATCGCATCCCTCGCGAGGCGGCTGTCTGTGGCTGCTGCGTGGTCACCGGACGGCGCGGAGCTGCAGGCAATGATGTCGATGTGCCGATTCATCCGCGGTATAAGTTCGCTGACCGTCTGGAGAACATTCCCGCTATCCTGGACTGCATCCGCAGGCTGCTCGCGGAATATCCGCAGAGGATTGCTGATTTCGCCGCCTATCGTGCCTCGATCCGCAAGGAAAAAGCGCTTTTCGAGAGAGAAGTAGAAGCAGCGCTGACGTTCAGCGATGCGGCGCCGCAGACGAAGCGACTTGCGCTGCTGCCAAAGGGGAGGATCGAGCCTGCGCAGCTGCCGCAAGGCACGGACTGGGAAAAGCGTGAGGATGTCCAGGTAGCAGCCGTTGTCGATGATACAGCGGCAGGCAGCTATGTGCAGGCTTTTCAGAGGACACTACCTGTCATTAGCAACGAGGATGCCATGTTCCTCTATCAGGAGGGCAGGCTGGAAGGGTTCCTGACGCAAGATGTAACGGATGGGAATGTTTTGCATATCTATACAGAATAGAGGAAAAATCTGTGGTGAGGACTTCATGGGATGTAGATAAAACCACGGGAAGGGAAAGGTATGGAGAAAAATGTATTGATTTGGCTTTGTGGAGAGGATATCATTCTCCTAGGGGGGGCTATTGCTGCGTTAGCCAGAGATATTGGAGGCATTCACATCGCAGGGGCAACAGGAACGAGGCCGATGGCATTGCAGTTCAATGGAAGGCAAGTGCCATTCTTAGAAAAAACGATGCTAAGAACGCTGGAAATAGACTATGTCATCCTCACCGGACGTAAATATAATATTCGTACTGTTCGGTACGAACTTGATTTCTACGGGCTTGAGAGCGCATTCATTCTTCCGGATCGTGTCTGTTGCCTTGCAGGGTTCTCCGTAAAAAAATATCGTAATTTGTTGGCATCAAAGGTATCTATATTTTCCCTAAACTGCTTCGGTGGCCTTGTTTCGCATTTGTTTGGCATGCCGTTTCGCTCACCGTTTGTAAACATGTTCTCTACTGAGGATAGCTTTATAGATTTTCTGGAGGCTGATCCGGCACAGACGCTTTTCAGCGAATTGCAGTTTATCGAGTCACGTTATGAGCCAGTTCAACATTTTGACTATCCGGTATTCCGATGTGATAATCTGCTCCTATATATGAATCATTATCCCGATATCCTTAGTGCCATCGCTAAATGGAATGAACGGAAGAAGCGTATAAATTTCGATAACCTTTTTGTGACCATGTATACGGACCGGCAGGACATCATCGAACGCTTTGCCAGACTCCCTTATAAAAAGAAGATTTGTTTTACGTATCAGCCGTCAGAGCTTCCCTCTATATACACACTGGAGAGGACGGAGTTTGATGGCAAGGAACTTTGGCATAGCGTCGATGATATAGCAACTGGCATCTATCAACCACTTGATCTTATTGAATTGTTGACCAGTGGACGACAGGTACCAGCGAAACAATAAGCTTTAAGGAACCACTGATTAATTCGGCACCCTGCCTTTGCGTATCTGCACTGTCCTCTCGTCGTCGACAAATCCTCAGCGTAGCTCTGCTACGCCTCCGGTTTGTCTCCTAGAGAGATACAGCGCATCTACGCAAATTCAGGGCACCTCATTTAATCAGCGGTTCCTTAACGATAACGACTATGAGATTTGAGCCATGCGGGATATGTGGATAATAGGAATATTTTCTTATCTAAATAATAGAAGGATATTACGGAAATGATATTCGAAAAAAATGATAAATTGGAA
>NZ_KB908391.1 GCF_000381005.1 Selenomonas bovis DSM 23594
TATTTCATTACAGAAAGGGGAGAGATTCTTGGAAGACGAATCCCGGCTTCTGGCGGAAAATGCGGCTTTGAAAAAGAAGATTGCCTATTTGGAAGCCGTCATCGAAGCACATCATGTGGCAAAGTTCGAAGACAATGTGAATCGATTGAAACTCTCCGTGCGAACGGGATTCAAGCAGATTTCATCAGAGCTGTCTGTCATGGAGCATGATCCGAAAAACGCAGAGCGCGTCATGGATCTCGTGGATTTCGTTCAGCACTACGCGGACGAGCTCCAACAGTTTATCTACAAGAAATGAAAGAAGGCATAGCATGAAAACCATTAGTCTCATCAATCTGAAAGGCGGTGTCGGCAAGACGACCATCGCCACAAACCTCGCCTATCTCCTCACCGAATCATGGGGGCTCCGCGTCCTCCTTATCGACAACGATAAGCAGGGAAATGCCTCGAGATGGCTCGAAGCCGACGACAAGCATGGAACGCTTGCCAATATCTTGATGGACGGAGTGGATGTGAAGGAAGTCATCCAGCACTCAAGATATGGAGGGCTCGATTTCATCGCCGCGGATATGGGATTGATTGAAGCGAATTATGATGTCATCCGCAAGGAAGGCATTCGTCAGGATTCTATTCTGCGGGAAGCAATGGCTGAAATTCAAGACGATTATGACATCTGTGTCGTGGATAATCCGCCTGACATCAACATGAGTGTCTTCAATGTGCTTGCGCTGACAGATGATGTCATCATCGTCACTGTCCTGGAAGCGGACTCCATTGATGGCATCAGGAAGATGGTGCAGCAGGTGGAGGATGTGAAGCAGTTCAATCCGCGCCTCTCGATTAAAGGGGTGTTGGCGAATCAATACATCGCATATCCGGATTCCATCGCCTTTTTTGAGGAAATCAAAAAGGAAGGGCTGCCGGTGTTTTCCTCCCGCATTTCTTACGCGACACGTCCGGCGAAGCGCGGGATGGTAGCGGCGAGCAAGAATCACCAGAGTCTTTTCGAGGTCTGTCCGAAATGCCGTGTATCCAGAGACATCATGAAATTTGCGGAGGAGCTCTTGTCATGAAGAAACATAATGGATCGATGCTGGCCTATCTCAATCGCGAGACACAGGAGGCCGCAGAAAAAGAAGTTTATAAGGTCGAACTGATTGATGCGGAGAAAATCCTGCCCAATGAGCGGAATTTTTACTCGATCGAGGGCGTGGAGGAGATGGCGAATTCGCTCGCTGTCTCCGATAGCATGCCGCCGCTTGAGGTCGTAGATAACGGGGATGGGACATACCGCCTCATCTCGGGCGAGCGCCGCCTGTCGGCGACACTCTTCCGCATCAAGCGCGGAGAGCTTGATAAGGCGGAGCTTCCTTGCCATGTCCTTCCGGCATTCACGCCGAAAGGCGTGCTTTCGGCTGAGCAGGTAGAGATGCTACATATCATCCTTGCCAATAATTACCGGCAGAAAAGTCCGCTCGATCAGCTGAATGAGGTGAAGGAACTCGAACCGATCGCCCGTGCCATCTATGAGGAAAAGAAGGAAACGAGCGGGGAGAAGACGCGGTTCCGCACGTTTTTCGCCAAGGAGATCCTTGATATCTCAGAATCGCGTCTTCAGCGCTTGCAGATGCTCACCAAGCTCTGCAAGGAAGCGCAGGATGCCTTTGATGACGGTCTTTTCGGCAAGAGCGCTGCCGTGCGTATCGCTGCGTTCGATCCGGATATACAGGCCGCATATATTGAGGCGCTGCGCAATGGCGACGCGGACACTACTTTGTCTGGAATCGACGCCTGGCGTAAGCAGCGAGAAGGGGCAGCGCTAGAGAAAGAAAGCAGTATCGACCTGTTCAATCCAGACGATGCACGGGATTTTTCCGAGGATGGAACCGCGGCGTCAGCTGATTGTACAGATGATGATGAGATGCCCGGAGAAAGAACAAAAGGCCACGACACAGCTCTGGAATATGATGAGGGAGCTGAAGGTACGGACGATACGGAAGCGGCGGCAGAAGAAGGAGAAGCAGATGCAGCCGTACGGAAGGAGGCAGCGCCGCAAGAGGAAGATGGGGAAGGCGATACAGGCGCGTCTGCTCCAATGGATCTTTCTTCGTTGGAGGCAGAAGAGGAGGCGAAGCGCTGGCTGATAAAGAATCTGGAGGAACTTAAATCAGAAGTGCAATCCCAGATCGACGCATGTAAAGAGTCCGGCGAGAAGGTTGAGGCTGCACGCTGGGGCGTGCGCCTCGCTGAGCTCCGCTTGGTCATCGAAACCATCCTATGAGATGGCGGTATCTGAGCTCCGCAGGCATCTTGCTACTTGTCCTCCTCGTTCCTCATTTCGGAGCTGCGGGGCTTCCCATTACATCACCTTTTGGATGGCGTATCCATCCAATCTCCGGTACTTGGAGATTTCATTCAGGCGTCGATCTTGGCTACAACGAGGGAACGCCTGTTCCGGCCATGTTCGATGGTACTGTTGTTCAAGCGGGAAATTTCGGGGATGGCTACGGGAATCAGATTCTGCTCTATCACCCTGCCTCTGATACTTATACGCGTTACGCACATCTATCCTGTATTGTCATCGATGCTGACACCTATGTTACACAAGGAACGATCATCGGCTATGTTGGCAGCACGGGCAATGCCACGGGGCCGCATCTTCATCTTGAGTATATCGTGCGGGATGGCGATTCGTATGTCTACGCCGATCCGCTCGTACTGTGGCAATGAAAGGGAGTGTCTGTATGGAAACACAAGATGAACTTCGAGCATATCCCTCTTCTGTGCTCGAAAAAGGATATGGCGTCGTAGGAAAACTTGTCATGCAGGATCGTCGGCTGAATGCCATATCGAAAGCCATCTACGCTTATATCTGCACCTTTGGTACTGTGGCTTTTCCGGGGCGTGACAAGATTTGCTATGATCTTCAGATTTCCAAGAACACCTACGCCAAGTATATGCACGAGCTCGTGCTGCTCGGCTATATCTCTGTCGAGCAGAAACGCGGGGCGAATAACGCGTTCCAAAGGAACATCTACACAGTGAACATCGATCCGAGAAAAGTGAAGCCGCGGGAAGACAAGCCAGAAGCAGCGAAGCATAATAAATCGAAGCAAGGGAAGGTTGATCGCGAAAAGCTGGAGCCTGAGAGAAACGAGACAGCAGAAGAGGACGTGATGAATCCGCATCTGAAAGAGGTGCTCGATCGCGTCAAGGCAAGGCATCGCTTAAAGGACGCGCAGGGGAAAGACGATACGCCGCCTGTCCTGGAGGCGACTCCGAGCCCCGTGTCCCAAAATTTGGTACACGGCGAAAAATCCCGTGTCCCAAATGGCGGGACACCGCCGATTGGGACACATAATATTACAACAACAGCAAAAGAACAAACTGTTGTTGTTAATAAAACAGCAACAACAGAACAAGAGGTACTACCTAGGGAGTATAGGAAGCTGAACAATACGCCGACGAAGTCTGCTGTTGCTGTTGACATCTTTGAGCTTGCTTCGCTCCTCGGAGTGGAAGAAGCGTCCCTGCGGGGATTCATCGCGAAATACGGCGAGAAAAGGACAGAGGAGAAGCTGCAGCTGCTGAAAGAAGCGGTGCACAGACAGAATATCGGCAATCCCTCCGGCTGGCTCTGCCGTGCTCTGCAATTAGACTTCTTGCCAGTGCATAAGGCGGAAGCAACTGACTTCGCAAGAATTGAACAGGCTATTCGCGACACGAATAGCGAAGAGCGCGCCATCGCTAGGAGGAAGAACCAACAGCCCGTGGATCTCATTAACCAAGGGACGGAGGAGCTGCGCGAGAAGCTCCTGAAAGTCTGCCGGGAGATCGACGCGCAGACCAGGCGTGTTGAGTGCAGCAAGCCTGCAGACCGTGACTATGAGAGCGCGCGTCTCCACATGCTCAAAAACAGGAAAATCGCTATAGCGTATACCCTGCGGATGCGCGGTGAACTGGGAGGAGACGAAGACGACGATCCGCACGAAAGCCGCGCATCTCCCCGGGGAGGGCGCGCATCATGAACGCCATAAAAAAGCAGGATATTGCCATTTCCATCGCTGCATCAGCCCTGAAGGCGGCCTTTTCCAAAAATGCGATGCCGATGCTCTCTATCGCGGAGCTCCAGCGATTGATCGCGAGCGAAACGAAGGAGCGGATCATTTCGTTCTATCTGCGTTCGCAGCGTGAGGCCATCAACAGGATTCTCGTACATGCCTATCTCCTCTCCTGCAGCAAGATGGAATCCGACTTCCTCATCGGGCATTATCGCGATGGGAAGAGTATCCATTGTCTCGCTATGCGGATGCCCCTGCAGGAGAGGCAGATCTACGACCTGCGGCAGAAATCCCTGAAACGGTTGTCAGCACTGCTGTTTTACCGGCTCAGCGAGGATGACGTGTTCTTTCCTGGCATTGCTTTGAACCTGCTGAACGTCCTCGACGTGCGGATCAGCACCTTCGTGCTTCGGGCTGATGTTCCTGTCGCTCCAGGTTTCTTGGATTCGCTCATAGTAGCGAGATCGCACTGCCGGGCGCTACTCTCGTATCAGAACCGGTTCATCTTCTCCTCGTCAGACAATCCCTTCGAGCGCTGTATCCGCACAAGGCTCGCGCACCCGGAGCTTACGATCGCGGAGCTGACATCGCTCCTGAATGAGGGCGCCGTACGGGGAGAGAGCACACGGAAAATCTACCAGTACCTCCAGGCGTTTTCAGAGACGGCGGTTTCTCTGCTGTAAAATTTTAATCTCCGTGCAAAAGTCCGCAGTTTTTCAACTTTGCAGTGTTTTACAATGCTTGTAGAGGTGATGACATGAAACGACGAGCCAATCTTCCGAGCCCGCGCGCCCATCCGATCTTTTACCTTTTAGGCACCCTGGCTGTGTGCCTTCTGCTGTTTCGCGCGGCAGGAGGCAGGTTCCCGCCGCTTCCGCAGAACGTCCTGTTTTACAACACGACGGCCTCCATGCCGATCGGCTACTACCTCCGGATTCCCTGTGCTCGGTTTTCAAGCGGCGACATCGTGGCGTATGAGCCGACGGACGAAGTCAGGCAGTTTGCTCTGGAGCGCGGATACACAGATAAGGACATCTGCCTGCTCAAGCGGATCGGAGCGCTCGAAGGCGATTCCTATCAGGCGGCAGACGGGAGTTTCTACGTCAATGGACAGTACAGGGGACCGGTTGCGGTTGAGGACAGCAACGGAGAGCCGCTACCGCAGCTCCCGCCTGGAAAGCAGGTGGTTCCCGCGGGCGAGTTCCTGCCGCTTGCCGATGTGACGAGAAGCTTCGACGGCAGGTATACAGGAACAGTTCCGCTGGCGAATATTCGCGGCAGAGTGATCCCGCTTCTCGCATTCTGGTGATTCATCATGAAGACGAAACTTGAGAAACGCATTCGCGTTCGCTCCTGGATTACAGAAGCATCTGCCTGTAGCCAGAAACTGCTGCCTGAGCTGCAGGAGTTTCTCCAAAGCCTGGGAGGGAACAGCATCTTCGCCGACCTCGCTATCAGCGAGGCAATCCGTCTCCTTTGCAGGCAGAGTGGTCAGGAGGCGTACATCTCCGTCCGCGCACTGGCGATCGGGAACGATTTGCGCGTTGAAATCCGGACGAATCGCGGTGCGTTTCCCGCTCAGGCCATCAAGAACCGCATCCAGTCCTTCGCCGAGCAGGCGCGGTATCGAAAAATTTCCTGGATGAGCCTGAACGAGAGGCTCCTGCAGCAAAAGTCCCGCGTTATCCGTCGCATTCTGATGCCCGCGGAATCCATCCTCATGAATGTTGACGGCGAAAAAGTAACCCTGTACTTCCGGATACCATTCACACACAGCCATTCCTCTGACAGGATCGAGGATTTGGCACAGAAAGTACACTTAGAGAAAAACGAGGTTATTTACTGAGAGGGGAGAAGCAACATGCGTACGATGAGCGAACTTTTCCGCAGCGTGAAAGCACTGGAGAAGAAGTCCCTTTTCCTGGGAAGCCTGATGGGCGCTGCCGTCATCCTGCTGGCAGGCGTTTTGTTTCCCGCCGCGCACCCGCCGGAACGGGAAAGCATCCCGATAGATCCCGCGCCCTTCGCCGGTGATTTGTCGGGGAGCAGCGCCCTTGGCGTCCTGACGAAGAAAAGCGAGGAGACGGAGAAGACAGCACCCATCCAGGCAACACCAGTATCAGTCGGACGTGTTCAGCCGCGCCTTGCGGCGCAGGGAACGCTGATCCCGCTGCCGAATGTCCCGAATCCATCTGCCATACAGTCACCTGCTGCCGCTGTTTCCCTCGTTGCTCCGCCTGCCCCCACAGCACTGGAGCAGCCTGAGCAGCTGCAAGAAAAGGCGCAGGCGCGAGAAGCACCGAGGCAGGGGGATAGCCTCGTGGATGAGGGCAGGACATTTTCTGACGGCAGGATCGCCTGGTTCAGCGGCAGTCCTGCGCCTTCGGTGCAGGATGATGGTATTGCAAAAGAAAAGGAGAGAAGCGAATGGCATTAAAGACACAGGAACAGCCCCAGAAATTCTCAGACACCGGGAGCGCGAAAAGTCCGGCAGATAAAGCAAGATCTGTCATGGACGCGCGGATCGGCAGCGTCGCGAAGCAGAACTACAACTGGCGGCGCATCGCGCTCGGACTGCTCGTCTGCTGCATTGTTTTATCCATTGGCCTCACGGTGCAGTCCCTGAAAAGCCAGATCGTCCCGTACATTGTCACCGTTGACAAGAGCACGGGCGAGGTGGAGAAAGCGGGCTCACTCATCGCGGAAGATTACAAGCCGCAGGAAGCGGAGATACGGTATTTCATCAGCCAGTTCATCCAGAACGGACGGAGCATCCAGCTCGACCCTGTCCAGCAGGACAAGCTCCAGCAAAAGGCGTTTGCGTATCTTACGACATCAGCCGCGAAAAAATTCCAAACCATTCAGGCCAACGAGAAATTCCGGGAGAAATATGCGACCGTCACCATCCAGGTGAAAATCCGGGGCGTCAAGAAAATTTCGGATACGGATTCTTTCCATGCCTCCTGGGACGAGGAAGAGTTCAACATATCCTCCGGGCAGCAGACTGTCCATCACTACGAAGGCGTCTTCTCGACGACGACGATCCCACCCAAGGACGATGCGACGCTCATCGTCAATCCGCTGGGACTTTACATCTCTGACATGAACTTCTCAGAAGAAATTGGCAAGGCAAAGGACGCAGGAAATGCACCGGAGCCAATGACGAAAAAATGAATCTGATTCATGTGTTCAAATTGAACACATGGAAAATGAAAAAAGGAGCGATGAATCAATATGGCAAAAGTAAAAAAGGCATTGATTGCGGCAGTCATGTGCGGTCTTCTGCCGATGGGAGCTGCGACGTATGCCGCGGAGACAGGAGAAACGAAAACGGAACAAAACGCCATCGATACGGCGGAATACCCGAGCCTGGAAGAAACGCTGGCGAAGCTGCAAGGGCGCGCGTCAGCCGATCAAGAGACGCAGAACGCGCAGACTCCGAAGAACGAGGAGACACCAAGGCTGTCACGCCGGGAAAAGAATCAGGTAGAAACTCTGAAAGGGGAGTTCTACGCTATGAGTGAAACGCAGGCGGAGATACTTTCCCTGCTTGACCGTCTGAATGAGCGGATGGACGGCATAGAAGTTCAGGCAGCCAGGCAGAAGCTCATCGTCCCCGGACCGACGACGGCAAATCTCGTGAATCCTTCTCCAGCATCCCGCGTGAACTACACGCAGGATGCCATCAATGCGCAGGGCTCCTCCACGATGGTATTCGCCTATGCGCCGAACCAGCTCTACAAGATTTATTGCCGCAGGGGATTCGTGACAGATCTCGCCTTCAAGAAAGGAGAGGCGATCACCTATATCGGCGGTGGCGATACCTCGGGATGGGCTGTTTCCCAGACAACAGTAGACGGCACGGCGCATCTTTTCATCAAGCCGACCGTCGAGATGAGCACGACGAACATGATTGTCGCGACGAGCCGCCGGAGCTACCATATCCTCCTGAACAGCTCTGACTGGTACAATCCGATGGTGATGTGGAACTACGCGGACGAGCCGGAACAGGAAGGATTCCTCGCCGCGAAGCAGGCGGAAAAACCAGCCACAGTCGCCGTGACGGACATCGAAGCGCTCGACCACGCGTTCAAGGTGAGCGGCAGGAACCAGGAATACATGCCTGCTGTTGTCTACTCAGACGGGAAGCGCACCTACCTCGAATTCGAGAAACTGCCGAAGAAGCAAGTGCCGCTGTTCGTCCAGCAGAAGGGTGAGCGCACGATGACCATCATGAACTATCGGCAGAAGGGCAACCTCTACATCGTAGACGGCACATTCCAGAAAGCGCAGCTCCGCGTTTCGGAAAATGAAAGCGTCACGATCGCGCATAAGTAAGGAGGCCGCGCATGGACTTTGATACGCTCAAATACAAGGTGCAGGAACTCGTGCGCCATATCACGGGGAAAAAGGATGAGGATGAAGAAGACGCAGATCGCGCGGAAGAAAAGCGCGGAGTGAAAGCCTTTTTCAGCCGGGTCATGGACAAGCTGCGTGGGAAGAAAGAAGAGGATGACACCGACACAGGAGAGACCAATGCCAAAGGAGAGCATAAGCAGTCCACCATCATCAACAGGAAATTCATAGGCTTTGCCATCATCGGCATGGTGCTTGTGAGCCTCCTTTCCTACAGCTACTTTGATGATTCCGCGGAAAAAGGAGCGCAGCTTCAGAAGCATGCACAGCAGCAGGCAGCGAATGAACCCGCGAACAAAGACAACAAGGTAAGCAACGATCCCTCCTACAAAGATCTTGCTGCCATCAATCAGAAGAATCAGCAAAGAGCCGGTGCGGCAAATGCGCAGAATCAGAATGGGAACCAGGAAAGGATGCAGGCGGTGCGCCAGCAAAGCGCGCCGCCGTCGGCGCCTGTTGTCATCCGGCCCGCTTCAGCGCCGACGGCGTCTGTCCCATCCATTTCCGCTCCTCGTGCAGCAGCGCTCCCGCCTGTAAATGTAAGCATGCCCGCGCAGCAGTCTGGAAAGAACGCAGAGAAGGGCGAAGCGGACAAGCTGGAGCAGCGCTATTCCTCCGCAATCGACTTCGCCCTTGGCAAGGGTGCTGCGACTAGCCAGGCACCCACAGCCAGTGCGGTAGCCGCTCCCGTAGCAGACGCCGCGCTGCCGAATGCGGATGTCTCCCCGCAAGGGACGAACGCGAACATGCTGCAGGTCGCATCGTTTTCTTCCTCCTCGACAAGTCCCTATGTCGTCCAGGCGGGCACGCTCATCCCTGCCATGTTGTTCTCCGGCATCAATACAGATACGCCGGGACAAGTCATCGCGCAGACGAGCGCGGATGTCTACGACAGCCTCACGCAGACCAATCTTCTCATTCCCGCTGGCTCGCGTCTCATCGGCACTTACGAAAGCGGCAAGACGGTGGGAAGCGGCAGGATCAACGTCGTGTTCAGTACGGTCATCTTCCCTTCGGGAGAGGCGTTCGACATCGGCAGCAGCATTGTTGCCGTGGATGGCGGCGGCTACAATGGACTGGTCGGAAAGGTGCACCGCCATACGGGAAGGATGCTCGGCGCAGGCATGTTCTCCAGCGCGATCGCCGCCTTGGGCAGCCTAGCAAGCGGCAACACGAACTCCACGGATACCTACTCAGGCGGACAGCTTGCCATGCAGGGAGCGCTCGCGAACCTCATCCAGTCCACAGCAAACCTCTTCGGCAAGGGAAGCGATGTCCAACCGACGGTCACGATTGAGCCGGGGCATACCTTCCAGCTTTTTGTGGCGCAGCCGATCTCCTTCGGGACAAGCATGTGATAAGTGACACAGGGGGCGCGGCATGGCCGCGCCTTTGTGCCGGAAAGGACAGTTTATGCAGGACATACCAGAAAAACAGCGTCCGTACTTCATCGGCGGCTGCATCGCCATCATGCTCCTCATGCACCTTCTCGGGCATTGGGCGACCGTCCAGTATATCGCGGCGCAATACAATTACACACTGGAGCTTCCCGGCCATATCTACGGCCATATCTGGCATCCCATGGCATTGTCGATGTGGAAGAGCAACGCCGACGTCATACAGTATATCGGAATCCCAATCCGCCGCAGTTTCTGGATCACCTGGCTTTTTTACGGTGCGGGCATCTTCATCTGTTACCAGATCTTCCAGGTCATGAGACGCCTGACGAGCCACGGAACAGCGGGCTGGGCGAAGAACAAGGACATCAAGAAGGCGGGTCTCTCGGCGCCATCAGGCTTCGTCGTCGGGCGCAATCCCTTCACCAAGAAGCTCCTGCTCCACGACGGGCCGGAGCATATTCTCCTGGTCGCGCCGACGCGATCGGGCAAGGGCGTCTGTAACATGGTGCCGACAGGCCTCCTCTGGCCGCACAGCATCTTCCTCTTCGATCCGAAAGGAGAGCTCTGGGAATTCACAGCGACGCACAGACAGAAAGCCCTCGGGCAGAAGGTCATGAAATTCGAGCCGCTCTGCAAGGACGATTCTGCCGCGAAGTGGAATCCCTTCGCCGAAATCGATTTCCAGTCCTTCGAGGAGCTCACCGATGTTTCCACCATCTCCGAGATGATGATCAAGACTGGCGGCGAATCCAAGGACCCATTCTGGGAAAACTCCGCCGTCGCGCTTGTAAACGGCGTCATCCTGCATCTCTTGTACAAACACCATCAGGAAAACAGACTGCTGCCCTGCCCGTCGGATGTGATGACGCTCCTATCCTCTCCGACGATGAGCACGGCGCAGCTTTTCGCGACGATGAAGATGTATCCGCACATCTCAAAAGAAGAATTTCTTGAAATCGATGGCCGAACGAACATCCTGAAAAAAATCTATGGTGAATACATCGAGAACTTTGAGCCATTCCGCAAATACGCGGCAGAGCACAGGGATCAGCTCTCCCTATTGGAAACGCGGTTCAAGGAAAATGAGAAGCAGGGGATGCTCTATGCGGAAGCCTTGAAGGAAGGGCGCGAGGATGTCCCGCCGCCGAAGAGTAACCTCGAAGTCCTCCAGGAAACGATACGCGAGCTGGAAAACGCGGCGGAAGGGAAATATACGTTCAACTTCAGCATGCCGGATCTCACGGGCAAGAGCGAGAAGCAGCAGATCGAAGCGGCGGTCAACGCGCACATCGAGACCATCGGGCCCTGGTTCCTCCTGCTCGTGCATCCGAAAGTCGCAGAAGCGGCTGCAGCCATCTACAACGGCGCGAAGGAGACGAGCGCGTCCATCATCCAGACCGCGCAGACCGCGATGCACGTCTACCAAGACCCGCTCATCCGCAAGAATACCGCCGTTTCCGACTTCACGCTCCGCGACCTGCTCGATCCGAAGCAGGAAGTCTCGCTCTATCTTGTACTTCAGCCGAATGACATCGACAAGCTCCGGCCCATCCTCCGCCTCTTCGTCAATACGATGCTCTCGAAGCTCGTCCGCGACATGGAGTTCGGAGAAGCGGGAAAAGACGGGAAAGCAGGGACGAAGAAAAAGAAGCAGCGCCTGCTCCTCATGCTCGACGAGTTCCCACAGCTCGGGAAGCTGGAATCCATCGAGAAGTCCCTCGCCATCTGCGCCGGATACGGCGTGAAGATCTGTATCGTCGCGCAGAGCATGGGACAGCTCAACAAAATCTACACGAAGGACAATGCCATTCCCGGCAACTGCCATGTGCAGATCTACTTCACGCCGACACTGGAGGACGGCGGCGGTACCGCCAAGACGCTCTCCGAAACGCTCGGTGAGAAAACCATCCACTCCTTTTCCACATCGACGAGTGGCGAGATGTTCAAGAGCTCGACCTCGACCTCTAACATGGCGCGGAAGCTCATGACGCCTGACGAGGTTCGCCGCATGTCGAGCGAGAAGGAACTCGTCTTCGTCGCGGGCCATCGCCCAATTTACAGCGACAAGATTCGTTATTACAAGGAAAAGCAGTTCATGGAGAAGATTTCTCCGCCGCCGCTCTATTCCGATACCGCGACGGCCATCAAAAGCTATGCGGATCTCTTCAAGATCCACGCAGCAGAACGCAGGAAGATTGAAGAAAAGCGCCTTGCGGTCGAAAAGGCCCGGCAGGCAGAGGAAGGAAACTCAGCTGGAAAAGCGAAAGGAGAGATGCCGCATGAAGAACGTGTTCAGCGGGAAGAAATCGCCGCTCAAGAATCTCAAGAGCAAGCTGGGCAGAAAAGCCGTCACGATACAGGAAATCAGGAAGCTCCGTCCTCCGAAAGTGAGGAAGCGCTCGTAAAGCCAGGCGCGTCGATGAAGGATCCGGCGCTGCGCAGCCTCGCGCTTCGGATCGCGGAAGAGACCGTCCGGCAGGAACGCGTGCAGGCGGACATGGAGCGGAAAATAGTGCAGCCGCAGACAGGAAAGGAGAGTGCGTGATGCAGACAGAACGAGAAAGAAGTCTGGAGGAGAGACCGTCGCACGAAGTCGTCCGGGAACGGCTTATCAGCGTTCTGGAGATGAGCCTTGGTAGCGACATCATGCGCTACATGCACATGGACAACGTGACAGAGGTCATGGTGAATCCGGACGGAAAGCTCTGGCTGGACATGGAGGGAAAGGGCTTTGTCTATACCGGGATCACTATGCCGGAGGATGCGACGAAGCGCATCATCTACTCCGTCGCGGATCTTTCCGGGCAGGTCATCGACATGAAGCAGAACCCATCACTCCAGGCCGACATCCCCGCCTCGCGCCTCTTTACGAACTGCCGTTTTCAGGCAGAGTTGCCGCCGATTGTCACAGGGCCGTCCTTCAATATCCGCAAGCACAGCAAGACCGTCTACACCCTGGACGATTACGTCGAACAGGGCTCCATGACAAAGAGCCAGTGCGCTGTCATCAGGGACGCCATCCTCCATCATAAGAACATCATTGCGGCAGGTGGCACGGCTTCCGGCAAGACGACGCTTCTAAACGCCATCCTCGCGGAAATCTCCAAGCTCGATGAACGCATTGTCACGATCGAGGACACGAAAGAACTCAAATGCACCGCGCAGAACAAGACGGCGCTCACGACACAAGAGCACGTCGGCATGGATGATCTCCTGCGCATGACGCTCCGCCTGTCGCCGAACCGCATCGTCGTGGGCGAGGTACGAGGGAAAGAGGCGCTAACACTCATCGATGCCTGGAGCACCGGACACCGCGGCGGCTGCTCGACCGTCCACAGCGACAGCGCGCTGGAGACGCTGTTCCGCCTGGAAAACATGATTGCCCGCGTCTCCGTCACGCCGCAGCAGGCCTCCATTGCGCGCGCCATCAACGTCATCGTCTACATCGCGAAGCGCGCTGCACGGCGCCGCATCGAGGAAGTCATTGCCGTCGATACCTGGGACAGCAAGGCCGGAGAATACATCACGCATCGCCTGGACGATCCGGAAGAACTGACGGAGTGACGCGCCGTATGATATACTGGAGTAAACGGAGGTGTATGACCTTGGAACGACCATTTGATCCGAAAAAATATACCGATTTCCTTCCGGAATACATGGAACAGGCATATGAAGCACTGGAAAAAAATGACAAGCTCCATTACGCTCTGGCAGTCATCAACATCGCGGGAGAAGTCAAATATTTAGTGAAAAGCGAAGAGCTCGATCCAGAAGAGGGCGAGCGCATCAAGGAATACTTTTGGGGGCAGGTGGAATGATTAATTTCAACAATGAGAAAGAGATTCCAAATACATTTTTTGGCGGTTCGGAGCAAAAGCGGGCCTATGAGATCGACGGAAAAATCTATATGGTGAAGTTTCCCGATCCTGTCAGGCAGAAGAAAAATGGCTTGAGCTATATGAACAACCAGTTTTCCGAGTACATCGGCTGCCATATTTTCCGCGCGCTGGGCATTCCTGCACAAAACACCTTCCTGGGCGATTACCAGACGGAGACAGGGAAACGGAAGATTGTTGTTGCTTGTGAAAATTTTTGTACGGATGGATACTCTCTGATGGAATTCAGCAAGCTCGCCAGAGCAGTTGCCAGCAGTAACGACAAGTTTCCGCGCGAATTGGGATTTGTCATGAAGACCATCGATGACATGACGTTCGGGACAACGACGGACAAAGAATCCTTCAAGGCGCAATTCTGGGATATGTTCGTTGCAGATACCTTGATTGGCAACGACGACAGACATCTTGACAACTGGGGCTTCCTTGTCAAGGGAAATCATATTCGCTTTGCGCCTGTCTATGACTGCGGTTCCGCTTTGACCCCGCTCATGGAAGATGAGAAGATGGCTGCCATCCTGAAGGATGAAACGGCCTTCATCAACCAAGAATACAATGTTAAATCCGCATATCGTTATCAGGGGAAGCGCTTGTTCTACCACGAGATCTATAAAAATCCTCCGCAGGGGCTGAAAGAAGCCATCTTGCGCATCGTTCCCAGAATAGATGTACGTTTCCTGACAACTGCAATCGTAGAGACGACGCCGGAAATGTCGAACATCAGGAAAACGTATCTCGCGAAGGCATTGGATATTCGATCGCAGCGCATCCTCATCCCCGCATGGAAACGCGCGAGAAAAGAGATGTCGCTTTCCCTAGAAGAGGGAAGGAGCCGGTGAAGCAGATAACCTAAAAATGAATCATCCTTTCAGAACGGACAAAGCACCTTATTTCATGGAAATAGGGTGCTTTTTGTGTATATCTGCTGGACAAAAAATTTCCCTTTCCTGCAAAAGTCCGCAGTTTTTCAACTTTGCACTGTTTTACAATAAGGAAATGGGAGGGCATCCTCCCGGATGATTCATTGCTTCAAACGAAAGGAGAAATCACTATGCGTATCAAGATGAAACTCACGGCCCTGGTCAACCGGAAGCTCGGCGAGGTGAAAAGCGTCAAGAAGGAGGATCTGCTCCAGTTCGGTAAGAACTGCCTGCCGATGCTATTCACTATCGGCTTCTTCCTCATCACGAATGACGCGTCGGCGCAGACGACATCGACAGCTGGTAATGTAGGGATTACGCCGCTCCAGAAGCCGCTTCAGGTCATCACGGATGCCCTCACTGGGCCGATCCCGATCCTCGTCACTGGCGGTGGCATCGCGCTCGGCGGCATGAGCTGGGCGATGGGCTGGGAACAGCAGGCCATGATGCGTGGCGTCAAGGTCGCCGGCGGCGGCGCCATTGCGATGGGAGCCGGTCAGTTTCTTGAATCGACGCTGTCGGACAGTGCAACGCTGGCGGCAGGATTGTTGTTCTGAGGTGACATGATGGATGATAAGCGTGATTTGCAGGAAATCACCTGGACACACCTGCCCATCTACCGCTCGCTTACGGAGTACATCCTGTTCATGAACGTGCCGCGGAAGTTCCTCATGTACAATTTCAGCATCGCTGGCTTCGTGCTCCTGTGCTTTGGCCTGAAATACTGGCCTATCCTCGTCATGAATGTCCTGGCGCATTTCCTCGTCCGGTACTTCTCGCTGGAGGATGCGCAGTTTTTTGACTGCTTCAATGCGTATTGGAGCAAGAAGGATTACTACTCGGTCTGACTGCGGAAAGGAAGTGAGAGCATGGCAGAAGAACGGTTCGTGGAGGAGGAGAAACCGTCCTGGCGGGAGTACCGGCTTGACAACAAGGACATCTGGGACTGGATTGCCTGGGAGGCCTTCACTCATGAAAGCGTCCTGCGCAATAAGGATGACAGCGTGCTGGGCGTCATCCGCTACGAACCCTGCGCGGGCAGCCTCGAAGGCGCGTGGAGTACGCTTCCTGGCTTTGCCCGCGGCTGGGTCATGAACATCGAGGAGCAGCACACGAGCAGGGGGACGGCGGCATATCTCGTCCTCACCTGGAACCCCTTCAAGAACATGAAAGGAGAGGTCACGAATACGCTGGAGCGGGGGAAGACGGTCGCCATCGACGGGATGGAGGCATACCTCTATGAAAAGTTGGTATCCTTCCGCGATGCCTTTCCGGATGCCGCGCACGCGCATATCCTCCGCTATCAGGAAATCGTCGATTACCTCGTCTTCACACTCGCGCATGGCCGGTACCAAGTGACGATGCCAGCGATTCCCGTCGATCTCGATTATGCGCTTTCCAGGGACTTCGATGCGGACTTTTCCGCGAATCGGATCACGTTCGGGGAGGAAACGTTCCTCGTTCTGACGCTCCCGGATTTTATCGGTTCGCGAAGCGCGACACTCAGGCGGCTCATCGATGCTTTTGTGAAGAATGACATTCCCTGCCGCCATGTGCAGCGCCTCCTCTTTTTCAGCCCAGACGAGGTGAAAAAGGAGCGCGGCAAGCGATCCCGCATGAGACTCTGGTGTCCCTCGCGGCATTACATCAAAGAACTCATCGAGGAGCCGATGAACGGGAATTTCTACGGGTATTACAACAATACTTTTGTCGCCCTGGTGCCGACCGCTGCGTATGAAAAATGCGAGGCGTACCTGCGGAAGCTGTTCGAGGAAGCGGAAGAGTTCTATCTTCTTGAAAACTTCAATGCCAAGCAACGCTGGTGGGGCACGATTCCGGCCCATTTTCGGGCAGGGATCGTGCCGCCAGCCTATGGCTTTTCACGGCTTGAGGATCTTCTGTACCTGAGCGAAGCGGCGAAGGGCAGGGAGAGGGAGCTGCTGCTCTCCATCGAGGAGGAAGAGCAAAAGGAGGGATGAGATGTACAATCTGAATCTTTTTGATGAACGGCGGGCGCCGTTGTCCGATTATATGCCGTTCGCGAGGCTTACGGCCATCCGCGTGGCGGGGAACCGCTGCGCCATCTGCCTGAACAAGGACGGCTCGATCATGGCGACGTTCCGCTACCGGGGGCCTGATCTCGCGTCCTCCGTGGACGAGGAGCTTGCCGTCCTCACGAACCGCCTCCAGGCGGAAATCGGCCTCCTGAAGACGAACAACGTGCTCTATTTTGAGGCGCAGCGTGTTCCTACGACGGCTTACGAGACGACGGATTACTTCTGCGATGACGTCACGCGAGGTATCGACGCGGAGCGCGCGGCCCTCTTTGAGAGCGGGCGCTATTTCGAGTCGCATTTCTACTGCACCTTCTGGCACAAGCCGCCGGTCGAGCGGCAGGAGAAAATCAAAGAGATCATGATCGAGGGACGCGAGAAGAAAATCACGAAGGCCGATGATGTCTTTGAAAATTTCGGCGAGATGCTCTATAAGTTCACAAAGAGCATGACGAACCTCGGCGTCGAGGTCGAGTTCCTCGATGAGGATGCGCTCATCACCTACTTGCATTCCACAGTCTCCGCGGAAAACCGTTCGCTCAAATGCCCGGATGCCTCTATCCCGATCGACCGGTTCCTCTACGATACGCCGCTCTACGGCGGCCTGGAGCCGCAGCTCGGGAACAAGCACCTGCGCGTCATCGCGCCGATTTCCTTCGGCAATGATACGCAGTTCGGTATGTTCGACGAGTTCAACCGCCTGGACTTCCCGCTGCGCTGGGTGACGCGGGCCTTTACGATGAGCAAGCTCGACGTATCGGATGAGCTCGACAGCGAGCGCCGCAAGCTCAAGGGAAAGACGCAGTCGCTCACGGCGACCATCGCCGACGCGACCATCCGCAACGGCATGCAGAACGCCGAGAACATCGACGACGTCGCCGTCGACCGCCTCGCGGAGGTGCGCGACGCCATGAATGCCGTTGAGGGCGACCACATTTCCTTCGTCTACTATTCCACCGCGGTCCTGGTCATGGACGAGGATCGCGAGGTGGTGGACGAAAAGGCGAAGCTCATCCGGCAGATTTTCATCGAGCGCGGCATCAAGTTCGCGAAGATCGAGGACTTCAACGCCGTGGATACCTTCTTCTCCTGCGTCCCCGGAAAACAGGGGAACGTCCGGCAGCCGATGATCTCCACAGGGAACCTCGTCCACATGATGCCGCTCGCGCTCGCCTGGAGCGGCAACGCCTGGAACAAGCACCTTGACGCGCCGCCGCTCCTCTACGCGCAGACGGACGGCGCAAGCCCATTCCGCCTGAACCTCCACATCAAGGACGTCGGCCATTCTCTGATGATCGGCCCTACGGGCGCGGGCAAGTCGGTCTGTCTCAACACCATCGAGGCGCAGTTCGCCAAGTACAAGAACGCCCGCATCATCATCTTCGACAAGGGCGCCAGCTCCAAGGTACTCACCTATGGCGTAGGCGGGAAATTCTACGATGTCGGCAAGGCGAAAAGCCTCTCCTTCCAGCCCCTTGCGCACATTGACAACGAGGATGAGCGGCAGTGGGCGCTCGACTGGCTCTGCGACTTCCTCGCGGAAGAAGGTGTCGATACAACGCCGGATCAGAAGGCCATCATCCGCGATTCCCTGGCCACCGTCGCGGGGATGGAGCAGAAATACCGCACGATGACGACGTTCATCTCCTTCCTCCAGTCGCGGCAACTGAAAGAGGCTTTCTACTCCCTCGCGCTTGCCGACGACAGCGGCAACAAGGGCGAGTACGGCGAGATTTTCGACAGCGACCGGGATCACCTCGCCATCTCCAGATGGCAGTCTTTTGAGATGGAGACCCTGATGAACGCGAAGCGCATCGTCGGCACGACGCTCATGTACATCTTCCACCGCATCGAGAACGTCGTGAAGAACGCGACAGAGGGCGAGCAGGGGCCGACGCTCATCGTGCTCGATGAGTGCTGGGTGTTCTTCCAGAACCCGATGTTCGCGGAGAAAATCAAGGAGTGGCTCAAGACGCTGCGCAAATACAATACGAGCGTCCTCTTCGCGACACAGAGCCTCGATGACGTGGCCAAGAGCGCCATCTTTGACACGGTGCTCTCCTCCTGCCAGTCGCGCATCTTCCTGCCGGATAAGCTCGCCATCACGCAGAACAGGCGGGAGCTTTATCACCAGTTCGGCCTCAACAGCCAGCAGATCAACCTGCTCGCGCACGCGCAGTCGCAGCGCGAATATTACTATGACGGGCCGCAGGGATCGCGCCTCTTCAACCTCGCGCTCGACCTCTGCCCGTTCACGCTCGCCTACGTCGCCGTAGGGGACGCGGCCCTCGCCAAATGCAAGCGCATCCTCGAAGACTACGGAGAGGAGCGCTTCAACGAGATGTGGCTCGCGTCGCATGACCTTGACTATCCGGAATACCGGGAGAAGGAGGAACTCACGCTATGCTTGGACTGACACTCTCATTTATGGTGCTCCTGCTCTTTTATTTCGCCATCCGCGTGAACCGCATGGAAATCCGCCTGAACCTGATCGAGAAGGCCGTCAACGACGCCATCCGCGAGGGAAAGCTCGATACGGAATTCCTGGGCAAGCCGTTCGGCGGCGATTCCCTTGGCGTCGTGGACTTCTTCTATGCGCTCAAAGACGCCTGGAATGGCAGCGGCAAAGCGAACAAAGCGAAGTGAGGAGGCGCCTATGAACCAGGAAGGACCACTCACCGAAGAACAGCGGCTCTACCGCTCGCTCGCGGTCAAGGAAAACGCATCCCTGGGCGCCGTCATCGAAGCCATCGAGCGTGGCATCCTGGAGCGGATGAAAAGAGAAGGCTACGGCGAAAACCAGCTTTCCGCCGCGCTTTCCGCAAGCCGCATCACGCTCTTGACCAAGGAACTGGACAGGGACTATCTGCAGCGCGTCTTCCCGGAGGATGCCGATTCGGCGGACAATCTCGCGCTGCCCCTGGCCGCGGCGAGATTCAATGAGCTCTACGAGGGCGAGATCGCCGCCGTAAAGCCAGAACTTGCCGCGAGCGACGCAAAAATCCTCGCTGCCATGCAGGAGCGCATGCCGTTGGAAAGCGTCCGCGAAGCCTATCTCGGGAGCAGCCTCTACCGGGCGCTCGTCGGCAACGACCGCACAGCCCAGCCGGAGGAGCAGCGCGTGTGGAAGTCCTACCGCGAAGCGCGGGAAAAGGAAGCCGCCAGGGACGCGCAGGAAACGGAGGACATCTTCGCCGCGTGTTGGCAGCAACGGAGCCGGAGCCAGGCGCTGCCGCTCGCGTACCGCGAGGGCAGGGCAGCCGTCGAATATCTCCGTGAGACCGGCGTCTCAGAGGACGCGCTCCGCGACCTGCTCGAAAAATACGCGGAATACGAGGGTCGCGACCGGGACGCGTACCTGCGGAAACTCGCACGGGAAGCCTATAAGGAAAAGCTCGCCTACGATGCCCTGCAGGCAAACGAGGAAGACGCCTTCGCGGCCGCGCTGAAGCTCTTCGTCCAGGAACGCGACGGGAAGCCCGTCAGCTTCGCGGATGAAAAACTCATAGCAGATGCCCTCCGCGAGGCGCAGGCCGAGGAGACATCCCTCAGAGCCTCGCTTCTCTCCGGATCGCCCGCGCTGCGCGCGCCGGGCTTCGACCATAACGCAGCGCTCGCCGTGCTCCTCGGCCAGGCGGAGGGCATGCCCTTCCAGCGCGGGAGCTACCTCACGAGCGAAGACCGGTACAAGGACTTCATCAGCAGCTGCGAGGAAGCTCTCATCGCGCAGGGCGCGGGCCGGAGCGTCGCGGAAGAGCGCGCCTGCTACAACAAGCTCGCCGCGCGAGAGCTACTGGAGGCGGGCGCGACCGAGGAGGAAATCAAAGACATCCTCCTGCGCATCGGTGGCATCCCGGCCAAAGAGCGCGCGAAGAGAAACCTCGACAAGCTGCTCGCCGAAGCGAGGGAGGCGATGGAACGCGGGGAAGCACCAGAAACTCCCGTCGCCGTGGCTGAGGAAAACGAGAACGTTCGGAAGGAAGAAAAGAAACGCGTCCGCGCTATCTGGAAAGAGGAGCCCGCGGACATCCCTCAGTCGGAAGAGGCGCTTGAGCAAAGCGAAAGCCAGGCACCCGTCGTCATCTCCGCGCGGGAGCGCAGGCGGGAGCTCGCGCGGATTCCGATCTTCTCGCCGAAGTCTGAGCGCGGGGAAGACACCCCGGCAGACGAGTTCTACGACAGCTGCAAGCAGGAATACAAGGAGGAATTCCTCATTCCCTTCAACGACCAGATGGACGAGGGCATCATCCTCTGCATGCTGAACCAGGGCTACGAGGAAAAGGAAATCGTTGCCGCCATGGACCGCCTCTCAGAGGCCGCCTCTCGCGCGCATCAGTCGAACTACGCCGCGAACAAGATGAAGAATGTCAAGAAAAAACCCAAGTACCAGAACCTCCTGAAAGGATTCGAGCAGAAGCTCGTAAACGCCGAACGGAACTACCTCCAGACGAAATACCGTGAAGGAAAGAAAATGACGAGCTATGACGAAGCCCTGGTACGCAGGCGCGATCCGTGCGGCGTGCCGCAGTAATCCCAGCATTTTGAAAGGAAGTGGATCACCATGAATATCAATCCCCTGACCTGGCGCGAATCGACACTCAAGACCGGCATCCTCGCGGGCATCGTCCTCGGCGTTCTCACGCCGCTGGCCGCGATGGCCATCACGAGCCACCACTCGGAAGCCGCTGTTGCCGTCATCGATCAGCGCAACATCGAAGAAGCCATCAAGACCGCCATTTCGACAGCAGACATCCTTACGACGGAGCAGAAAGAACTTGCGCTCAAGATCCTCGATGCGAAAAAGCTCAGCCCGGATCTCCTCGCCAACTTCATGGAAAAGCAGGAGGAGACGGGAGGCTTCTGCAAGACGCCAGAAATCATGAAAGACCTCGGTATCATCAAGGCGAACGGAGAAATCCCGAGCATCCTCAACAGGAACACGACCGTCCAGGAAATCTTCCGCAACGAGATCGGCACGATCGAGGACGCCATGACGGGCAAGAAAACCATCGCCGACCTCTACCTTCAGACGCAGAAGAACCAGAAGGCTCTCGACGCGACCTACAAGGCGGCAGCGGAGCGGGCGCAGGCGAGCCAGAAAGTCTCCGACACCACGCAGGCCACTGTGCAGCAGGCCGTCGAGGCCGCATCGAACGCGGAGGGCGAGCAGCAGCTCATGCAGGCGGAAATCCAGCTTCTCGCGGCTGGCATCCTCCAACAGTCCGACATGCGGGACCTCGCGGCGCAGGGACTGGCCATGAGCTCCGAAAAATGGTATATGGAGAATTTCGAGCGTGCGCAGGCGGAAACGCGGGAACGTGCCGCCGCTCAGCAATTTGCGAATTTCGTGAAGTGAGATTCATGTGTTCAATTTGAACACATGGAAAAAATAGGAAATATAAATATATAATAATAACAGCAAACAATAAAAAATAAAGCCATCGCCAAGATCTGCGTCCGGGAAACGCAGGGCGATGATCCGCAGGGATGTGTTCAATTTGAACACAAATATTAAATGCTATATAAAAATTACAAACAATAACAAGAAACAATAAAAGGAGGGATTTCATGCGCAGCGTGAAAACGATGGGGAGCAGGCAGGAGATACGCTGTCTGTTGTTCTTTTTGATGGTTGCGCTTCTGCTCGCGCCGTCGCCGGACGCGCTGGCCGCAAATGGCTCGGAAACCATCGCGAATGCGGGCACAGGCCTCGGAGGGGACTTCGACGAAGGACTGAAGACGTTGGCGACGGGAACCGTCAAGATCATGCACGGCGTGATGATCGTCATGACGGCGCTCGCGGGCATGATGATCGTCTTCGGCCTCGAGGACGGCAAGAAATTCATCTGGCAGATCGCGCTCGGCGCGGGTCTGGCCTTCAATTTCGGTGCCTTTCTCATGGACGCGGGATTCTGGAGCATGGCGCAGGAGCCGGGAACGGTGCAGCAGGTGACGGCGTTTACGCCGGAGCTGGTCACAGGCGACGGTGCGAACGTGAAGGACCTCAGCATCCTCGGCTCTTTCGTCGCGCACTTCAAGGACAATGTCATCACACCGGGCGCGGCGAACATCACGCCGTACTGCCTGCGTCTCCTCGTCATATTGACCGTCATCCAGGCTTCCTGGGAACTCTCGATGAAACTCATCAGCGGCAACAAGATGCAGTATCTCATCTCCATGACGCTCAAGCTCGGCTTCTTCTCGTTCCTCATGATGAACTGGATTCCATTCATGAAGGCCCTGATGGAGGGCTTCCAGATGCTCGGCGTCAAGGCGGCGGGGCAGGAGCTCCAGGCGGGGCAGGAGCTTATCACAAAGGCCGCGGATGGCATTGTGCAGACCGTCTTCAACATCAGCTCACTCATCCTCTTCCCGAAGTCGCCGGACAGCCTCACAGGGATGGCGCTCTCCGCACTCGTCGGCAACGTGACGAACGGGCCGCGGATGATCCTCTGCGTCGTCATTGTATGCGTGCTCGTCTTCTGCTTCTTCCTCGTCGCGATCGAGATTGCGATGGCCTACATCGAGTTCTACGTCATGGCCCTCCTTACGATTCCCTGCCTTGCCTTCGGCACGATGGGGAAGTTCAGCTTCCTCACGGAAAAGGCCATCGGTGCAATGTTCAACTGCGCGCTAAAGGTATGCGTCATAGGATTCCTCGCGCTCTTCACGCAGACCTACCTGGAAGGGCTTGGAACACAGATGGAGACAGCACAGAAAGCGGGCGAGATCTCGCAGAATCTCGCGCTCATGCTCCAGACCGTCCTCGCCTCGTTCCTCATCTATATGCTCATCAAGAAGATTCCGAAACTCGTCTCCAGCCTCCTGAACGGCGCGCCACAGCTCTCGGGCAGCGACATGATGGGCAGCATGCGGAGCGCTGCCAACGCCCCGGTCAACGCCGCAGCCACCGTGACGGGCAACTACGGCAAGATCCAGGCAGCGCGCGCCGCTGCGCAGGCCGCAGGCCGCGGCGGCGTCAGGGGCTCTCTCACCCAGCTCGCGCGAAACAGCGTTATGTCCTCGAAGCCGGTAAGGTCGTATAGGGAGGGGATACGAGGATTCAAAGATACGAAACAATTTACTGGTGATAAATATCTTGAGGACATCAAAGACGCGTTCTCTAAAAATCAAAAGCCGAAAAATAAAAAATAACAGCAAGACAAGAATAAGCCTCGCTGTTATAGAGTACGGGTGACTTGCGTATTTGCTTGGAACTCAGCTTCTAATTTGTTTAGGCGTTGGTGGAGCATCTGATTTTCTCGTAAGAGTTGCTTTATCATGAGATGCATGTCACGAATGATATAGGTAAATTCTTCATCAGACCTTATGTAACCACCGCTATCAAGAACAAAACCGAGGGTAAGAGGCTCTGTCCTTGGATCTGCAGGTGCCTGAGGCTGCGCTGCTTTTTTCTCGCCGTTTCCCCAGAAGAGTCCCATGATTAAGCCCTCCTTTACTCAATCTGCAACGTAGGCGTTGTATTCCTTCACGCCGTAGTAGCCAAGATACGCGCCGAGGGCCGCGCTGATGGGCAGCCCGAGATAAGCGCCGATGAACGATACCGGTCCGATGAGTACGAGGAAGACGATGAGGCATTTCCAGTTGAAACCGAGCGCATACGGCAGTCCGATGAGGAAGCTGCCGAGCAGGATGCCGAGAAGATAACTCTTCTTTTCCGAAGACGTTGCTTCACCTGTCATGATGTGACCTCCAATATAGTCGAACCTTTTATAAACTCATTATAACAAAAGTTGCGGAGATTGTCGAGAAAGGATTCTGAGATGATGTTGATTGCACGCGCGGATTCCCTAGGGAAGGAGCGGATGATATGATGCCGAGGAAACGCATTTTGCTGCTTTTCCTGCTGCTTTTCCTGATCCCTGTCCAGGCGCTGGCGGAGAGCTTCATCAATCCGACGACGGGCGTCGTCACGTCGCCGTTCGGCCCGCGGGAGCGGCCGACGGAAGGCGCGTCAAGCTTCCACAAGGGCATCGATATCGCGGGCGAGCTCAACGATCCCGTCAATGCCTCTGCTGGCGGCATCGTGGAATATGCTGGCTGGGCCGATGGCTACGGCAACGTCATCTACATCCGCCATCCGGACGGCTACGAGACACGCTACGCGCACCTGAACGAGATCGGCGTCACTGTGGGACAGTCAGTCGCAGCGGGCGAGACCATCGGCTGGCAGGGGAATACAGGCATTGGCACGGGCGTCCACCTCCACTTCGAAATTCGCGACCCGTTCGGCAATGCCATCGACCCGGCCACGATGGTCCCGGACCTCGGCGCCTACGTCTCGGGCTACGGGCCGAGCTCACCGGAGGGACGCTTCGTGAAATGGGAGCTGCTCAACGACTTCGCCAATCCCATCAAGGAAATCCTTGACGGCGTGGTAGAGCTCATCACGAAGGGGCTCAAGGCGCTCCAGGACTATGTCGCGGGATTGTTTTTCGTCCTCTGCCTCATCGACATCGCTGTCGGCGCGATGGGCAAGGTGCTTTCCCCGACAAGTGAGGATAAGGAGGGCCTCGTTCCCTGGCTCATCCGCCGCTGCTTCTTCTACGGCTTCTGCCTCGTCTTCCTCTACAACTGGAAGACCTTCATCGGCAATCTCTCCCTGCACGGTTTCCCCGTCCTTGGCGGGATGATCGGCGGTGATGTGAGTGCGGCGAACACCGCCGTCTCTGACCCGACGCAGATCGTGCAGAAGGGCATGAGCATCGTCGCGCCCATCGTCAACTCCACGCTGATGGCACGCGGCAGCATCTTCGATATGTTCTTCGGCAGCATCCTCGATCTCGTCTGCCTCGTCATCGCGGCAGTGCTGTTCATTCTCTTTTTGATCATCGGCTACCATATCGCGCTCGCGTACATTTCTTTTTACGCGTCTGTGCTGTTCAGCTTCACCTCGTTCCCGCTCTCAGGGCTCCGCTATGTGCGGCATTTCGCCGCCAATGGCGTCAACGGTGTGATCGCCTGTTCCATCAACCTCATGTTCTTCTGTTTCTTCGCTGCGGCGCTGCAGATGACCATGGCCTCCTTCACCGTCCCGGCGCTCGTCTCGAATACCGCGGTCTATTCCTCGACACCGGCTACGCGCGCGGGCGCCTCGACCGGCGCGGACATCACGGGACCGGAGGACTACGTCGCCATGGCGCGGGAGGCGGCGCGCCACTACGGCATCCCCGAGGATCTCTTCTGCGCGCAGATACAGGCGGAGAGCGGCTGGGATCCGAACGCCGTCTCCTCTGCAGGCGCGCAGGGCATCGCGCAGTTCATGCCGGATACAGCGGCCTCCTTCGGCATCGATCCCTTCAATCCAGCGGAGGCGCTGGAGGCCGCTGCGCAGTACGACCGCAGCCTCTATGACGCGCTCCCCGACGACAAGAAATCCTGGGATCTCATGTTCGCGGCCTACAACATGGGAGGCGCCGGGCTGGCCAACAGGGGCTATGATTACTCAGGCGTAGCGGAGACAGTGGACTACGTCGCCAAGATTTTCGGCACGACGGAAATCGGCAAGGGCATGGTGCGAGGAACCGTGCAGAAAGCGGCGAACATCGGCCTCATGCTGCAGGTGCTGCTAATCGTCCTGCTCTTCATGTATATGGCAGACCGCATCTCGAGGCTCGTGCTCGATCAATTCGGCAGTCCCGGCTTCCGGCTCTACTACGAGCAGGGCATCTTCAGCCGCGGCTGAAAGGAGGAATCATCATGAAACTCACCAGGAAGAAACAAGGCATCGCGTTCGCGTCGCTCTTCGCCGTCGCCGCGACGGCAGCCGCGCTCTCAGGCGGCATCGGGATCGGCGAGGCGAAGCATCACTGGGCGCCGCATGATCCGGCGAACTACTGGAGCCAGACGAGCATCTCGTGGGCCGATACGAACGATCCCGGACATTATTTCTATCACGACCTTGGCAAGCAGGGAGGAAACGTCATCGACATCACGCGCGTCATCAAGTCCGTTCTGTTCGGGGACGACTTCCGGAACATCCTGTCGACCGTGCTCGCCGATCTCGGCATCGAGATCACGAACCATCAGTCCCTCGACGCGCAAGTGAAACGGCAGAACGGGGAAGTCATCGGCAGGAACGGCGAGCGCATCCCCGTCCTCTACGAGACCATCCGCGAAAGCAGCTTCGAGGGATCGCCGTATTTCCATACCTTCCGCGAATCCCAGGCGGCAGCCGACACCCCGCGCAACCTCGTCATGCAGCGGAGCATCATCTCCTCGGCGGCAGAGGGCTACGCAAACGTCGCGCAGCTCAGCATCGCGGGAAACGACGAGACGCGCGCCGCCGTCAGACGTCTCGTAGAGGCTGCAGCCAATGCCCAGGGCGAGCAGGAGCTGCGGGAAATCATCGCGCAGCTGAAAGCGCTCCAGGCATCCGGCGAGGGGAACCTCTCCGCCGTACAGGCGGCGCAGACGCAGATGGAGCGCGACAAGCAGGCCGTCGTGCTCGACGAGGAAATCGAGCACGAGAAGGAGTATGAGCGCATGGAGCTGAACTTCGTCGACCCTTACAGCGAAGAGCTCAAGAAGAGCTACGACTATACGCGTGAACCGGCCAGGGGCCTGGTGCCGTTTGAATGAAGCGGCTGCCTCCTGGTGGGATGTACAGCTGAAGTTCTGCTGCTGTTGTTGTATTTCGGCAGGCTGCGTGGTATACTAGGCATAGGCAAAACATAGAGACTGCTTCATCGGGGCAGCAAAAAAGCCGTGAGGTGCGAACTCACGGCTTTTTCTATTCCGTTTTGGAAAGGTGGCTTAAACCTTAGGCCCGTTGCCTTTTGTACTCAACTGTCGAGCCATTTGCAAATGTAGTAGGCAACTACACTCGCCAAGACAGAGAGCAAAAACATAGAGACAATCTTCATCGGCATTCCCCCTTCCTTTGCCTGTCTGGGGGTGGCAACAAGAGAATGATACCATGATTTTCCCTGCTGCACAATCTTTCTTCGCCGCAAAAAAATACGAGCTTCCGAAATCCTCGGAAGCTCGTATTTTTTTGTTCAATCCATGAGGCCGAGCTTTTTCAGCCACTCGTGCTCTTCCTCTTCGCTCGGACGCAGCGCGCCCGGCCAGCAATACGGCGGATTCCAGTCCGTGCCGAATTCCTCCTCCGCCTCCTTCTGCGTCAGGATTTCTCCCGCGATGAACGGAGCCTCATCCGTATGCACCTGTGTCATAGCTTCGCGTTCTGTCATATTCCGTCCCTCCTGCTGCTATTCTTATGATTCCGACTTGATTTCAGCATAGCCGATTGCTCATGAAAAAGCAAGATGGGCAGCGCATAAAAATTATAAACGTAGCAGAAAAATTAATCTTCGTGCAAAAGTCCGCAGTTTTTCAATTTTGCAGTCCTTTACAATGAGAAAAGATAAGACATATTGCGCGCGCCAGGCGGCAAACGCCGCGCGCACGTCAGACGGCAAAGGAGGAGCCCATGGACAATCACCAGGAGCGGCAGGCGCTGCAGCCGCCGGAAGGAAGCGAGATCAGAATCTATTACGAGGGCAATGACGAGGGGCTGCCTGTCGCCGATCCGACGCTTTTCGAGAAGATCAAGGCGGGCGAGGTGACGAAGACGAACCAGTTCATCTTCACTATCCAGCCCTGCGACCTGACGGGCGCCAAGACCATCATGCCGGAAGTATGGAAGGACGGGGAGGGGAAGGAATACCACCTGCACAAAGAAGTCTCCCGCGCCATCGGGACAGGTGCGTACTGGCTCGGCGCCCCGCGGGAGGAAGCAGCGAAGGAAGCTGAAAGGACGGCGTCCGTCCCGTCCGCCAGGCAGGAAAGCGCGCCCGCACAGGCGGCAGCGCCTGGGGAAGAGACGCTCGCAAGGGAGATACCTGCAGCTGAGAACGAGAGATCATCACGGGAGACAGCAGAAGCGGCTGCTGAAGGAAAGGCATCCTCGGATGCGGCTGACGAGCAGGTGAGACCGTATCGCAAAGGAAAAAAGGGCTACAAGAAACGCGACGTCTACAAGGAAACGACGGATAAAATCATCTCTATGCTCGAAAGCGGCAGCATGCCGTGGCAGAAGGCCTGGGACGAAAAGACGGCGGGGCTGCTCGTCAGCACGCCGCTCAACGGGAAGAACAACCGACCCTATACGAGGTGGAACAGGCTCTACCTCTCCATGCTCATGGAGGAACGCGGCACGGACGATCCGCGCTTCTTCACCATGGGGACACTCAAGCACCAGAACAAGATCCATCAGGCTAAGGTGGCGATGTGGAAGGCGCAGGGGAAGGACTACAAGCCGGAATTTGAATGGGAGTACCGCGTCAAGGAAGGAACACGCAGCATCGGCATCATCTCGACCTGGAAGGTAGACACGGACAAATACGGCAACCCGCTCCCGGAGGAGGATCAGTATTTCGCGAACAAAAATACGAGCGTCTACCATGCGTCCGACTGCATCCGCCGCGAGTACGAGCGCGACAAGGACGGCAACCTCGTCCGCGATGAGGAGGGCAGGATCAAATACACCGACCATCCGCTCATCCCTTGGGAGCCGAAGCACAAGGGATATACGCATGAGGAGCAGAGCGAGATCTGCGAGTCCATCCTCAAGGCGAGCGGTGCGAAGATCATCCACGATGTCCCGCGTCTCCATGAGTATCCCTGCTATGCGCCGTCAAGCGACACCATCCATCTGCCGCCGAAGGAGGCCTTTCCGGACATCAACCAGTATTACGCGACGGCCCTGCATGAGCTCGGCCATTGGACTGGACACGAGACGCGCCTCGATCGGCCTCTGGCTTCGATGCAGAGCGACAAGGAATCCTACGCGAAAGAAGAGCTCCGCGCAGAGCTCGCCTCGACGTTCCTCGCCGTCGATCTCGGTCTGCCGATGAACCCGACGAACCACGCGGCCTATATCGGCAGCTGGATCAAGGCGCTCAAGGATGACAAGATGGAGATCTTCAAGGCATCGAATGACGCGAAGAAAATCGCGGATTTCGTCAAGAGCTTCATACCGGAGCGCTTCCGGGAAAAGGACGCGGCCCTCGTCGAGGCGCCGGAGGGCGTTGCTGAGACGAAGCAGGAGGAAATCATGGCCTATGACAAGGAGCGGCTGACAGCCGTAGACGATCCATCCCTTGAGACGCTTCCGGATGAGGACGCCGCCAAAGAGACGGCGCGGTTCTACCGCTATCTCACGAAACGTCCGGCAGGGCCCGGCGCGATTCCGGCGGAACATCTCGTGACCATCGATCCGCATCCTGCGGACGCGCTGAATCCCGACGGGGAAGCCGTATACTACGCGAAGCAGCTTCCCGCATCAGTGGCCGCGAAGTACGAGCTCACGCCGGATTACACCTATTTCGCGAACAAATCCGTCCATCTCGAGATTTATCAGCGGAAGGAAGGCGGCGCGCCGCAGACGGATGCGCCGCGCTTATTCGAACAGGATTACGAGAAGACCTACGAGGGGAACTTCGTCCGCACGGACAGCTCTTCCCAGGTCATCTGCGCGAAGGCGGTCGACAAGGTGACGAGCGAGGGCAGCATACCGCGTCCGCTGCGCGAGGGCGACATCATCGAGGTCGATGGGCAGCTCTGGAACCTCGACAAGACCGGCTTCTCGCGTGTCGAGCTGCATCCCTACGGCAACGACTACGCGATGGCGCCGCTGACGAGTGAGACGGTCAAGGCGCTCATCGAGGAGGCAAAGAAGAACATCAACGAAGAATCGTATGCCGTCTATCGGCAGAAATTCCGCGAAAGCAGCTACATTGGCGCGCAGAGCGACGCGACTCTCGCCGTGCATCCCGGCGTATTTCAGCCGACGGACAGCGAGAAGGAAGGCGCGGCGCTCGCCATGCAGCGCCTCTATGCGGAAGACTATCGCGAAAGGACACGCCAGGAAGGGCTCTCCATCTACACCCCGGCGGATGAGAAGGGGTGGAAGAAGCTCGACGAGGAATTTGCCGCCTCGTTCCTCATGAACGCGTTCGCGGGGAAATTCCATCAGGATGACGCCATCAGCAAAGGCCTGCAGGCAGGAGAGGACGGCATGCTTTACTACATGAGACTGGCGGAACATGCGATCCAGGAAAACAGCCCGTACTCCGTCATCTCGCAGGACAAGCAGTATGGCGAGCTCTGCGTCATCGACGCCGCCAAGCGGCAGGATGTCGACGCGGCGTACCGGGCATACAAGGACGGGAAGCGCGCGGGTGACGCGCAGCCGGAAGCGCGGCCAGAACAGGAAGCAGAAGAAGGCCGCAGCCGCTGACAGGAGGGAAGCAAAGATGAAACGGGAAGAGATTTTAGCGGAGCAGGAGCGCTTTTTCAGCGCGGTCAGTGCCAATAAAGAGCGCTACCGTGATTTTCTCGCCAGCATGGCGGATCACTACAAGCAGCCGGTCGGGACACAGGTGCGCCTTTATTTCCACGCGCCTGCCGACGGGAGGGCATACGCTCCGGCGGCCATCTGGGAAAAGCTCCGGTCGCCGGTGAAGCCGGGCGCGGAGGGCATCGATGTCCTCCAGACGTCCGGTGAGATCGCGCAGGTCTACGACATCACGCAGACAGAGCACGAAGAACAGGTTCGTCCGCTCGTATGGGCGTACCGCGAGGCACGGGACGGCGCCTCACTGACCGAGGTGAACGGCACAGCGCGGCGGGAAGGAGAGCAGACGGCGGACTACATCGTACGACTCTGTCGCGAGGAAACGGCAAGACAGGATGATGTTGAAAATAAGCAGCTCGTCGCCGCAGGTGCCGCCTATCTCTCGCTTACGCGCATGGGCCTGGAGGAGGAAGCAGGAAAGAAAGCCCTGCTCCCTCTGCTCATCGCGCCGTATGCGCGCACCGAGGGCAGTGCGCTCCTCGAAGCTACGCGGCGTGTCGCAGTCAAGATCCTCGACCCGGTCGCGAGCATCGCGAGGAACCATCACAGGCAGGAAACCCAGGAAGACAATAGAGCGCAGCAGGAAACGGAGGCAAAAGATCATGGAGACCATGAAAGAAATGCTGGAGGACGAGGAGCAGATGACATGGGAGACCGTGGAGGCGATGCCGGAGCTGCCGACGCTCGCGGCCTGGACGGAGTACCTGTCGAGGCGCTACCGGACGAAGGCAGTCAGCGAGGACGGGCTTTCCCTGAAGATCCGTCAGCTGAGCCGTCTCTGCCGTCTGTTGCACCATCTCGGACAGAAGATCGAGGCCATCTCGAGTCATCAGCGGATGCAGGAGAGGCCAAGCCTTTCGCGGGAACAGATCGAGGAAGCGCAGCGGTTGCGGGAACGGGCGAAGACCGTGGAGAAGGCCTGCGCGCGCGTGGTGAGCGACTGGGAGTACGAGCTGCGCGCGGAGGAAGCGCGGCAGGAAGCGGAGCGGCAGGAGGCGGTAGCGATGAAACTGGAAGCCCTGCGGCTCCGCGCGGAGAAGATGGAGGAGCAGCCGAAGATCGTGGGCAACTGGGCAGCGATCCGGCGGGCATGGTTGCGGGAGGAACGCCCGGCGCTCTGGATCGATCTCGTGAAGAGCGGGAAGGCGGCGCCGCACCTTTTAGCTATCCAGCGAGAGACAGCGAAGAACTTCCTCCGGATTATGGAGCTGCGGGTGGAACGGGAAGTACCGCAGAAGACGCGGAGCTTCCTGGAGGCGATGAATCTTCGCAGGAGCATCCAGCAGCAGACGTGGGAGGAGATGATAGCAAACATCACGCGGTGACAGCAGGAGGGGAAGACGGCAGTCCCTACGCCGCTTTTTCTTTGAAGGACATCGACTACGCGGCAGATCTCTCCACGGTGAAGGGGAAACGCTCCGTCTTCGCGCGGAATCTCGCCGCGATCCGCGTCATGAAGCGCCTGGAGGAGGACGGTCGCGGGCCGGACGAACTCGAGGCGCGCCTCTTGAAGAGTTACAGCGGGTTCGGCGGCATGCCGGAGGCCTTCGACCCGCGAAATACCGCCTGGCAGGACGAGTACCGGGCGCTGCGCCATTTTCTCACGCATGAGGAATACGCCTCTGCCCGCGCCTCCATCCTCGATGCCTTCTATACGCCGCACGATGTCACGGCGGCCATCGTCGAAGGTGTGGCGTCCCTGGGCTTTGCAAGCGGCAATATCCTGGAGCCGTCGTGCGGCTCGGGACGCTTCTTTGACGCGATGCCGGAGGCGATGAGGAAAGAAAGCCATATCGTCGGTATTGAGATGGATACGCTCACCGCGCGGATTGCGCGCGCGGCGCATCCGGACGTGGAGATTTTCGCGCAGTCCCTCCAGCGTTCCCGCTTTGCTGACGGCAGCTTCGACCTCGCCATCGGCAACGTCCCCTTCGGCGTGAATCCCATCTTCGGCGATGAAAAATACGAGGGACAAGGCTTGAAGCCGCACGATTATTTCCTGCTCAAGATGCTCGACGAGGTGCGCCCCGGCGGCATCGTCGCCGCCATCACCGCCACGGGCACCATGGACAAGGGCAGCACGGCTGTTCGCGATCGCCTGGCGGAGAAGGGCGAGCTCCTTGCGGCCATCCGTCTTCCAGGCGATACGTTCGCGAGTGCGGGAACCGAGGCGGCGACGGACCTTCTCATCTTCCGCAGGAAAGACGGGCGCGTATTCGAGGATGCAGCAGTCAGGGAGCGGCTCGCCCCTGCAGGATGGCGGGAAATCCAGAGCTACCCCGACAGCGCGTTCAAGGAGCGCCACACCATCAACCGCTACTTCCAGCAGAACGAGGAGGACATCCTCGGCACACTCAGGGAACGGAGCGGTAAGTTCGGGCCGGAGCTTTACGTCGAGCGCCATCCGGACAAGGCGCTTGCCGACGCCATCCGGGAGGCATTCGCGCGGATTCCGCGCGCAGACTATTACACGCCGCCTGCGTCGCCGCTGCCGCCGCCGGTGCAGCGGGAGGAGGAGCAGCCGCACGACATTGGTTATTCCATCGAGAGCGGCTCGCTCGTCTACACCGACGTCATGGGCGAGACGAGAGAGCCGGAACTTACAGAAGAAGAGAAGGCGCGCGTGCTTTCCGCCATCAATCTCCGCGATGCGGGGCTCAAGGTTCTCGACGCGCAGGCGAAAGGCGTATCCAATGAAGACCTGCGGGCCCTGCAGAAGAAATTCCGCGCGTGTTACGACGCGCACCTCGAACAATACGGACGCATCCAGAAGGACCGGCTGCTCCTGCGCCTCTTCGCGGAGGACACGAGCTATCCCTTTCTCACGAGCCTTGAGGTCTACAACCGCCGGAAGGAATTTGAACGCCTCTCGGACGTTTTCACGGAGCGTACGATCCAAGGCGTGCAGATTCCAGATCATGCCGATACCGCAGCGGACGCTCTCGTCATATCTATCCAGCAGAAAGGCGAGATCGACCTCCGTTACATGGAGCAGCTGACAGGCCAGAAAGAGGGAGATCTCATCCGCGACCTCGAGTATACGCATATTTACTTCGACGAGGCATCCCACAAATACATCGAGGCGAGCGAGTTCCTTTCCGGAGACATCTACGCCAAGATCGCCCGTCAGGGTAACATCATCGAAACTGCCGAAAAGGAAATCCGCGACATCTGCGACAGAAAGCTCAGCGGCGGTGCCGTCCTGCTGCGCACCTCATCGGAAAGCACTATGCCGGAGCTTTCCGAGACGCCGTCCCGCCTCGAGCGGCAGCTTCATTTCATCATCTCGCACATGGAGCGCAGTGGTAGGCTGCCCGCGCGGCTTTTCCTGGAATCCGGACTGGGCTTTTCCTTTCCCTCCCGTTATGAACGGGAAGGGCGCCTTGACTTTTCAGAGAATCCCTTCCTGAGTACCCGTGAAATGATGGCGCTTGTCATCAGGAATGTGGATTTTGAGAAGCAGCCGGAGCTGCGTCCCGTCGTCGCGGGCTATTTCGTTGCGGCTGCCAGGAGAGTGCCGTATCCATACGAGGGTTATGAAAGAATGTTTACGGAAAACGAAGCGGACACCGCGCAGAAGCTCTTCGGCGATCAGAGGTTCATGCTGGAATGCTTCAAGAGAGATCCGGAATACTGGAGATCTGCCCACGGCATCGACGCCGGTACGGATGACTTCATCTCCAAGGTTGCCGCAGGGTATGCCGCCTGCGTCATGAATCAGCCCGGGATGGATCATAGTGCGGCTTTGGTGGTTCGCAGCGTGCAGAACAACTTAGCTGCGAGAGACGGCATCTCCATTCATGATAAGCTCGTCTGGCTGGATGCGGTCGGCGATTTCCTTCTCAGCGGCAGCAAGGTGGCAGAGCAGCTGGAAGGCCGCCGCTTTGACGATCCTGAGATGGTCTCGACGCTCCAGAACGTCGAGACGCCAGAGTCGCTTGCGCATCACTACGAGCTGCTTCCTGAGGAAGCGCGGGAGGAAATCAAGGCAAAGGAGCAGCAGATCGCCCGCGCGAAGAAAAACCGCGAGGCACTTGAGACCGTGAAGCCGGAGCACATCCCCGTCGGCGAGATCGCCTTTTCCATCGGCTCGCCCTGGCTCAAGCGGGAATATGTCGAGGACTTCATCTGCGAAGCGCTCGAAATTGACAAGACATATTGGAATTCGCGCACCTACCGAGACGAGGACACGCTCAAGGTCACATATGTGCCCGAGACGAGCACCTGGAGGATCGAACCGTCCAATTCCTTCGTCCGCGAGTACGGCGCACGGGGGACAAAGTGGCAGACACCTGGCATGCAGATGTTCTCCACGACGGAAAAAGGCTGCATCGAACTTCTGAATGACTGCCTCAACCAGAAAAAGACACAGGTCGTCGTGGATGGCCGCCGCGATGCGGAGCTCTCGATCGCCGCGCAGGCGAAACAGGACGCCATCGAGGCCGCTTTCCGCACCTGGCTGCTTAAGGACGTCAAGCGGGCGCAGGAAGTCGAGGACGTTTATAACAAGCAGTTCAACAACATCCGCCTGCGCCAGTACGACGGTGCGAATCTCCAGTTCCCCGACATGGCCAATACCATCACGCTCCATCCGCACCAGAAAGATGCTATCGCGCATCACCTTTTCGGTGGGAATACGCTCTTCGCGCATTGCGTCGGCGCGGGCAAGACGTATGAGATGATCGCCTCCATCATGGAATCGAAGCGCATGGGTCTCTCCAAGAAGGCCATGATGGTGGTGCCTGCCCACCTCGTGCAGCAGACAGCAGAGGCGTTCCGGGAGCTCTATCCGCGCGCGACGCGCCGCATCTACGCACCGACGAAGAACGAGGTCGCGGGAACAGAGGGCATCAAGCGGCTCTCAGCAAAGATCGCCACGCAGAATCTCGACTGCGTGATCCTGCCCTATTCGACCTTCCAGCGGCTCAAGCTCTCTCCTGAGACAGAGGCAGGCTACCTGCAGCAGGAAATCGACAAGCTCGACGACAGGTACAGCGAACTCGTCGCCGTGACGGAGAACCCGAAAAAGAACTTCACGATCAAGCAGCTGCAAAAGCGCATCTCGCGACTGAAGGACAAGCTCCAGTACATCGAAAAAGTGAATCAGAAGAAGGGAATTGCGGGCGCGATCCCGTTCGACAGGCTCGGCATCGACAAGCTCGTCATCGATGAGGCGCATTACTATAAGAACCTGCCCATTGAGACAAGCCATACGAATGTGGGCAACATCGGTAGCAGCGATCACTCGGAAAAATGCTGGGATCTCCTCATGAAGACGAAATATCTCAACGAGAAAACCGGCGGCCGCGGGTTGATTTTCGCGACGGGCACGCCGATCGCGAACTCGATGTCGGAGCTTTATACCCTCCAGCGCTATCTCACGCCGGATGTGCTCCAGAACGCGGGCATCTCCCACTTTGACGCCTGGTGTGCGAACTTCGGCGAAATCCTCTCCGAGCCGGAGCTGCGCCCTGAGGGCAAAGGATTCCAGACGAAAGAGCGTCTGCGCACGTTCAAGAACACGCCGGAGCTTTCAACACAGTTCCGTCTCTTTGCCGATGTCCGGACGCCGGAGCAGCTTCCTGGCCGCCATGTGCCGGAGGCGAACATCAAGATCGACGAGGCACCGGCCTCCAGCTTCCAGAAGGAGAAAATCAACGAGCTCTTCGAGCGCGGCGAAAGCATCCGCAAGGGGAAGCCAGACACCGTCATCAGGAAGGACGGCGTCGTGACGGACGACAGCATGCTCATCATCACGCGGGAAGGCCGCGCGCTCTCGCTCGACCCGAGAATCGAGACACCGTCTGCCGCTGACCTGCCGGACAGCAAGGTGAATCGTTGTGTGAAAAACGTTGTACGCGAATATGAAGCCTCCGCAGCGACAAGAGGGACGCAGATCATCTTCTGCGACACCTCTATCTCGACCAGCGACGCCGCGAAAAAGGGCGCGTTCAACGTCTATGACGACCTGCGCACCAAGCTGATCGCCGCGGGCGTGAAGCCGGAGGAAATCGCCGTCGTCCAGGAGACGAAGAAGGATCAGCTGGAAGAGAAAATCTTTGCGCCCATGCGCGAAGGGAAAATCCGCATTCTGCTCGGCTCGACGGACAGCCTCGGCGTCGGCACGAACGTCCAGACGAAAATCGTCGCGCAGCACGATCTCTCCGTTCCCTGGCGTCCGGCAGATCTCGAGCAGCGGATGGGCCGCGCCATCCGTCCCGGCAACGAGAACAAGAGCGTGAACATCTACCGCTATGTCACCCAGGGGACCTTCGACGCTTATATGTGGCAGACGCTCGAAGTCAAGCAGCGCGTCATTGCGCAGATGATTTCCGGCAACACGACGGCGCGCACGATCAGCGACATGGACGAGGTCACGCTCTCCTTCGCCGACCTCAAGGCTATCTCGACAGACAATCCGCTCTTCAAGGACAAGATGGAGCTTGAAAACGAGCTCGCCCGTCTCCAGATCGCCAAGGCAGGCTACGAGACGACGAAGCAGCGGCTCAAGGAACTCGCCGAGATCACGGGACCCAAGGAACTCCGCTCCATCGACGCGCGGATTTCCGGCCTCATGCACGATAAGATGCTCATCGACGAGAACACGGAGAAAAACGAGCTTGGCGGCGAGATTTTCCGCATGAAAATCGGCGATACTGTCTACCAGGACCCGCTGGAAGCGGCAAGGGTGCTGCATGAAGCCGCCAAAGGCGGACGGCAGAGCGCCAGCAAGATTCGGGGCGAATACCGAGGTATGAAACTCTTCGTCCGCATCGACGACAAGACAAAGGAGCCATTCCTCAGCCTTTGCGGCACTATCTTTCACCGCGTCGCTTTCGCCCAGCCGGGAAAGGAACTCACGACCATTCATGCCCTGGATCATGTGAAGACGTCCATTGAGAAGAAAATCGTCCAGCTGAAGGAAGACCGCGCGCCCATCGAACGCAACATGTCTTCGGCTAAGGAAAAGATCAAGGAGCCCTTCGATGGAGAACTGCGCCTGAAAGAAGTGCAGAAGCGCCTGATGGAGATCAATGCGAAAATTGAGACGGCATCAGAAAAAGCCGTGAACGGATACCGGGCGAACGAAGCGCCGGAACCCTGCAGCCAGCAGGCGGCAGCGACCAGTGACGAAGCTGCCATGACAAGATGAGGGAGTGACATTGATGGATATGGATCAGGAAGAAAGGGACGTACTCAGAAAGAGCCTCGGCGAGGATGGCATGCGGGTTTTCACGGCCATCGAAGCCACGCTTTCGGAAGGAAACGAGGCAGTTAAAAACTCCGCGAGCGTCGGCGCGGCGATCCTCGCCAGCCATGCGAAAGCCTGGAGCGAGGCAGAAACAGCAGCAGGCAGGAAGCAGAGTGCGGAGGACTATCTCGAAACCGTCAATGTCGTTGCCAATAAAACGGCAGGAGATGTGGAGCTCGAAGACCTTGAAAAGGTAGTTCGCCGTTGGAACCGGACGATTGACGAATATGCGGCGGCAGACAAAAAGGAATGGAAAGCTCATCGAAATGGTGATTTATTTCCTGTGATGAAAATACCCCTTGTGTTGCAGACATTGGGCGCACCGCTTGAAGAATTGTATGTTTTTGGCAGTTTCTTTGCTCATTCATTGGAGCATAGGGGGATGAGTCTGGATTTGTTGCGTCAACTCCCAGAAACATTGGTAGATCCGTTGATGTTGATTCGAGGGAATAAACCGAATAGTTATGTATTTGCCATTGAACTCGTTGATCGAAATGGAGCGAGCATCGTTTCAGTAATCGAATTTGAAAAATCGTACAATCCAAGTAAAGCAAAAGCAAATATCATCAACACGGCATTTGGGAAAACAAATAGCTCTATCGATGATACGCCGTCTATGCGATGGTTTCAAAGACGTATTGAGGCGGGAGATGTCCTTTATTTGAATAAAAAGAAAAGCGTCAAATGGTTCAGAACCCACGAGAACTCGTCTCTCGCGTCATCTGAAACACTTAACGCTTTATCTACGCTCATTCTATCAGAAGACATGAAAAAAGTAAAGACCGAAGAAGACCTTGAACGGATTAAAAAAGAGCATCCCACGCGCTATCAGCTTGAATATCATTCGCCGGAAGAAGACAAAAAATGGTTTGAAGGACGGACAGAATTTCTTGCAAGCGGAAAGCGCATCATGAACCTCTTTGAAGGCGCGGACGAAACGACCTTTCTGCACGAAACTGCGCATATACTGTATGACGATTTGAGAAGGGCCTCTGCGCTGGATGAGACAGCGAAGAAGGATTTGAAAGTCGTGGAGGAATGGGCTGAGTGGCGGCCAGGACAGGCTGAGGAATACGGGGGAACGGCATGGGGAAAGGAGTTTTTCGAGCGCGATGAGGCAATTCGTGCGGCGATAAAGAGTGGGGATGCTGTTTTGGAGCGAGAGCTCCGCGCCGAATGGCGGGAAGAACGATTCGCGCGAGGATTTGAAGGCTACCTGGAGAAGGGAAAAGCTCCTACGAGTGCCTTGCAAGGCGTATTTGACAGGGCAAAGTGTATTTTCAGAAATGCGTATGCAGCATTCCGCGGCAAGGGAGGTCGCCCCTCTCCTGCAGTGGAGAAGGTCATGGCTCGGATGGTTTCCACATCATCAGAGAGGAAAAAGGAAAGGAAGACGGAAATGAAGAATGAACAAATGGCCGCGTCATGCTATGAAGAGCTGCAGGATGTCCTAGATGCAGCGGGAACCAGTCTGCCAGAAGCGGCGAACCGGCGTCTCCAGAGCGCGGCGGAGACGCTGCGGGACGCCATGGAGGCGCTTGAACGAACGGAGCAGGAATACTGCGGGCCGGATCAGGAGGCCTGGGATCGCTTCGCCTCGCTGCAGGAGGAGAATATCCGTAATATCCTCGCCGCCGCGGACATCGCCGATGCAGCAGGCAGGGAAAGCGAGGCTGCGGAAAAAGCCGTAAAAGAATCTATCGCAGGCCTTGAGCGGGGCACCGCTTATCTCAGGCAAAGCACGGAGCGCATCGAGCAGCGCGAGGATCAGCTGGATGAGCAGCTGGAGTTCCTCGAACAGAGTAAGGCGGCCATCGAGGAAAGCGCCGCGTATCAGATCGGCGTAAAGGAGCAGTTTTCCAGTACTGTCAGCGCGATGAACCGTTTCCTGGATGAGGTACGTGCAAACCGAAAGCAGTCAGCCCGCGTGCGGCGGGAGGTCGCTTCTGCATGCCTCAAAGCTGGCAGAGAAGGGGTGAAGGAGCTGTATTATGCGTTCAAGTTCCTGCCGGTCAAGGTAGAAAAAAGCATCATCGAGAAAAACGATGATGCGGTAAATCGTTTCCTGATGCAAGCGCAGTTCCTCTTTGAAAAGGGCGCGGAGAAGCTGCACCGTGAGACAGCTGCTGCCATTGACGCGGCCCGTTCCCACCAGTTGGCGGAAGACTTTTACCGCGAGGCATGGAAAGATGAATGTCAGAAGGCAGGCGGCACGCCCACGATCGAAGTCGATCGTTGTGTCGCCCGCCGGATGGCAGCGGCAGGGATGGGAGAATATACGATCAGGGCGACGCTCTCGTGCCATTCTCCGTTTCAGAAGGAGCTCGCGAGAGACGGCCAGGCGGAAAAGATCGCAAGAGAGGCGAAAAAAGAGATGGCCGGAAGGGAAAGTGGTGTCAGGGAGGAAGCCGTCATCAGATGATGTTTATCTTCCATGAGATTCTTCTTCTTCGATGTCTTCTTGATCAAGGCGGGATATGAGACGCCAATCCTCTTCGAGCGTGTTGTCTTTTTTGTCGCTGGCGATGAGTGCGCCATGCTGCATGTCGAGGTCTCTTGCAACTGCACGGGCGTGTTCGATGCGTGAGCGCGCAGGAGCGCCGCCATGTCCGCCGCTTTCCGCCTGCCCCGCGGGATGTGACGCAGCATCGCCATATCCGCCGCCTTTTCCGCGTGCATCCGCATGCGGGAGAGACGCACTTCGATGTACGATGTCTCCTTTTTTCGCCATGACGGCTGTGACGACCTCGTCCTCGTGTATGAGGCGCTCATGCTCTTCCTCCAGCGCGCGCAGTTTCGCGGATACGCGCTGGAGATTTTCTACGGCAGGACGGTTTTTCTTCATGATGCCGAGCGCGATGCGTTGGATCTTTGCTTCTGCCTCCGGCGTATCCCGCCGCTTCTCGATAGCTGCCCGCGTGGCATCGAGCTCTCTTTTCCAGGTTTCCAATTTGCGCGCTCTCTCGTCGAGCCTTTTACGTTCAGCGAGCAGGGCGCTTTTTTCATTGTGGTAGGTTTCGGTGTCTTCGGCGTGTCTTGCGTGGAACGCTTGTACTTGTTCGCTGAATTTCTTGTTGTCGTTTTGGAAATAAGTTTCCTGTTTTCTGTATTTTGCTTCCTGCTCGCGGAGGCGTTTTACGCCGCCGTGCTCGTAGATGTTCTCCGCGATTTTGATGATGCGGTCGTAGCTATACACGGCTTTTTTCGCCTGCATAAGCTCCTTCTGTTTCCGCTCGATGGCGAGATACTGGTAGTGTCGCGCGATGCCGAGGAGGTGGCTGGCCTCGGCGAGTGTCATAGCAAGATCGTCCTTCATCGCGCTGAGCGGAAGCGCCCCGTCGAAGCGGCGGGCGTGCGCCTCGTCGAGGGTGCGCTTGTACGCCTTCGCCATCGCATCGAGGGAACGGAGAGATTTGAGATAGCGTTGCTTCTCCAGTTCGTTGTTGAAGAGCAATTCGTGGATGCGGTGCTGGATTTCTTTGTGTGTGTCACGCGAGGAAAGCTTCGCGAGATAGGGCTGGAGTTTTTCCTCGGCGGCCTTGTGTTCCGCTTCGAGAATGCGTAGGCGTTCCTGTACCGCTTCATCCAGCTCGTCGCGGGCAACGAGTTCATCGATGTCATCACTGTCGATTTCTTTCTGGAAAAGCTCATCCCAGAATCTTTTTTGCTCGCTGAGATCGCGGCGCAGATCCATCGCCCGCGTCCATGCCTCGCGCCCATCTTCATCCAGATATTCAAGACGCGCTTCCTCATAAGCAGCATGTCCCCAGACTACGCTGCTTTCGAGTGCACGGGCTGTGTCATACACCGCTTTCAGTTTTTCCCGCTGCGCTGCAAGCTCCTTCTGCGCGGCTTCATCAAGATGCGCGAAAGATTCCTGCATGGCGGCATCATATTTTGCGTAGGCGCTTTCGCGCAGATCGGCAGCCGCTTGCTCCTTCTTCTCATCCGCGTCGAGCTCGCGCTTGATGATGGCATCAAGCCGCTTGTCATTGAAGGCGCGGAGCTCCTTCTGCTGGCGCACGACATCATCATCGCGCGCGATGGAGATAGGATCGGTGTGGCGCTCGGCAACGCGGTCGAGAATTTTCGCCAGCACAAAGTCGCCCCGCAGCTCCGCGTTCATCTTCTGCACTTCGAGGGAGAGCGCATCGACGCGCGAGGGGACGCCGTGCTTTTCAAGGACTTCGTTCTGAATTGCAGCGTAATCCTGCCGCATGCGGAAAAGATATTCTGCGCGGTTTTTCCCACGCCATTTTTCCGATTTTTCGCAGCCGCCGCGTTCCGGATATTTTTTATTTACGCGCTTGAAGAACATCTCAGGATTGCGTTCCTGCCGCCGCTCCAGATCGTCAAGCTCGCGCGTCGAGAACATGATATGGACATGCGGATGCCGCTCGCCGAGCGACATTGAGCCGACTTTTTCGTGGATCGCCCAAGCGTAATAATAGTCCTTCAGATGTTTTTCGAGAAAGCGATCGAGAATCTCCCGGCTCTTTTCTATCGGCAGCTCGTTCGGAAGAGAGAAAACAATCTCCTTATAGCGTTCACCGTTGGCGCGCTCAAATCGGTCTGCTGCGTGAAAGAAACGCAGCGCAGAACCTTCGGCCCATTTCGGCAAATGGTTTCCGGTCATCACGCAGCCGCCGCGCATTTCATAAATCGCTTCGCGGTTGATGTACTGGAGATGCGAAAAAGCAAAATCGCCGGTTTCGTTTTTCTGCAAGATTTTCAGGATGGCATCCGACGCCTGGTTTACAGCGTCGCGCCGTCCTGGAGAAACGGACCGTCGCAGATCAAGACGGGGATCCCGTCTTGATCGCTCGTCGAGTAGCTTGGTGCCTGCATCGCGCGGCAATAGCAGACGAGGTCTTCCCCTTTTAGCAGCCACATGGCCTGCGGGCAGTGCATGCAGATGAAGTCCTGGGGCAAGTGCTTCTTTGGTACGTTTTGCAACGTCATCGATAGACATTGTGGCAAGCTCGATGGATTTTGGGAAATCTCGTTTCCCGTTTCCGGCTCGATCTCGCTTTCGAGCTCCGCTTCCGGCGCTGGTTCCGACAGATCCAGACTTTCGTCCTCCGCGCTCTCGTCTAGTACGCCGAGCAAGTCCTTCAGCGATTCCTTTTCCTCGCTCATTTGATTCACGCTCCTTCTTTTCACTTTCGCTCTTGATTTCCATTTCGATATTGGAGAAATGCGCGCCGAGCGCGAATGCGTTCGTCGCAAAAATCAGCTTCTGCTGAAACTCCTCACCGCCGTTTACCGTTACTTCGTCGCCGAAGATTTTCTGCGCTGTCGAGAGCGCTATGGCGACTGTCTCCGTCGAAGCATACTGACTGACATGGATGCCCATCTTGTCGAGAGAGATTTTCCCGAACGGGGAGTCGTAGAGAAGCATTGGCTTTTCAGGGAGCGCCATGATGGGATGCTCGCCAGAGAGATACTGGCGGAAACAACTTTTCGCGCCGAGTGCCTGCTGCTGATCGATGTCCCGGAACTTTCCCTCGCGGTTCACATATGTGACGTGCGAAGTGGAGGAAATGCGCATGCCGTTAGGCTTCTTGTCGGTCTTGATCCTGAAATGGTAGCAAGCCATGTCGGCACACCTCCTAAAAATTGAAATTTTGGCGCAGCGTACTCCATCGTTTTTTTGAAATTTCGGCGCAGTTGCAATCCACGAACTATCAACCCGAAGGGTTCAAGGAGCGAAGGCGACTGGCAAAACCAAAGATTATAGAATGATGATAATTTTGATTTTCACATATCTGTCGAATGCCCGCCTCTGCACGCGTTTCTGCCCGAAGGGAGAAACGCCTAAGTGCACCTCCTCGCCCCCCGTACACCCTTATTTTATGGGATTTCAGCCAATCTGTCACGTTGCAAATTTGCAACGTGCGCGTCTATTGCGTGGGCGTGAAATCGCATGTTAAAATTTTTTCAGAATGATGAAAAAAGCGCTTCGCGAAAATCGTTGAGAAAGGAAAATGCAAAATGAGCGAAAATGAAAAATCGAAAAAGAAAAATTTTGAAGAAATGTCGAAAGACATTGATGCAAAAATTTTAGAAACGGAAGATGCACTAGGGAAATTGGAAGCGAGTCTTGAAAAGACGAAGGAAAAAGTCAAACGGATGAAAGACAAATTGAACAACCTGCGGGAAAAGAAAAAAGCGCTGTTTGGGGATAAGATTTGCAGCGAAGGCATCCGTTCTTTTTCCGAACTCGATGAGCTGCTTGCGCTTCATCATGAGACGAATCCGACGAAAGATGAGGATTCGTCTCGTCCGGATGAGGGGGCGATGATGTGAATCGTCTCTTCATTGCAGAGAAGCCGAGCATGGGAAGAGCGATCGCCCAGGGGCTCGATCTGGATGGAAAGCACAGCGTCTCAGCTGACGGCTGCATTCACGTCGGCAACGACACGGTCACATGGCTTTTCGGGCATCTCCTGGAGCAATTCTCACCGGATGAATATGATGAAAAATATAAGAAGTGGAAAATCGAAGACCTTCCCATCATTCCCTCCGCGTGGAAGCTCAAGGTCAAGAAAGAGGCGAGCAAGCAATTCAAGATTGTCTCACGCCTCGCGAAATCGGCTGATGTCATCGTGAATGCTGGCGATCCTGATCGGGAAGGGCAGCTCCTCGTCGATGAACTTCTAAATTATATCGGCGTACTGAATACGAAAAAAATCGAGCGCATCTTGCTGAACGCACTCGATGTGAAATCTATTCGCGGGGAGTTGAAACGGCTACGGCCCAATTCTGATTTTACTGGACTTCGAAATTCTGCGCTCGCAAGACAGCGGGCCGACTGGCTGATCGGCATGAACCTCACGCGCATTTATTCGATGCTTGCGCAGGATGCAGGCTACGATCTTCCCATCCGCGTCGGTCGTGTGAAAACGCCGACCATGGGACTGGTCGTGCGCAGGGAAATCGCGATCCGCACCTTCAAGCCGAAGAATTTTTTCACGCCGCTTGTAACATTCCATCACGCGAATGGCGACTTTGTCGCAAAATGGAAACCAGACCATCGTGAAGGCGTAGACGAAGAGGGGCGCGTTGTAGACAGGCAGACAGCTGAAAGAATTCTGGCTGCGGTCGCTGGAGCATCAAACCTTCATATTATAAAAGCGGAACAAAAAGAAGGAGAGGCAAAGCAGAGGCTTCCCTTCTCACTCTCTACACTGCAGGTAGAGGCTGGCAAGAAGACAGGATTCTCTCCGCAAAAGATCCTTGATGTCCAACAGGCACTCTATGAAAAGAAGTTGACCACTTATCCGCGCTCCGACTGCGAATATCTCCCGGAAAATCAATTCGCCGATGCGCAGATTATCCTCGCTCATCTCTCCGAGCTGGATGCGCCATTTTCAGAACTGGCGAGAAAAGCAGATCCGAACATTCGCAGCCGTGCTTGGAACGATAAAAAGATTTCAGCTCATCATGCCATCATTCCGACGACTGTGCAGCCGGATTTTTCAAAACTATCGGCGGAAGAAATAGCACTCTACACCATCATCGTAAAAGCATATATCGCGCAATTCTACCCGCCGCAGAAATTCCTTTCTACGCATATTGAAGCCGGAGACGAAGACTTGGTATTCGTCGCGAACGGAAAAGTCATTTCAGAAGAAGGCTGGAGGGTAATCTACCAGTCGGATGCCCGCGGGGAAGAAAAAGAAGCGGAAGCACAGGGAGATGACGAAAAACAGAAACTGCCTCTTATGAAGGAAAACAATATTCTCACTTGTGCTGGAAGCAAGCTGACCGAAGGCGTGACGAAACCGCCGTCTCGATTTACGGGCGCGACACTCATTCAGGCGATGAAAGAAATCTATAAATATGTGCTCGATCAATCCCTGGCGGGCACGCTGAAGGAATGTTCCGGCATCGGCACGGAAGCGACGCGTGCAGGAATGATAGAGGAGCTTGAGCGGACGGGCTTCATCGCGAAGAAAGGAAAATATTTTGTTCCGACCGAGATCGCGTCAACCATCTGCCGTATTCTGCCAGAAACGCTCATCTATCCAGATCTCACAGCGCAATGGGAGAACGCGCTCGAAAAAATCGGCAACAGGGAAATGTCGCTGGCGGAGTTCGGAAAGCAGCAAGAAAAATTCCTTTCTGCGCTGCTAAGCAAGGCGAAGGATACCAAGATTCCCCCACCAAAGAATGTGCCGCTCTGCCCGGCATGTCACAAGCCGCTTCGCAGGCGGAAGAGCAAGAAGGGAACATGGTTTTGGAGCTGCAGCGGCTATCCCGACTGTAAGAAGATCTTTGCAGATGAAAAGGGAAAGCCTGGGAAGGAATGGATTTTCAATGATTGAAAGGAGATAAATAATGAACCGACTTATCATCAGCGGCTTTGTCGCGAGCGATCCGATTACGAACTACACCTCGAACGGAAATGCCGTCGTGCATTTCTCGCTTTCCGTCCGCAAGGGGAAGCGGAGAGAGGACGGCACTTATGCAGCCAACTTCTTCCAAGTGGATGCGTTCAACAGGACGGCAGATCTCATCAAGGAGAGGAACTTGCTCCGGAGTGATTTCGTGTCCGTAGAAGGGCGATTGGATAATGACGTCTACGAGCAGGCAGGCAAGAAGCAGACACGGACAAAAATCATTGCCGAGTATGTAGAGCTCCCTCCCGCAAGTGCGGCGGACAAAGAAAGCGCTGCTCCCAAAGATGAGGCAGCAGAGTCGCAGGAAAACCGAACTGTGCAGCAAGAAAGCGGAGCGCAGAAAGCGACCAATACGCCGTCGGAAGGATTGACGCGCGCCGGAGCTCCGGCAACGGATCGCTTCGCGCAGGAATATGGCGCGGCAGAGGATGAAATCCCATTCTGAAAGACTTTGCAAATCAAAAGACAGCGCCTGGAACCTCACGTCCGGCGCTGCCATTTCTTTTATTGAAGGCATGGAGGAAATCCTCTATAATGATAGTGCTGAATTATCGTTCATAGGAGGAAAACCACCATGCAACATCTTGATTTTATCACATTTCTGTTGCAACTTCCACAACAATGCAAGGAATTTGTTTCGGAGGATGTTCTTCAATTCCAACTGCCGCGCAGGCATCACGATTGCCCATACTGTGGCGGCAGCCATACGAGCGTAGACAAATACCGCACACAGATTTTGCGCGGTGTTCCGGATGTCCGCATCACATTCATCTACAAGAACCGCCGCTATCGGTGCACGGAGTGTGGCAGAACCTTTTCAGAAGACAGACCGTTTCTCAAAAAATATCAGAGGATGCCGGAGAGTGTCGTAGAAGACATGGTTTCAGCTCATGGAGACCTTTTGACTGATTCTTATATCGCGCGCCATCACGGTATTTCGCCTTGCACCGTCTCCCGCCATTTCCTGAGAGCGATGCGGAGGCAAGACGCGAACACCTTAGACATTCCAGACACTCCGCAAGGCGGGGAGGAGGCGGCGCCTTCTGCCTTTCCGACCGTATTGTCGATGGATGAGTTCCGGGGAAATGTGGGCGCGAAATTCCAAGTCGCCATCCACGATCTGAAGGAACGCACCTGCCTTGACATCATCGAGAACCGCACGACGCATCTTCATGAAGCCATTTCCTCCATACCGGAAGCAAGCCGTATGCAGGTGGAGACATTCTCGATCGACCTTTCCAATCAATTCCGCAGCATCGTCGCTCAATACTTTCCCAATGCCACCATCGCTGCGGACAAATTCCACGCGATGCGCTTGGCCAGCGATGCGATGGATACTGTTCGGAAGAACGTGCAGGAAAAAATGAAAAATCAAAACGAGAAGCTGTCCTTCAAAAAATCGAGGAAACTCCTTCTTTCACGTTTTCAGCACCTAGATGAGAAAGCAAAGACAAGGCTTGAAAAGCTCCTTGCAGTGGACGCCCAGTTGCGTACGGCATACGAGCTGAAAGAAGAATATCACAGCCTGTTCGACGCAGCAAACCACAATGATTTTCTTGAAAAGGTGCGGGTATTCTCTTGCCACGCGGAACAATCCGGCATCAGATCGTTTAGAAGCGTCGCCAGAACGACGCAAGAATGGAAGATGGAGATTTGGCATGGCATAGCAACAGGATATAACAACGGTTTTACCGAAGGCTGCAACAATACAATCAAAGTCTTGAAAAGAATCGCATATGGCTTCCGCAACTTCGAAAATTTCCGCTATCGTATCTTGTATCTCTTAAACAACCAGGAACGCCGTCAACGCAGGAGTAAGCCAAAAAATCAAACCAGTGCGAAAAAATAATAAAAAATTTTTATAAAAATCAACCGTAACTATTGACAAAAAGCCCCAGAACCGAGAATCTTGACAGCGCAGTCCTTTTCCATTGTTTCTTTTTTCTTGCTAAAACCAAACATCACAAGACCCCCTAAAATCTTTACAAGAATAACGATTGAAAGATATTGAATACATAACCCACGAAGATGATGCCGAGCGTGCAAAAGGAGACGAAGACCTGGAGCAGCCGGCGTTTCACAACCTGGCTCAGCATGATCAGGGAAGGAATGCTCAACGTGGTGACCGCCATCATAAAGGAGAGGACGGTTCCGAGATTCGCGCCCTTGGCGAGCAGCGCCTCAGCAATGGGAATGGTGCCGAAGATATCGCCGTACATGGGAACGCCAAGCAATGTCACCATGACGACGCCAAGGGGATTTCCGTCGCCGAACGCAGCGCTGATCCAGGCCGCCGGAATCCAGTTGTGGATCAATGCGCCGATACCGACGCCGAGTAATATGTAGGGGAAGACCTTGCGGAAGGTGCGCGTCACTTGTTCCTTTGCGTAGCGGACGCGCTCATCGCGTGTCATCTTCTCCGCGGCGTCCTGCGGCAGAGGGGCGTTCCGAACGAAATCCTCCACATACCGCTCCATCCCGGCTCTCTCGATCAGCGTGCCGCCGATGACGGCGATGATCAGGCCGACCACGACATAAGCGACGGCAATCTTAGCACCGAAGATGCTCATGAGGATGATGAGACTGCCTAAGTCCACCATGGGCGAAGAGATCAGGAAGGAAAAGGTAACACCAAGCGGCAGGCCGGCGCTCGTGAAGCCCATGAATATCGGAATCGACGAGCAAGAGCAGAAGGGCGTCACCGTACCGAGCAGGGCGCCTGTGATATTGGCGCCGAGTCCGTGGAACCGGCTCATGATCCGTCGGCTGCGTTCCGGAGGGAAATAGCTCTGGATATAGGAAACCAGGAAGATCAGGACGCAGAGCAGCAGCGTGATATTGATGACATCATAGAGGAAGAAATGCAGACTGCCGCCCAAGGGCTGGGCGATGTCGATGCCGAGCAGCTGCAGCCCGGTGCCGATTCCTTGGTTCAGCCATTGCATACCTAGGATTTGTGTTTGAATGAAATTCCACATCAAGATACCCCTCCTGTGCAGCGAAGCGAAGCTATGAATTTGCGGTACGCTGTCAAGGTTTCACAATCCAGCGAATAATACATCCACTTCCAATCCTTGCGACAGCGTATGATGCCAGCGTTTTCCAGCTGTTTCATGTGATGTGACAGGGTCGGCTGCGTGATCATGAGCTTCTCCAGGAGTTCGCAGGCACAACACTCTCCATGTGTCAGGAGTTGCACAATGCGCATGCGGTTCAGATCGCCCAATGCCTTGCAGATCAGGACGGCTCTTTCGATATCCATGAAAACACCTCCTCATATAGATAAACATCAATACTATGCGTTCAGTATAACATCATATAGAAAAATGTCAATACGATAATCATCTTTTCCATGCGTGCTCTTCGACGTATTCGGGGAAGTGGATCGGCAGCGATAAGCAGTGTTGGCTGGGATTTCCTGGGCAAGCATCTTGATAATTACTTTAAGGCATAGTATAATAACATACGTCAATCGGACATTTCTCAAAATCGCATACGGAGGAGCAGGTGTCGCAAGACTTAATAGGGAAGTCGGTAGGAGCCGCTGATGCATCAGTGGTTCCGGCAAAGCCGGCGCGGTCCCGCCACTGTGAGGGGAGCAGCTTTGCATGATGTCACTGGAGATTATCTCTGGGAAGGCGCAGAGCGGCGATGAACCGAGCCAGGAGAACTGCCTGCTCATCGGTCACCGATGGTACTCACGAAGGATGGGGAGGGGACTCTGGGCGGAGGCTCAGGCCTTTCTTTTTCATGGAAGCAGCATCGGCGGCGCAGGAAGCGCCGCCTTTTTTTCGCTTGTGGGGAGCGGGCAGGCTTTCTGCGTGGGGGAGAAAGGTCTTTGGTAGAGATTGCTGATGAAATCAGCGATATTGCGAAGGGGGATTTCCTGTGAAAAATTGGAGAAACATGCTTGCAGCAACGCTTGCGGTCTCGGCACTCGTCGGCTTTTCCGCGCCGATGACGGAGGCGGCCTATTCCCTGAATCCAGAGGTCAAGGATGCGACGCCGGCGCTCAAGGAGGCGTCGCAGATCGGCGTGCTGAAGCACGAGACGCCCGAGCTTCAGAATGAGGCGAACAAGGACGCCATCGTCGTCATGAGCTTCGGCACGACGTTCAAGGACACGCGCGCGAAGACGATCGACGCGACGGTCAAGGCCATCCAGGCGGCGCACCCCGATGTCAAGGTCGTCACGGCGTTCACGAGCCATATCATCATCGACCGCATCGCGAAGAACGAGGGCATCAAGTATCCGACGCCGGAGGAGGCCCTCCAAGAGCTCAAGAGCGACGGCTATACGCGCGTCGCGCTCGCGTCCCTCGATGTCATCCCGGGCATGGAGTATGCCTATGACAAGGGCGTCTACGAGAACTACAAGAACCAGTTCAAGAAGATGACGCTCGGTACGTCGCTCATGTACTGGCAGGGCCAGGAGGAGCAGCCGGACGATGTGACGGAGACAATCGAGGCGCTCGAGACGCAGTTCCCGAAGCTGAAGAAGGATGAGGCCATCCTCATCATGGCGCACGGCACGCCGCAGGTGTCGAATGCGTACTACTCCGTCATCCAGGCGAAGATCAATGAACTCGGGCTCAAGAATGTCTTCGTCTACACGGTCGAGGGCTGGCCGTCTCTCGAGACGGTGATGCCGAAGCTCAAGGCAAACGGCATCAAGAAGGTCACGCTCATGCCGATGATGATGGTCGCGGGCGACCACGCGAACAACGACATGGCGGGCAGCGACCCGGACAGCCACAAATCGCAGCTCGAGGCGGCGGGCTATAAGGTCGATGCCTATATCCACGGCATCGGCGAGAACGAGAAGATCCGCGCGCTCTACGTCAAGCGCGCGAACGACGCGTGGGATGCGCTCGAGAGCGATAAGTAAGCAGAAAATGTCACGCTGAGGAGATGGCTCGGCGGCAGCAAGGAGGAATGCTGCCGCCGGGCCTCTTTTGTTGGGCGCATGGGCTGCTCGCGCGGAACGGCTTTATGGAGAAAGCGCCTGCCTCTGATATGCGCCGGTCGGGCATGCTCGCTGCGAGGCGCGCAGCACGGGAGCGTGTCAAGGAAGCAGGAATCCGCCAGTGAGACAGCGAATGATGAAGTGTGAAGCAGATGTCAGATGCAGAAAGGAGTGGGACATGGTGTTTCGCGAAATGAGGAGGAATCGGCAGGCGCTCTCGCGGGAGGAATGCGTGCGCGTTTTGCAGCAGGCGACTTCGGGCGTGCTTTCGGTAGCTGGCGATGATGGCTATCCGTACGGTGTGCCGCTGTCGTTTGCGTGGTCGGAGGGCAAGCTGTATTTTCATGCGGCGAAGAGCGGGCACAAGCTTGATGCCCTGCGTCGGCAGGAGAAGGCGTCGTTCTGCGTCATCTTGCAGGATCACGTTGTGCCGGAAGAGTTCACGACCTATTACCGAAGCGTCATTGCGTTCGGCAAGGTGCGCATCATCGAGTCGGATGACGATCCAGAAAAGCGCCGCGGGCTGGATCTGCTCGCGGACAAATATTGCCAGGATGTTTCCGCGAAGAGCCGTGAGGCTGAAATCAGCAAGCTGAAGCAGGCGCTCGTCGTCCTCGTGCTCGACATCGAGCATGCAACGGGCAAAGAGGCGAGGGAGCTCATGGAAAAGCGTCAGCAGGTCTGAGGCTTTCCTTTGCGCGCATGCTGCGAGAGACGGCAGGAGGGCGTTGGCTGCTCCTGCCGTCTTTGTTTCGCTTGCCAGATGTGATAGAATGAGTACGTATCTCAGCGATAGGAGGAAAAGGATGCAGCCAATGATGGAGCTGGAGGCGCTGACGAAGCGCTTCCGCCATAAGGATAAGGCGGGCCGCATGGCCTGGAAGACGGCGGTGGACGGCCTCTCGCTCTCGGTGGGGCGCGGGGAGGTGTTCGGCCTGCTCGGCCCGAACGGTGCGGGCAAGACGACGACGATCCGCATGCTCACGCTGCTCACGGAGCCGACCTCGGGCCGGATCCTCTACGGCGGGCAGGAGGCCGCGACGCATGCGCGCATGGTCAAGCAGCTCATCGGGGTCGTGCCGCAGCATGTGAATTTCGATCAGGATCTCACGGTCTGGGAGAATCTCGAGCTGCACGCGCGGCTACATCACATGGGACGCGCGGCGCGGGAGGCGCGCATCCGGCAGCTGCTCGACTATGTGGAGCTCTCCGAGGTGCAGAACGACGGCGTGCGCCGCCTCTCAGGCGGCATGAAGCGCCGCCTGCTCATCGTGCGCGCGCTCATTCACCGGCCGCGCGTGCTCTTCCTCGACGAGCCGACGGTCGCGCTCGATCCGCAGGTGCGCCGCCGCATCTGGACGCTCGTGCGCAAGATGAAAGCGGCGGGCGTGACGGTGTTCCTCACGACGCATTACATCGAGGAGGCGGAGGCGCTCTGCGACCGCGTGGCGATGCTCGCGGGCGGGCGGCTCGTCGATCTCGATACGCCGACGCATTTCTGCGAGAAAATGGGACTTTCGACGCTCGAGGATGTGTTCCTCGCGCTCACGGGGAAGAAGGTGCAGCCATGAACGCGCTCATGGATATCTGGACGGTATTCTGGCGCGATTGGGTGGTGCTGCGGCGGCGTCTCACGAAGTTCATCCTCTCGCGCATGGTAGCGCCGATGCTCTATCTCGTGGCGTTCGGCTGGGGGCTCGGCAGGAGCATCCAGGTGGCGTCCGGCACGTATCTCGATTTCCTCGTGCCGGGCATCCTCGCGCTCAATTCCATGAATATCAGCTTCAACAGCATCACGCCCGTACACGCGGAGCGCATCTATCACAAGAGCCTCGAGGAGTACCTCATCGCGCCCATCTGGCCGCCCGCGTTCGTCATCGGCAAGGTACTCGCCGCCGTGCTGCGCGGCCTCATCTCCTCGGCCATCATCGTCGCACTTGCGCTGCTCTTCGGCGCGCAGATCGCGTTCTCGCCGCTCTTTCTCGCCGTGCTCGTGCTCAACTGCGTCATCTTCGCGGAGATCGGGTTCCTCGCGGCGATGAAAATCAGTACGTATGAGGAGATGGGGCAGGTCAATACGTATATCCTGCTGCCGATGTCGTTCCTCTGCGGCACCTTTTTCTCGACGCACGCGCTGCCGGCGGCTGTGCGATTCTTTATCGAGCTGCTGCCGCTCACGCACACGAGCTATCTTCTGCGCGGCCTCGGGACGGGAACGGCGGTATCGCCGCTCTCATTGCTCGTGCTGCTCGCGTATGCCGTGCTCTGCTTTGCCTGGAGCTGCCGCGCGTTTTCCCATCTCAGGAGGTAAACTTTGTTCAAGACGATTCTGCATCACCGCGCGTCCTCATGCGAGGACTGCGCGAAACTCTGCTGCACGAAAATCGATGATTTCACGGTTCGCATCGGGAGCTTGACGATCTTCGAGCATGTGCATCTCCATGTTCACTGCGGGCAGCTCACGGCGCTCATCGGTCCGAACGGCGCGGGCAAGAGCACGCTGCTGCGCTCCATCCTCGGCGAGGTGCCGCACACGGGAACGCTCCACTATGTCGATGCGAAGGGCAAGCACACGGGCCATCCCGTCATCGGCTATGTGCCGCAGTATCTGCGCTTCGACGTGAGCGCACCGACGAGCGTTGAGGATATCTTCATGGCGTGCCTTTCGCGCCGCCCTGTCTGGCTGCTGCCTGCGGGCAAGCTGCGCGCGCGCATCCAGCGCGGTCTCGCGCGCGTCCACGCGGAGCATCTCATCGACCGGCGGCTCGGCGCGCTCTCAGGCGGCGAGCTGCAGCGCGTATTGCTCGCGCTCGCGCTCGATCCGATGCCGGATCTCCTGCTGCTCGATGAGCCGGTGTCCGGCGTCGATCAGAACGGTCTCGAGCTCTTCTATGAGATCGTGGCGGAGCTGCGCGAGCAGGAGGACATGGCCATCATCCTCATCTCGCACGATCTCAACATGGTCGCGAAGCATGCGGATCAGGTCGTGCTGCTCGATAAGCGCGTCATCTGCTCGGGAACGCCCGAGGAGGTTTTCTCCGATCAGCGCACGAAACATATCTTCGGCGTGCTCGCGGGCGAGACGGCGCGCGAGGCCGCGGCGGAGATTCCCGGCGCCGCGCGGGAGCAGGCGGGCGCTGCGCCTGCGGCAGATGCTATGGGAAGGAGGAATGCCTGATGGAGACCATCGCGGGCCTTCTGCCGCAGCTGCTGCCCTTTGAGTGGGCCGCGCACCATTTCATGCAGAACGCGTTCCTCGCCATTTTGCTCGTGACGCCGCTCTTCGGCCTGATGAGCACGATGGTGGTCGCGAGCCGCATGGCCTTTTTCTCCGACTCACTGGGTCACGGCGCGTTCACGGGCATCGCCATCGGCGTGCTGCTCGGCTCCGTTTCGCCGCTTTTGTCGCTCGTGCTCTTTTCCGTGGCGTTCGCGGTGTTCATCACGTATATCAAGAACAAGAGCACGGCGTCGACGGATACCGTCATCGGCGTCTTCTCCTCGACGGCCATCGCTCTCGGCCTCATGCTCATGAGTTACGGCGGCGGATTCAATAAGTTCTCCTCGTATCTCATCGGCGACATCCTCAGCGTGACACCGGAGGACCTCTCGGCGCTCGCCGTCGTCTTCCTGCTCGTGTTCATCGCCTGGGGGGTGCTCTTCAACCAGCTCCTCGTGCTCTCCATCAACGCCTCGTTCGCGCGCAGCCGCGGCATCCGCGGCTTCTGGGTGGAGAGTGCGTTCGCCGCGCTGCTCGCCGTTGTCGTCTCCATCAGCATCCAGTGGGTGGGCATCCTCATCATCAACGCCCTGCTCGTGCTGCCCGCGGCCGCCGCGCGCAATGTCGCGCAGAATGTCAAGCAGTACCATCTCTTCTCCGTGCTCACGGCGCTTTTCTCGGGCATCACGGGTCTGCTGCTCGCGTATTACTTCAATATGGCGGCGGGCGCGACGATCGTCGTCGTCTCGTCGGCGGTGTTCTTCGCGACGCTGCTGCTCGGCAGGCGGCGCTGACCGCCGCCCGGAAAGTGCGGAGGAGGGCACACAGACGCAGCATCGCGTTTGAGAACTATTGAAAGGAAGGATTCCCCTTGCCATCGGTTGTCTTGGTATTCCTCGGCGGCGGCCTCGGCGCCGTCTGCCGCTATTTCGTGACGACGCAGGTCGGCGCGCGGTTCGGGACGGTGTTTCCGTTCGGCACGCTCACGGTCAATACGCTCGGCAGCTTCCTCATGGGTCTCCTCATGGGCGCGCTCCTCTTCCTCACGGAGCGCACGGGCCTCACGGCCGGCCCGCTGAAGCTTCTCCTGACCGTCGGCTTCCTCGGCGGCTTCACGACGTTCTCCTCGTTCAGCATGGAGACGATGACGCTCTTGCGCGGCAGCAGCTATTTCTACGCGGCGGCCAACGTCGCGCTGAACCTTTTCTGCGGCTTCTGCGCCGTCTGGGCGGGACTCATGCTCGCGCGGACGCTCGTGAGATGAGATGCTAGGGGGCAGTGGATGCCCTGCGGCCTGACGCTGCACGCGGAAATAGTTGAATAAGCGATACCATTCAAATGGGACACGCTCGTACTGGTTATGAGCGTGTCCCATTTTTGCAGTTACAAAAAATAAACGTGGCAGCGTCTTGCAAAATATAAGCAACCGCGGTATGATATAGCCGAAGTAGATATAAAAAATATATCTAGCAGCGAATGAAATACAAAAAATATATAAAGGAGATGAGACGACCTTGGATCTGAAACAGCTTCATTATTTCATGACCATCGTCAAGGAGCAGCAGATCACGGCAGCCGCCAAGAAGCTGCACATGACACAGCCGCCGTTATCGCATCAGATGAAGCTGCTGGAAACGGAGCTCTCTGCCCAGCTCTTCAAACGCGGCTCGCAGTATATCGAGCTCACGGAGGCGGGGCGTCTGCTCGCGCGGCGCGCGCAGCAGCTTCTGGATATGGCGGCTGATACCGTGCGCGAGATCGATGAGCTCAACCAGCGCCTCGAGGGAACGCTTTCCATCGGGACGATCTCCTCGTCCGGCAGCATCCTGCTCAGCCCGGGGATGCAGGCGTTTCATCGGGAATACCGCAAGGTTCATTTCGAGATTCACGATGCCAACACGTATCAGCTGATCGAGGAGCTTGAGAAGGGCATCATCGAGATCGGCATCGTGCGTACGCCGTTCCATACGAGTTCGTTCAACTGCCGGTTCCTGAATACGGAGCCCATGGCCGCCGTCATGACGGCGGATCTCGACTGGTGTCCCGAGCGGGAGGAGATCGCTGTCACGGAGCTTCACGAGCGGCCACTCATCATCTATCGGCGCTTCCAGCAGCTGCTGCAGGAGGTCTTCGACGAGAAACAGGTGGCACCTGAGATATCCTGCCGCAATGACGACGCGAGGACCACTGTCCTCTGGGCCAACGCGGGCCTTGGCATCGGTATCGTGCCGCGCTCGGCGGTGGCGCTGGCTGCGCATGAGCAGCTGCGTGTCAAGACCATCGCTGAGCCGGCGCTCGAAACGCATATCGCGGCTGTCTGGCGGCGTCATACGGAGCTTTCGCGGATCGGAGAAGCATTTTTGACGGCACTTTGCGGCCCGGACGCGGCGGCAGAGGCAGACGGGAAACAGGAGGAAAATCAATGTCCGACGAGGAAATGAAATCTGTGGCAGCGAGCTGCCGCCATTTTTACTGGAAGTTGTTCCAATCGACGTTTCTCATCAGCGCGTTCACGGTGGGCGGCGGCTTCGTGATCATCCCGCTGCTGCGCGCCAAGTATGTGGACGAGTACGGCTGGCTCGATGATAAGGAGACGCTGAACCTCGTCTCCATCGCCCAGTCCATGCCCGGCGTCGTGGCGGTCAATGCCGCCATCATCCTCGGGTATCGCATGGCAGGCCTCCGGGGGGCGCTCACGGCGCTTGCGGCGACCATCCTGCCGCCGCTTGTCACGCTGTCCGTCATCTCCTGCGCCTATGACTGGTTTGCGACCAATCCCTATGTGCGCTATGCGCTCAAGGGCATGCAGTGCGGGGCCACGGCCCTGATCGTCAATGTGGCCATCGACCTCTTGCAGAAGCAGTGGCGGAAGAAGCTGCTCTGGCCGCTCGCGATCATTGTCGGCACCTTCGTGGCCAATTTCTTTTTCGGTGTCAATATCATGCTGCTCGTGGTGATCGACGGACTGCTGGGCCTGGTCTTCCTGCGCGGCGCGGCGTATGGGAAATAAGGGAGGGCGGAACGCATGATTTATCTGATCTTGTTCTGGGAGTTCGCCAAGGTCGGCATTTTCTGCGTGGGCGGCGGCTATGCTTCGATGCCGCTGATCCAGGCGGCTGTGGTGGACACGTATCATTGGATGAGCCTCGGGGAGTTCGTGGATATCTTCACCATTTCCCAGATGACGCCGGGGCCGATCGGCATCAACGCCGCTACCTTCGCCGGTATGAAGATCGCTGGCATCCCGGGCGCCGTCTGCGCCACGGTGGGCTTCTGCACGCCGTCGCTGTTCCTTGGCATCATCCTGGCGAAGCTCTTTTTCCGCTATGGCGATATCGGCCCCATCCGCGGCATCCTCAACGGGCTGCGGCCTGCTGTGGTGGCCCTCATCGCCGTCGCCGGCATCAGTTTCGTGGTCCTCGCGCTCTGGAATACGGAGACGCTGCCGGAGGATCTCTCGGCCCTCGATCCGCTGGGCGTCATCATCCTGGCGCTTTCCCTCGTGGCGGTGCGCAGGAAGGTCGGCGTAATCAAGCTCCTGGCCGGCACGGGCGTGGCAGGACTCGCGCTGGGACTCGCTCAGCAGATGCTGCGCTGAGCGGATACAGCTTGTGCGGGGCATATAGAGAGGGAAAGGGATGAGACGCGTTTTCATACGAGGAAATGCGATTCTAAAATTTTTCTAGAGCGTGTATTGCCGATACCTTTGCAATACTTTATAATAAACTCAACGCACAAACGTCCACTTTGTGGACATTGTGCGCCCGCCCTTACAGTAAAAGGAAGAGGAAACGTCCTGTTCTCTTTGTGCAGGGGAGAGGGGGGCACAGAGGAGCTTAACGGTCCGTCAGGAGGTGCGCGATGCCTTTGTTCCGGAAATCGATGCTCGTGCTCCTGCTGCTGGCGCTGGTCGTCGGCGGCGGAGCGTTCTATGGCATGCAGTCACAGCAGGAGGCCGTCGTGCTCGATGCGGCGGAGCAGCCAGCGGCAGAGGAGGCGTCCGCGGGTGTTACGGTCTATGTCACGGGGGCGGTGCAGCAGCCAGGCGTCGTGACAGTCGCGGCAGGCGCGCGGACGGCGGATGCCGTCAATGCCTGCGGCGGCCTCCTGCCACAGGCGGATGCGGAGCGCGTCAACATGGCGCAGCCGGTGAAGGACGGCCAGCAGATCCGTGTGCCGGAAAAGAAGGAGACAGGAACGGCTGGGGCGGACGGTAAGGCAGCACCTGGCAAGGACGCGGACGGGTGCGTCAACCTCAATACGGCGGATGAAAAGGCGCTCGATGCGCTCCCGGGGGTCGGCCCTGCGACGGCGCGAAAAATCATCGAATACCGCGAGAGCGAAGGCGGGTTCCAGAGCACTGAGGATCTCATGAAGATTAAGGGTATCGGGCAGGCAAAATACGATAAACTCAAGGATAAGGTCACGATCTGACGCCTCATCTCGGCACGCGGGGCGCAGGATGGCTGGTGCGCGATGGGCGGCGCCGCGTGACGATATGAGGGCAGTGGCAGGCGTTTTTTCCTGCTGCTGCCCTTTGTTGCTTTTGCGGGGGGCGAAGCGCGGAGCGGCAGATCTGTGTTGCTGCTGGCCATGAGCGGACAGCTGGTGTCGTGGGAAAAGGGATGTGCCGGATGGCCAGGATATCCCTTGACGATGGCGGGCACGCGGCAGCGCGGGAGGCGGGGAGGTTTTGGGATGAGAGAAGAGCTGCGAGAGTTTTTCCGCAGATGGCGCGCGGCGGCGCCCGGGCAGCAGCAGGAGCCGTTCCTCGCGCTCTTGCTCATGCTCGTGGCGCTGGGTATTCTCTGTGCCGAGCGGCTGGCGCCGCCTGCGCCGCTCTGCGCGCTGCTTTGCGTCTGCGCGCTGCTTCTCGGTGTGTTCCTCGTCTGGCGGCAGCGCCCGTCTGCCTGGCTCGCGCTCGCCGTGCTCTTTTTCGCGCTCGGCGGCTTGCGGTTCCTCGCGGCGGACGCTCTGCCGCTGGCGGATGTCTCGCGCCTCGCGGGACAGGAGGCGCGCGTAGAGGGGCAGCTACGCGCTGCGCCTGTGCTGCGGACGGATGCACAGGGCGTGCGTCATGTACGCTATGAGGTGGAGGCCGTCTCGGTGCAGGCGGCAGGCGGCAGGCGGCAGAGCGCTGCGGGCGGGCTCTATGTCTACGCGGTCGTGCCGGATGGGCAGGAGCCGCCCGCCGCGCGCGTTGGAGATATGGTCGCGGCGCGCGGCAGGCTGCGCGTGCCGCATGGCTACCAGAATCCCGGCCAGCTCGATATGCGGCGCATGCTGCGCGCTGCGGGCATCACGGCGACGCTCGCGGCTGGCAAGCAGGGCGTGCGGGTAGTGCCGCAGGAGGGATACGCCTTCTGGCGCGCGCTCACGGCTGTGCGGGAGCACTACCGCGCGTCGATGGAGCGCGTGATGCCGCGGGAGGACGCGGCGGCGGTCTTCGCGCTGCTCTTCGGCGGCTATGAGGGCATCAGCGAGGAGCTCGTCGCTGATTTCACGACGACGGGCATCGTGCATCTCCTCTCGGTCTCCGGCTCGCATATCAGCCTGCTCGCGGCGGTGCTCGCGGCGCTGGCGGCGCTGCTGCGTCTGCCGCGGGCCTTGCGCGCGGGGCTCGTCATCGGCGGCATCGCCGTCTATGCGCTGCTCGCTGGCTGCGTGCCGCCCGTCATCCGCTCGGCGCTCATGGGCGGGCTGACGTTCACGGCGCTCGCGCTCGGGCGCGAGCACTCGGCGCGGCGCATCCTGCTGCTCACGGGGCTTTTCATGCTGCTCTGCTGGCCGCTCCTGCTCTTCCATATCAGCTTCCAGCTCTCGTTCCTCGCGACGGCGGGGCTGATCTTCCTCGCGCCGCCGCTCACGCGCTGGCTCCGCGCGCACAGCTGGCCGCGCTTCCTCGCGGCGGGGCTTGCCGTCACGACGGCGGCGCATCTCGCGACCATGCCGGTCATCGCGTATTATTTCCACATGTTCTCCGTCTCGTCGTTCGCGGCGAATCTCCTGCTCGTTCCCATCGTCGAGCTGCTCATCGTGCTCGCGCTCGCGGCAGGCATCGTCGCCTGGCTGCTGCCGCCGCTGGGGAAGCTTGCGTTCGGCGCGGCGAGTCTCCTGCTCGGTCTCGTGGCGGAGGCGGCGGGCGCGTTTGCTCGCCTGCCGGGCAGCCAGATCTATGTGCCGCCGCCGGGGCCATTTGCCTGTCTCCTCTGGTATCTCGCACTCGGCTGCGCGTTCCTGCCCGCGTCCGTGCGGACGGCGGCGCTCCGCCTTTGCCGCCGCTATGCGCGCGAGGGGGCTTTGCTGCTGGCAGTCGCTTGTGCCGCCTGGGGCGGCGTGCGCCTGCTCTCGCCGCCGCAGCTCGCGGTCACGTTCCTCGATGTTCATCAGGGCGATGCCGCGGTGCTGCAGATCGGCGGGCACGCGTTCATGATTGACTGCGGCGGCACGCGGGACCAGGCCTTCGATGTCGGCGGGCGTGTCGATGTGCCGTATCTCCTGCACGTCGGCGTCCGCCGCCTCGATGCGATCTTCCTCTCACACGTGCACGAGGATCATGCGGCCGGAACGGGCGGCGTCCTGCGGCGGCTGCCCGTCAGCGCCGTGTTGACGGCTGGCGAGGGACGCGCGGCCTACGCGCGTAGCATGGGGCTCTCGACGGCCGATCCTCTGCTCGACCGCCTCGTGACGCTACATACGGGGGAGCGCTACACCATCGACGGCGTTACCATCGAGGCCATCGCCGTGCCGGAGGCAGAGGAGGCGGCGGGCAACGAGGCCTGCGCCGTCCTGCGCGTCCGCTACGGCGACGCAGCGTTCCTCTTCACCGGCGACATGGAACAGGCGCAGGAGGCGGCACTGCTCGTCGCGCAGCGCGATGTCCGGTGCACGGTGCTCAAGGTCGGGCATCATGGCTCCGCCACCTCGACGAGCGCGTCGTTCCTCGCGGGCGCTCGGCCGCGCTACGCCGTGATCTCCGTCGGCGCAGACAACACCTTCGGCCACCCGCGTCCCGAGGTGCTCGCGAGACTTCGCGCGGCGGGGGTGCGGACGTTCCGCACCGATGAGGATGGCGCTGTCACCTTCCGGACGGACGGGCGGCGCCTCTGGGCGGAAACATACGCGGCGGGGGAGGTGTCGCTGACGCAGTGAGGTGCAGCGCGGGAGCGCCATCGGCTGTTGGTGGTCAGGCCGTCGCCGCATAGATGGGCGTCTGCGCGGCGGTGCGCTGAGAAATTCCCGCACGCTGGCAGGAATGTTCGCCTTTTTGTCGAATAAAGAGAAGAAATCAAGAGATACAGCGCGCCGGTATTGTGCCGGTTCGATAGGGAGAGTTGTTTTCCGCGCTATGCCATGGGCTGCGCGGAGGGGAAGGCGATAGGGGAAGATATGACGAAGGAAGAACTCATCAAGCAGCAGATCCAGCGGATCGAGGTGCTGGAAAACAAGGTGGCGTCGCTTGAGACTGAGCTTGCGACCTTGCGGTCGCGCTACGAGGCGCGGCGCAGCGCCGCGGCATCGGATATTAAGGAGAGCCGCGAGAAGGATCTCTACCCGCAGGAGCGGCGCGAGATCCTCATGGATGTCCTGCGGCAGGCGCGCAGGAATATCCCTGATGGCACGCGGCGCGCGGATGTCGTCGATGACGCGCTCGCGAGCTGTGCCGTCCAGGGCATCCCGGCGAAGAAGGAAAAGGCGCTCAAGGAGGCGCTCACAGGGTATCAGGATATGGACGCGTCGCTGCGCCGCAAGCTCTCTGACCTCGGCATCGATGTGGCGGAGAAGACGAACCGTCACTGGAAGGTGCGCTACTATGGCGATCCGCGCTACAGCGGCGCGATTCCCTGCAGCGGCAGCGACGGTTTCCGCGGCGGGCGAAATCTCGCGGCGGATCTCATCAAGCGGTTTTTTTAGAACGTACCGCATGTGCCAGGGATTCTTTCCGGTGTCGCCGTCTTTCGCTGTCGTCGCAGAGAGAGCGCGTTCCGAGGAATGGAAGGGAGAGAGGGCATGAGTTTGTTTCCAGGCGTTGGTGTGATTGCGAATGTTGCAGGGATTGTTGCCGGCGGGTGTGCTGGGCTTGCTTTCGGAAGATTCCTTTCCGAGAGGCTCCAGCGGACGCTCACAGCGGCCTGCGCGGTGGCCGTCATGTTCCTCGGGCTGGGCGGCGCGCTCTCCGAGGCGCTGTCGCTCAGCGCGGACGGGCGGCTCGTCTTCTCGGGGAGCGGTATGCTGCTCGCGAGCATGATCGGCGGCGCGCTCATCGGCGAGACAGTCAATCTCGAGGACCGCATGGAGCAGTTCGGGCGGTTCCTGCGGCGCAGAACGCGCAGCCAGGGCGATCCGCGCTTCGTCGAGGGCTTCGTGACGGCCTCGCTCACAGTCTGCATCGGCGCGATGGCGGTCATCGGCTCCATCAATGACCGGCTGCTCGCTGATCCGACGGTGTTGTTTGCAAAGACGGCGCTCGATACGGTCATCGTCATGGTCATGACGGCGTCGCTCGGCAAGGGGTGCGTGTTTTCGGCGCTTTCGGTCGGCCTGTTCCAGGGGAGCATTTTCTTCGCGGCGGGATTCTTCGCGCCGCTCATGACGCCGGCAGCGCTGGACGCGCTCAACTATGTGGGCAGCCTGCTGATTTTCTGCGTGGGCACGAACCTGCTCGGCCTCACGCGGATCCGCGTGGCGAATCTCCTGCCGTCGCTTGTGGTCGCGGTCGCCTGGGCCCTGGCCTGAGCTAGGGCAGCGCCCAAGCGGCTAGCGGGGTGTTTGGCGGGAGCCTTGCGAGGAGCGCGGGGTTCCCGTTTTTGATGTGGTTCCTTTAGAAAGGAGATGCTCTCATGGGTGTCGAGATCGAGCGGAAGTTCCGCGTGCGGGCTGGCTGGCGGCCGGACAGCGCGGGGGAGGAGATCGCGCAGGGATACCTCTCCTCTGTGCCGGAGCGTACGGTGCGCGTGCGGCTGCGCGGCGGCCGCGGCTATCTCACGGTCAAGGGGAAGAACGGCGGCGCGGACGCGGCGCGCCGCGCGGAGTTCGAGTACGAGATTCCCGCGGCGGACGCGCGCGCGCTGCTCTCGCTCGCCGAGCCGGGCGTCATCGAGAAGGAGCGCTGCCTCGTGCCCGTGGCGGACGGGCACACCTGGGAGGTCGACGTTTTCCACGGGGAGAACGAGGGCCTCGTCGTCGCGGAAATCGAGCTCGGCGCGGAGGATGAGCCGTTCGCGCGCCCTGACTGGCTCGCGGACGAGGTGACGGGCGACGCGCGCTATTACAACTCGAGTCTCGCGCGGACCCCGTATCGTCTCTGGGAGGAGCGGTAACGTTATGCTGGAACTCATGGATCTCAACGACCGCCAGCGGGCGGCGGCGGAGAATCTCGACGGCCATATCCTGCTCACGGCGCCCGCCGGCACGGGGAAGACGGACACGCTCGCCTACCGCATCGCGAACATCCTCGAATCCGGGTGCGCGGAGCCTGAGGAGGTGCTCTGCCTCACGTTCACGAACAAGGCGTGCCAGGAGATGCGGGAGCGCATCGAGCGGCGGGCGGGGGAGCCGGGCAGCCGCGTCTATGTCAAGACGTTCCACAGCTTTTGCTATGATGTCATCAAGAGCGAGGCGAAACGGCATCTCGACCTCTTCGCTGATTTCGTCATTTTCGACGAGGTGGACTGCCGCACGCTGCTGCGCGAGATCATGCCGGAGGATCTCGACGTGCCGGCGGAGACGCTCGCGCGCGTCATCGCATTTACGAAGGAAAAGCAGGCGCAGTGGGACATCATGAGCGGTGATGCGCAGGCCGACCGCCGCGCCGTCATCGCGCGCATCTACCGCGAGGCGCGCGATGAGCTCGCGCGTCTCTGCGTCGACGACCGCTACCAGCAGCTGCCGAAGCTCCGCGACGGCTGGGAGATCTGGGGCGCTTCGCTGCTCGGCCGCTATGACGCGCGGCTCGCGGAGGCGCACGGGCTCGATTTCACCGACCTCATCGTGCGCGCGAAGGCGCTGCTGCGCCAGCTCGAGATCGCGCGGCGCTGGGCGGCGCGGTTCCGCTACATCAACATCGACGAGGTGCAGGATACGAGCCTGCTTGAGTACGGCGTGCTCGAGCGCATCTTCGGGGAGAGCCGCCTGCTGCTCGCGGGCGATCCGTTCCAGACCATCTACGAGTGGCGCGGCTCCCATCCGGAGCGCGTGCGCGAGCAGTTCGTCGCCGCGTACCAACCGCAGGAGATCGTCCTCACGGAGAACTACCGCTCGACGCAGCGGCTCCTCACGGCCTCCGCCTGCGCGCTCGAGCGTCTGTTCCCCGCGCGCGTGGCGGCGCTCTATCCGGACGGCCTGCGGGCGGAGAGCCAGGAGCTCGGCGAGCGCATCGAGATCAAGGGCGCTGCGGACTTCAACGAGGAGGCGCAGTGGATTTACTATCGCATCCTCTCCCTGCCCGTGGAAAACTATGCGCGCGTCGCCATCCTCACGCGTAGCAACCGCTATACGAAGGAACTCTCGGCGCAGTTCCGCACCATCAGCCGCTATGCGGAGGGCGAGCCGCTGCCGTTTTTGCTCATCGACGATACGCGCTTTTTCCGGCGGCAGGAGATCAAGGACGCGCTCGCGTTCCTCAAGCTCGCGGTGAACCGCCATGATACCGTGAGTCTCCTGCGCGTGCTCGGACGCTTCGCGCGCGGCATCGGCCCCGCGGCCATCCGCACGATCTCCTCGGAGGCGTACCGCCGTGCTGGCGTGCGCATTACGGACTATCTCGACGCGCTCACGCGCGAGACGGGAGATCCTTTCGCGCGTCTCGTCGAGGCACGCGCGGCGGAGAACGTCGTCGTCTTCGACGTCGAGGCGACGGGCGTCGATACGACGCGCGACGAGATCATCCAGATCGCGGGCGTGCGGCTCGCGGCCGATGGGAGCATCAAGGAAAAGTTTATGCACTACATCCGCCCGGAGCGCTCCGTCGGCAAGTCCGTCCGCGTGCACGGTCTCACGGACGAGTTCCTCAGGGAGAACGGTGAGCCTGCGGCGGAGGTGCTGCGCGCATTCTGCACGTTCGCCGCCGGCAGCGTCATCGTCGGGCACAACGTCACCTACGACCTCCATATCCTCGCGAGCCATCTCGCGCGGCTCGGCCTGCCGCCGCTCGCGTACGACACGTATTACGATACGCTCGACATCTTCCGTCGCTTTCATCCGAACCTGCGCTGCCATACGCTCGCCTATCTCGGCCAGGTCTGCGAGGTGCAGCACGCGTCGTCGCACGATGCTTTCGACGATATCTGCGCGACGGCGGAGATCCTGCAATACGCCGTCGCACGCGACATCGAGCCGACCGCGGATGCGCGCCGCGCCTGCATCGCTAAGTACCTCGCGGCCTTCGCACCGCTCGCGGACAAGATGGCGCTGCTGCGCGCGCAGGCGGGCGAGCTGCGCCCCTGGCAGCTCCTCGGCCAGATCGTCCTCGAGACGGGCATGGCGGACTATTACAAGAAGCGCCGCGAGGCGCAGCGCATCGAGAACCTGCGCGATCTCTTCCGCCGGGCGAAGGAGCTCGACGACCGCGAGGTTCCGCCGCAGGATGCCATCTTCCGCTTCCTGCGCTACACGACGCTCTCGACGACCGACCTCGAGGCCCTCTCGAAAAAGCCGCGCATCCCCATCATCACTGTCCATCAGGCGAAGGGCGCGGAGTTCGACTATGTCTTCCTTGCGGGGCTCCAGCAGGGGACCTTCCCGGGGCTTGCCGCGCTCAAGCGAGGGAACGTCGACGAGGAAAAGCGCCTCTTCTACGTCGCGATCACGCGCGCCCGCAAGAAGCTCCTGATCTCCTGGAGCCAGTTCCGCTGCGGCCACTGCCAGCAGGAGAGCGAGTTCCTGCGCGCGCTGCCCGCGGAGGATGTGAAGCGCGTGTAGGGGCGCAGCGGTTCCTTAAGGAACCACTGCACTATGTCGATAATATGGGTAGAGAGTAAGGGAAGTGGGTACCTCTCGGGGTGCCCTTTTGTCATTCATGGAGGAATGCATCATGCTGGAAGGAATCGGCACCATCGGCAGCTACTTGCAGCTGAAGGATCTGCGCCTGCAGGCCAAGACGAAGCTCAGGACGGGCAAGAGCCTCAAGGAGCAGCAGGCGGCGTGGAATCGTCAGATGACGGAGCAGAATCTCGCGGCGCAGAAAACGAAAAAGAAAAAGGATGTCTCGGACGATACGCGCGCGAGCATCATCACGCAGAAGCTGCGGCGCGGTCAGGAGCTCTCGGCGGAGGAGCTCAAGTATCTCAAGGAAAAGGATCCCGACCTCTACACGAAGGCGAAGCAGGCGCAGGAGACGCGCGCGGAACTGCAGAGTGCGCTCAAGCAGGCGAAGACGAAGGAGGAGGCGCAGCGCGCCGTCGCAGCGGCGCAGCTCAAGGTCGCGACGCAGGCGATGAATGAGTCGAAATACGGCTCGGCCGATGCTGTGATGAGCGGCGCTATGAGCGCGGGCGCGTCACCGGTCGGCGCTGCTGCCACTGCCGGTGCGGTGGCGGATATGGGCGCGAGCGGCGCGGCTGATGTGTCCGGCGTGAACGCGGCAGCGGGGGAGACAGGGACATCTGCTGCCGCCGCGGCGGTGCCCGAGGCGGGTATGCCTGCCCCTGCGGCGGCAGGCGCAGAAACCAGTGCGCAGGGAGCGGCATCTCCTGCCGGCGTAGCGGCTGGGGTGCAGGATACAGCCTCCGCGGCTGTGCATGGCGGCGAGGCGGCAGATGGCCTGGCGGCTGCGGCAGGGAAGGGGGCGCCGCAGGGCGCGCAGGCATTGAGCGAGCGCGTGGCGGCGCAGCGCGCGGAGCGCCTCTCCGCGCAGCAGGCGAACCGCACCGCTGCCCTCGGTCAGCTCGAGAGCGCAAAAAACGCGAAACCTCCTGTGGATGAAAAATACCTCTACATGTTCGCGGCCATCCAGGATGAGTGGAAGAAATTCGTGGGTTCCAAGGACTACGACGCGCTGCCAGAGAGTGCGCTCGATGCCCTTGATCCCGAGAAGGACGAGCGCCGCCGCCGCGCGTCCGGCAAGGCATCCTACCGCACGACGGCGCGCCAGACGCTCGAGGCTGCCGAGCGCTATCGCCTGCAGGGAAATAGCGATACCGCGGGCGGGGCGGCAGGCGCACTCGTCGATCTTTCGACCGGGGATGCCGCGGGGACGCCTGGAAGGGGTTACTGATTCATTTGGGCGCTTCCTTGTGGCTTGCTATCAACCATGTTTGAAAAACATAGAAAGTATGCAAAAATACATGTATACATTTCCGGCGGAATATAGTATACTTCATCTTGGTAACAACGTACACTGTTGTATTAGGGGCTGCCGCAGGGATTGCATGATCGTTCGTGCCATCCCTGCAGCAGCCCCTTAATTCAAACCAAAAGGAGAGATTTACCTTGTCAGACAGCAAAAAGTACATCCAGTCCGTGTTGGATCTCGTATCGAAGAAGGACCCGGGACAGACGCATTTCAAAGACACTGTCACGGAAGTCTTGAAGACCGTTGCACCGGTTCTCGATCAGCATCCGAACTACGAGCAGCACAAGCTCCTCGAGCGCATGGTCGAGCCAGAGCGCGTCGTCATGTTCCGTGTCCCCTGGCAGGATGACAAGGGTGAAATCCAGGTGAACCGCGGTTTCCGCGTGCAGATGAGCAGCGCGATCGGCCCCTACAAGGGCGGTCTGCGCTTCCATCCGAGCGTCAACCTCGACATTCTGAAATTCCTCGCGTTCGAGCAGGTGTTCAAGAACGCGCTCACGGGCCTGCCCATCGGCGGCGCGAAGGGCGGTTCGGACTTCGATCCGCACGGCAAGTCGGACAACGAGGTTATGCATTTCTGCCAGAGCTTCATGACGGAGCTCTACCGGCACATCGGCCCGGACGTCGATGTGCCGGCGGGCGATATCGGCGTCGGCGGCCGTGAGATCGGCTATCTCTTCGGCCAGTACAAGCGCATCCGCGACAGCTATGACGCGGGCGTCCTCACGGGCAAGCGCGTCGACTACTGGGGTTCGCTCGCACGCACAGAGGCGACGGGCTACGGCCTGCTCTATTTCGTCAAGAACATGCTCGATGCGAAGGGCATCGACCTTAAGGGCAAGACGCTCGTCGTCTCCGGCGCGGGCAACGTCGCCCAGTACGCCATCGAGAAGGCGCAGAGCTTCGGCGCGAAGGTCGTGACCTGCTCCGACTCGAATGGCTACGTCTACGATCCGGACGGTATCGACCTCGACGCCGTCAAGGAAATCAAGCAGGTGCGCCGCGGCCGCATCAAGGAGTACGTCGAGACGCATCCCAAGGCCGAGTACCATGAGGGCTGCAAGGGCGTCTGGACTGTCAAGTGCGACGTCGCGCTGCCGTGCGCGACGCAGGGCGAGATCGACCTTGAAAGCGCGAAGGCGCTCGTCGCGAACGGCGTTACGGCCGTCGGCGAGGGCGCGAACATGCCGTCCACGCTCGACGCCATCGCCTACTTCCAGGAGCACAAGGTTCTCTTTGCGCCCGCCAAGGCCGCGAACGCCGGCGGCGTCGCCGTCTCGGCCCTCGAGATGGCACAGAACTCCGAGCGCCTGCAGTGGACGTTCGAGGAAGTCGACGCGAAACTCCAGGGCATCATGAAGAACATCTACGAAAGCGCGAAGAAGAATGCGGAGAAATACGCAGATCCGGACGATCTCGTCTCCGGCGCGAACATCACGGCGTTCAGCAAGGTCGCCGAGGTCATGCTCGCACAGGGCCTCGTCTGATCGCAGTATCAAGGAAGCGCTGATTAAATGAAGTGCTCCGGATTTACGTGGATGCGCTGTATCCCTCTAGGAGACAAAACGCAGGCGTAGCCGAAGCTACGCTGAGGTTGGCAGGGCGACGAGAGGACAGCGCAGACGCGTGAAGATGGAGTGCTGAATTAATCAGTGCTTCCTAAAGTGCATCGCATGGGCAAGGAGCCGCCTCCAGAGGGAGGTGGCTCCTTGCGTTTGCACGTGTCCAGCGCTAAAATGAAAAAAGATGATACGCACGCGCGAGATTTTGCGCATGTGTATCATCTTTTTTTATGTTGGCAGTGCCGCTTTATAAACGTGATTTGAAGTCCTCGTAGCCGAAGGTGCGTACGGTTTTCGTGGTGCCGTCCTCATCTGCGGTGAGGATAGCGGGAAGCGGCATGCCGTTGAAGGTATTGTTCTTGACCATTGTGTAGATGGCCATGTCGGCAAAGACGACGCGGCTGCCGATGGCGAGCGGCGCGTCGAAGGAGTAGGTGCCGATGGTGTCGCCCGCGAGGCAGGTGGGAGCGGCAAGGGTGTAGGTATACGCCTTTTCCCCCGGTTCACCGCCGCCGACGACGGGCGGGCGGTAGGGCATCTCGATGACGTCCGGCATGTGGCAGGCGGCCGAGGTGTCGAGGATGGCGATGCCGTTTTCCTCCTGTACGTCGAGCACGGTCGCGACGAGATAGCCAGCGTCGAGCGCGACGGCTTCGCCGGGCTCGAGGTAGACGGTGACGTCGTAAGTATCCTGCAGGTGACGGATGATGCGCTTGAGGCGCGGAATGTCGTAGCCCGGCTTCGTGATGTGGTGGCCGCCGCCGAGGTTGAGCCATTTCATCGCGGGCAGGAGGTCACCGAAGCGCTGCTCCACGGCCTGCACCGTCACATCGAGCGCATCGGCGCCCTGCTCGCAGAGCGTGTGGAAATGGAGGCCGTCAAGCTCAGCGAGCGCTGCGCGGCCTCCCGCGGCGTCGATGGCCGCACGGCGCGTGCCGAGCCGCGAGCCGGGCGCGCAGGGATCGTAGATCGCGTGCTCCTGCGTCGAGCATTCCGGATTGATGCGCAGGCCGCAGGAAACGCCGGCGGCCTGCGCCTGCGCGCCGAAGCGCCGCCACTGGCTGAGGGAGTTGAAGACGATGTGGTCGGTGATGGTGACGAGCTCCGCCATGTCCTCTGCGCGGTAGGCAGGGGAGAAGACATGATTTTCCTTGCCCATTTCCTCGTGGCCGAGGCGCGCCTCGTAGAGACCGCTCGCGGTGGTGCCGGAGAGGTACGCACCGATGAGCGGATAGAGGGAATACATCGAGAAACATTTCTGCGCGAGCAGCACATGGGCCCCCGTCGTTTCCTCGATGTCCCTCAGGATGGCGAGGTTCTGCCGGAGTCTCGCGAGGTCGATGACGTAGAAGGGCGTCGGCACGCGCTCCAGCCAGGGAAGGAACGCGCGCGCCATCAGTCGACGAGCTCCGGCGTGAAGCTCTCCTGCCACGGCAGGCCCCATTTGTTGAGGGCATCCATGAATGGGTCGGGATCGAATTCCTCGATGTTCTTGACGCCGGGGCCCTTCCAGGTGCCGTTCATGATGAGCATCGCACCGATCATCGCGGGCACGCCCGTCGTGTAGGATACGGCCTGCGAGCCGACTTCCTTGTAGCATGCCTGGTGGTCGCAGACGTTGTAGAGATAGTAGGTCTTGTCCTTGCCGTCCTTCTTGCCGCGGAAGATGCAGCCGATGTTCGTCTTGCCCTTCGTGCGCGGGCCGAGGCTCGCGGGATCGGGCAGCACGGCCTTGAGGAACTGCAGCGGCACGATTTTCTTGCCCTCGAATTCGATGGGCTCGATGGAGGTCATGCCGACGTCCTCGAGGCAGCGGAGATGCGTGAGGTAGCTCTCGCCGAACGTCATGAAGAAGCGGATGCGCTTGATGCCCGGGATGTTGAGGCCGAGGCTCTCGAGTTCCTCATGGTGCAGGAGGTACATGTCCTTCGGTCCGATTTCCGGGAAGTTGTAGACGCGCTTGATCTCCATCGGCTCCGTCTCGACCCAGTGGCCGTCCTCCCAGTAGCTTCCCTTGGCCGAGACTTCGCGAATGTTGATCTCCGGGTTGAAGTTCGTCGCGAAGGGGTAGCCGTGGTCGCCGGCGTTGCAGTCGAGGATGTCGATGTAGTTGATCTCATCGAACTGGTGCTTGAGCGCGTAAGCGGCGAAGACGCCCGTGACGCCCGGGTCGAAGCCGGAGCCGAGGAGCGCCGTGAGGCCGGCCTTCTCGAAGCGCTCGCGATAGGCCCACTGCCATTTGTACTCGAACTTCGCCGTGTCCTCCGGCTCATAGTTCGCGGTGTCGACGTAGTTTGCGCCGGCGGCGAGGCAGGCATCCATGATGTGGAGGTCCTGGTAGGGGAGCGCGAGGTTCAGCACGACGTCGGGCGCGAAATCACGGATGAGTTTCGTGAGGGCGGGCACGTCGTCGGCGTCAATCTGGGCCGTCTGGATCTTCGTCGCAGTCGTCGGCGCAAGCTTTTCCTTGAGCGCGTCGCATTTCGCTTTCGTGCGCGAGGCGATCATGATTTCAGAGAAGGCCGCGCTGTTCTGGCAGCATTTGTGGATGGCGACGCTCGCGACGCCGCCGCAGCCGATGATGAGAGCTTTTCCCATGATATTGGTTCCTCCTTTGGATGGATAGATGTGGAAAGATGTCGGTGAAGCGCGGTGAAAATACCGCGCGGTGTGTTCGATATGTGCTCAGGACTCGTGCTCGCGGCGCCCGATGTGCGGCCGCTCGAGCGCGAGGAGCATCTCTCGCAGGAGCTTGAGCGCCGTCGCCGTCGAGATGCCGCTCGGATCGAGCGGCGGTGAGAGCTCGACGAGATCGCAGGCGACGACATGCGTGCGCGCGATGACGCGCAGCGCCGCCGAGAGGAGCGCCGCAAACGTCACGCCGCCCGCCTCGGGCGTCCCCGTGCCGGGGAAGCAGGACGGGTCGAGCACGTCGAGGTCGATCGTGAGGTAGACGGGGCGGCCCGCGGCGCGGAGCCCCGCGAGCACCTCGTCGAGGCCCTGGAAGCCGAAGCGGTGCAGATCCGTATGTCCCTCAGCCGCCCAGCGCCACTCCGCGCGCTCGCCGCTGCGGATGCCGAACTGGTGGATGCGCCCGTCGCCGACGACGTCCCAGATGCGCCGCAGTACGGTCGCGTGGGAGAGGCGTGCGTCGAGGTATTCCTCGCGCAGGTCGGTGTGCGCGTCGAAGTGGACGACGGCGAGGTCAGGGTATTTCTCGTGCGCGGCGCGCAGCGCGGGCAGAGTCACGAGGTGCTCGCCGCCGATGAGGAAGGGGAGGCGTCCGGCAGCGAGGATGTCTCTCGCGCGCGCCTCGATATCAGCGAGCGCCTTCTCCGTGTTGCCGAAGGAGAGCTCGAGGTCGCCGCCGTCGAAGACCGCCGCATCCTCGAGGTCGAGATCCTGGTAGGGGCTGTACGTCTCGAGTCCGTAGGATTCGGCGCGCATCGTGCGGCTCGCGAAGCGCGTGCCGGGACGGTAGCTCGTCGTCGAGTCGAAGGGCGCGCCGAAGAGCACGATGCGGCTCTCCTCGAAGGGGCCGTCGCAGCCGAGAAAGGTTTCTACATTACGGTTCCACATCGCGCAGCATCTCCTCTACATAGTTGGGCAGGGCAAAAGCGCCTGCATGCAGCTGGGTATTATAGTAGCGTGTCTTGAGACCGAGCGTGTTCCAGTGCGCGAAGTCGACGTCCTTGACGGGATGGCGCTTTTTCGCGGCGAAGCCGAAGAGCCAGTGGCCCGAAGGGTAGGTCGGTATGTGCGCCTGGTAGACGCGGCTGATGGGGAACGAGGAGACGATGCGCTTGTGGGCGCGCTGCATGGCGTAGGCGTCCTGCGTATAGAAGGGGCTCTCGTGCTGGTTGACCATGATGCCGTCGGCGCGCAGGGCCTTGTAGCAGTTGCCATAGAACTCCTTGGTGAAGAGTCCTTCACCGGGGCCGAAGGGGTCGGTGGAGTCGACGATGATGAGATCGTAGGCATCTTTCGCGTGACGCACGAACTTCAGCCCGTCCTCGTAGTGGATGGCGACGCGCTTGTCACTGAGGCAGCCGGCGGTCTGCGGCAGGTATTTGCGGCAGACCTCGACGACGAGCTCGTCGATCTCCACGAGGTCGATATGGCGGATGCCGGGATAGCGCACGAGCTCGCGCACGGTACCGCCGTCGCCGCCGCCGATGACGAGTACGTCGCGCGTGTCAGGGTTGACGCAGAGCGGCACATGGGTGATCATCTCGTGATAGATGAATTCATCCTTTTCCGTGAGCATCATGTAGCCGTCGAGTGTGAGGAACCGGCCGAACTCCTTCGAGTCGAAGATGTCGATGCGCTGGAATTCGCTGCGGCCCGCGTAGAGCTGGCGGTCGACCTTGATGGAGAATTTGACGTTCGGCGTGTGTAGCTCGCTGAACCAGAGTTCCATGGAATCCCTCCTTTATGGTTGGTAGGCGTTATTTCATGACGTTGAGCGTGCGCAGCGTCATGTCCTCGGTGCCTGTCATCTGGCAGCCCTTTTTCTTCGCGTAGCGGATGTAGGTGAGGATCTCGTCCGTGATGCGCTCGCCGGGCGCGAGGATGGGGATGCCGGGCGGGTAGCACATGACGAACTCGCTCGAGACGCGCCCCGCGGTCTTTTCTATCGGCAGCGGCTCTTTGGCCGCGTAGAACGCCTCCTGCGGGCCGCAGACGACTTCGGGATCGATGTATTCCGCCTTAAGCATTTTCGCCTGCGGCTTGCTGTAATTGCGGCGGATCTCCGCGAGCGCGGCGACGAGGCGTTCGATGTCCTTCGGGCGGTCGCCGACGGAGACGTAGGCGAGCAGGTTCGCGATGTCGCCGAACTCCGTCTGGATGTCGTACTCGTCGCGCAGGAGGTCGTAGACCTCGATGCCTGCGAGGCCGATGGGCCGCGTGAAGATGGAGAGCTTCGTCGTGTCGAAGTCGTAGATGGCGTTGCCGTCGATGAGCTCGCGCCCGTAGGCGTAGTAGCCGCCGATGGCGTTGATCTCGTCGCGCGCGTAGGCGACGAGGTCGAGCACCTTGGAGAAAATTTCCTCGCCGTGCAGCGCGAGGTTCCTGCGGCTGATGTCGAGGCTCGACATCAGGAGGTAGGAGCCGCTCGTCGTCTGCGTGATGTTGATGATCTGGTGGACGTAGCCCGCGTGGACACCCGGTCCGCAGAGGAGCAGGGAGCTCTGCGTGAGCGAGCCGCCCGACTTGTGCATGCTGATGGCTGCCATATCCGCGCCCGCGTCCATGGCGGAGACGGGCAGATCCTTGTGGAAGTAGAAATGCGTGCCGTGCGCCTCGTCGGCGAGCACGAGCATGCCGTGCGCGTGGGCGAGCTTCACGATGGCGCGCAGATCGGAGCAGATGCCGTAGTAGGTCGGATTGTTGACGAGCACGGCCTTTGCGTCCGGGTGGCGGCGGATGGCGTCGGCGACCTCCTCGACCTTCATGCCGAGGGAGATGCCGAGCGTCTTGTCCATCTGCGGGTTCACGTAGACGGGGATGGCGCCGCAGAGGATCAGCGCGTTGATGGCGCTGCGATGGACGTTGCGCGGCATGATGATCTTGTCGCCGCGGTGCACGGCCGTGAGCACCATCGCCTGCACGGCCGAGGTCGTGCCGCCGACCATGAAGAAAGCGTGCGCGGCGTGGAACGCGTCGGCGGCGAGCGCCTCGGCGTCGCGGATGACGGAGACGGGATGACAGAGGTTGTCGAGCATCTTCATCGAGTTGACGTCCACGTCGAGGCAGGCGGCGCCGAGGAAATCGCGCAACTCGGGGTTGCCGCGGCCGCGCTTGTGTCCGGGTACGTCGAACGGTACGAGGCGCGCCCGCTTCATGCGCTCGAGCGCCTCTAGCACGGGCGCTCGGTCCTGGGTGAGTTCTTGCAGCATGGCAGTTCCTTTCTATAAGAAAGCGCTGGATGGATCCGCGCTCCCACAGGGGAGCGGTGGCTCAATCGCTGCTTCCATAAATATTGCGTCCGCTGAAAATCTCGATCATCTCGCGGCGCAGGCTGCTGGAGATATCGAGCCGTTCCTTCGGCGGGATCTCGTAGATGTCGGTATTGAAGAGGTAGTTTTGCAGCAGCGGCTCCTTGATGAGCATGCGCGTGTGGTAGAGATTCGCCTGGTAGAGGTTGATGTCCACGGCGTCATAGCGGTCGAGCGTCTCCTGTGCGATGTATTCCTGGATCGAAGCCATCTTCGAGTCCATGAAGAGCTTGCGCCCGTGCACGTCGCGCGTGAAGCCGCGCACGCGGTAGTCCATCGTGATGATGTCCGAGTCGAACTGCGAGATGAGGTAGTCGAGCGTCTTGAGCGGCGTGATCTCGCCGCAGGTCGCGACGTCGATGTCGACGCGGAACGTCGCGATGCTCGTCTCGGGGTGGAACTCGGGATAGGTGTGCACGGTCACATGACTCTTGTCGAGATGCGCGAGGATGGTATCGCCCGCGCTTGGCGCCGGGCGCTTGCGCGGGGCGGCGCCGTCCTCCGCGATGAGCATCGCGACGCTCGCGCCCTGCGGCTCGTAGTCCTGCTTGGCGATGTTCAGGATGCGCGCGCCGATCATGTCCGTGACCTTGGAGATGATGTTCGTGAGGCGCTCGGAGTTGTACTGCTCATCGATGTATTTGATGTAATCCTCCTGCTCCCGCGGCGATTTCGCGTAGCAGATGTCGTAAATATTGAAGCTCAGTGCTTTCGTCAGATTATTGAAGCCGTACAGCTTCAGTTTCTCCTCCAATCATCATGACCTGCCTTTCTGATGTGGCGGCGCCGAGTGCGCCGCCGGTCGAAGTCGTTCCTATTCTATCAGATTTTCTCCCTGCGATGCAATAGAGAGTGGGAAAAACGGCGGGGAGGAGAGGCGAAACCAGCGGTGAACGGCAAGTGGTTCCGCTCATAAAAAAGGGGCTGTCTCACGAAAGCATTTTCGTGCGGATAGCCCCGTTTTCTTTGACCTCAATCACGGTCATCTGACACTGGCGATAATCATGGCATAAAAAACAGTACAAGAAACAGGCGGTCACCGATCGCCTCGTTTTTTGCACTGTTCTGTTTCAGGCTGCTGCCGTAATTTGGATGAGGTGCACGCCTAATCGCTGTGCCTGTATTTTGCAATGCAATTTAAAAATGTTATGTGCCATTGCCAGCAGGATGGTTTCTGCCTC
>NZ_KB908392.1 GCF_000381005.1 Selenomonas bovis DSM 23594
CCACCAACTAGCTAATCAGACGCAGACCCATCGCAAAGCGATAGCTTACAAGTAGAGGCCATCTTTAATATCTCTTCCATGCGGAGGAGATACAACATTCGGTATTAGCAGTCCTTTCGGACTGTTGTCCCCATCTTTGCGGCAGGTTGTCTACGCGTTACTCACCCGTTTGCCACTCGACTCAATAAAAGCAAGCTTCTAAATCGTCTCGTTCGACTTGCATGTGTTAAGCACGCCGCCAGCGTTCGTCCTGAGCCAGGATCAAACTCTCCATGAAAGATTAGCTCTTAGCGCTTCAGCGCTTAGAGATATCTTTGCCGGTTTTCGTTAGAAAACCAGCTTCCTTTTTGAGTTGATTGGCTCTCTTATCTTTTTGGATCTTGATTTGTGCGAAGCACAAATCAAGTAAAGAAATTGCCGATTGCTATATGTTCATAGTAATCGATGTTAGATGCTTTCGCATCCAGACATCTGGCTTTACATCATGGTTGCATGATGTTCTGCATTGTTTAGTTTTCAAAGAACACCCGCGATTCCCTCCGGCGCGATGCGCCTTTCGTGAATCAGCTTCTATATATTACCTCATCCGTTTCGGCTTGTCAAGAACTTTTTGAATTTATTTTCGCAAGGCTCTCAAGGCCGTCTGGGATTCGGCTGCCGGCGGCTTTTACGCTCGTGGCTGTCTGCCGCCGACTTGTAATATATTACACGGTTCGATGCTCTCTGTCAAGGAGTTTTTTCAAAAACAGTTCAAAAATCCGAATTATTTTTGTCCACCGGCATCATGATCAGCGCCGCGGGCAGATTGGAGGCCCCCGGCGGAGAAAAGAGGAACGATGGCGTACTGTTCGCGTTGTAGCTGCCGATATCCGCAAGCTCCATGCAATCCATGAGGATGCCGAGGCCTGAGGAACGTGCTCGCTCGATGCCGGATGCCTCCGTCATTTCGTCCGAGCCTTCCCCGAAATATGTCCGGTCCGGCGGCGTGAGCAGGAGCTGCTGCTGACCGCTGCGCACCTGCACGCGCATGGCACCCGCGTACGTGCCGCCGAAGGGGCTCAGATAGAACTGCGTGCGGCTGCGCCCCTGGACAGGGAGCTCCAGATGGTAGAGGATGCCATAATTGCCGTAATTGAGGACCCGGCTGCCGTCCGTCGCATCGATGCCCGTGCGATAGCGGTCGCTCTCGTTGTCCGCGAGCAAGACATAGACGATGCCGTCGGCAGCCGGATCATAGGCGCGCTGCGCGCGCAGCGTGCGGTCTGCCTTGGCGAAGGTCCCGCGCAGATGCAGCTCATCTGCAGGCAGGACGGACGCGTGCTTGAGAAAAACCGGTGCCGTCATGGTCGCCGGGTAGATGACGACCGAGACACGCATCTTCTGTGTGGTAGTGAAATCATAGGTGCCGTAGACGAGATCTCCGGGAGCGAGTACCGTCTGCTCCATAGCATCGTCAAGCACTCGCACCTCGCCTTTATCCATGTAAAAGCGGCGGCTTTTCTGCGTATCGAAATAAAGCGCTTGCGTTTCCTTGCCAACATCGAGATAGTGCGGACTCGGACGACCAGCACCGCTGCGCGAGATCGTGACCATCGAAGTGCCTGCGCCGACGTTCTCGAGCACGACGGCCACCTTTTTCGGCGCGTCCATCTGGTTTACATGGTAGTAGAGCACACGCGCCGCTCCCTGCACGACATCGCGGTAGAGAACGCCGTCCTGCGTCGCGTATTCCGGGCTGTCGGAGAAGAGCAGCGTCGCACCGCCGTCCTCCTGCGCGACGGGCCAGGCATGCATGACACGGGAGAGGCTATGCCCGGCAGGCACGGCTTTTCCTTGCGCCGCGCTGCTTTCGCCGCGTGTGACGAGGCGCGAGTAGCCTGTCGTCGTCTCCGCCTGCGTCACACAGCGCGTGTTGTCCTGGTGCGCGCGCAGATCTGTGCGCTCCGCGCCCGTTTCCGGCGCAAGATTTGCTCGCACGTCATCCTGCGGCAGATTTGCCCCCGCTGCCGCCCCGGACGTCGGCGCAAAGAGCAGGGCAAAGGCCGCTGTCGCGGAGAGCAATGCCGTTCGGCAGAGAATGCGAGGATGGTTTTTATTAGCAAACTTCATGTCTTACGATCTTCCTTTTATCTGAAAAATTGGTGCGACAAATGGCGATACGAACGTAAAGGAACTACGGCCTGCGTATGAGGGAGAAGGCGGCCGCGCCTATTCTCCCGCGCCCTCAATATGCTGCCGCCAGCCGAGCCGCGCGAAGAGCTTCGCCTTGAAGAGGCGCAGCCGGAACTCGAGCAGTCCGAGCCGCGGGTGCGGGATATTGACGCGCTGCAGCAGATAGGGATTGGTCGCAAAGGTATTGAGCCCCGCGTCGCCTGTCACCGCCGCGAGGTATTCATTCTCCTGCAGGAGCGCCGGCAGCGCTGCGTCGTAGGCGCCATTGGGATAGGAGAAGCTGAATACGGTCGGCAGGCCGTTCCACTCGAGCAGGAGCTTTGAGAGGTGTATCTCGTCCGCGCGCTCCTGCGCCGTCATGCTCGTGAGCGGCTGATGGTTCGCCGTATGGCTGCCGATCTCGATGCCGCGGCGGCTCATATCGCGCAGCTCGTCCCAAGTGAGGTAGTCCGGCTGACCGATGTCGTTCGTCACAACGAACACGACGGCGCGCATGCCGCGCGCCTCGAGGAGCGGCAGCATCTGCGTGTAGTTGTCCTCATAGCCGTCGTCAAACGTGAGGATGATGGGCTTTGCCGGAAGCTGCTGCTTGCCTTTTTTCGCGCGCAGGTAGTCGAGCAGCGTGATGGTCGTATATCCCTCGCGCTGCAGATAGTCGAGCTGCGCGGCGAACGCCTCCGGCGGCACATTGTAGGGATGACTGTCCTCATCCTCCTGCGTATCGACCATGTGATATTCAAGGATCGGCACGCCAGCGGGCGGGCGCAGCGCGACGAAGGCGCAAAAAACCGCCGCAACCGCGAGCAAGACAGCTGCCGCGAAGAGAATTCGCCGACCGCGCCTATGATTTCTTTTTTCAAAATACATCTGCAAGGATACACCACCTGTGATTTCATTCGCGCATGCGGCAGGGCGTACGCCGTCCTGTCGCTGCTTTGCCTTTGCCCCATGCTGTGGGTCCTGATACGGGCGCTGAGAAGCTCCCCCCGCGGGCATGCCGCCTCTTCAGTCTGTCACCAGTTCCTCTGCCATGGCATGGAGCTTGCGCAGGCGGTGGTTGACCCCAGGCTTGCTCACGCAAAGCAGCGCAGCGAGCTCCGCCAGCGAGGCATCGGGGTGCGCGAGGCGCGCCTCTGCCGTCTCGCGCAGGATGTCCGGCAGCCCCTCAAGCCCCGCCGCCCGCTCGATGCGCCGGATGTCCGCGAGCTGCCGTCCGGCGGCATCGACAGCCTTCTGCAGGTTCGCCGTCTCGCAGTTGACGAGGCGGTTGACCTGGCCGCGCACCTCCTTGAGGTTGCGCGCGACCTCGAATCTCTCGACGGATTTCTCCGCCTGCATCATGCCGAGGAAATCAGCAACGGCATCGCCCTCCTTGAGGTAGACGACATAAACATCCCGGCGGTCCGTGATGCCCGCGGGGAAATCGAGCCGCACCATGAGTGCGTGCAGGAGATCGGCAAAGGCGTAGCTCGGCGTGACGAGCTCGAGATGGTAGCTCGCCTCGGGACGGTTCACACTGCCGCCGCCGAGGAACGCGCCGCGCAGATAGGCCGCGCGGCAGCAAGACTTCCTAAGGATCGCGAGCCCCTTGCGCTCCTGCCCGAGGTTCAGACTGCCCTCTTGCATGAGGCCGAGATGCTCGAGGAGCTCCGCGACGCCCGGCTGCGGCGCGATGCGCACGAGGTAGTTGTTGTTCTTCTTGAGGCGGCGCGCGCGCCGCGCCGCGATCTCCGTATGGACACCCGCGCCCTCCTGCCGCAGGAGGCCGATCATCTTGCGGGCGACGGCCGCGTTCTCCGTCGTGAAATTAACGCCAAGCATGTGTGAGGGGCCGAAAGTGATCGTGCCGCCCATGCGCAGGAGCGCCGCCATCTCCGCCGTGCGGTCGCAGCCGCTGTCATACATGAGGCGCGCGATCTCGTTCTTTACCTCCGCTGCAAAGGATGCCATGTATCTCTCCTAGTATTCTCCTAGATTTCTCCCATGCCCTCGCTGCCCGGCCGCAGACGATAAACCATCTGCATGACCGCGCGGCAGAGCTTGTCCGGATCGTGACGGATGACATCCGTCTCGTTGATGATGTCCGCCTTGACGAGCCCGATGCCGAGCGCGTTGACGGCCTCCTCGTCGATCTTGACCGGATAAGCGCCGCGCGCCGCGTAGTATTCCTTCATCTCATCGGAGATGGGGCGCGCGTTCACGAGCATGAAGTCGATCGCGCCCTTGCCCGCGTGGTCGATGATGGCCTTCGCGTGCATAGACGCCGTATAGCCGTCCGTCTCACCGGGCTGCGTCATGACGTTGCAGATATAGATCTTGAGCGCGTGGCTCTTCCGCACCGTCTCCGCGACGCCGTCGACGAGCAGGTTCGGCATGATGCTCGTGTAGAGAGAGCCCGGCCCGAGGATGATGGCATCGGCGGAGGAAAGCGCCTCGAGCGCCGCGCCCACAGGCTGCGCATGCTCAGGGAACAGGCGCACGCGGCGGATATGCTTGTGCGCCTCCGGAATCTGCGACTCGCCCTCGACGACGGTGCCATCCTCCATGATGGCGTCGAGACGCACATGTTCCGTCGATGCCGGCAGCACGCGTCCCTTGACGGCGAGGACCTTCGAGGACTCCTTGAGTGCCGTCTCCACATCGCCCGTCACCTCCGTCATCGCCGCGATGAAGAGATTGCCGAAGCTGTGCCCCGCAAGCTCGCTCTCACCGCGGAAACGATACTGGAAGAGCTTCTCCATCAGCGGCTCCGTGTCGGCCAGCGCGACGAGGCAGTTCCTGAGATCCCCCGGCGGAATGATGCCGAGCTCCTCGCGCAGGCGTCCCGAACTGCCGCCGTCATCCGCGACCGTCACGACAGCCGTAACATTCGAGGTCGCCGCCTTGATGCCCCGCAACAGCACAGAGAGCCCGTGCCCGCCGCCGATGACGGCGACGCTCGGCCCCTTGCCGAGTTTCCTTTTCTCATAGATGATATCGACGAGCCGCTCAGAGTTGTCCGGCAGGAGCACCGTGATGACCGAGCGAATGACATAGCGCGTCGCGAGAAGCATCATCGCGATGCCCAGCGCCACGACGACGATGCCCGCGAGCGTCGTCGCCGTGTAGTCGTAACTGCCCCGCCAGAGATAGACCGCCCGGAAGATTGCCTCCTCGACCGCGTCGAGATATTTGTAGTTGAAAACAAGCGCAAGTCCCAGGCTCACGAGCATGACGCCGACGGCGAAAAGAAACAGCCACCGCTTGAAGCGCATGCCCGGATAGAGCCATTTCAAAAGGTGCATGACTCAGCATTCCTCCCGTACATGTTCCCAGACATCGTTCTTCATGAGATCCCTGTGCTCGAGCTTCACCGGATAGCCGCGGCTCCCGAGGCGGTCAAAAATATGCTTCGCGACGAAGACGCTGCGGTGCATGCCGCCCGTGCAGCCCACGGCAATCACGAACTGGCTCTTGCCCTCCTTGACATACTGCGGCACGAGGAAATCGAGCAGATCGTCGAGCTTTTTCAGGAACTCCTGCGTGACGGAGAACTTCGCGATATAGTCCGCGACCTCCGGCACAGCGCCGCTCTTGTGGCGCATCGACTCGATGTAGAACGGGTTCGGCAGGAACCGCACATCGAGCACCATATCCGCGTCGAGCGGCATGCCGAACTTGAAGCCGAACGAGAGGATGTTGATGTTCATCTGCTCGCCCTCGCTCGTGCCGAACAGCCGGTGGATCTTGTCGCGCAGCTGCACCTTCTTGAGCTCGGAAGTATCGATGATATACGTCGCTTTCGCACGCACGGGCGCGAGGCGCTCGCGTTCCTTCGCGATGCCCTCCGTGATGCGCGAGGCCGGCGCCATCGGATGGCGGCGGCGCGTCTCCTTGTAGCGGCGGATGATGGCCGCGTCGGACGCGTCCATGAAGAGCATCTCGTAGTTCGTGTTGCTCCGATCCATATCCTCGAGCACCTGCACGAACGTATCGAAGAACTCACGGCTCCGCGTATCGACACCGAGCACGACCTTGCTCACATGTCCGCCCGCATGGGCGCAGAGCTCCACGAACTTCGGAATGAAGACCGGCGGCAGATTGTCCACGCAGAAATACCCGAGATCCTCGAGATAGCGGCTCGCCTGCGTCTTGCCGCCGCCCGACATCCCCGTGACGATGACGAGCCGAGGTGCGGCCTTCTCCTCTTTCGCCTGGCGCTCTCCCGTTTCCTGCGGGCTGCTTCCCGCCACCGCCTGCGGCAGTTTCTCCTTCTCGTCCATAGTCGGCACCTCCTTGCTCGATTCCAACAACTTCCTTTTCATTTTTCATTATACCACATCGGGAAAATCCCTGACGAGCCCGGCGTCCCGGCAAAGCACGCGTGCCTCGCCGGCTGCTGTGCATTCAGGCGAGCACGAGCTGCTCGATGGCCTTCGCGATGCCGTCCTCATCGTTCGACGCCGCGTGATACGTCGCGAGCGCCTTCGCCTCGGGCAGGCCGTTTTCCGGCACGACGGCCGTGCCCGCGAAACGCAGCATCGGCAGGTCGTTGTCCGCGTCGCCGCATGCCATGACCTCCGCGGGCGTGAGCCCGTACTGCTCCATGAGGAACGAGAGCCCGAGCGCCTTCGTCACGCCCGGCGGCGTGAGGTCGGCACTCGTCCCCGTATTCTGCTGCGCGGCGATCTCGCCCGGCAGTTCCCGCTCGACGACGGCCACCTTTGGCTCGACCGCGCCTGTGAGATCGCGGATCACGCACTGGATGACGTTCTCCGTATAGGAGAGGAAATCGTCGCCGACCTCCCGCACCTTGAAATCCTCGACCGTGCGGTACGCATGGAAATACGCCGCATCGAAATGCTCGACGAAGATCTCGCGTCCGATGTACCAGTTCGCGTACCAGCCGCGCGCGTGGCAGAGCGTGAGCAGACGGCGCACCGTCTCCTGCGGCAGACAGCGCATGAAAAGCGGCTCCGGCGCGTCCATCCCCTGCACGACGCCGCCGTTGCAGCAGATGAGCGGCGCGTTCACGCCGACCTGCCGGCCGAAATAGGCCGCGCCGCCGATCATGCGCCCCGTCGCGAGCGTCACATGCACGCCGCGCGCCATCGCGCGCCGGAGCACATCGCGCGTGTACGGCGTAACGCGCTTCTCCGAGTTCAGCAACGTCCCATCGAGATCGAGCGCAATGAGTTTGATCATAATACATACCTCTCAACGGCCTCAGCAAAGCCGCCCGCCTCACAGTCGCCGACCAAAAGCTCGCAGACCGCCTTGACCGCGGGCTGCGCGTTGCCCATCGCGACGCTGTGTCCCGCCGCCTGGAGCATCGGCAGATCATTGTCGGAATCACCGATGGCCATAACCGCGTCGAGCGGCACGGCGAGCATTGCCGCGAGTTTCCTGAGTGCCGACGCCTTCGTCACGCCCGGCACGGCGATCTCCGTATACTCCGGATTGGAGCGCATCACCTGAGCTCGCTCGCCGAGTGCTGCGCGAAGCGCCGCGACGCGCTCCGCTGTCTGCGCCGCATCATCAGAGATCACGAGGAGCTTCGCCACATGCTCCGCACGCGCGGCGAGCCCGTCCCAGCCGACCGCCTCTCCGCGCAGCGCCTGATCCGCCTCATACGCCGCGGCATACGCGTTGCGCTCCGCGAAATAGAGCACATCGTCCGCATAGAGCTGCACATGCCAGCCGCGTGCGCGGCAGAACGCGAGCGCCTCACGCACGACCGCCGGCGACAGGAAATTCTCATCATAGACCTTCCCCGACACCGACTTGATGACAGCGCCGTTATATGTGATGATGGGCACATCGACGCCGAGCGCACGCGCCACAGGCAGTGCCGCGCGGTACATGCGCCCCGTCGCGACCGTCACCGTCACGCCCGCGCGCGCGGCGCGCTGCACCGCCTCGACGTTGCGCCGCGGGACCTCCATACCGGCGGGCAGCAATGTGCCATCGATGTCAGTCACCAACATCTTGATGTTCATTCCCCTCACTCCTTCTGCAAGTGTCTGCCCCTATTGTCTCATATCCTGGAAAGAATGCAAGGGAGAATTTACCGGAGAAAGAACACCTCCACACAGAAAGAAGCCGGCTATTCCCCAAGGAACAGCCAGCTTCTTTCGGACATGAAAAAAAGAAACTATCTCCTCACACCGTTCCCGCCTTTTTCAGGCGGCGTCCCTTTTTCCGTCCCGTCTGCTGCGCTGCCGCCGCCCGTCCCGGCACTGCGCCGTAGACGTTCCGCCGCGGCTCTCCCGCATGGAAGATCAGCACGATGAAGAGCAGCGTGACAGCCGCGAGCGCCGCCTCGAACGCGTAGAGGCCGAGGCTCCCCGGCGGCAGCGCCGCGACCTTGCCGAGCAGGAATCCCTGCGGGATGCCGAAGCAGAGATACGCCTGCGCCAGACGCGCGTCCCGACCGATATCATGCAGGCGCCGCACCATCGGTGAGTAGAGGAACACCGCCGCAAGCGCCGCGAGCACGCCGCTCACGAGATTCGACGCGAACACGCTGCCCGTCTCCTCGATGACGCGCGAGCCGATCACGAGCACCGCCGCCATGCAGACGAGATTCACACCGAAAAACCGCTTGACAAACGCCGCGCGGTTCATGCGACCTGAGGTAGCAAACCAAGACACAAATTTCTCTTTCCATGCTTCCATAGAGATTTTCCTCCCGATGTCGATGATTCCGTATTTTTCTTCTCTATTATAACAAAAAAAATGCGCTGCAACGCAAATGCAGCGCATTCTGTCATATCATCCGATCATCGGAACACATCCGACTCAGTAGTTCTTCGCTACCTGCTGGAAATAGCTCTGCGGATGCGCGCAGACCGGGCAGACCTCCGGGGCCTTGTCCGCCTCGCAGACATAGCCGCAGTTGAGGCACTGCCAGATGATCTTCTCGCTCTTCTTGAACACTTTGTCTTCCTCGATGTTCTTGAGCAGGAGCTGATAGCGCTCCTCATGCTCCTTCTCGATCTTCGCGACGCCCTCGAAGAGCTTCGCGATCTTCTCGAAGCCTTCCTCGTGCGCCGTCTTCGCGAAGCCAGGATACATGCTCGTCCACTCGTCATGCTCGCCGGCTGCCGCGTCCTTCAGATTGTCCTTCGTGTCGCCGATACCCGCGACGAGCTTGAACCAGATCTTCGCATGCTCCTTCTCATTGTCCGCCGTCTCCGTGAAGATGCGGGAAATCTGCTCGAAGCCGTCCTTCTTCGCCTTCGACGCGTAATAGGTATACTTGTTCCGTGCCTGAGACTCGCCAGCGAAAGCCGCCCACAGATTTTTCTCCGTCTGAGATCCCTTGAGTTCCATGAAAATCTCTCCTTCTACATAACAAACTCAACGCACAAACGTCCACTTCGTGGACATTGTGCGCCCATCCTTGCAGCAAATCCAGCCAATCGCGTTGTGCCTGCGGCTTGCGTTCTTGGGGATTTACATAGCAACACAATAACCTATCGAACTGTCCCCATTATATCATTTTCGGAAAAGTCCTACAAGGAACTCAGGCGTAAAAAGGCAAAAAACATAAGAATCAACCAGAGCTGCCACCCTCAGCGCATATCGTGCATCTCCTTCTTGAACTTCTGCTTGCAGAGATACATCGCCTGATCCGCCTCGCGCACGAGGGCCTCGAGGCTTTTCTCCTCCCCTGCCGCGCGCGTCGCCACGCCGTGGGAGGACGTGATCCAGTAGCAGTACGGGAGCCGCCGGCTCTCCTCGATGAGCTCGAGCTCGACCTGCTGCCACGCCTCGAGCACGACCGCCTCCGACACCTCCGTCATGATGACGACGAACTCATCGCCGCCCGCGCGCGCCGTGAAACCAAGCGTGCCGTCGAACACGCGGCTCAGCACGCGCGCGAACGTGATGAGCAAAAGATCGCCCTGCTCATGTCCGAACGTATCATTGACATACTTGAAGCGGTTGAGATCGGCGTAGAGCACCGTGACGGAGATATCGCGCCGCGGCTCGAGCCTCTCCAGCAGCTGCTGCATCGCCGTGCGGCTGCCGCAGGGGCAGAGCGGGTCCGTGTAGAGGATCTCATCGCTGTGCTGCCAGCTCCTGAGGATATGCGCGAGCGCGAACAGCATGAGCAGCGCGAGCACGGCAATGACGAAGAGCGCCCGCTCCATCCAGACCGTACTGCGCGTCACCTCCGCTGCCGGCACGCAGACCATGACGACCCAGGGCGCCTTGCTGAGCACCGCGATGCTCGCGTATTGGTCTGCGCCATCGATTTTCACCTCGCCGTCGAGATCGTCGCCTGACTCGTAGACCTGCTCGAGGAGCGCCACCTCCGCATCCGAGCTGCCCGTCAGCGAGTCGTAACTCCAGCTGTTGTCCCCATCGAGAGAGATATGGCGCCCCTCCTTGTCGAGGACATAGCACTTGCCGCCGTAGATGACCTGGTTGTCATCGATGGCGTTCTGCACATTGCTCAGGTAGAACGCGCCGCAGAGCGTGCCGACGCGCGTGCCGTCCGGCCTGCGGATGGCGACGCATACCGTCGTGATCGGTCCGTCATCCTTGAGGAAAGGATCCGTCACGAAGTCATCGTGCGTCGAGATATCTTGGAAGAACTGCTCCCCTGCCTGGTTCCTGTACGTGCCGCCGTTCTCGAGCGGATACCAGCCCTGCCCGTTGTTATCGACAAAGAAAAGATGCGAAAACCCGGAGGATGCCGTCCAGCGCGCGGCAAAGGCGCGCTGCCGCTCGAGGTTCATGCTGTAGACATCCGGCTGCTGCGCGAGCAGCTTGAGCATCTCGATGCGCCCGACGAGATAGACATCGAGCTGGTTGCGCTGGTTCGCAGCGAGCGTATGAGAGACACGCACCGTCGAGACGACCGCCTCCCTCTGGTAGGCAGAAAGCATCGCGAGCAATGCGAAGAACACGAGGATCATCGTGACGGGAACTGCGACGAGCAGGCTGCGGTCCATGCGGCTCAGCCTTAATTTCAGCTTGATATCCTTCTCCATCCTCGCGCCCTCCTTTCCTAATTTATCAGTTTTTCGTCCTATTCGCCATCATTATAGCGCGAAATACCCATGGCGCAAAGTACAGATAACGGAACACAATACGAGAAAACACGCTAATCGCGCTGCGCCTGCGGCTTGCGCTCTTGGGGATTTACATAGCAAACTCAACGCACAAACGTCCACTTCGTGGACATTGTGCGCCCGCCCTTGCAGTAAATCCAGCCAATCGCGCTGCGCCTGCGGCTTGCGCTCTTGGGGATTTACATAGCAAAAAGCCGCCGACCGCCTGAGACAACATCTCAGGCGGTCGGCGGCTTTCGTGGGCGCCAGGAACGCGGCAATCTTACTTTTTCTCGATGACCTCGACGCCGCCCATGTACGGAACGAGCGCCTTCGGGATGCGGACGGAGCCGTCCTCCTGCTGATAGTTCTCGAGGATGGCGGCCACCGTGCGGCCGACCGCGAGGCCGGAGCCGTTGAGCGTATGCACGAACTCCGGCTTGCTCTTCGTATCGCGGCGGAACTTGATATTCGCGCGGCGCGCCTGATAGTCGAGGCAGTTCGAGCACGAGGAGATCTCGCGGTACTTGTTCTGCGCCGGGAACCATACCTCGATGTCGTACGTCTTCGCCGAGGTAAAGCTCATATCGCCCGTGCAGAGCTGCACGACATGATACGGCAACTCGAGGATGCGCAGCACATCCTCCGCCGCGTCGACCATGCTCTCGAGCTCGTCCCAGCTCGTCTCCGGCTTGACGAATTTGATGAGCTCGACCTTGTTGAACTGATGCTGGCGGATGAGCCCGCGCGTATCGCGGCCTGCGCTGCCCGCCTCGGCGCGGAAGCACGCCGTATAACAGCTGTAATACTCCGGCAGCTTGCTGCCGTCGAGGATCTCGTCGCGGTGATAGTTCGTCGTCGGCACCTCCGCCGTCGGCACGAGATAGTAGTCGAGCCCCTCGAGCTTGAACATATCCTCGGCGAACTTCGGCAGCTGGCCCGTGCCGATCATGCTGTCCTTGTTCGCGATATAGGGCGCGAGCATCTCCGTATAGCCGTGCTTGTTCGCGTGGAGATCCATCATGAAATTGATGCACGCGCGCTCGAGCCGCGCGCCGAGCCCCTTGTAGAACGTGAAGCGCGCGCCCGTGACCTTCGCCGCGCGATCCGCGTCGAGGATATCGAGATCGCTGCCGATATCCCAATGCGCCTTCGGCGCAAACGAGAACTTCGTCGGCTCGCCCCACTTGCGCACCTCGGGATTCTCCGTATCGTCCTTGCCGATGGGCACATCCGCCTTCGGCATGTTCGGGATGTGCAGCATGATGTCGCGCAGGCGCGCCTCGACGTCCTTGAGCTCGGCGTCGAGCGCCGAGATCTTCTGCCCGACCTCGCGCATCTCCGCGATGCGCGCCGTCGCGTCCTCCTTGTTCTTCTTCATCACGCTGATCTCCTTCGAGACAGCGTTGCGCTCGCTCTTGAGCGTCTCCGTCTGGTTCAGCAGCTCCCGGCGCTTCTTGTCGAGCGTCTCGAAATCATCGAGATTCAGCGGATTGCAGCGATTCTTCAGCATCTGGCGGACCTCGTCGAGATGCTCGCGGACGAACTTGATATCTAACATGACCTTCACTCTCCATAAAAGCGCCGCGAGGGGCGCTGATTTCCGGGCGCACGGCAGCCGCGGCCGCGCGCGTATACCAATAGACTCATTATAGTATAAGGATTGGAGCGTGTCAAAGGAAACGGCACGCGGCCCCGGCACAGCGCCGCAAGATCTCCCGCTGTCCCCCCGCCGGAAGGCGCGCAGCGCAGGACGCCTCGTTTCCAGGGACGTGAAAAAATGCTATAATATGACTGAAATATACCTGAGATTTTCCAAAACAATGCCACCATTCACGACTGCGGGGGAGAACGTATCATGGAGTCCAATTTTACATTCCTGCGCGAGCGCTTCCCGGTGCTCGCCCGCTTTGGCGAGCAGGCGGAGCGCTATTTTCGATCCGACGCCAACTCTTGCCTCATGAAGCTCGGCATGATCGGCGAGACCATCGTCCACCTCATCTACGACACCGACGGCATCGAGCTGCCCGTGCCGGACGACGCCGTGCACCGCATCCGCCGGCTCGCGCGCGAGGACTACATTCCGCGCGACATCGAAAGCATCCTCCACACCCTGCGCAAGAAACGCAACCTCGCCGTCCACGAGAGCTACGACTCCGTCGAGGATGCCCGCGTCCTGCTGCCGCTCGCCTACACGCTGACCGAGTGGTTCTACGAGACGTACGGCGACTACCGCTACGAGCACCGCGACTTCGTTCCGCCTGAAACCATCGAGGCGCGCCAGACCGAGGCCGAGCGCGCCGCCGAGGCGAAGCACGACGAGGAGATCGCCGCCCGCGCGAGCGCCTCCGCCCGCGCCGAGATCCTCTCGCGCACCGAGCGCCAGCAGCGCGCGAGCCTCGCCGCCCAGCACCGCCACAAGAGCGAGGCCGAGACGCGCCTGCTCATCGACGAGCAGCTCAGAAGCGTCGGCTGGGAGGCCGACACCCGGACGCTCCGCTACAGCTGCGGCACGCGCCCCGCCAAGGGGAGGAACCTCGCCATCGCCGAATGGCCGACCGCCACCGGCCCGGCGGACTACGCCCTCTTCTGCGGCCTGCGGCTCGTCGCCATCATCGAGGCCAAGGCGCGCCACCGCGACGTCGCGAGCGTCCTCGACGGCCAGGCGAAACGCTACGCCGCCGCGCCCCTTCCAGCGGACCTCGCCGCCGACGCGCAGACGCCCTACGGCGGCGAGGAGCCCGCCGCCTACCGCGTCCCTTTCATCTTCGCGACGAACGGCCGCCCCTACCTCGAGCAGTACAAGGAGAAATCCGGCATCTGGTTCCAGGACCTGCGCGACCCCATGAACATCCCGCACGCCCTGCGCGGCTGGATGTCCCCGGACGGCCTCAAAGACCTCCTGCGCGAGGACAAGAAAGCCGCCGCCAAAGCCCTCGCCGCCGAGCCCTACGACGAGCTGCGCGACAGCGCGGGCCTCGCCCTCAGAGACTACCAGATCCGCGCCATCGAAGCGGCGGAGCGCGCCATCGCGGGCGGCGCGCGCTCCGTCCTCCTCGCCCTCGCCACGGGCACAGGCAAGACACGCCTCACCCTCGCGATGATCTACCGCTTCCTCAAGACCGGCCGCTTCCGCCGCATCCTCTTCCTCGTCGACCGCAACGTCCTCGGCAGCCAGGCGGAGGACACCTTCCGCGAGGTCAAGCTCGCCGAACTCCAGACCCTCACGCAGATCTACAACATCCAGGGCATCGGCGACGACGCGCCGCTCGCGCGTGAGACGAGCCTCCAGATCGCGACCGTGCAGAGCCTCGTGCGCCGCATCCTCTACCGCGAGGAAGGCCCCGCCCCCGCCGTCAGCGACTTCGACCTCGTCATCATCGACGAAGCCCACCGCGGCTACATCCTCGACAAAGACATGACCGACGACGAGCTCCTCTACCGCGACCAGCGCGACTACCTCAGCAAATACAGGAGCGTCGTCGACTACTTCGACGCCGTGAAGATCGCCCTCACCGCCACCCCCGCGCTCCACACGACGCAGATCTTCGGCGCGCCCGTCTTCACCTACTCCTACCGCGAGGCCGTCGTCGACGGCTACCTCGTCGACCACAACGCCCCCATCCACATCGCGACCGAGCTCAGCGAAAACGGCATCCACTACGAAAAGGGCGACACCGCCATCCTGCTCGACCCCGAGACCGGCGAGATCGAGAACAGCGCCACCCTCGCCGACGAGCTGGACTTCGACCTCGGCGACTTCAACCGCACCATCATCACCGAGGGCTTCAACCGCGCCGTCCTCGGGGAAATCGCGAAAAACTTCGACCCGACCGAGCGCCAGCAGGGGAAAATGCTCATCTTCGCCGAAAACGACCAGCACGCCGACCTCATCGTCCGCCTGCTGCGCGAGACCTACGAGGGACAGGCCCCCGCCGCCGCCATCCGGAAAATCACCGGCACCATCGAGAACGGCAGCCAGAAGAAAATCCGCGAAGCCGTGCAGCACTTCAAGAACGAGCAATACCCGAGCATCGTCGTCACCGTCGACCTCCTCACGACCGGCGTCGACGTCCCCGAGATCACGACGCTCGTCTTCCTGCGCCGCGTGAAATCCCGCATCCTCTTTGAGCAGATGCTCGGCCGCGCCACGCGCCTCTGCCCCGCCATCAAAAAGGAAGCCTTCGACATCTACGACCCCATCGGCACCTACGCCGCCCTCGAGAAAGTCAGCAACATGAAGCCCGTCGCCGCGAGCCCCAAAGAGACCTTTAGAAGTCTCCTCGACGGCCTCGCAGACGAATCCCTCCGCGGCATGGAACATGACGCGGGCGAAAGCGACGGCGCACAAGGCGGCGAAAACGCCGCAGACACAGCCGGCAGCACGGCCACGAGCGGCGTCCCCGGCAGCCGCGGCGGCGCAGACGCGCCCGCCGGCACGCCTGGCGGCACGGACGAGCACGGCGACACGCAGAGCGCCGCAGGCCGCGCAGACGAGACCGACGCGCGGCAGAAACGCCTCACCGCCCGCCTCGGCATCCTCACAGGCCGCCTGCGCCGCAAGGCGAAACTCCTCACCCCCGCGCAATCGCAGGACGCCGCGGCCGCCCTGCGCCTGCCAAATCCCGACGGCGAGACACCCACGCCAGCGGCGAACGCGCGCGCCACGGCCGCACCGCCCCCGGGCGATACATCAGCCCCGGACGGCGCGCCGCGCCTCCCCGTCACCCCCGCCACCCTCGCGGACTTCATCGCCGCCGTACAGGCCCTCCCGCCGGAGCGCGCCCGCGCCGTCCTGCTCGCGAACCGCGCCGCCATCGAGGACCTCGACCGCATCCACCGCACGCGCAAAGGCGCCATCGTCATCGACCCGCGCGCCGACCGCGTCACCGCCGTCACGCGCGGCTACGGCGAGGGCGAGACGCGCCCCGAGGACTACCTCGAGGCCTTCACCCGCTGGATCCGCGAGAACCGCGACCAGGTCGAGGCCCTGCGCCTCGCCTGCACGAGCCCGCGCGACCTCACGCGGAGCGAGCTCAAAGCCCTGCGCAAGCAGCTCAGCCTCGCCCACTTCAGCGAGCGCCAGCTCACCGAAGCCTACACCGGCGGCACGAAAGGCGACCTCACCGCCGACATCATCAGCCTCATCCGCCGCGCGACCATCGGCGCCCCCCTCACGAGCCACGAGGAACGCATCCACCGCGCCATCGACCGCCTCATCACCGAGCTGCGCGCGGAGCCCGGCTTCACGAAGATGCAGGAAAACTTCCTGCGCAAAATCGAGAAATACTTCCTCGCTGATGAAAACTACGTCGTGAGCATGCAGATGTTCCACGACGACCCGCGCTTCACCCGCCAGGGCAACATCGCCCACTTCGACAAACTCTTCGGCGGCCGCCTCGCTGCGACCATCGACAAGCTCAGCACCTATCTCTATGACGACACCGATGGAGGAAAACTCGCATGACCAACCAAGAAATCGTAGCCAAGCTCTGGAACCTCTGCAACGTCCTCAGGGACGACGGCATCACCTACCACCAATACGTCACCGAGCTCACCTACATCCTCTTCCTCAAGATGGCGAAGGAAACCGACACCGAGGACGCCATCCCCGCCGCCTACCGCTGGGACGCCCTCAAAGACCGCAAAGGCCTCGACCTCAAGAACTACTACAAAGAACTCCTCGACCGCCTCGGCACCGAGACCACCGGCCGCGTGCGCGAAATCTACGCCGGCGCCGCGACCAACATCACCGAGCCGAAGAACCTCGAGAAAATCATCACGAGCATCGACGAACTCGACTGGTTCTCCGCCAAGGAAGAAGGTCTCGGCGGCCTCTACGAAGGACTCCTCGAGAAAAACGCCGGCGAAAAGAAATCCGGCGCGGGCCAATACTTCACCCCGCGCGTCCTCATCGACGTCATGACGCGCCTCATAAAGCCCCAGCCCGGCGAGCGCTGCAACGACCCCGCCTGCGGCACGTTCGGCTTCATGATCGCCGCCGCGCAGGCCGTGCGCGACGCCACCGACGACTACGACGACCTCACCGTCGACGAAGCGAACTTCGAGATCAAGGAGGCCTTCACCGGCTGCGAACTCGTCCACGACACCCACCGCCTCGCGCTCATGAACGCCATGCTCCACGGCATCGAGGGCGAGATCTACCTCGGCGACACCCTCTCGAACTTCGGCAAGCGGCTGAAGGACTACGACGTCGTCCTCACGAATCCCCCCTTCGGCACGAAAAAGGGCGGCGAGCGCGCCACGCGCGACGACTTCACCTACGCGACGAGCAACAAGCAGCTCAACTTCCTCCAGCACATCTACCGCAGCCTCAAGGCGGACGGCAAGGCGCGCGCCGCCGTCGTCCTGCCGGACAACGTCCTCTTCGCCGACGGCGACGGCCAGGCCATCCGCCGCGACCTCATGGAGAAATGCGACCTCCACACCATCCTGCGCCTGCCCACCGGCATCTTCTACGCGCAGGGCGTCAAGACGAACGTCCTCTTCTTCACACGCGGCGCGGGCGACCAGGGCAACACGCGCGAAGTCGCCTTCTACGACCTGCGCACGAACATGCCCTCCTTCGGCAAGACCCACCCGCTGAAAAAGGAATACTTCGCGGGCTTCATCGCCGCCTACGAGGCCGCCGACCGTCACGCCGTCCGCGACGAGCGCTGGCACATCTACACGCGCGAGGAGATCGCCGCGAAAGGCGACAGCCTCGACCTCGGCCTCATCAAGGACGATTCCATCATCGACTACGAAGACCTGCCCGACCCCGTCGAGAGCGCCGAGAGCGCCATCGCCAGCCTCCAAGAAGCCGCCAAGCTCCTGCAGGAAGTCGCCGACGAACTGCGCGCAGCAAAGGAGAAGTGACATGGCAAAGAACAAGAAAGAAATGACACCAGAAGAACGCCTTGCCGCCGCCCTTGTGCCAGAGGAAGAGCAGCCATATGAGTTGCCAGAGGGCTGGGAGTGGGTGCGACTCAGTGGTATCGCTGAAATCGTTCGTGGTGGATCACCACGCCCCATAAAATCATTTCTGACAACAGAAGATACTGGCGTAAACTGGATAAAAATTGGTGATGGTGAGCGATACGGAAAATACATTACTAGTACGGCACAAAAAATCATAACTACTGGTATGTCCAAAAGTCGATTCGTACATAGTGGAACGTTATTGCTGAGTAATTCCATGAGCTTTGGCCGTCCGTATATTCTAAAAATAGATGGTTGTATCCATGATGGGTGGTTAGCCATATTTGACTATGAAAAACTATTCAATCAAAACTATTTGTACTATTTACTATGCTCACCTTTGCTATATAATCAATTTGCATCTAAGGCGGCAGGAGCAGTGGTACAAAATCTCAATAAAGATAAGGTAAAGGCATCTCTCGTTCCTTTGCCGCCGCTCTATGAACAGCAGCGCCTTGTTGCGCGCATTGAGTCATTGTTTGTCAAGCTCGATGCCGCCAGGGAAAAAGTCCAGTCCGTCCTCGACTCCCACGAAACCCGCAAAGCCGCCCTGCTGCACGACGCTTTCACGGGGAAACTGACGGCGAAGTGGCGGGAGGAACAGGGCCTACCGGAAAAAATATATAAGACCGTGCCACTAAATCAAGTATGCGATAGCATATTTGATGGCGACCATATGCCGCCACCAAAATCAAATAGCGGTATTCCTTTTTTGGTGATTGCGAACGTGAATAAAGGAAAACTAAACTTTACCGGCACGCGATTTGTTCCACAAGACTATTACGAATCATTGACCGATACACGAAAGCCACAAAACGGCGATGTACTATATACGCTAGTAGGAACGTATGGTATCCCCGTTTTAGTAGACACAGACGAAAAGTTCTGCTTCCAGCGTCATATGGCTCTGCTGAAACCTAACAAATCATCTATCCTGCAAAAATACTTATGGTATACACTTCAAGAAAAAGATTTTTATCAGCAAGCAACAAAAATCGCAAAAGGAACGGCGCAACTAACTGTGCCGATAAAAGGATTACGTCAACTGACAATACCTCTCCCCTCTCTCCCCGAGCAGCAAGAAATCGTCCGCATCCTAGACCGCCTGCTCGCGCGTGAGCAGCGCGCCCGGCAGGCGGCGGAGGAAACGCTGACCGCCATCGACCGCATGAAACAATCCATCCTCGCCCGCGCCTTCCGCGGAGAGCTCTAGGGGCAACTAAGCAAGTACAGAAGGAATTCGCTCTTGTCGAAGTGTGTATTCGTATGTATAATATAGATGAGGTGAACGGAATGACATATGCAGAGCTCATACGGTTCTTGAAAAAGAATGGTTGCATCCTTTCTTCTCATAACAGCAACCATGACATGTATTACAGTCCGATCACCGGAAAACGATTCCCCGTCGGGCGTCACGTCAAACAAGAAGTGCGTCCGGGGACGCTGAACTGTATCCTTCTACAAGCCGGACTAAAAAACAAGAAATAAGAAGGTGTTCCCATGAAATACAATTATCCTGCTATCCTGACCCCTGGAGATGGCGGCGTCTATGTGGGATTCCCAGATCTTCCCGAATGCTTTACAGATGGCGACAATATGGATGATGCCATCCGCATGGCCAATGATGCTCTCTCGCTTTGTCTCTACGAGCGTGAGGAGCACAAGGAGGAGATTCCCAAGGCAACATCTGCGGACAACCTCCCCATCCCGCAAGGCTCTTTCATCGCCATCATCCAGGCAGATACCACACCGGTTCGCAAGCTGAACGAGAAAAGATCTGTCCGCAAGAACATCACGATCCCTGCCTATCTTGACACTCTCATCAAGGAGCATCATCTGAATCTCTCGAATTTCGTCCAAAACGCTTTGATGAAGAAATTCCGCATGTCTTCGGTTCATTGATATCAAGCACAGCACGCATTCTGAAAAAAAGCGTTCCGGCGAGAAACCGGGCTGTGAGCCCGGAACGCCCGAAGACGCGAACTGTCCGCATGACCTGCCTGTCCCCGGGCAGTCATGCGGACAGTTCTATATGAAAAAACGATGCTGCACAGGCGTGAGATTTCACGTTTGTGCAGCATCGTTTTGTTCGATTTTCTGACGCGCTCCTCGTGTCTCAACGGGGAACGCTGTCAGCCCCTTCACGCATCGATACGATACCGATCGACCCAGGCGGCGTGATCCTTCGCGTAGAGGCGCAGGACGGTGAGACCGTCGGCCTGTGGCATGCCGGATTTGATGAGGCGGTAGGCGCCGCCCATGTCGTCCTCCATGTCCTTCCAGCCCGTCTGTCCGCTCCAGTAGTGCGCCGCCACGATGCGCTCCGTGCCCTGCGGGAGGTTCACGGCCTTCTTGAGGAACTTGATCTCGAGCGTGTCGCCCGCGACATTCTTGACCGTGTCCCACTCCCAGTAGATGAGGTTGTCACCCTTGCGGCGCATGGTCGTCGTGTCGGCGATGGCGGTCGTCGTGAGGCCGTCCACCTCGCTCGTCCAGAGATCCTGCCAGCGGTCCTGCGCCACGCGGCGCTCGAGCTCGTGCTGGTGGAACACGTGGTCGACGATGGCGTCATAGTACTGTTCGTCGAACGACTGGGAGTTGATCTCCTTCTCCCGGCCGTCCGTATGCGACCAGAGCACGCGGCCGCTCGCGTCGTAGAGGTCCTCCTTCATATACTGCACCATGCGGTTCTGCGGGTTCACCTTGAGGAGCGCCACGCTGAACGCGAGCTGCGCAGGGTCAGGGATGACCTCGCCGATGCCGTAGGCCGCGATGGTCTCCTGCGCGCCGCCGTAGCTGTAACCGGTCTTGATGTAGGCCTCGATCTCGGTCGGCACCCTGCCGCGCGCTGTCTCGACGCTCGCGGTCGCGACGACCGATGCGGGATCGAAGAAGTTGCTGTATTTCTCATCCGACGACAGCCAGTACCAGTCCATCCCGCCGGCATCGTCAGCAAACGCGAACGACGTTGCGCAGAGACAGAGGACGAACATCAGGAGCGCAGCTGTCAAACGAAGTTTTTTCATTCTCATCACCTCATAACGAAATCATGGGAAGTCCATCTCAGGCCTCCGCCGTCTCCGGCAGAGCGACGTCTGGGAGGATGCCGAGGAGCGCGGCGATCGCGAGCCCGTAGTTCGTCATCGGCACGCCCGCCGCGCGCGCCTCCGCGACGCGGCAGAGCACGTAGCTGCGGTTGAACATGCAGCTGCCGCAGTGGATGACGATATCGTAGCCCGTGAGATCCTCGGGGAAGTCCTTGCCCGAGACGATATCGAGGGCGATCTCGCCGCCGAGCTCCCGGCGCAACAGGCGCGGCAGCTTCACGCGGCCGATGTCCTCCGCGAGCGGCTTGTGCGTGCAGGCCTCCGCGATGAGGATGCGGTGCGTGCCGCCCGCCGCGCGGAGCGCCATGAGCTGCCGCGCGCCCGCGAGGAAGTAGGCAAGATCCCCCTTGAGCGCCGCGAAGAGCACGGAGAACGATGTGAGCAGGCTCGCCGCCGGCTTTTTCGCGTGCACGATGCGGAACGCCTGCGAGTCCGTGATGATGAGGTGCGGCGGCCGCCGGAGCAACGCGAGCGCCTCGTCGAGCTTGTCCGTCGTGCAGGAGAGGACGAGCGCGTGCTTGTCGAAGAGCTCGCGCAGCGTCTGCACCTGCGGCAGGATGAGGCGCCCCTTCGGCGCCTGGATGTCCTGCGGCATCACGAGCAGCACGGTATCGCCCTCGCGGCAGAGGCTTCCCGTGATGGAGCGCAGCGCGTAGTCCTCAGGCAGCAGGCGCGCGATCTCGCGGCGAAGCGCCTCCATCCCGCGGCGCTCCCGCGCGCTCACGGCGAGCACGGGCACGCGCGCCGACGCGCGCAGGGCCGCCACGCGCGCCGCGCCGCCGTCCGCGAGCCGGTCCGCCTGGCTCACGACGGCGAGCACGGGACGCCCCATCTCCCGCAGGTGCGCGGCGAAGCGCAGCGCCTCCGCGTCGCCCGCCGCCTCAGGCGGGAAGAGCACGAGCGCGATGTCCGTCTCCTGCGCCGCGCGCTCCGTCTGCCGCACGCGCGCCGCGCCGAGCTCCGCCTCGTCGTCGTCGAAGCCCGCCGTATCGATGAATACCACGGGGCCCATCCCCGCGACCTCCATCGACTTGTAGACGGGATCCGTCGTCGTGCCGGGCTTCGCGGAGACGATGGCGAGCTGCTGTCCCGTCAGCGCGTTTAGGAGCGACGATTTCCCGCTGTTGCGCCGCCCGAAGAGCCCGATGTGCAGCCGGCTCGCCCGCGGCGTATCCTGAAGCGTTGTCATACCATTCACACCCTTTCCTCTCCAGTATATCACGCGCCCGCCGTCCTGTGGTAAAATGTAAATAAAAATCCTGCGTCATGCAGGAAGAGAAACAACGGATGCCCGCGCGCCGCAAGGCGCAGTGCGCAGGCATCGCGCAAAGGAGTCCTCACCATGTCCAACTATCAATCCTTCACCGTCGGCGAGCCGTTCCCCCTGCCCATCGTCCACCAGGCGGACGGCGGCATGTTCCAGGTCGACGGCAGCGGCGCCATGTTCATCCTCCAGCTCAGCCGCGCCGACGTCATCGCGGCCGAGGCGTTCCGCACGGGCGCGATGGAGCTCGCGCTCTACGAGGAGGCGGGCATCCTCTTCCTCCTCTACCGCATCGACGGCATCTTCAAGGAGGGCTGGGGCGACTGCCCGCTCGCGCTCCATCTCGTGAAGCGCGAGCACCAGCCGACCGCGGCGAGCCTGCGCGACCATACGCTCCACCTCTATCTCGTCGACACGCGGCTGCAGCTCCTGCTCGCGCTGCGCGACGCTGCCATGACGCCGGCGTTCCAGCGCGTCCTCACGGACTATGTGACGGCGCACGCGGGCGAGACAGTCGATGCCGCCGACTTCTCGCGGCGGCTCCAGTCCGTCTGGGCCGCGCGCACGAGCGCCGCCATGCGCGAGCGCGCCGCCGCCGTCCTCTCCCTCCCGTTCACGCTCGGCGCATCCCAAAAGAAATGATAGAAAAGCCGCCTGCTTTATGATATGATATTTCCTATGGGATATATCATAAGCTGCGGCCTAAAAGCGCGCCTCATAGCTAGCGCTTCCCCCACCTGCTTCTGATACGGGAAAATGAGTAAAGGAGATCGGAAACCATGCTGCGCCTCTCTGTCAAAGACCTCAAAAAGGGCATGATCGTCGCCCAAAGCATCTACAACAACCACGGAGGCAGCTACCTCGTCCGGGGCAGCGCCATCACGCCGGAATATATCCGCCAGCTGCAGAAGATCGGCATCCCGACCGTCAACGTGACCTCCGCGGATCCGAATTTCCAGCTCCTGCCGCCGGAGGACGTCGTGCAGGAGACGACGCGCATCGATGCCATCCAGCATGTGTTCGAGGCGTTCCAAAGCATCGAGCAGGAGGGGCGTCTCGACGCCGAGGCGATGGAGCGCGTCTCCGACAACATCCTCATCGACCTCATCCAGCGCAAGGAGAACCTCATCCAGCTCACGGACATCCGCCTGCACGACACCTACACGTTCGCGCACAGCGTCAACGTCGCCATCCTCTCCGCCATGCTCGGCCTGCACTGCCACTATACGAAAAAGGATCTCACCCTCCTCACGCTCGGCGCGCTGCTCCACGACCTCGGGAAGATCGGCATCCCCGCAGAGATCCTCACGAAGAACACGCGCCTCACCGACGAGGAGTTCGCTACCATCAAACAGCATCCAGAGCTCGGCGCAAAGCGCATTCACGAGATGGACCATATCCTCCCCTCGACGAGCCTGCTCGCCGCCATCGCGCGCGAGCACCACGAGCACATCGACGGGCGCGGCTACCCGCGCGGCCTCGATGGAGAGAAAATCCACCGCTTCGCGAAGATCGTCGCCATCGCCGACGTCTACGACGCACTCACGAGCGAGCGCCCCTACAAGCGCGCCTACACGCCGAACGTCGCCTACAACATCATGAAGAACGTCAACATCGGCCAGTTCGACGAGACGCTGCTCGATATCTTCTTCAACAACGTCGCCATCTACCCTGTCGGCACCATCCTCAAGACCACCTGGGGCTATGCCATCGTCAAGCAATGCGAGTTCGGCAAGACGGAGTCACCGACCATCATCCTCTTCGCCGATCTCGATGGCAAGGTGCTCAAGGAGCCCATCACCATCCACCTCGCGGACGACCCGCGCGGCACGAAGGCCATCCAGATGGTCATCGCCGACAACGAGCTCCGTCATTTCATCCACTCTCTCAGCGTCGATCCCTCCATCTATCTGCAGGAGGCGTGAGGCGCAGCAAGTCCATATACCGCAAGGGCGGCGCACGCGATCCGCAAACGATCGCGTGCGCCGCCCTTGTGCTATGTAAATCCCCAAGAACGCAAGCCGCAGGCGCAGCGTGATTGGTTGGATTTACTGTAAGGGCAATGCACAATGTCCACGAAGTGGACGTTTGTGCATGTAGTTTTCCATCCTCTGTCCTACCGCAGTTCCGTCAGGTACTCCTCGAACGGCAGGCCGTAGTTCCAGGGGAGGTCGAGCGCGACGGCGTAGGTGAGGCATTTGCTGATGAAGTCGGCGGCCTTCTTTACGGCGTCGGTGAGCGATGCGCCCCGCACGAGGCTCGCGGCGACGATGGCGGCGAAGGCGTCGCCGCTGCCGCTGCGGTCGCCGCCGACCTTTTTCTCCTTGAGCAGCGTGCCGCGCCCCGCCTCATAGACGAAGTTCTCAATCATCTCGCCCTCGCTGAGGCCCGTGATGACGACCTGCGATGGCCCTTGCGCCGCGAGCTCCGCTGCCATGTACTCGAGCTCCGCCGCCTCGACGCGGCCGCCCTCAGGGTACGGGCGGTCGAGCAGGCGGCAGGCCTCTGTGAGGTTCGGCGTCACGATGTCCGCGAGCGCGAGCAGGCGTTTCATCCCGTCGCACATCTCCTGCGTATAGGAGGAGTAGAGCTTGCCGTAGTCGCCCATGACGGGATCGACCATGACGCGCGTGCCCGGCTGCTTGAACATGCGGATGAAGTCCGCGACGATGGCGATCTGCTCCGCCGAGCCGAGGAAGCCCGTGCAGATGCCGTCGAACTGGACGCCGTTCTGCTGCCAGTCCTCCATGTAGGGACGCATGCGGCTCGTATAGTCGTCGATGAAGTGCGTCGGAAAGCCCGTATGGCACGAGAGGATGGCCGTCGGCAGCGGGCAGGCCTGCACCTTGAGCGCGGAGATGAGCGGCAGCTCGACGGCGACAGAGCAGCGGCCGAACCCCGTCACATCGTTGACGAGCGCGATGCGCTTCTGCCGCTTCATCGGTTATCCACCTTGTCGAGGGCGTAGAGGTCGTGCTCCATGAAGCGGTGCTCGGCGAGCTTTTCATACTTCGTCCCCGGACGGCCATAGTTGGCAAAGGGATCGATGGAGATGCCGCCGCGCGGCAGGAATTTCCCCCAGACCTCGATGTATTTCGGCTCCATGAGGCGGATGAGGTCCTTCATGATGACGTTGACGACATCCTCGTGGAAGTCGCCGTGGTTGCGGAAGCTCACGAGATAGAGCTTCAGCGACTTGCTCTCGACCATGCGCCTGCCCGGCACATAGGAGATGTAGATGGTCGCGTAGTCCGGCTGGCCCGTGATCGGGCAGAGCGCCGTGAACTCCGGACAGTTGAATTTCACCCAGTAATCGTTATCCGGGTGACGGTTCTCGAACGTCTCGAGGATCTCCGGGCAGTAGTCGTAGTGGTAGTTGACGTTTTTCTTGCCGAGGAGCGTGATGTCCTCGGCTGCTTTATCTCGTGGCATAGCTTGGTTCCCCTTTGTCTGTTGGCAGGATGTGGTCAGGATAGGGCGCGATGAACTTCGCCGTGAAGTTCTCCGGCGCCTCGGGATGGCCGAATAGATAGCCCTGGATGACGTCTGCCTGGCAGGTGTCGCGCAGGCACTCGTAAGCGCTCTCCTCCTCGACGCCCTCGACGCAGACCCGCATGCCGATGCTGTGGCAGAGTGATGTCACGGCGCAGACGAGCTCCTGGTCAAAGCCGCCGTCCGTGATGCCCTGGACGAACGCGCGGTCGAGCTTCACGATATCGCAGGAGAGGTTCTTGAGCGAGGCGAGCGAGGAATACCCCGTGCCGAAATCATCCATCGCGATGCGGATGCCCTGCCTGCGGTACTCGTCGAACTGCTCGTTGACGAAATGCCAGTCCGCGACGATGCGGCTCTCCGTGAGCTCTAGCGTCACGGCCTCCGGCGGCACGCTATGGCGCGCGAGGCAGGCGGGCACGAACTCGCGGAACGAGAGGTCGCGCACCTGCTCGTAGCTCATGTTGACGCTCATGCGGAAGTCCGGCAGCAGCGCGCGCCAGGCTTTCACCTGCTGCACGGCCTGCTCGAGGAGCCATTTGCCGACGGGCAGGATGAGCTTCGTCTCCTCGAGCAGCGGGATGAACTCCATCGGCGCGACCATGCGCCCGCGCGGGCTGCGCCAGCGCAGCAGCGCCTCCGCGCCGATGAGGCGGCGCGTCCGCGCGTCGACCTGCGGCTGGTACATGAGGCGGAACGCGCTGCAGCCCTCCTCCACGCTCGCGCGCAGGTCGTCGCGCATCGAGATGGAACGCACCCAGCGGTTGTACTGCTCCTTGCTGAACAGGCAGTTGCGGTTCTTGCCCGCGCGCTTCGCGAGATCCATGGCCGCCTCCGCGTGTTTCTGCAGCACGAGGTAGTCCTTGCCCGCCTGCGGGTAGAGCACCGTGCCCGCCGAGACCGTGAGGAAGATGCGGTGCCCGTCGAGGTCGAACGGCTGCGTGAGCGCTTTCTGCACGTTTTCGTAGAGCCGCTGCGCTGTCTCTGCATCTGCCATCGGATAAATGATGCCGTACTCGTCGCCGTCGAGCTTGTAGAGCGTGAGCTCCTCCGGCAAGAGCGCGAGGATGACGTCGGCGACGAGCTTCAGTACGCGGTCGCCGAACATGCGGTTGAACGTCTCATTGACGATCTTGAAATTATCGATGCCGAGCACGAGCACGGCCCCGCCCTGCCCCGTGATGCGATACGCCGAGAGCGCGACGCGCAGGCTGTGCTCGAACTGGTATTTATTGAGGAGGCCCGTGATGTCGTCCGCCTGGTTGCGGTTCGCCATGCGGCGGATCTCGCTCACGAAGATTGGCTGCGCGCCGTCCTTGCCGAGCGCGCCGACGCGGCCGCGCGAGCGCAGCCAGACATAGACGCCGCTGCGATCCCGCACGCGGTATTCCATCGCGTGCTCGAAGACGTTGAGCCGGTCCATGATCGCGCTGAGCGAGGCCGCGAGCTGGTCCCGTTCCTCCGGGTGCACCAGCGGCGTCCATGCCGCGCCGAAATCAGCAACGACCTCCGCCGGCAGGCCGAAATCCCGCACGAGATTCGGCGAGAGCAGCGCCGTGCGCGTCTCGATGTCGACGAATACGAGATATTCGTCCGTCGTGCGCTTGATGAGATCGAACAGCGCCTTGCAGCGCCGGAGCAGCGGACTCAGCGGCGCCCTTCCCTGTTTGCCCATAACATTCACTCTTTCAATGTTCGTCCGGTGTCTCTGTGCCATGCTGATGGCCGAGCGCCGCCGCCGTCGCCGCGTCGATGAGCCCGCCGTGGGCGAAGACCGTGACGAGGCGGTCGTTCATTTCCTTGTAGATCTCATAGATACCAGCCGGCTCGCCCGCGCGGATGCGGGCATGGTAGGCAAGCTTTGCCAGGCGGTTGATCCGGTAGTAGGCCTGTTTCCTGATGAATGGTTGCTTCATAGATTCTGCGCTCCTTTCTCGTTTTCCCGTACAGTCCCTTTGTCTGCCAGAGAGTCGGCAGGGGCCGCTTGGGCTGCTTGCTTTTTTATTCTTATTCGCGATTCTCCGCGGGATTTCCTCTTTCCTGCCTGAGATTCTCCTCCGATTCTCCCGCACATGCAAAAAGGCTCCCCAAACGGGGAGCCTGTGGATTCCTTGCGGAGTTCAATCAGAAGAAGAAGCTCACGCGGCCGAAGAGGGTCTTCGTCTTGATATCGGAGTTGGCGAGATCCTTGCCGTCGAAGTAGGAAGCATACGTGTGGATGTTCTTGAACGGAACATACTCAGCGCCGACTTCCCAGCCCTTCTTGTTCTTGATGTTGCTATACGTATCATACGTCGGAGCGAACGCCGTGTTCTCACCGAGGTAACGATAAGCGGCATAAGCGCCCCAAGTGCCGGCGTTCTCGTTCTGCGCGCCCTTGTAAGCGAGCTCGACATTGTATGCCTTATCGAAATCATCGGCTTCCGTGTTCTGCGCGTAAGCGCCGCCGAGCTTCCAGTTGCTGTCGAAGCGATAGCCGAGACCGACGCTCCAGACGTTCGCCGTATCTTCGTTGTTATCCTTGCTGTATTTCGTGAAGCCCTTGAGCGCATCGGAAGTGAAGTGACGATATGCAGCACCAGCGGAGAGCTTGCCCTCATCGCCCGTGAATGCGATACCCTGATAGTTCGCAGCCTGATCCTTGATGCTATTGATGCCGGACCAACGACCAGCCTCGAGCGTCGTCTTCAGGACGTTGCCGAACTGCACGCGCGCGCCGGAGAACTCATCATCGAGGGTCATGCCCTCGGACTCATCAGAGAAGAGCCCCATCTTGCCGAGGCGGATGTCAAAGTTGTCGTACTTGCCTTCCGCATAGACGCGCTTCAGCTTTGCCGTGCTCGTGCTGGTATCGTCATTTTTCATGTTCATATCAGCATCCAGACGTGCGTGAACAGCCCAGTTGCTGTTCACCTCAGCGGTCGGATTCAGGCGGAAGCGGAGCAGGTCCTTGTTTTCTTTCGGCTGGCCGTCCTTGCGGTCGCTGTAATAGCGATAACGCATCTCGCCGTTCCACTTCACCATGTCAGCATTCTTCTCGAGGTTCGCGACGCGGACGCCGAGGTTGTTGAGCTCATCGGAGAACTCAGCGGCAAGCTTGTCGATCATGGCCTTGTCAGCAGCGGAGACGTCCTTCTTTGCCATAGCCTTTGCGACCATCTGTGCCATCTCATAGCGCGTGATGTTCTTGTCGCCCTGGAACGTAGCGTCGCCATAGCCCTCGATGACGCCGTCAGCAGCGAGCTGGGAAACAGCGTCATACGCCCAATGGTCAGCCGGGACATCGGAGAACGGGTTCGCAGCAGCGAACGTCGTGGATGCAGCGCCGACAACGAGAGCCGTCGTCAGTGCGGATACGAGAGTCTTTTTCATAAGTAACTCCTCCTCAGGAAGCTCTGCAGCACGCAGGCTCCCTCAACAAAAAAACCGGAGTTCCGGCGGAGAAGCAGGCCCTGATACGAGTGTCCATGTTTCCTCGATCGCACTGCCCTCGCCTGGAACACGTTTATGTTAGCACAGGAACCCCACGGGTTCAAGGGAAGTAAAGAAATTCTAACGGAAACGGGAAGAAGATATTGGGAACAAACGACAATACGCGCATAAAACAAGAATCTGCGCCATTTTCTGTCAAGAGTGTGTGGCGAGACAAATCGTTCGATTCCCGACGAAAGCACCTCCTTCGAGAACACTGATGAACGCAAGCATTTTACCACTCACCTTGAGTGGATGAGCACACACTTCCTTCAGGCTCCTTGTGCGCAAAAAAGCCCCGCAGGGAACTTTTCGATCCCTGCGGGGCTTCCGCTGTGACGGAGGAATGACTTTGCGCAAGCCGTCCGCGTCTTAGTGGTTGAAGATATTCTTGAGCGCCTGCTTGTTGACGTCGCGGTTGAGCTGTGCGAGGTACGTCGTAAGCTTGATGTTCTTCGGGCAGACCTCGACGCAGTTCTGGCTGTTGCCGCAGCTCGTGATACCGCCTTTCGCCATGAGCGCGTTGAGGCGCTTCGGCGCATCGAACTTTCCGAGCGGATGCAGGTTGAAGAGATACGCCTGCACCGTCGGCGCCGGGCCGATGAAGTCGGACTGCGGACCGACGTTCGGGCATGCCTCGAGGCAGCAGCCGCAGGTCATGCAGTGCGAGATCTCGTAGGCCGTCTGTGCCGTGTACGGGTTCTGGATTGGCGCGTCCTTGACCTCCCATGTGCCGTCGATCTCGACCCAGCCCTGGATGCGCTTGAGGCTCTCGAACATGACGGAGCGGTCGATGAGGAGATCGCGGATGACCGGGAACGTGCGGGCCGGCGCGAGGTGGATCGGCTGGTCGAGCTTGTCGACGAGCGAGCAGCACGCCTGGCGCGCCTTGCCGTTGATGACCATCATGCAGGCACCGCAGACCTTCTCGAGGCAGTTGCACTCCCAGGTGACGGGCGCGACGCGCTTGCCGTCAACCGTGACGGGGTGCTTCTGGATCTCCATGAGCGCTGCAACGACGTTGAGGCCGGGGCGATAGTCCACATCGAACTCCTGCGTGTACGGCTTCTCATTCGGGCCGTCCTGGCGCTCGATGACGAATCTGACTTTTTTCTGTTCTTCTGCCATTTTCTATGTCCTCCCTCTTACTCTTTCTTCGCGACAGCGTAGTTACGGAGACGCGGTTTGATGAGAGAGTGCTCGAAATCGCGGTAAGAAACGACCGGCATCTCATTTTCCTTGTCGAAATTGACGATTGTCGTCCGCATGAACTTCGTGTCGTCACGCTCCATGAAGACGAGGTCGCCCTTGTCGTCCGTCGCGCGGCCCGTCTCCTTGTCGAAGTGGAACTCGCCGTGCTTCTTCGTGACGCGCTCCTTGAGGTCGGGCGCCATCTCGTTCCAGTCCTTCTCGAGGATGATCTTCGCGTGGGCGCCGCGGCTCTCATCGCGCTGCAGTGCGGACTGCGTGATCGCCATCGCGTAGATGATCATGTTGCGGAGCTGGCGCACGAACATCGCCTCCTGGTTCGCCCAGTGGCCGCGGTCCGTGATGCCGATGTTCTCCCAGCGCTTGAGGATCTTCTTGAGCTCCTCGACGCACTCGCGGAGGCCGTTGTTGTCGCGCTCGACGGAGACGTACTTGTACATGATGTCGCCGAGCTCGTGATGGAGCTGATGCGCGTTCTCCGGGCCGTTCATCTGGAGGATCTTCTCGAACTCGTCGACGGCGGACTGGCGCGCAGCCTCCATCTCAGCGTCCGTCAGCGGCTCGCCGTTCTTGCCGGAGCGTGCGTAGCGCAGGCTCTCCGGGCCGGAGATCGTGCCGGAGTACGCAGCCGAGAGCAGGGAGTTCGCACCGAGGCGGTTCGCGCCGTGGTACTGGTAGTCGCACTCGCCGGATGCCATGAGGCCCGGGATGTTCGTATGATGCTCGCGGTCGACCCAGATGCCGCCCATGGAGTAATGGATGGACGGGAAGATCTCCATCGGCACCTTGCGCGGATCCTTGCCTACGAAATCATCGTACATCTCGAGGATGCCGCCGAGCTTGCGCTCGAGGTAGTCAGCCGGAATGTGCGAGAGGTCGAGGTAGACGCGGTTCGGGTTGTGCATGCCGAGACCCATGTGCACGACGACCTTGTAGATGGCGCGGGACGCGACGTCACGCGGCACGAGGTTGCCGTAGGCCGGGTACATATCCTCGAGGAAGTACCAGCGCTCTTTCTCGCCCGTCTGCGGGTTCTTGCGGTAGACCCAGACGCGTCCGCCCTCGCCGCGGCAAGCCTCGCTCATCAGGCGGTTCTTGTCGGAGCCCGGGATGGCCGTCGGATGGATCTGCAGGAACTCGGGGTTGCCGAGCTCCGCACCCTGCTGATAGACGGAGGAGACGGCGGAGCCGTTGCAGATCGTCGACGCCGTGCAGCGGCCGTAGACCTGGCCCGGGCCGCCCGTCGCGAGGATGACGACGTCAGCGGGGAACGAGACGATCTCCATCGAGTTCATGTTCTGCGCAACGATGCCGCGGCAGATGCCGTCCTTGTTCTTGATGATGCGGATGAACTCCCAGAACTCGTACTTTTTCACGCCGCCCTTGACTTCCCAGCGGCGGACCTGCTCGTCGAGCGCGTAGAGGAGCTGCTGGCCCGTCGTGGAGCCGGCGAAGCAGGTGCGCTTGTTCTTCTGGCCGCCGAAGTTGCGGAGGTCGAGAACGCCCTCCGGCGTGCGCGTGAACGGCACGCCCATGCGGTCGAACATCTTGATGAGCTTCGGCGCGGCCTCGACCATGCCCTTGACAGCGAGCTGGTCGGCGAGGAAGTCGCCGCCGTAGACCGTGTCATCGAAATGCTCGTAGATGGAATCATGCTCGCCCTTCGTGTCCATGCAGGCGTTGATGCCGCCCTGGGCGCAGAGGGAGTGGGAGCGCTTGACGGGGCAGTAGGAGAAGAGGTCTACCTTGCCGCCGCCCTCGCAAATCTTGAGCGTCGCCATGAGGCCGGAGAGGCCGCCGCCGACGACGATGATCTTATTTTCTGGTTTGTTAGCCATTCTTTATCTCCTTTGCTCGGAACACGCGAGGCAGCGGAAAACCGCCCCGCATCCGGTTGACTTCAGGTATGCGCGACTCAGAACAGGACGTAGTGCGCCATGAACGCAATCGTCACGAGGCTGAGTGCCGCGCACAGGAGCATGGACAGCACGCTCACGACATTCTGGACGCGCGGGCCCTTCGCGATGCCCCAGGTCATGCAGAACGTCGTGATGCCGTTGCAGAAATGGAAGATCGCCGCGAGCATACCGATGACGTAGAGCACGACGACCACAGGGTTCTGGAAGTAGCTGTCGAGGAGCTCATAGGAAATGGGCACGCCGCAGATGCCTTTCAGATAAATGCGGAGATAGAAGACGTGCCAGAGAAGGAACGGTACGAGGTACCAGGCAGTCCAGCGCTGCAGCGTGAACATCCAGTTGCGGATGTAGCCGAAGCGGCCGGGGTTGCAGTTCGCCTGCAGCGCGATGTAGACGCCGTAGACCGCATGGAAGATCAGCGGAATCGCGATGCCGAAGATCTCGAGTCCGTAGAAGATGGGGCGCGGGATGAGCTCCATCATCGCGAGGCCGCCGTTCAGGGCCTCCGGGCCGCCGAGCGACGTCGCATTCGTGAAGACGTGCTCAAGGATGACGATGCCGAGCACGAACAGGCCAACGAGCGAATGCAGGCGGCGCAGGTAAAAAGATACGTTATACATTCTAAACCTCCTAAAATAATACCCCGAGGCATGAGGAAGCGCCGCGTGGCCGCCCCGCAGGGGAGCGGCGCCGCGGATTCCCCTTCCTCCTTATATCAGTACCCCTTGAGGGTGCGATATTTCTCCTGGTTGACCTCGTAGAGGCTATTGCCCTCGCAGTCGATGACGCAGATGGCGGGGAAATCCTCGACCGTCAGCTTCGCGAGCGCCTCCGGGCCGAGCTCCGGATACGCGAGGACTTCGTATTTCTTCACGGACTTCGCGATGAGCGCCGCAGCGCCGCCGACAGCCGCGAAATACGTGACGTGGTTCTTCTTCATGGACTCGATGACTTCCTTCGAGCGGGAGCCTTTGCCGATCATGCCCTTGATGCCCTGGTCGAGCATCGTCGGCGTGTAGGCGTCCATGCGGCCGGAGGTCGTCGGACCGCAGGAGCCGATGGGGTCGCCCGGTTTCGCCGGCGTCGGGCCGAGGTAGTAGACCATCTTGTCATGCCAGTCGATGGGGAGCTTCTCGCCTTTGGCGAGCGCCTCGCACATCTTCTTGTGCGCCGCGTCACGCGCCGCGTAAATCTCGCCGGTGATGAGCACCGCGTCGCCGATATGGAATTTCTTCGACATCTCCTCCGTGAAAGGAGTATGGATCTTGATAGGTTCTGCCATGATGCTTCCTCCTCTTCCTCAAATCAAAGCGTGCGCGTCTTGTGACGGCAGGCGTGGCAGCAGATCGTCACAGCGACCGGCAGGCCGGCGATGTGCGTCGGGCCCCACTCGATGTTGACGCCGAGGCAGGTCGTCGTGCCGCCGAGCTGCGGGCCGATGCCCGTCTGGTTGATGAGTTCGAGGAGCTCGTCTTCGAGCTTTGCGTATTCCGGCATGGGATTGTGCGAGTCCACGGGACGCGTGAGCGCGATCTTGCTCATGACGGCCGCCTTGTCCATCGTGCCGCCGATGCCTATGCCGATGACCGTCGGCGGGCAGGGGTTCATGCTCGCGTGGAGGATGATGTCCATGACAGCCTTCTTCACGCCCTCGACGCCGTCCGCCGGCACGAGCATCTTGATGCCGCCCTTGTTCTCCGAGCCGAAGCCCTTGGGCTCGACCGTGATCTTGAGCTTGTCGCCCGGCACGATCTTCGTGTAGATGGCGCCCGGCGTGTTGTTGCCCGTGTTCACGCGGTTGAAGAGCGGCTCGCTCACGACGGATTTCCTGAGATAGCCGTCCGTGTAGCCCTTGGCGATGCCGTCGTTGACGGCCTGCTCGAGGTCGCCGCCCACGATGTGGAGATCCTGACCGACCTCGAGGAAGACGATCGTGAAGCCCGTATCCTGGCAATAGGGGCGATCCTCGTTTTTCGCAATCTCCGCGTTCTTGATGATCTGATCGAGTACGTTCTGGCCGACCGGGGACTTCTCCGTCTCGCGGCCGCGCTTGAGTGCCGCGTAGACATCGTCAGGAAGATAGTAGGCTGCTTCCTTACACATCTGGGCTACGTTTTCAGTGATTGTTTTTGCGTCGAGTTCTCGCAAAGTAATCCCTCCCACTTAGAAGGAGCGCCGTCCCGCGCCTCCCCACAGCAATCAATAGAAAACCGCAGGGAAAGCGTCTGTCAGAGACCGCACTCCGATAAAAAATCATACGCTCGTAAGGTAATTCTATCACATTTGTTCCCTTGGTTCAAGCAAGAGAAAAGCGGCGCGAGGCCGCTAAAATAGTGAACTTTATTCATTTTTGACCGAGCCTGTGCAGGCGCACCTCGGGCGCTTTTCCCGGCGCGAGATCCACCGTCATGAACGAACCGCGCGCAGCGTCGCGCGGGCGCGCAGCCGAGCCGGGATTGAGCACGGTGATCGGCGTGCCGGGAGTGTACTCCGCGACGTGCGTGTGGCCGTAGACGGCGATGTCGCAGTTCGCTTCCGCCGCCGCCTCGACGAGGAAGCGCGTGCCGTACTGGACGCCGTAGACATGACCGTGCGTGAGGAGGATGCGGTGCCCCGCCGCCTCGACAACGATCGTCTCGGGCGTGTTCGGGTTCGGCCAGTCGCAGTTGCCGGGCACGAAGCGGACATCTGTCTGCGCGATGGTCGCGAGGTACTGCGCGTCGCCCACGACGTCGCCCGCGTAGAGCCAGAGCTCCGCGTCAGGCGCCATGGCGAACACCGTATCGACGACATCGATCGCGCCGTGGGTGTCGCTGAGGATGCCGATCTTCATGCGAGCACCTCCTCCAGCTGCCGGACGAGCGCGCGCAGCGCCCTGCCCCGGTGGCTGATGGCGTCCTTTTCCGCAAAGGTGAGCTCCGCCATGCTCTTCTCCCCGACGTAGAAATACGGATCATAGCCAAAGCCGCCCTCGCCGCGCGGCTGCGTGCGGACTGTGCCGTCGCAGCGCCCGTCCGCCGTATACACCGTGCCGTCCGTATCCTCGAAGACGAGCGCGCAGCGGTAGTCGGCCGCGGACTGCGTGAGGCCGCGCGCTGCAAGCTCCGCCACGAGCTTTTCGTTGTTCGCCGCGTCGTCGCCGTGCGTCCCAGAGAAGCGCGCGGAGTGCACCCCCGGCGCGCCGCCGAGCGCCGCGACCTCGAGGCCCGAGTCGTCCGCGACGCAGGCGCAGTGCGTCGCCAGCGCGTAGGCATGCGCCTTGATACGCGCGTTCTCCTCGAACGTCGCGCCGTCCTCGACAGGCTCTGGGACCTCCGCGAACGCGTCGAGCGCCACCACCTCGACGGGGAGATGCGCGAACGCCTGGCGCATCTCCCGCAGTTTTCCCTGGTTCTTCGTGGCAATCACAATCTTTTTCATGACTCCGGCCTCCTTTTCCCTGCTTTCCCTGCGCGCCTAGCCGACACGGCCGACGAGCCAGACGAGCTCACCGCCGAGTACATCCTTCTGATAGGAGATGAGCTCTCGGCAGCCTTTCTCCCCGTAGTCGAGGAGCGTCGTGAGCTCCGCGCGGCTGAACGGCCGCCCCTCGCCCGTGCCCTGCACCTCGACGAAGCGGCCGTCGCCCGTCATGACGACGTTCATATCGACGATGGCCTGCGAGTCCTCCTCGTAACAGAGGTCGAGGATGGGCGCGCCCTCATGGCTCACGCCGACGCTGACCGCCGAGACGAAGTCGCGCACGGGGAACGTGCCGCCCTTCTCGTAGAACGAGGCGCACGCCTCGACGAGCGCGACGAACGCGCCCGTGATCGACGCCGTGCGCGTGCCGCCGTCCGCCTGGATGACGTCGCAGTCGATCTGGATCGTGCGCTCCCCGAGCGCCTTCATGTCGACGACGGAGCGCAGCGCGCGCCCGATGAGCCGCTGGATCTCCTGCGTGCGGCCGTTCTGCCTGCCGCGCACTGCCTCACGCTGCGTGCGCGTGCTCGTCGCGCTCGGCAGTAGCGAGTACTCCGCCGCGATCCACCCCTCTCCCGTGCCGCGCTGGAAAAAGGGCACGCGGTCCTCGACGCTCGCCGCGCAGATCACCCGTGTCGCGCCCATCTCGATGAGCACCGAGCCCGCGGGATAGCGCTGGAAATGTCGCTGCATCGCATACGGCCGGAGCGCGTCCGGCGCTCGCCTGTCTGGTCTTGGCATCTATCTGACTTCCTCTCTGATATACATTGATGATAGCACCACGAGCTATATTCCCGCTTAAGGAAGCACTGATTAAATGAAGTGCTCCGGATTTACGTGGATGCGCTGTATCTCTCTAGGAGACAAACCGCAGGCGTAGCCGAAGCTACGCTGAGGTTTGTCGACGACGAGAGGACAGCGCAGACGCGTGAAGACGGAGTGCTGAATTAATCAGTGCTTCCTTAAGGAAACGCTGATTAATAGTTGAACCGCGCATCCACTTTATCCACTTCAAGTAAGTGGAAAAATCTTGCATTAATCAGCGCTTCCTGAAAAAACCTCCCCGCATGGGAAGGTTTTTCAGCATCAGCGCAGGCGCCTTTTCGCTAGTTGCCTGCGCTGATGATGGAACCTCGCCCGGCATCTGCCGTGCTCAGCGGTTCCCGTGTTTACTTTCCTGGTACTGCCGATAGTTCTTGATGATGCAGATCGGCGTCTTCTGGCTCGCGTTGCCGAACGGATTGTCGAGCAGGAGCTTCGCCGCGAGCGGGCCGTCCACCTTGTCCGTCACGCCGACGACGCGGCTGCGCTTGAGGTCGTTGACATCGGCGATCATCGCGCCGAAGCAGCCGAGACGCTGCTGGAGCTTCTTGACGACCTCGTTCGGATCCTTCGGCCCATAGACGATGCATTTGTCGAACGGCGGCATCGTGCCCGTCACATCGTCGATGAGCGCCGTCTGCTCGCCGCCCCATTTATAAAAGAGGCCGCCCTGTCCCACGAGCTTGCCGAGGAAGCCGGCGAAGAGCGCGAACGCCACGCGCCATTTCCCCTCGACGTCCATGAGCGACTGCATGCCGTGCGGCGACGCGAGGCTGCCGTAGTCCGGGATGAACCGGCAGCAGAACTGCGCGACGCGGGAGATCTTGAGATCCTCCGGGCGCACGAAACGCCCCTGCGTGATGGCGACGACGCTCTCCGCCGTGCAGAGCAGGTCGTCTGGGCCGATCTTCCCCTTCGTGTACTGCTCGATGCAGTCGACAATATCATCTTTCTCGGTCAGGATGCGCGTCGGGACCGGGATGCGTTCTACCTTTGCTTCTGCCATGCTCTCTCCCCCTTAGTCCTTGGCGAGCGTAACGCCCGCGAGCTGCGCGATCTCCTCTGCCGTGAGCGTGAACCGCACCTTCGTGTAGTGCCACGGCGTGCGGCCCGTCTCCATCCAGATGAAATCGATCGGCACATCGACCATGTGGGAGAGCGCCTCGGCGAGGCTCAGCCCCTTGCGCGCGGTGAGCCTGATCTTCGCGAAGATGTGCAGCTTGTCCTCGCCGTTCTTGTCGCCCTTTTTCTGGATGAGCACGGCCTCGAAATAGTCGTCCTCACGCGGCGCGCCCTCGCGCTCCGCCTTGCCGCGCGCCTCGACGGCGTCATACTGCTCATACGGCAGCTGCGGACGGGCGATCGCGTCCATGATGGTCGCGCACGAGCCGCCCTCGTTGAGGAACGTGAGCTCCTTGCTCAGCACGATGCTCTGCTCATCCATCTGCTCCTTCACGAACGGCGCGTCCGTCTTCACGACGACGTTCTCCTTGCCGAGGCTCGCGAGCACGAGCCTGCCCAGCACATAGACCGCCAGGCAGACGACGAGAATCCAAAAAATGATTTCCATTACGCTTCCCCTTTTCCCTGCGGAGCGGCTGATGTGCTCAGCGCTCCCTGTTTCTTCTCCTGCTCCATCGCCCGCTTGAGGATGGACCAGTATTTATCAGTCAGCCGCTCGATATGGCCTGTCTCGCGGCTCGTATAGACATTCTGCGTGTGACCTGTCACGAGGACGGTGCCCGTCTGTGCGTCGAGGATGCGGTAGTCGAACGCCATCTTCGCCTTCGTGAGCGCCGTCGGCGTCGTCTCGATGAGCAGCTCTTCGTCGAAATGTCCCGGCGAGAGATACTTCGCCCGCACCTCTGTGATGGGGAAGACGTAGCCGTCGTCCATGAGCATATCGAGCGTGATGCCGATGGAGCGCAGATACTCCACGCGGCCGATTTCGAACCAGCGGATATAGTTCGCGTGATGGACGACCGCCATCGCATCTGTATCGTAGAAATTCACGCGGTGTTTCACCGTCACAGGCATGAAAAACTCCCCTTTCCGACGCCCCGCAATATGCCGCAAAGCGTGCGCCCCAAAGAATCAGTGATTCCTTAGATTCCTTAATAAGACTAAAGCAAACGCCGCAGAAAGTCAAGAAACCGCACGTCCCAAACGCGCGCAGCTCCCCGCCCGTCCTCAGAGCGCGTACACGCGGTCGAGCTGGCGCAGATAGCGCTCGATGCGCGCGAGCTCCTGCGGCGCCGTCACGCGGCGCCCCGAGTAGTAATACGTCGTCGCGCTCATCCCCGCCTGCGCGAGCTCGCCGCGCGCTCGCAGACGGCGCACGAGCTCGTTCACCGTCCCCTCGTTGCCGTCGACGAAGCGCACCGAGGGCGGCACGACCTCGCGCAGCGCCGCCTTGAAATAATTGAAATGCGTGCAGCCGAGCACGAGCGCCGAATACGCCTCGAGCGGATACGGCGCGAGCTCCCGCTGCAGGTACGCGCGCACGGCGGGCGAGTCGAACTCCTGCCGCTCGGCGAACGTCACGAGCTCCGGCAGCGCGAGGCGGTCGACGAGATGCTCCTTGTCCACGCGCTCGATGAGCGTCTCGAGTTTCGCGCCCGCGATCGTGATTGGCGTCGCCACGACGAGCACGCGGCGGTTGCCGTCGAGCGCGAGCGCCTTCTTCGCCGCGGGCTCCATGCCGATGATGGGCAGATCGTAGCGCGCGCGCATCGCGGGCACCGCGACCGACGTCGCTGTATTGCAGGCGACGACGATGGCATCGACGCCCTGCCGCACGAGGAACGCGAACGCCTCCGCCACGAACGCCTCGACCTCCGCGCGCGTCTTTGTCCCGTAGGGCACATGCGCCTCATCCGCATAAAAGAGGAACTCCTCATGCGGCAGCACACGGCGCGCATGATGCAGCACGGAGAGCCCGCCCATGCCCGAGTCAAAAAACGCAATCTTCAAGCGGAAAACTCCCTTCAAGAAATCATTCCATTCTAACAATAAAGGAAGCCGCCCGCAGGCGGCTCCCGAATTCGCAATCTGGCGGAGAGGGTGGGATTCGAACCCACGGTGCGTTGCCGCATCACCGGTTTTCAAGACCGGCTCCTTAAACCACTCGGACACCTCTCCGCGACTTGTTTATTATAGCAAGGCAGCTGCGCTGTTGTCAAATCAGCGAGGCGGCCACGCGCGCTCAGTTCGCCTCATACGGACGGACGCGGAGCGTCAGGCCCTTCTCCTCGCAGAGCTCCCGGCAGCGCTCGATCTCCTCCGGCCCCTCGACATGGTCGACGATCGTGAGGACGACGTGCGGCACATGCGCCTTCGCGCGCACTGCGAAATCGAGCATGCCGTCATAGGACGCGAGGCCGTACTTCGCGCGCGTGAGCTCATAGTAACGCTGCGCGTTGCTCGCGTTGAGGCTGATGGAGATCGTATCGAGGATCCCCGCGAAGCGCGGCGTGATATCCTGCCCGTACTCGAGATTCGCGAGCCCGTTCGTATTGAGCCGCGTCGGCAGCTCCGGCTGCAGCTTCTTCGCGTAGGCAAGCAGCTCGAGCAGCACCTCGAGCCGCATCGTCGGCTCGCCGAAGCCGCAGAACACAAGTTCCTTCGCGTACGCCCAAGGCGCGCCATCGAGCGCCGCCTTGAGCTCCTCCACCGTCGGCTCCTGACCGTGGAACCAGAGCGTCGAGCTCTCCGCCATCTGCTTCTTCTGCCGCAGGCAGAACGTGCAGGCGCAGTTGCATTTGTTCGTGATATTCACATAGAAACCGCGCTTCCCCTCCGGCATCACCGCAAGGCTTTCCTCGAGCGGGAGATAGCGCCCTCCCGCATGCGTCGCGTAAATCAGCATGAAACGGCCTTCCTTTCCTCATCCACAATATCTGCTGCCGGCCTCAATCCAGCGCTCAGTACGCGCCCTTCGAGGTCAGCACCGCCTTGAACGTCTTGAAAAGATACATGAGATCCACCCAGACGGACCAGTTCCGCACGTACCAGGTATCCATCGCCACACGCTCCTCATACGTCGTATCGCTGCGCCCGCTCGCCTGCCACATCCCCGTGATGCCCGGCGGCACCATGTAATACTCGCGGATATTCTCCCCGTAGCGCGGCACCTCCTCCTTGACAATAGGACGCGGCCCGACGAGACTCATCTCGCCCTTGAGCACATTGACGATCTGCGGCAGTTCATCAAGGCTCGTGCGGCGCAGGAACGCACCGAACTTCGTCACGCGCGGATCGTGGGCGAGCTTGAAATTCTCCTGCCATTCCTCCCGCGCCGCCGGATGCGCCGCGAGATACGCCGCGAGCTTCTCTTCCGCGTCTGGTACCATCGTCTGGAACTTATAACAGGGGAACATCCGCCCGTCCTGCCCTACGCGCGGATGCACGAAAATCACATGGCCATGATTCTCGACAGCGACGATGATCACGAGCAGCAGCAAGAACGGCGAGAGCACCACGCTCCCGAACAGCGTGCAGACGATGTCGAAAACGCGCTTGAATACACGGTTCCGCTTCCGCGCGAGATTGTTCTGCAGCTTCAGCATGAGGATCTTCTCACTGAAGAGGATATCTACCTGCGCGCCCGCCATCGGCGTGCCGATGAGATCGGGAATGAACGAGATATCCTTCACATACGGCTGGATGCGCACGATGAGCTCCTGCATCCTGTCCCTCTCCATGCCGGGCGCAGCGATGAGCACCGTCTGCACGCCCGCGTCACGCACGATCTGCTCGGCATCCGCCACGCGTCCGAGCAGCAGGAACCGCCCCGCCACCTTCGCCGAAATGGGCGCGTCATCAATCAAGCCGATGATGTCATACCGATAACCGAGATCTCCAGCGAAAAACCGCAGCAAGCACTCCGCCGTCTTGCCCGCGCCGATGAGGACAACCGGCTCCTCGAAGAACCGTCCGAGCTTGAGCGCCTTGAGCGTAATATAGCGGAACATATAGATTGACAGCAAGACAAACACCGAGAACAATGCGAGATACAGGCGGCTCACCTGCAGGTCGCCGCGGAATACATACAGCATGATGATCGTCGCCGCCACGCCGTAGACGACGGAATAGAAAATATCGCGAATCGTATCGAGGATCGGCCGCATCTGCTGATAGACCTGCGAGCGGCTAAGGAACAGCAGAAACAAGAGCGGCACCCAGAAATAAAGATACGCCGCGCGCAAGACATAGTGGCCGCCCTGCCAATACACCGCCAGCGCATTGCGGGCCGCCAGCGCGGAATGCTCCGCCACGATGACGGCAAGATAATCGAGCAGTAGGAACGTCATGACCAGGAAATACCTTTGATACCGCCGCATCCAAGAGATACGATCGACCATGCGCACCTTCTCCTTTTCGTAAAATTCATCTTCTCATTCTAGCGTAGTTTGCCCAAGACTGCAAGCCGATGACGTGGAAACCATAGCCGCGCTCGCTCGAGAAACGACACCACGCGCCCCATCTCCGCCCGAAGACCAGGAAGCGGCCCCCTGCCTTTACAGGAAGCCGCAGCACAGGCAATCGCACGGCACACCACGCGCCGTTCACCACCTATAGTAGGCATGATGCCAATCCGCGAAGCGCGCCAATCCCTCCTCGATGCGCGTCTTCGGCTGGAACGCGAAATCTCGCGCGAGATCGCTCACATCGGCGTACGTCTGGTACACATCTCCGGGCTGCATGGGCAGGAATTCCTTCTCCGCCCGCTTCCCGAGCGCGGCTTCGAGCACCTCGATGAAATGCATGAGCTGCTCCGGTTTATGATTACCGATATTATAGATCTTGTACCGGTCTCCCGCCGCATCCGGCACCGGCGGATTCATCAGCATGTGCTCGATACCCGTCACGATATCATCCACATAGGTGAAGTCCCGGTACATGTCCCCGTGGTTATAAATCTGGATGGCTTCCCCCCGGCGGATCTTATCCGCGAACTTGAAATAGGCCATATCCGGACGACCATACGGCCCATACACCGTAAAGAAGCGCAGCCCCGTCGCAGGAATCCCATAGAGATGACTGTACGTATAGGCCATGAGCTCGTCTGATTTCTTCGTCGCCGCGTAAAGGCTGATGGGGCGGTCCACCGGATCCGCCGTCGAAAACGGCGTCTTCTGCTGATTGCCGTAGACAGACGAGCTCGAAGCAAAGAGCAAATGCAACACCTCATGATGGCGGCAAGCCTCTAGAACATTGAAAAACCCGATGATATTCGAGTCGATATACGAACGCGGGTGATCGATGCTGTAACGCACCCCTGCCTGCGCCGCGAGATTCACCACGATATCCGGCGCGAAGGAAGCGAACGCCGCCTCTGCCGCCGCTGCATCCGCCAAGTCTCCCTTCACAAACGAAAATTTTGGAAACCCGCGCAGGATCTCCAGCCGGCACTCTTTCAGACGCACGTCATAATAATCATTGAGATTGTCAAACCCGCAGACCGCCGCCCCCATCTCCAGCAGGTGCTTCGCGAGATGGAAACCGATGAAACCGGCCGCGCCAGTGATGAGAACTTTCCTTGACGCATCGAACGGACGATAAGACATGACACCCTCTCCTCTCAGTCGCGCGAGAAAATATCCCGCGTATAGACCTTATCCCGCACATCCGCCAGCTCATCCGACCAGCGATTCGCTAGGATCACATCACTCAGCTGCTTGAACGCTGCGAGATCACGGACCACACGCGAGCGGAAAAACGACGCCTCCTCCAGTGTCGGCTCATAGACCACGACCTCGATGCCCTTCGCCTTGATGCGCTTCATTACTCCCTGGATGGCCGACGCGCGGAAATTATCCGATTGGCTCTTCATCGTCAGCCGATACACGCCGACCACCCCAGGATTCCGCCGGATGATCTCGTCAGCGATGTGGTCCTTCCTCGTGCGATTCGCCGCTACGACCGCCGAGATGAGATTCTGCGGTACATCGCGATAATTCGCGAGCAGCTGCTTCGTATCCTTCGGCAAACAGTAGCCGCCGTACCCAAAAGATGGATTATTATAAAAATCGCCGATGCGCGGATCGAGACAGACCCCGCGGATGATCTCCGCCGTACTGAGCCCCCGTGCCTCCGCGTAGGAATCCAGCTCATTGAAATACGAAACGCGCAGCGCGAGATACGTATTCGCGAAAAGCTTGATGGCTTCCGCCTCTGTCGAACCCGTGAAGAGCATCGGAATGTCCTTCTTCACCGCCCCCTCCGCGAGCAAGCCCGCAAAAACACGTGCGCGCTCCGACCGCTCGCCGACCACGATGCGCGACGGATAAAGATTGTCATGGAGTGCCTTGCCCTCGCGCAGGAACTCCGGCGAAAAGATGATGCGACCCGTATGATAACGCTGCTTTACCTGCTCCGTATACCCCACCGGCACCGTCGACTTGATGACCATTACCGCCTGAGGATTGACCTCCTGGACCTCCTCGATCACTTGCTCCACCGACGACGTATCGAAGAAATTCTTCTCCGGGTCATAGTTCGTCGGCGTCGAGATGATGACGAACTCCGCCCCTCTAAACGCCATTTCAGCATCGAGCGTCGCCTGGAAATGGATCTCCTTGCGCCGCAGGAACGAGGCGATATCTTCATCGATGATCGGCGATATCCTCTGATTCAGCTTACGGACTTTCTCCTCATCGATGTCCAAGGCCACAACATCATGATGCTGCGCCAAAAGCATGCCATTCGACAGGCCGACATATCCTGTGCCAGCAACTGCAATCTTCATAACGTACGCACTTCTTCCTCGTCATCTACTGATTTTATAGCGAATCCGCAGGACACTGTACCAGAACATCCCCTTCAGGAAATCCCAGAAATGCCCCTCTCCCTTGCGATAGTATCCCCAGTACTTGAAATCATGATAGTTCTCCGGTGATTTCACAGGGAGGAGATTCGTCAGCGTCTCCCAGGGCGACAAGGCATTGTACCTGCGCCACTGCGCATCAAACGCCGACATGACCATCTGCCACGGCTTCCGTCGGCCGGTCCAATGGACGATGATACTGTGGCCATCATCATAACCGCCGCCATCATAAACATTGTAACCAGCCGGCAGGAATGCATTCGCCCCATCGAAGACCAGATTCAGCACATCCTGACTCTGCCCGAGGAAGCGCTTGCGCGGCTCGCACTGATAGGAAAACGCTTTTTCCGTGATATGCTGCTGCTCCCACACCAGGATATCCACCAGCATGACACCATCATTGAAGTATTTCCCATGCTTCAAATGCAAGAATCCCGCGCGATAATCCACCGCAGACGCGCGCTCCGAGACAGCGCCCATCGCCGCTCCCGCGAGATCCGTGTGCCAGAGCTGCGCAAGCGGCGCCACACACATCGTATCCGCGTCAAGATAGATATAACGCGCAGCGTAATCCCTGACAATCTTCGGCATATAGAGCCGCGCATACGTGATACGCGAGAATCGCTCCACCTTGATATGGAAATCCTGGAAAGGCTCCATATCGAGTTTATACAGGATGCAGGTACAACGCCACCGCTTGGCCAAGGCAGCGATTTTCTCCGCATTCTCTTCACGATACCCGTCGGTGAACAGATGGAATGTGATGGGTACGCCCTGATTGTTCTCCAGCACCGAAACCATCGACGCGCCCATGATGGGAATGAACGCATCGTTCACATTGTAGCAGATATGATAACCGCCCGCATGCTCCGCATAGCGATAGACTTTTCGCGAAACAACGAAGTTCTCTATTGCAAAAAAATCGTCATCAAATGTCTTCATTTACTCACCTGCCATATAGGAATCACGGATTCATTCGGCACTCCGTCTCACGCGTCCGCACGGTTCTCCCGCCGCCCTACAATCCTCAACACAAAGCTACATGCACAGCCCTCCACGCCCTGGACAGCGCACATCATCCTATCCTCATATAGAAAATCAGCCCTGTTCCAGGCGCAGACTGCATCCCGTGACAAACCACAGCGTCTTCACCGCGGCCGACATCCCCCAGGTATAGTCGAACATCCCCACGACGGCAAAGCCGATCCACGCACAGAAGCCGACTAAAGCATACGGGTGACGCCAATGCCGGAACATCCACAATGAATAACCGATACATACCAAGAGACCGGCCAGCCCCAGGAGGCCGCTGTCCACTGTCGTCTGCACATAGATGTTATGGAAATGCCCCAGCCCCTGTGTATCCGCTGCTGTCCGATATTTTTGCAAATAGACCTTCCCGCCCTGCAGGATGCCATAGCCGATGACAGGTTTCTCCCGCACCATGATGGCCGCACCCTTCCAAGCTTCGACGCGATCACCGTTCGAGCGATCCGTCGTGATGTCCACGATGGACTCCGCGCGCTGGCTCAGCTGCGGATTTGCCGTCACCAACCCTGCCACACAGGCAAACACGGCGACAATCACGAGGCTCTTTTTCGGGCTCCAGCGCAACCCCTGCGCAAGTACAAACGGCATGACAGCAAAAATGCCCACCCAGGAACTCCGCGTCCCGCTGGCGATAGCCCCTAGTACGATGCAGACAGCGCAAAGCAGCAACCCGTTCTTATGCGGGATGTCCGTTTTCCGCGAAAGCCATAAAACGATGCTGGCAGGAAATACCGTAGCAACAATACTCGCATGACGAAGCAAACCATCGCCGATTCCATGCGCGCGCGGCGTCTGTGTGACGAGCTTCTCAGCAACGGTTGCCAAACCATCCACGGCCATAAAGACAATCAAACAGAGCAGGGCCTTCTCAATCGCCTCCCTATCGATCTTGAGGAACAGCAGCATGACCAGCACGAAGAAGCGCACTGCAAAATAGTCCACATACTTCGGGAAAGAATATCCCTGTGCCAAACCGAAGATCGCTGACGGCAATATGGTCAAAGCAAAGAATAAATATACCAAGAAATATCGTTTAACCTGTGCCGACAAGAAAAACTTCTCGCCAGAACGATGCCGCCGATACGTATCGATGACAAAAAATACAATAGAAAATGCATAAAACACATTTCCGGCGGCAATTGAAAGCCGCTGTGTGCACATTGCCAAAGTAAGCGCGACAAGGCAGAGTTGATTCCATTTTATTCTTTGTATGATACTCCCTCTTTCCTCTTACTATAAAGTTAATGTTGCAAAATAACGGATCAGCACATAACCATCAATTCACCATAATAGCTTCCTTCTCAACCATGCTCGTTCAACACCATACACTTCTTGGCTTGTAACTTTCAAATTTTCATGGTGCAGCCATACCGTAAACAATCTCTCACTCAGGAAACCAAATACACGTCTTTGATACATATCATAATCGCTAATATCAATTCTTTTTTCCAATTCAAACAAAATATCAAATAACCAAGAACAATAGCGATTACAAAGGGTTTTCTTCATGCAGAACATATTAAAGAACCAGCCTTTTGAACCGTTCATGATTGCATTAAAATCATTTATATATTCAGGATATTTTTCGTTGATAATCTTTCCACATTCAATGATATCTTTTACATGGTGTCTCTCAGCATATTGATCAAAAACTGTTTTAGATAAAGTTAACGGCGTTGGCAACAAGACATCTGCACGATCCATTGCTTCTGCAAAATCATGATACCGATTAATATGCAATTTGAGTCCTAAAAAACGTTTTATGAAGTATCTTCTGTAATGAACAAGTCCAATATATTCGCAATCAAGATTTTTCCAAGCCCAGTACAAACCTGTCAATTCGCAAAAATTTGGATTCTTAGCAGATATATTATCTCCAGTATCATCGCCAATACATTGCCAATCACTTTGCCTGCCACATTTTCCAACAAAAATAGGCAAGTAGACAGGATCTTTTGCTACCCAATATTTTTTATGCATAGCAACCAATATCTTAATATCTTTCTTCATCGTATCCCCACCATATTATTTCATATAAGTCCCAATATGTAATATCCCCAAACAAAGAAGTATTTCTTGTTCACAAGCCACACGCTTCCTGTTCATTGACGTTCCCATGTTATATTTGTTATAATTTACATAAAGCATTATATTATTTTATCTGTTAAAAAGGAAGTATGTTTTGAAATTTATTAAAAATCATCATATTCTCATTCTCGGCTGGCCACTACGACCACAGCAGGACTGGCTATCTCATTATCCTGAGGTATCTGCTGTACGCATTTACCGCGAGGATCTGCCTCGCTCACAGAAGCGCCTAAAGGATCTTTCCTTCCATATGCCGCGCGCGTTGCAGTTCGTGGACAGTGTGACGCCCAGCCATTGGTATGGGGGCTGGAAAGATTACATCGAGGAATACGATACGGTCATCCTCATCGACGAGGTACGCGGCCGCGATGTTTTCGACTATATTCTCTCACGTAATCCGGATTGCAATCTCTGTGCCTTTTACGACTCGCCTGTCCGCCTTGGCACACCGAAGGAGCCGTCGCGCTATACAGATTTACCTATACATTTCTATACGTGTGACCGACAGATAGCGGAGAGATATCATGCGACATTCGCACCTTACTTCTACATCTTCTCCCCCTGTGACTTCGATGCATATGATACACTCGCGCAGGAAGATATTCAGCGCGACGTATTCTTTATCGGCGAAGAAAAAGGTGATCGCCGCTCACGCATAAATGCCATCACGGAGATTCTCGACCAGGCAGGGCTCACCCATGAACTGCGGCTCGTACCACAGAACCGGCATCATGGTCTATTCCATCGTCACAGTCCTGCGAACGAAAGTTACATGCCATATTCGGTCGTTCAGGAGCGCGTGCGTACAAGTCGCGCGATCCTCGAGTTGATTTCTGACGGTCAAACAGGTCTGACGCAACGATCCTTTGAGGCGCTGTTCCTGCACAAAAAACTCATCACGACCAGTCCGGAAATCAAATTCTACGATTTCTATCATCCTCAGAACATTTTCGTCCTCGGTGAGCGTTCCCTAGCGGAGTTGCCTGACTTTCTGCGCAGTCCGTTTCACCTCATCACACCTGAAATCGTACAACAATATACGCTCACCGGCTGGCTGAAACACTTCTCACGCGCGTAACGCCTGGATACTTGCCGCGATGCTGGCATCAATCTCATCCAAGAGAGCAAACCGCTTACGGTAGTTTGCTCTTTTTCTCGTGGGGATTTCTTCCATCGTCTTGCGGTACTCCGTCAGCGGGAGCGCGTAGAAGCGTTTGTCCTCACAGAGCCTGCCGCCCGACTCCTCCCAGAATTTTCCAAAGTCGGTCTTGAGCTTGCGATCGCGCCGCACGTGATTGTTGGCGTAATAGCCGTAGTTCGTCACGGCGTAGATGCGCTTGAGGCCGAGTGCCTTTGCGACTTCCTGCGTGGCATGCAGGATGAGGTTCTTCGTGCGATACGCATGGCAGCGCTTCGTGATTTTCTTGATGACCTCGCGCGAATGATCCATGTTCGGCCCCTGCATGGCTCCGATGAAAAGCGACCAAGCGCCCGCCTTGTCCTTTGCGATCCAGAACATCATCTGATAGAGCGCCTGCCCCTCGTAATCCAGCCAGACGGACAGCAACCCTTCCTTGCGCTGCCCCGGGTGATAGGAAAGTTCCAGTATCAGAGGATCTCCCTCGTCCTGCGACTGCCAAAGCTCGATCGACTGCTTGCGATAGAGGTTGACGGCTGTGTCGCCCTTGAGATGCTCCGTCAGATATGTCATATGTTCCTCGACGAGCTGAATGCGCTCGTCGAACGTCGACTTGTTGTAGAAAAAGGCGCGTGTCGGCTGCTCATATACGAAGCCGTACGCCTCCGCAATGCGGGCCAGCTTCTCGTTGCTGGCAAAGAATCTCTGCAAGCGCTTCATCTTCTGCGGATGCAGGAGGCAGCGGATGACAAAGACGACGCAGCGCCGTGCTTCGCTCGGATTCTTCATATTATAAATCTGCCGGCCCACGCGAATCGCATCAAACATAGTGTCCCATACTCCCAATCTATCAAAATACCGTAAAGAATCGCTGCCAGAAGTCAGCCAGCTTCAGCCGGCGCAGCTGGCGCGCGATGGAACGCCCCCTGCGGCGGGGATCCGGCTGCGGCATCGCTGCATCGCGGAACGCCGTCTGCCGCAGGTACTCATAATACTTGGCATTGAAGGCTGTATATACATCGTACTCCCAAGGCTTGTACCCTCCCGCATAGTGGAGGATGCTGATGTGCTGCCGCGCCTCGATTGCCAGGCGTCGGAAATCCCGCCGCCTTAGGATCTTGAAAAACAGATACCAGACTGGCGGTATGACATTCCACCGCAGCGGCAGCGGCTGCCAGTTCCGATGGAAGAGCGCGTTGAGTGCATCCTGATCGTGGTGGCGATACGCGTTCTTTGCCGCAAGCTGCTCGGCCTGCCTGCCGTAATCGTGTGCACGCCAGGCCGCTAGATCCACCATGAGGACACCGGAATTGAAATAGCGATCTCTCTTTGAGAAGCCCAGCCGTTCCTGTTTCCCGCGCCAGTCTTTACTCGACGCCATGATCCCCAAGTCCATCACCGCCGCTAGCGGATGGCCCCCCATATCATGATCCCAAAGCGCCGCGATATCATCGAGGACGAGCAGATCGCAGTCGAGATAGATGACCCTCTCAACTGTGCTCGGCAGCAGATGCCCCATCTCGAGGCGAAAATACGCCGCGCGGCTCAGCTGTCCGCTGACGAAGAACGACGCGAACTGATCCGCCGCCACCTCGCAGAAGTGAATCGCGGCATGCGCCTGCTCGATGGATGTCCGCATCTTTCGCTTGACCGATAGGTCTATCTGATCGTCCAGCAGGTAGAACACGATACGCGTCGGATCTACTGTGTTCTTCAGGATGGACATCATGGCCACAGTCGCATGCTGCGCGTAGTTGCTGTCACAGGCAAAGACGATGTTGATGTTTCCGCTCACTTGCAGCCCCCGTCCTGGCATCGATAGAGATTGATGAGCTTCAGATATTTGACGAACGTATACACCGATGCCATCACCGACATCGTGAACCCCGGGAAGCCATCGAGGAAACCGCCCCTGAGCAGATAGTCGCGGAGGAACGTGAATACCGCGTGCCCCAGCGCCCCAGCTTCCCCTACGCGCTTGTTCCGCTCGTACATGGACTGCGCCGCGAGGCTCGTATACTGGTTGAACTTCGCGAAATACTGCTGCCATGTCGTATAGGTGTAGTGGCGCAGGACATCGTGCAGGGTCTTGCGCGGCAGGTCGGTCTCGATGCCTTCATGGACCTTGCCTCGCCAGCGAATGGCCGTGCGCGGATAGAGGCGGTCGACGAAGTCCGGGCGATGGCCACCATGACGCATGAGCTGACCGAAGACGATATTCTTCCGCTCCACCCGATAGGCAGCTGGTAGATCCTCTGATACGATCCTGCGGATTTCCTCCGCAGCCGCCGCCTCGATCCGCTCATCCGCGTCGAGATAGAACACCCAGTCCGCCGTCGTCTGCGTCAGGGCAAAATTCCGCTGCCCTGCAAAGCCATCATCGCCCATCGGATGCGTGACGAACCGCGCCCCCATAGACTCCGCGATTGCCTGTGTCCGGTCAGTGCTGCCCGAGTCGACGACAACAATCTCATCCGCAAACGACGCACTCTCCATACACGCCTCGATATGCACCTCTTCATTCCGCGTCAATATCAGAATTGCCAACCTCGACATGCGAACACTCCTCATGTACGTTTCTTTGATAGAATCACACTTCGTCCAACGCGCGTAAGGTATCTTCCGGATTTACGAACAGCTTCATCCGTGCTAAAATGTTTCTGTTCCGCAACGATGCTCCTCCGTTCGCGACGTATACCGCAGCCATTCCATCGCAGAAATTACTGGTCATGCCGCCAAGGCGCACGATACCCGCGCAGCGGCAGTCAATGTCGGACTTTGTTTTTGAGGAGCGTTTCCTGCCGCAAGGAACGATGAAACCTGCGATATAAATATTATATTAGAAAAACTCATCCGAGTAAGATTCTGTTTCATTTTAGCACACCCCGCAATCTTCGTAAAGGAAGCGTTGCTTCCATTGTTTACTCTGATTGCGCGCTGCTGTGCAGAGTCATGAATGGCGCAAGGCAGAATTTCTAACCTAGGCAGAACCAACCCCAATCTATCTTATAAGGAAGGGATCATCTTGGATTTTTCTTATTTCTTTTCCGGCATCCAGACGGATTTTTGTCTCATGCTGCTCGCACCGCTTGCCTGCGCGGTGTTCCGAGCGATTTTCCTCTGGCGCTACCATACGCATGCGATTCCGCGACGACAACTCCTGACTTGCTTCCACTATGGTTTTTGGTGGGGCATGGATTTCAACGCTTACGTGTTCCTGATCCTGCTTCTATGCGTGAGCCTGCCGTCGGCCATTTTCCCGTCTGTCCGCCCGTTCGCGGACGGACTTCGCTGCGCGCTTGTCACAGCGTATCTCGGCATTCTCTATCTCGCGTTCATCGGCAAGATGATTTTCTACGATCATTTCCATGACACGTTCAACGTCACCATCCACCTCGGCATCCATGCAGATAAGAAGAATTTCGCCGATATTTTCTTCCACCAGCATCATGGCGGGCTTGTCCTGCTCGGCATTCCAGTCTATCTCGCTATCTGCGTGCTGGCCGCGCGAGCGCTGCTCATGCTGCCGCATTTGCCGTATGATATGATCGCGCCGCCTGACGGCGCGGCGAGGATTGCCTGCAATGTTCTCTGCTTCGTGAGCGCGATCGTGCTGTTTTACTGGCTGCGCTACGGCGGCACACTGAATCACCGCAAAAAGCCGGAGTGGGATGAGGTTCCTCCTCTAGTAAAGGAAGATGCCGTACTCGCAAAAGCCACGATTGATGATCTCATCGCTCTCGAGCTCGCCTGGAAAAAGCGCGTAAGTGACGCTACACGTCATTCCGATGACGAAGCTCGGCGCTATCTCGCACCAATTCTGCCTGAAAACTATCCCCCCCATACGGACAATCCACTTCCGTTTTTTCAACAGCTCGCCGCTGGCCCGCGCATCGCGCGTCCCTCGCATATCTTCTTTCTTCTTGGGGAAAGCCACGCACAGGCACCGCTAGACCCCGTATATCAGCGTCTCGGCCTCATGGAAGCAAGTCTCCGTTTTCGTGCGAATCCGCACACCGTATCCTTCCCTCATTTTTTATCCGCTGGCATGATTTCCCAGCCGTCTCTCGTGAGTCTCTTATCGGGGATTTACGATGCCGATATGGAATTAAATGAAAATGTTTCCTTCTGGGAAGGATGCCTGCCATCTACTCTGCCAATTCAATTAAACAAGCTGGGGTATCGCACGGAGTTCTGGTATGGAGGCGGCTTGAACTGGGGCAGTCTCGACCATTTCGTGCCAAAGATCGGCTTCGATGCCTGGCACGCTGGCCCTGAGATCTGCGGTGCAGACGCGCCGCAGACCTGGCTCGGCGTCTATGACCATATCTTCCTCGAGGAGGCCGCCGCGCGGATCAAGGCGAGCACAGAGGACGGGCCTGTGTTCCATTTCCTCTATACGACCTCAAACCACGGACCTTATCACATGCCATACGAGAAATACGGCTTCGATCTCTCGCGCGTGATGAAGGACGCGCCGGAGGTCGCGCGGCGCATCGCAGGCGACAAGAAAACCCGGCGCCGCATGGCGAGTATCTGGTATGCCGATCAGGCGCTGATCCGCTTTGCCGAGCGGATGAAACAGGATTTCCCTGACAGTCTCATCATCATCACCGGCGATCATTCCTTCGGCGCGCTGCCCTATGAGTACGATGTGGCGAAGCGGCGGGAGCCGACGATCCGGGAGGCTGTCCTGACGTCGTTTGCCATGTATCACCGCGAGCTCACGCCTGATATGCTGCCGTCGAAGATCGGCGGCCACATGAATATCCTGCCGACGCTCCTCGAGCTCATCGCGCCGCAGGGCTTCTCCTATCTCTCGCCGTTCACGCCGCTCACGCAGCCGCTCTCCCACGTCGTGACGCCCTACTGCTGGGAGACGGAGGATACCATCGGCGATTTCCGCAGCGGCGAGGCACAGCCGCTGAAAATCACCGACGGGCCGCTCCCCACGGAGCATCTCGTCCGCTTCCAGGAGGAGCGCGATGCACTCTGCGAGCTCACAGGCTGGTACGTGCGGCATCCGGAGCTGTTAGAGCAGCGCTGATGGGAGTGCAATAGTTCGCACCCTCGCATGGTCCAGGTTCCCTGTTCCAGGCACGGATGGATACACCAGAAAAAGCTCTACTGACGAGTCCTTGCGCCACATGGCATCATCAAAAAAAGGCATCCTGCATCGGGATGCCTTTTCTTATGCAAAATTCCAAGAACGCGAGCCGCAGGCGCAGCGCGATTGGCAGGAAATCCTCTAGGGAACCGCTGATTAATTCGGCACTCCGTCTTCACGCGTCTGCACTGTCCTCTCGTCGTCAACAAATCCTCAGCGTAGCTTCGGCTACGCCTGCGGTTTGTCTCCTAGAGAGATACAGCGCATCCACGTAAATCCGGAGCACCTCATTTAATCAGCGGTTCCCTAAGGGCGGGCGCACAATGTCCACAAAGTGGACGTTTGTGCATATCGTTTGCTGTGCAGGAAAATCTTCCTGATCTCGTCGCCCATCTCGAGCGTCGCGTCCTCCGCGCAGGTCTCGCGGAAGGTGTCCGAACTGAGGTTAATTGGTCGCGAGCTTCTGAAAACGCTCCTTCAGATGATCCTCTGACATGCCGACCGCAGCCGCGGCGTCTTTCAGACTCAGAAGGTTCGCGGCGACGAGTGACTTCAATGCTTCCAACCGGCCTTCTTCGCGGCCGCGTTCTTCACTTCTGCGCAGTTCCATGTAGTAGGTCATGTACTCCACCTTCATTTCCTTGTTTTCTTTCGCAGTTTCTACGGCACTAGCAAATGTTTCAGTGAATTTTCCTTTTGGTGCTTTGCCCTCGATGTAGTCGAGGAGAGCGGCGAGGTCGCGGTCGATGCCCTCGCGGCGCCCTTTGCTGTTCAGGAAGATTTTCGTCGTCTCGTCGCCCATCTCGAGCGTCGCGTCCTCCGTACAGGTCTCGCGGAAGGTATACTGGCTGAGATTCCGGTCAAAGGGATCAAACGTGCAAATAAAGATGATATAGGTCTTCCGCAGCTTTGTATAGAACTCGCCTCTGTTGAGCACGTCCATGTCCATCATGGCCTGATAGTAACGCGTGCGCTTAGGAAGCTCGGCAGGGTCGGCGTAGTTGGTTGTCTGCATCTCGATGTCGTAGAGGACGCCCTTGTCGTCTTCGACGTAGACGTCAAGGCGCACACTTTTGCTGTCGCGACGAACGCGGATGTCTTTTTCGGTCTCCGGGAACATGATTTTCCGGATTTTGATGTGCAGGACTTTCTCGATGAAACGCTTGCAAAGGCGTTTCTTGCGCATGACTTTCTGAAAGATGAAGTTGTCCGCGATGGTCAGGTTTTCCCAGATCTTATCGGCCTCGCGCCGCGTCATTTCCTCCATGAGCGCCACTCCTTTCTAGCTCAATTATACGCTGACAGGAATCCTGTTGGCAAGGAGATTCATTCGGGGGACTTCCGATGAATAACAGAAGCGGCAGCGAAGCAAAATGCTCGGCTGCCGCTTGTCATCTTTTGCGTTTTTGGGGAAGTATACCGGGATATACTTGCGAAAGCAAGGATGCAATCACAATCAGCGTTTCCTCGACGGTCGTCATTCTACTGCCGCCCTGACGAGCGCCAGCAGGCTGCCGCCCTCATAGCGCACGCCCCGGATGCCCGCGTTGCGCGCGCAGGCCATGTCACTCTCCGTGTCGCCGACGAAATAGGAGCTCGCCTTGTCGATGGCGAATTCCTCGCAGGCGCGGTCGACGAGACCGGGGCTCGGCTTGCGGCAAACGCAGGTCTTCGTGTAGCGCGGCACGCTGCCGTCCGGGTGGTGCGGGCAGTAGTAGAGGGCGTCGAGATGGGCGCCGCTGCGCTGCAGCTCGGCGTTCATCCAGTCGTAGACGCGCACGACGTCGCTCTCCGGATAGTAGCCGCGCGCGACGCCGCTCTGGTTCGTGACGAGAATGGCGAGGTAGCCGCGGTCGTTGACGTATTTGATGGCCTCCTGCGCGCCGGGGATCCACTGGAAGTCCTCCGGCCGGTGCAAGTAGTGGATGTCGACGTTGAGCGTGCCGTCACGGTCGAAAAAGACGGCTTTCGCACGGCGGCGCCTGCCTGCCCCCGCCGGAGACGCTGCACTGCTGCCAGGCTGCGCCTGCATGTGCCGCGGCGCTACACCTGCGCCTTCCGGCGCATCCGCTGCGACAGCTGACGGTTCCGCCCGCGCGGGCTGCTCATTCCCCATAGGTGAAATAGCCGCCGTTGTCGAGGAAGTCGACGTATTCCTTCACGGCGTCCTCCATCTTGTGGAAGCCCTGGTCGTAGCCGGCTTCCTCGAGGTGCGTGCGGTCGGCCTGCGTGTAGTTCTGGTATTTGCCCTTGAGCACCTCGGGGAAGTCGCGGTAAGCGATCTCGCCCTTGCCCATCGCGGCGATGACGGCGCGCGCGACCTCGTTGTAGGTATGGCTCTCGCCCGTGCCGCAGTTGTAGATGCCGGACGGCGCGCCGTTTTCCCAGAACCAGAGGTTGACGTTCACGACGTCTTTGACGTAGACGAAGTCGCGGCGCTGCTCGCCGTCAGCGACCGGCTTGCCCGCGATCGTGCCGTAGCCGCGGAAGAGGTGCGCCTTGCCCGTCTCGTTGATCTGGTTGTAGAGCTGGTAGAAGATGGACGCCATCTTTCCCTTGTGGTGCTCCTGCGGGCCGTAGACGTTGAAATAGCGCAGGCCGACGATCTGGCTGCGCGCCTCGGGCATGACCTGGCGCACATAGCGGTCGAAGGCGAGCTTGCTGAAGGCGTACGGGTTCAGCGCATCCTCAGAGGCGTCGCCCTCGCGGAAGCCGTGCAGGCCGCCGCCGTAGGTCGAGGCGGAGGATGCGTAGAGGAACGGGATGCGGTGCTGCAGGCAGAAATGCAGGAGTGCCTTGGAGTACTCGTAGTTGACGCGCATCATGAAATTCACGTCGTACTCCATCGTGTCGGAGCAGGCGCCCTCGTGGAAGACGGCGTCGATGTCCGTGCCGTCAAAATCGTCGTCCTCGATGGATTTCAGGAAGTCGTCCTTGTGCTGGTAGTCGATGAACTGCAGGCCGCGCAGATTCTTGTAGTTCTCGCCGTCCTTGAGGTCGTCGACGACGAGGATGTCCGTGCGCCCGCGGCGGTTGAGTTCCTTGACGATGTTGCTGCCGATGAAGCCGGCAGCGCCTGTGACAATGATCATGATGGTTCCTCCCATGTCAGATAAGGGTATCACTAGAATGTCCGCATGTCGCGGCGCCCGCAGCAGTCCTACCGGTGCAGGCCGCCGTTTCATCGCGTGTGCCGCGCATGAGGCTCCGCCTGCCGCACCGCTTTCAATAACGGCAGCGGCGCGCGGCCAGCAGGCCTGCGGCTCAGCCCTCGCTTTCCTCCAGGCCGCGCAGCGCTGTGAGCAACTCCGGACGGCTCACGGCGTAGGTGCCGAGCTTCGCGACGACGACGCTCGCGGCGAGGTTCGCGAGGAACGCGCTCGCGCCGCTCGAAAGCCCGCCCGCGAGTCCCGCCGCAAAGACAGCGATGACCGTATCGCCGGCGCCGGAGACGTCGAAGACCTCCTGCGCGCGCGTCGGGATATGCGTCGTCTTTCCCTCCTGCACGAGGGAAAGGCCCGCCTCCGAGCGCGTGGCGATGACGTTTTTGATCTTATACTTCCGCATGACGTAGTGCGCCGCGCGCTCGACGGCCTCGTCCTTGTTGCGGATGGGCTCGAGGAGCACCTCGTTGATCTCCTTGAGGTTCGGCGTGATGTAGTCCGCGTGCTCATACTTCGTCCAGTTGCTCCCCTTGGGGTCGATGATGACGGGCACGCCGTGCGCGTGCGCCGCGTTGATGATCGCCTGACACGACTGCTGCGTGCAGGCGCCCTTGCCGTAGTCCGAGATGATGAGCGCGTCGAGGCTCTCGTTGAGCTTCTGCTCGATGTAATTCTGCAGGCGCTCGCGATAGACGGGCGCTGGCGGGTCGATCTCCTCGAAGTCGAGCCGCAGCATCTGCTGATGCCCGCCGATGACGCGCAGCTTCGTCGTCGTCGGCTGGTTCGTATGCACGAGCCCGCGGAAATCAATGGCGCGCGCCGTGAGCCGTTCCTCGAGGCTCTGGCAGTGGTAGTCCTCGCCGACGAACCCCGCGAGGCTCGTCTGGCAGCCGAGCAGCGCGAGGTTGTGCGCGACGTTCGCCGCGCCGCCGAGCGTCTCCTTCGTCGAGAGCACATGCGTGACGGGAACCGGCGCCTCCGGCGAGATGCGCGTGACCTCGCCGTAGTAATACTTGTCGAGCATGACGTCGCCGACGACGAGGATGTTGCATTTCTGCGTCGTCTCAGCGACGAATGAATAGAGTTGCTCCTTGTCCATCTCTTCACCTCAGCATTTCTAACTATCTCTCAGGTTTTCTCCAGGAAGCGCCGGATCCTTAAGGAAGCGCTGATTAAATGAAGTACTCCGGATTTACGCGGATGCGCTGTATCTCTCTAGGAGACAAACCGCAGGCGTAGCCGAAGCTACGCTGAGGTTTGTCGACGACGAGAGGACAGCGCAGACGCGTGAAGACGGAGTGCTGAATTAATCAGTGCTTCCTTAAAGCTCTACGATCCGGCAGGCATGGCTGCCCGCGCCGCTGCGCGGCAGCTCGCGCGCAGGGCGGCCGCCGTACGCCGCCAAAAGCTCGTGCACGTAGCGCATGACGACGGCGACGGGGATGTGCTTCATGCAGGCCATGTGCGCCACGCCCTTTTTCGGGCAGTCGTGGATACCGCAGGGGTGGCAGGGCTCCGGCGTCTTGATGAGGATGTCCTTCGCGTCGTAGGGGTAGAAGGTCGGCACGGGGCTCGCGCCGAACATCGTGACGATGGGGACGTTCATCGCGACGCCGACGTGCATGGGGCCGGAGTCCGTCGTGAGGAAGAGGCACGAGCGCTCGAGAAGCCCCGCGAGCACGGCGAGGCTGACCTTGCCCGTGAGCACGTGGAGGCGCGGGCTCTGCCGCTCCTCCATGAGGGCGGTGCAGCCCGCGACGAGCGCGACGTCCGTCGGCCCGCCGAGGAAGAGCACGTCGTAGCCCTCGCGCAGGAGCGCATCGGCGCAGGCGGCGAAATAATCCGCCGGCCAGCGCTTCGTCGCCCAGCTCGCGCCGATGTTGAACGCGACGACCTGCGGCGGCGTTTTCCCATCGCGCCTGCCGCCCTCGCCGCGCAGGATATGCTCCTGCCAGAGGCGCTCCGCCTGCTGCTCGGCCTCCTCCGGCAGCCACATCTCGAGGCCCCGGTCGTCGATGCGCGTGACGCCCGCAGCCTCGCGCAGCACATCGAGGTGGCAGAGCACCTGATGCTTCACACGGTCCGGCGGCGTGTCCGCCATGGCGTTATTCGGCAGCACCTGGTCGAAAAAGCGGCGGAAAAAGGGCTGTGCGTAGCCGACAATGCGCTTCGCGCCGGAAAAGGCCGCGATGGCGCTCGCGCGCTCGTTGCGGTGCAGGTTGATGACGAGGTCGAAATGGCGCCTGCGGATGCGGCGGATGAAACGCACGAGCGCGAGCAGGCCTTTGTCCGCGCCGTGCTTGTCGATGAGCAGGCACTCGTCGATGTTCCTGTTGCAGCGCACGAGATCGCCGAGCGGCTTGTCCGTGAGCAGCGTGATCTCGGCCTCCGGATAGCTTTCGCGCAGCGTCCGCAGCGCCGGCGTCACGAGCATGAGGTCGCCGATATGCATGGTGTTGATGACGAGGATCGTTCGGTACATCGAGACATTCCTTTCCTGTGGACAGTACGGATTCCACGCGACCCGCTCACGCGAGGCGCAACAGCGCCCCGATTTTTCTCTCCACCTGCTCCGGCGCGATGGCCGCGAGGCAGTCGAGGCCTTTCGGGCAGGCGCGCTTCATGCACTCACAGCAGGGATGATCCGCGACGAGGACGTTCTCCATCTGGCCGTAGAGGCCCGTGCGCTGCGGGTAGGTCGGCCCCATGAGCATGACGCTCGGCGCGCCGAGCCCCGCGGCGAGGTGCGTCGGCCCTGTATCGCCGCCGACGACGCAGGCCGCCCGCTGGAACACGAAAGCGAGCTCCTGGAGGCTCATGCGGCCGACGAGATTGACGGGCGGGATCTCCGCCGCGCGCTCGATGCGCGCAGCCGTCTGCGCCTCGACGACGCCGCTGCCAACGAGCACGGGGATGCGCCCCTGCTCGTAGAGCCAGTCCGCGAGCGCGGCGAAATGCTCCGCGGGCCAGCATTTCGTCGGCCAGCTCGCGCCCACGATGAGCGCGACGTAGGGATTTTCCATGCGCGCGCCCGCCTGCGCGAAGAGCGCCTGCGCCCGCCCCTGCGCCCTCTCGGGCACACGCAGCGGCATGCGCACCTCGCGCACCGCGCAGCCGATGGCGCGTGCGACGTCGAGGTAGCGCTCGATGACATGCGCGTGCGCGTGCGGCCCGACGACAGGCGCCGAGACGAGCTGGCTGCCCTCGCGCATGTTCCACATGCCGTATTTTCTCCCCTTCGGCGCGGGAGCGAGATAGGCGATGGCCGCGGACTTGAAGAGCCCCTGCAGGTCGAGCACGGCATCGTAGCGGCGCGCCTGCAGCTTCTCTTTGAGCGGGCCGAACGCCCGCAGGAAACCGCCCGGCGAGCGGAATTCCTTTTTCCGAAAGACGATGATCTCATCGACGCACGCGTCCATCGCGACGATGTCGTAGGCGGGCGGCTCAACGACCCAGGTGAGATGCGCCTCCGGGTACGTTTCCTTGATGGCGTAGGAAACGGGAAGCGCATGAATGACATCGCCGATCGAGCTGAGCTTGACGATGAGGATGCTTCTCATGGCTCCCTGGCCCCCTCCTGGATTTTCTCGATGACATGCGTCGTCGAGCGTCCCGCGACCATTGGAACGAAGGCGACACGCCCGCCCCAGCGCCGCACGACGTCCGCCTCGGGCAGGGGCTTTCCCTCGTAGTCCGCGCCCTTGACGTAGACGTCTGGGTGCACCTTCTCGATGATGGCCTCGGCCGTCTTCTCGCCGAAGAGCACGACGTAGTCGACGGCGCGCAGCGCCCCGACGACAGCCGCGCGGTCGCGCTCGCTGTTGATGGGACGCCGCGGGCCCTTGTTCTCTCGCACAGAGGCATCGGTATTGAGCCCGAGCACGAGGATATCGCCGTACGACTTCGCCTGCTCGAGGTAGCGCACATGGCCCGCGTGCAGGATGTCGAAGCAGCCGTTCGTGAAGACGACGGTCGCGCCCGCCTCGCGCAGCGTCGCGCAAAAGGATGCAATCTTATCGGGATGTATCAGCATTTCTTCTCCTCCGTCTGTGCTCGTAATGCCTGCGGCGGCGCCTCTGCGAGCCGCCCACGGCAGCCCGCAGCTTCAGTCCGCCGCGTCGCCCTGCGCGTCGAGCGCGCGCACAAGCTCCGCTGCGCTCACGGTCGCCGTGCCGAGCTTGCGCACGGCGATGCCGCTCGCGACGTTGCTGAGGCGCGCGGCCTCCGGCGCCTCGATGCCCGCAGCGAGGGCGAGGATGACGGTCGCAACGCAGGTATCGCCCGCGCCGGAGACGTCGTAGACCTCGCTCCTATCGCTCACGGGGATGTCCGTGACCGCGCCGTCTCGCGAGAAAAGCATCATGCCCTGCTCGCCGCGCGTGACGAGCACGCCGTCCGCAGAGAGCTCCGTGAGGAGCTCGCGCCCAGCGGCCATGAGGGCCGCCTCGTCCGGCAGCTCCCGTCCGACGGCCGCAGAGAGCTCCGCGTCGTTCTGCTTGACATAGCCGATGTCGCGGAACCGCCGGATGTCGTAGCGCGAGTCGACGATGCTCGGCAGGCCGTGCTCGCGGGCGTAGCCGATGAGCTTGTCCTTGACCGCCTCCGTGATGGTGCCTGAGCCGTAGTCTGAGAGCACGATGCCCTCCATCTGCGGCAGGATCTCATCGAGATAACGCAGCATCGCCTGCTCCGTCTCGCGGCGCAGCGGCGCGTGGCTCTCCTTGTCGAGGCGCACGATCTGCTGGCTGACCGTCGCGCGGCCGCCCGCGATGATGCGCGTCTTGGAGATGGTCGGCCGCGCGGCGTCGCGGAAAAGCCCCGCCGTCTGGACGCCTTTTTCCGCGAGGATGTCCGCGAGCCCCTGCGCCGCGGCGTCCTCGCCGAGCAGGCCGACGGCGTAGACAGAGCCGCCGAGCGTCTGCGCGTTGTGCGCGACATTCGCCGCGCCGCCCGCGACGATTTTCTCTCCCGCCTGCTCGAGTACGAGCACGGGCGCCTCGCGCGAGATGCGCGAGATGCGCCCATCGATATAGATATCCGCCACCATATCCCCGATGACGAGGATGCGGCGGCCCGCCAGGCGCTTCACGAGATCAGCAGTATCCCTTCCCATCGTCTCTCTCCTCACCACGGCGTGAACTGCCACTGCACCTTCCAGGTATCCTGCTTCGAGCGATAGCGCAGGATGAGCTGCGTGCAGTGGAAATCATGGAACCAGTAATAATCAAGGTCATTGAGCTCGCCGTCCTGCGCATTCCACTCGAGCGCTGCCGCCACGCGGTCGCGGTCCGTAATGCGGTAGCTGAGTCCAGTCTGTATCTTCTGCGAGTAATCGTCAAGATCGAAGTCGAAAAGCGAGTTCTGCGTGTTGTTCTTGCTGTAGCTATATGCCGCATAAGCCGCCCAACGCTGATCGAAATCCTTGAGCAGCGCTGCGTCGAACGTGAGGCCCTTGACCGTCGAGTCGTCATAGCTTTCCTTCGTGATGGAGTAGCCAGCGCCGAGCGTCAGGTACCAGCGGTGGAACACGATGGGCGCGCGGCTGACTCCGAAGCTGTAGACCGTATGCGTACTCTCGATACCGTTCGACTGGTTCTCCCAGCGGCCGACACGGTAGCTCAGGCCGTAGCTGAACGGTGTCCCCTTGATGGGATGCCCATAGTTCCAGTCAAGATTCGGCTTGCGCTTCACCCAGTTCTCATCGCTGTCCTCGTAATAGCCGTAGGATAGCGCGAACGTTCCCGCCTTCTTCGTCGCCCAATCGAAATCGCCATAGCTCCGTCCGCCATGCTTCGTAGACGCATAGAGATGCTCATGCGTCCAGACGCGGTTCGCGACAGGCTGGGAGAGATCCTGCTTGAGCCAGACGCCCGCATCCTTGCTGTAGCCGATGCGCGGCAGCTGATCCAGAGGCTCCTCTTTTGTGAGGTCCTTCTCGTAGCGGTCGCGCGCGAAGAGCACTGCTCCCCTGGCCCAGAATTTCGCCTTGTAGAGGATCATCTTGTCATTCGGATAGATCTCAATGCGCTCGGCGCTCAGGTGATAATCGGGACGAATCGCGCCGCATTTCGTCGTTGTGCCGTCGTAGATGACAATATGGTCGGGATAGAACTCGAACCGCTTGCCCGAGACATACTGATGATCCACCTTGCCCTTCGCGCTCTCCATCGAGCCCGTTTTCGCGCCGTAGCGGTAGAACGCGCGGTAGCCGTCGAGCTCTACGCGCGACTGCCCAGGCGTGATCTGTATGACATGCGCCTTCCCCGGAAGCTCGACCTGCTGCTTCTGCAGGTTGCCGCGCACGCTGTCCGGTGAATCGAACGAATGGCCGTCCATCTGCACGACATGCACCTTGCCGACTGCTGTGAACTCGCCCGTCGTCTGATCGTAAGTGAGCTCGTCGCCCTCGAAGGATGCCGGCACGGGCTGGTCCGGCCGCACAGGGTAGCGCAGGTGCTTCTGCATCTCCTGCACCTCAGAGATGAGTTTCTGCTCCGCCTCCGAGAGCCGGTTCTCCCGTTCCAAGCGATGCTGATTCTCGATGAAATCGAGGCGGCTCATGCCCGCGTCGCTCGATCCCCGGTAAGCCGCTTGTACCGTTCCCGGCAGGAAAAGCCCTGCCGCTATCATGCCAAGACATAGAGAAACCTGTTTGTGTGTCAACGATTTCATATCTAAATGACGCTCCTATTGCTGCGTAACGACATCCCCGCGCCGGCAGAGGCCGTCACCTTGCGGCGCCCGCCCACGCGCGGCACCGGGAACATTCTTCAAAAAAAGATACTCTGTTCATTCTATAACATCGCGGGGATTGTTGCAACCGCAAGCAGCAGCTCAATGAGAAAAGACGCCCCAGCGCCTCTCCCGCAGCCGCTTCATAAAAACAACGGGCGGCTGCACTGACCAAAGCCTTGCAACCGCCCGTCTGTATCCTGACGCCTCACGCGAGCCAAAGGGCCTACGTCTTGCACACCGCCCGATCCTCTCGGTTACACGCGAAGCATCGCCGGGAAAGTCCGTCCCACGCACCTCATTGCGCGGCCAGCGTCGTCGTGACACCGTAGAGCGACGCATCGGCCTTCGTCTGGATGAACATCTCCGTGCCGGCCGGCAGATTGATATCCTTGCCCTTGACGAACGCGCCGCCGATGACGCCGATCGGACCGAGGATGATGATGCCCGCGAGGCTCGCGCCTGCCGCCATCGCGTACTGCTTCATCTCGTTCTCCGCCTCCGCGCCGACGTAGCAGTCGACAAGCGTGCCGTCCATCGTCTTCACCCGATAGTCCGTGAGCTCGAGCTTCGCATTGCGGCCGAAGTTGCGCGCCTGCTGCACCTTGGCGACGACCGCCGTTCCCGGCTCGCCCTTCGCGATGACGAGGTGGCCGTCCACGATGACATCCTCCGCCACCTGGAACCGTACAGTATCGCCTTTCTTGACATTCTTCGACGTCACCTCATCGGTGAGCGCGATCTTGACGAGCGTGTTGCCCGTCACCGTAGTGAGCTCGATGGGCAGCGCATTCGCGCCGAACGCGAAATCCGCGAGCTTGCGGATGCGCGCGTTGTACGTGCCCTCGCTCGTCTTGCCGCTGACCTCCGTCTCCATATCCGTGACGCGCGTCTCGACGGGCTCTGCGCTCACCTCATGGCGGATCGTCCACTCGATGCCATTGAGCTCCGCAAGGATCGAGGGTGCCCCCGCATTCTCGTAGAGGCTGCTGTAGATGGCATTCGTACGCGCCATCATCGAGCCCGTGCGGTGCTTGCCGTCATAGTCCTTCTCGAGCTTGTTGATGCGCTCCATGATGGAGCCCGTCTGCGGCTGGCCGTAGGTATCGCTCTCGACCATCTCGAGCTTCGCCTGCACCGTCTCCGGCGTCGCCGCGATGGCCGATCCCATCGTCGAGACGAGAAAGACAGCGCTCAGGAGCACACTCAGGAATTTCTTGCCATGCATGAAAGGTTCCTCCTATCTCTGCTTTCAGGGAGCGATACGTCAAGCGTCCGCTCTCACGGAATCTACCCAGCGCGCTGCACCTTGCGGCCGGCGCTCCTGGGGATTCATCGAAATACCATGATGCTTATATTCGCGCTTCCGCTGGAAAATCCTGCCGCGGGCGCGCCATTATTTGTATGGATCCACAAGCGGGTGCGTGTCGTGCGCATCCTCATAGACGCTCTTCTTCGTGTCCTGCGTGTGGCCGTCCACCGGCTCCGCGTGGATGAGCACGTCGAACGTGCCGAACTGCGCGCGGATCGCCTGCTCGATCTCGTCGCAGACCGCGTGGACGCGCGAGAGATGCATATTGCCGTCGAAGAGGATATGCACATCCAGCAGCTTGTACGAGCCGGACTTGCGCGTGCGCAGGCAGTGCCAGCCCTTGACCTCCGGCACATGGTCGAAGATTGCGCCGATGGCTTCCTCCTCCTCCGGCGCGAGACTCGCGTCCGTGAGCTCCGCCGCCGACTCGACGATCATGCGCCAGCCCGCGCGGAAGATGATGCCCGCGACGAAGATCGCGATGACCGGGTCGAGCCACGCCCAGCCCGTGAGCTGCATGAGCACGAGGCCCGTGAGCACGCCGACCGACGTCCAGATGTCCGCCGAGAGATGCAGCCCGTCCGCCTCGAGTGCCTGCGAGCCCGTGAGCTTCGCGACGCGGATGAGGCGGCGCGAGACGATGAAATTGATAACGATGGCAATGACCATGATGACGATGCCGTACTCGAGGAACTCCGGCGTCTCGGCCCTGTGGAACTTATCCACCGCCTCGTAGACGATGCCGATGGCCGCGCCGACGATGAGCAGCGCCTCCACCGCAGCCGAGAGGTTCTCATATTTCCCATGACCATAGTCGTGCTCTTTGTCCGGCGGCAGCTCGGACTTATGCACGGCCCAGAACGCGATGAGCGCCGCGATGAGATCTGTGCCCGAGTGCAGCGCCTCGGAGATGAGACTCACGGCGCCGACATACAGGCCGACGATGAGCTTTAGTATCACAAGTGTCGTATTGGAAAAAATGGACAGCCAAGCTGTCCGTTTCTTGAGTTTTCCCAAGTCCTCCATAAAGATTCCTCCCTGACGTCCAAGGCCCCTGCAGGAACTGCAGCGCCGCGCACAGCCGCATGGCCGCTTTCCATGCGGCGCAGATCATACCGCGTGCAACCGTGTCCGCAGCCGCCGCTCGAAACAGCACCGTGTCGCCATGAAAACGCAGCCGACATCCGCGTCGTCACTTCCTGAAAAATATCTGTAAAGAGTCTGGACAAAGACGCCCTCAGGCTATATAATGAAACCAGTCGAGAAATCGACCTACTCAAAAGCACTTATTTATTTGTTCTTGCTTTTCTGTCTGCCGGATGCGCTGCATCCGGTCTTTTTTTGCTATGTAAATCCCCAAGAGCGCAAGCCGCAGGCGCAGCGCGATTGGCTGGATTTACTGTAAGGACGGGCGCACAATGTCCACAAAGTGGACGTTTGTGCGTTGAGTTTGTGTCGCAGCATCAGGGAATGAGTGATGCTGCATCCCCCGCCGCTGCCTCGTCGCTCACCGCGGGCGGCAGAACGCCGTGCGGCAGGTCATCGTAGATGAAATCGACGATCTCCTTCATCGGGGAATAGATGCCGTAGGGATGCGCCGCCGTCTCTGCGCCGCCCGCGGAGAGAACCTCCTTCGTGTCGTAGCGCAGCACCTGCGAGGAGAGGATCTGATAGACGCCCCTTCCCCGGTCGAAATGCATCGTGTAGCAGAACATGCGGTTCCTGTCCGCCTTGATGACGGCGATCGTCGCGTCGCAGGTCGCTACGCTCTCGTAGCTGACCGAACTCGCGTCCACATAATAGCCCGTATAGCCGTTCGCGTCCACAAACCTCATATCCGAGGCGAAACAGGAGCTGGCCCAGAGCAGGCACGCCGCCAAAAGCACCAAGATCCGCCGGTAATTCATCTTGCTCGCACACCCTCATTCCAAGCGTCCGGGAGGGAGCACCGCCCCGTCCCTTTTTCAAACAATCTAATCCATTCTACGTCACGCGCGAGGAGATTGTCAACCTGTCACTTCGCGAGCTGCGCGCGCACGAGCTGGTTCACGAGCTTGCCGTCCGCGCGGCCCTTGACCTTCGACATGAGCGCGCCCATGACCTTGCCCATGTCTTTGGGCTCCTTCGCCCCCGTTTTCTCGACGGCCTCAGCGACGAGCGCGCGCACCTCCTCCTCAGAGAGCTGCGCGGGCAAATATTTCATGAGCACGTCGATCTCCGCCTGCGTCTTCTCCACGAGATCCGTGCGGCCGCCCTTCTCGAACTCCTCGATGGAGTCCTTGCGCATCTTGACTTCCTTGCTGAGGACGCCGATGACGCCCTCGTCGTCAAGCTCCGTATGACCGCCGTCGATCTCCGCCTGACGGATGGCGCCGCGCGCCGAGCGGATGACGGTGAGGCGCTCCTTCTCATGCGCCTTCATGGCTTCTTTCATATCTCTTGTGAGCTGTTCCTTGATAGACATATGCCTGCCTCCATATTCATCGCGCCGCGCCCTGCGCGGCGCATAAAAACACGGCGCCTGCATGTGCAGGCGCCGCTTCCATACCTAGGCGTTTCAGCCTCTGTATTTGCGTTTACGAGCTGCCTCGGATTTCTTCTTGCGGCGAACGCTCGGTTTCTCGTAATGTTCACGTTTGCGTACCTCAGCGAGCGTACCAGCTTTCTGGGACATGCGCTTGAAGCGGCGGAGAGCACTATCGATCGATTCGTTTTTACCAACTTTGATTTCGTTTGCCATTTGTTTCCCCCCCTCCACTTGACGTAGGTCAGTTACCGCAGTAACCATACCGTAGTATTATAACGGAAAGCACCGGCCCATGTCAATAGGTTTCTTCTTCCGGCGGCCGTCAAAGTGTAGGTATACAATAGATGTGACACCGAAGGCTATATACAAAAGCGATTAAATCCCCTAAGATGTAATTGGTCAAAAACACAAAAAGGAGATTTAATCGCATGTCCATTATAACACCAATCAAGCGTTATCTGCCACACGAACTTCACACCCGCATCCATGCTGTGAAACTTTATCGTTCGGAACATGACATCTCTTTCGTTTGCCGACGATACAAGGTTTCCAAATCTTCTCTCCTTCGCTGGAACAAGCGCTACGACGGTACGCCCGGTAGCCTT
>NZ_KB908393.1:0-37870 GCF_000381005.1 Selenomonas bovis DSM 23594
TGACCGACTATGATAGACTGAAAAAAGCGAATCACCAACAAAGGTGGCCATAGGTAGTCGAGCTGATGCTCCGATGTAAATCCTAAAAAGAAGGGCGTGATGCTAACGGCATCACGATATAGATGAAAAACAATGTGTTCGCGTTGGCCTTGATTCTCATCATCGCCATCGCCGCGCACTATGGCATCATCGACGAGGACTTCGTCCTCGCCATGATGCAGGCAGTCTTCTGCCGTAAGTAATCCCTTTCGGCGGCATCCCCGCAGCAAGCATGAAAAAAGAAGCTATCGTGCAAAATAGCTTCTCTTTCATAGGGATGTCGGTGGCCATCAGTGTTACCGCACTGTTTGTATGGCCGAAAAAATTTCTTTTCTGCAATACATCGGAGCGGCCGCCTCTTGGTGGTTCGCTCTTTTGTATCTTTAGCGTACCACGATTGCCCGGAAACGTCAATGCCCTTTCACTGGCCCTACGCATGTTTCGTAGATGCGCCGCGTTGCGGCGGGGCGCAGGAGGCTGATGTCCTCTGTCCGTGCGAGCGTGCCGAGCAGCGCCTCGACGAAATCCTTCATCTGCGGCGTCATCGCGACGCCGTTTTTCTTTTTCCGCTGCCACCAGGCGTACTCGCTCGCGAATGTGAACGCGGAGCGGCCGTAGGCGCGTCCCGCCGCGAGGAAGTCGCAGATCATCTCCACCGCGTAGCGGTACGGCATATTCACGGGATGCGCCCCGTGATCGAAATCATCCTGCCACGCCTCGTAGTGATGCAGATTGCGCCCATGATGGTGGATCCACGCGTAGGAAAAACCATCGTTGCGTTTCTTGCAAAGCCAGATGGGCGAGCAAATGCCGTTGTAGTACCGCACGCTCTCGACGAACTCCATGCGCGAGAACTTCGACCAGTCGTGCATAAAGCCCTGCCACGGAATCCCCGCGATGCAGGCGAAACGGAACACCCAGTATTTATGGCGCAGGATCATCCAGGTATGTCCGCAGAGACGCGCGAAAAACGACATACTCTGATTCCGTGCCCAGGCCTCCTGCTCCCGGATCTCGAGCGGATGCACCATCACTGCCACCCCTGGAGCGTCCAGTAGTCCTCGACGCCCTTGACGAGCGGATAGAAAATCTCCTCCGCATTCTCGATCCGCGTGAGCCGGTAGCAGCCATCCTCCGCGGGCTCGAGACGCAGGCGCAGCGTGAGCTGCGGCACGAGCCTGCCGTAGTCGCTCTCATCGCCCCTGACCGTCACCTGCGCGACGGCCGCGCCCTCCTCGCGCCGCACGCTGTCGACACGCGCCGTATAGTGATCGGCGAACTTCCCGCACTCCGTCGCGAGCCAATGCGCCTCGCCGTCCGTGCGGCTCACCGGCGTCAGATCCGGCTGCAGATAGAAGTCCAGCACACGCCGCAGGAGCGCGAGATCCTCCGCGCGCCGCGCGGCGATATACGACTGCATGAACGCCGTATCGTGACGGAAAAACCAGTCATTCGGATAGAGCGCCGCGAGCTTCTCGATATCGCGCGCGAGGATCGCCGTTCCCTCGTCGTAGCTCGCGGGCAGCAGCTCATCGACCGCCACATAGCGCGCAAGCTCCGCCTCATCGCGCCCCTCGATCGCCTGCGCGATCCTGCCGAGCGCATACTCCGGCGTCTCCCGCGCCGACTGCGCATAACTGAGCCCGCCGAAAAGCAGCACGAGCAGCCCCAGCACCATGCCGAGCGCCAGGCGGCCAGGCCGCCATCGCCGCACATCAGATTTCATGACAACGCCTCCTCAATATTTTCTTCATTATATCATGATATCCCTCACTGGCAAGCCCGCACGGGAAATATCCCTCCCGCCGCCCCGGAAAGCGCGCACCAAAAAAAGCACGGCCGCTGCCGATAGCGACAGCCGCCGTGCTTTCCTGTATCCTATATGCTATGAAACACGCAAAACGTCTTGCCAGACCTGCATCAGCCGACGAGCATCATGGCCTGATTCTCACCCATCGGCAGCGTCAGCGTGCCATCCGTGACGGTAAAGCTCTTGCCAGAGATCTGATCCTTGAGGACCGTGCCGTTCGCGATCTTCACAGTGAGCGTGACCTCCTCGGCCTTGCCGTTGTTGAGCGCGACAACGCCGACCTTGCCGGAGCCGTCGACAGCCGTACGCTGATAGACATAGATGTTATCCTGTGCGAGGAGCGTATCAACATCGCCGAGCGCGAATACCGCCTTGTTGTTGTTGCGCACGGAGATGATCTTCTGATAGAACTTGATCAGCTCCTTGTCCTCCTTGCCCCACGGATACGTGCGGCGGCAGTCAGGATCCTTCGAGCCGAACTGGCCAGCCTCATCGCCGTAGTAAATCGTCGGCATGCCGGGATAGCCCATCTCGAACGCGGCCGCCATCTTCAGGCGCGCCTTGCCGAGATTGTAGTCGAAATCGCTCTTCGTCGGCTGCAGGACATTGTCCTTGCCGCCGCCGTAGAGATAGATCGCGCGCGCCGTATCATGGCTGTCGACGATATTCATGAGATCGTAGAGCGCCTGCTTCGGATAGTTCTGACGCAGCTGCGTGAGCACATCGTCGCTGTCCTGCGCCTTGCCGCCCATGACGAAACGCATGATCGCATCGGAGAGCTTGTAGTTCATCACGGAGTCCATCGTGTCGCCCATGAAGAACTGCGAGCCATCCTGCCAGATCTCGCCGAGCAGCAGCGGCTCATCGCCATTCTGCGTCTTGATGGACTTCACCTCGTCGCGGACATCCGCCCAGAATCCCGGCGGAACCTCCTTCGCGACATCGAGACGCCAGCCGGAGAGGCCGTAGTCGAACCACTTCATGATGACGCCCTTTTCGCCGTCCTTGCCATAGAGCAGATAGTCGCCGAGATCCGTATGCTTCGGCGTCGTTGCAGAGTAGCCCGGGAAATCCTTGTCGCGGAACGGCGCGAGGCTCGAGAAGCCCTGCCAGCTATGGTAGTCGTACTTCGGGCCCATCTCATCCGTCGCCTTGACATTCTTGATATCAAACCAGTTCTCCCAGTGCCACGGGCTGAACACCTGACCCTCAGCCTCGAGCTCCTTCTTCGCCTCGACCTTCGCCTGCGCCTCCGTGAGCTTCTTCGTGTTCATGAGATCGTAGATCTTGCTCCAGTACTCATACGCACCGACCGTCTTATACTTGCCATAGCGGTCGAAATAGATGGAGTCGTCACCGATATGGTTGTACACGCCATCCATGATGAGATGCATGCCGCGCTTCTTCATCTCCGCGGCAAGCTTCGAGAGATCGTCAAAATTGCCAAGGAACGGATCGACAGAGCCGTAGTCACGCGCATCGTAGCGATGGTTCGACGACGCCGCGTAGATCGGGTTCACATAGATCGCCGTGATGCCGAGCTTCTGCAGATAGTCGAGCTTCTGCGTGATGCCGGCGAGGTCGCCGCCGAAGAAATCGTTGCAATCCCACTTGTCGCCGTCCGCCGCGCCGGCGTTCGAGTTCGCCGGCAGCGCCGTCCAGGCGCGGTGCTGCACCGGCTGCGGGCCGCGTGCCGTCGTGCGCGCATTGTCGTTCGACTTGTCGCCGTTGAAGAAACGATCCGGGAAGATCTGGTAGCAGACAGCTTCCTTCGCCCAATCCGGCGTTTCATAGCCCTTCTTGAAGCAAGTGATCTGGAAGTACTTCGTGCCCGTGAGCTTGAGCTCGCCCGTGCCGCCCGTCTTCGTATCGTCGCCGTACTCCTTCGTATCGTTGAGCACGAACTTATAGCCATAGATGCCATAGCTCTGCGGCGTGAACGTCACCTGCCAGACATCCGAGCCATCCTCTTTGCCGACCTTCGTCATCTGGTAGTACGTCGTCGTGCCAGACTCATAGTCCGGGTTGTACTCGTCGCCGCCCTTCGCCGTCATGGCGGCCTTCGTCACCATGAGCTTCGCCGTCGAGACATTGCCAGCCGCCGTCTTGATCTTCAGCGTGACCGGCGTGCCCTCGGAGACAGCGCCCCACGGGCTGCGCATCTGCGTGCTCCAGCTGTCGTGGACGACCTTGTCCGCGCGGATGCTGCCGTCGTCCGCGATGATGCGCTTGTGCGGCGCGTCATAGTAGAACGCCACCGTACCCGCCTTCGCGATGTGGATGGGCTGCGAGACAGGCGCCTGGCCTGCCTGCGTGATCGTCGCCGTATAGTCGCCGACTGCCACCTTTGCATCCGTCTCGTAGAGATTCGACAGCATGAGATCGTACATCGTGCCGTCCTCGATGCCCGGGATGCCGGAGATCACCGGCAGTTCCTCCTTCGTGAGCATCTTGTAGCTATGGCTGTCCGCGATGCGGTGCGTCTTGTCGTTGTAGTAGAACGTGACCGTCTCCGGCTTGTCGAGCGTCATTGCGACATTCGCGCCGTCAGCGATACCGCCGAGGCCGTAGTTCTCCGCCCAGGAGCCGTTGATCGCGATCTTGTAGTTGTACGTGCCGGCCGGCATGTTCTTGATCGTGAACGTATAGAAGCCATGATCGCCCGCCGTCATCTTCGTCGCCATATCGGAGGGCGCCCACTTCGCGCCCGCGCCGCCGAGCGTCTGCAGATCGCCGCAGAGCACGATATCGCGCTGGTTCGCGAACTTCGCCTGCTCCGCATCCTTGCCCTCGTAGTCGTAGGAGACCACATGCGTCTTCTCATCGTAGGTGAACGTCACCTCATGATCCGCCGCGAGGCGCAGCGGGATGTTACCGCCGTTCGCCTGGCCGTCCTTGCCGTAGTTCAGATCCCACGAGCCGCCGACAGCCACCTTGAAATCATAATTGCCCTTCTTGATGAGGCCCGTGATGACGCGATGGCCGTTGCCGTCGGACTTCATGATCGTCTTCGGATCGGAGGGATCCCAGTCCTTCGCGGCACCGAGCGGCGTCTGCACCGTGCCGACGAGCACGACGTCATCCTTCTGCACCGCACCCGCCGGACGCGGTGCCTCGGCCTCCTTTGCGGCAGCAGCAGAGGCCGCCGCCTGGCCCTCGAACGTCGCCGTCGTCTCATGCGTCACGCTGTCATACGTGAACGTCACCTCGGCATCCTGCGGCAGCGAGAGCTTCATATTCGCACCGTCCGCGGCGCCGTCAGCACCGTAGTTCTCGTTCCACGAGCCGCCGATGGCGATCTTGTACTCGTAGTTGCCCTTCTTGAGCTTGCCCTTGAACTGGTACTTGCCATCGCCGATCGGCTTCATCTTCGTCTTGGCATCAGCAGGTGCCCAGTCATTGCCTGCGCCGAACTTCGTCTGCACTGTGCCGACGAGCACGACATCATCAGGACCGACCGACTCCCCAGCCTCAGCAACCGACATGGAGAATGCCTGCGGCACGACCGCCTGCGGTGCCGTATATGGCGCCGCGAAGAGGCCGAGCGTGAGGGACATGCCGATGGCAACACTTAAAGATTTCTTACGGTTCATAAGAATGTACCCCTTTCCCTTAAAAGGAACCCCTTAAAAAGCCTTGAACTAAGATAATTTATTCTTTACAAAAGAAAACGGGCGCCTCTGGGAGCAGAACTCCCAGAAGCAACTCCCGTCTTCTTTCTGTATTCGTTTTTATTCCACGAGGGATTCAAGCCGCGAGGCTCAGATCAGAAGTGGAAGTCGAGCCAGCTGCGGAGGATGTGGCGGCTATAATCGCCACCGGCATGGCTCCAGCCTTCTTTGAGGTGCGGTGCCCACATCGTCTCCCATTCGACGTTCTTGTACGGAACGAGTTTGAAGCCGTAGTACCAGCCCTTCGTGCCGTTTGCACCGACCGGCTCACGCGTCGTCCACTCATCATCATGACCGAGGTCAGCCATCACGCCGAGCTCCATCCATTTTGCGTAAACGCCCCACGAACCCTTCTTGTTCAGATCCGTGCCGCGATAGTCAATACGGACAGCGATGTCGCGATCAGCATGCGTACCTTCGAACCATGCGTTGCCATGTGCATTGGACTTCACAAGAGAACCCGTGATAGCGAGGTCTTTCAACGGACGAACCTTCAAGTCAACACCATAGAAGTTCGTTGCCTTCGTCCAGTAGCCATTGCCATTATCCGTGTCACTGTCATGCGCTACGACACGAGAATATGCGAGGTTGGCATCGATGTACTTGCCGAGCGGGCCCCAGAAATTGAGCGTGCCGACCACAGGGTTGCGCCAATAGTGTCCGACAACATCCACTTTATCCGTGGTAGGATTGTAAACATACGATGTACCATCATAAGAAGCCCAGTCGGAAGAACTCTTCCAATATTGTGCGCTCATCCACCAGCCATGGCCGCCCTCAATCGGATGGTACGTCGCGATACCGTCAACCTGTCCACCGAGCATGAGGTTCTGCATGCCGATGCCGTTCCATTTACGACCGATGTTCGTGTACCAATTGTGCTGCGGGCCGAGCTGGAGTTCCACCCAGATGTTCGAAATCGAACCGTTATGGTTGTCATCGCCGAGGATGCTGTCTTTATTCAACGTGGAAAGGCGACGGTTCTCATAAGAATACGTCGTTTTGCCCGACGAATCGGTATGCGGTACCAGAACGCCAACTTTATTTGAGTTCGTGTACTCTTTTTCGCGGTAATGCGCATTCTTCTCAACCGTGAAGCGCGCCACTGCATAATCGTTGATCTTCATGGAGCCTTCGAGATCCATATAGAAGCGATTGTTGTACGTGCCGCTACGACCGTTATTCACAAGACCGTTGTCATCACCGGCCTGCACGCGCGCCATGCCCCAGACCTTGAACTTATCCGTCTTGGCGTTGAGGTCCTTGATGGCCTTCGTGTTCGCGTTGACCTGCTTGGAGAGCGTTGCGAGCTCGCTGCCGTACTCCTTCTCGAGTTTCTCGAGGACTGCCTGGTCGCCGACGCCGAGGTTGCCCTTCTGCATCGCCTTTGCGACGATGGAAGCCATCTCATAGCGCGTCATCGTGCGGTTGCCCTGGAACGTGCCGTCGCCCATGCCATCGATCACGCCGTCTTTGGCGAGATAGTCGAGCGCGTCATACGCCCAATGGCCCTGCGGCACATCGCTGAAGCTATCAGCGCCGTCAGCAGCGAATGCCGTGCCGGAGATGCCGAGCGTCAGGCCGAGCAGGAGTGCAGTTGCTTTCTTGTTGAGTTTCATAGAACTACTTCCTTTCCCCGAGGAGCCGCGATGCGTCTCCTCACCCCTGAGATAGAATGAATCCTTCATCGAAACGATCAAGCCGCCGCACTGTCTCTCCATGTTCCGGCAGTCCTAGCCTTTCTCTCTCGTTTCTTATTGCATTATAGCATTTGCCCCAACGGATATGGTGCGAAGTCGTGAACCGTAGTACAACGGACGTATATTGTTACACACCCCCAGGCAAACCTCGCCAACCCCGTTTGCGCCCATCCTTGCAGTAAGTCCAGCCAATCGCGTTGCGCCTGCGGCTTGTGTTCCTGAGGATTTACATAGAAATAAGGCGCTGCCAGCCTCATCCAGAGGATGGCAGCGCCTTGCATCTGTCATCGCCATGCGACAACGTAAAACGCAGCAACGTGTCAAAGTTCCCTTTATCGCCGACTCGCCGCGACGGCGGCGAAGGCTTTGCCCGCGGCCTCGATCGTGCGGTCGATGTCTTCGTCGGTGTGCGCGCCGCTCATGAAGAGCGTCTCGAACTGGCTCGGCGCGAGGTAGATGCCCTGCTCGAGCATGGACTTGAACCAGACCTTGAACGCTTCCTGGTCGGAGGCGCAGGAGTCGTCGAAGTTCCAGACCTCGTGTTCGTTGAAAAAGATGCCGAACATGCTGCCCGCCTGGTGTGCCTGGATGGCGACGCCGGCCTTTTTCGCCTGCTCCTGCCAGCCGAGCAGGAGTTTTTTCGTCTTGAGCGTGAGCATGCGGCTGTAATCCGGCTCGCCCGGCTCCGGCTCAGCGGTGATAATTTTCAGCGTCTCGACGCCCGCCGTCATGGCGAGCGGATTGCCGGAGAGCGTGCCTGCCTGATAGACGGGGCCAGACGGAGAGATCTCCTGCATGATGTCGCGGCGTCCGCCGTAGGCCGCGACGGGCAGGCCGCCGCCGATGATCTTGCCGAGGCAGGTGAGGTCCGGCGTGATGCCGTAGGCGGCCTGCGCGCCACCGAGGGAGGCGCGGAAACCGCACATGACCTCGTCGAAGATGAGCAGAGCGCCGTGCGCTGCCGTGAGCTCGCGCAGCTTGCGCAGATAGCCCTGCTTCGGCGGCACGCAGCCCATGTTGCCCGCGACAGGCTCGACGATGACGGCGGCGATCTCGTCGCCCATCTCGTCCATGACCTTTTCGATGGCCGCAGCGTCATTGTACGGCACGGTGACAGTGTCCTTCGCCGTGCCCTTCGTGACGCCCGGCGAGCTCGGCACGCCGAACGTCGCCATGCCGCTGCCGGCACTCACGAGCAGGCTGTCGCTGTGGCCGTGGTAGCAGCCGATGAACTTGACGATTTTCTCACGGCCCGTGTAGCCGCGCGCGAGGCGCAGCGCGCTCATCGTCGCCTCGGTGCCGGAGTTGACCATGCGGATGAGCTCGATGGAGGGATAGACCTGCTGCACGAGCTTCGCGAGCTCGGACTCGATGACGGTCGGTGCGCCGTAGCTCGTACCGCGCGTCACGGCCTCCTGCAGCGCCTTGACGACATTCGGATGGGCATGGCCGACGACCATCGGCCCCCAGGAGCCGACGTAGTCGATGTATTCGTTGCCGTCGATGTCGAAGATACGGTCGCCCTCAGCACGCGCGATGAACGGCGGGTTGCAGTCAACATTCGCGTAGGAGCGCACGGGGCTGTTGACGCCGCCCGGCATGAGCTGCTTGGCCTCCTCGAAGGCCGCGAGGGATTTTTCCAAATGAAGCATACTGATTCCTCCCAAGTTATTGACATATGTCATGAATTATCGTATGATGCAGTTAATGACATATGTCAATAACTGTTATGTAAAAGGGGTATTCCTATGGCAAGACCATGCAAGAAGCGCCGCATCTGCCAGTTGCCGCGCTGCACCGCGTTCCGCCCGCAGGGCACATCCGAGCGTCCGACCGTCCGTCTCACGCTCGAGGAGTTCGAGTGCCTGCGCCTTATGGATTACGAGGGGCTGACGCAGGCGGCTTGCGCGGCGCAGCTCGGCGTCGCGCGCACGACGGCGCAGGCGCTCTACCAATCGGCGCGCGTGCGGCTCACCGCGGCGCTCGTCGAGGGACGGCCGCTCGTCATCGAGGGCGGCAGCTATGAGCTCTGCCCGTGCACGAGCGCGGCTTCCTGCGCGCCTGCCTTTTGCCCCAAGAGACAGAAAGGAGTCTTTCCCATGAAAATCGGCATTCCTTACGATGAAAGCACGCAGCAGATCTTCCAGCATTTCGGCAAGACCGCGGCGTTCAAGATCTATACGGTCGCGGACGGCGCCGTGCAGTCGAGCGAGGTCGTGACGACCGGCGGCCAGCTGCACGAGGGCGCGGCCCAGCTGCTCGCAACGCACGGCGTCGATACCGTCATCTGCGGCGGCGTCGGCGGCGGCATGCAGATGGCGCTCACGCAGGCGGGCATCCGCTTCTATAGCGGCGTGCAGGGCGCGGCGGACGCTGCCGCAGAGGCTCTGCTCGCCGGGAACCTCGCCTACGATCCCGCGGCGCGCGGCTGCCAGCACCACCATGAGCACGGCTGCGGACACGCGCACGCGTGAGCGGCGGGCGCGCGCATGACGCGGCCGCACGGCGGATTCCCTGCGGCGCCGCGCCCTCGTCAGAGGAACGACCAACGCGCCGCGCGGGCTGCTGCATCGCGTACATAGGAAAGGGGATTGCGCCCAGAGAGCGCAATCCTCTTTTTCTTTTTCTTTACCTTATTCCTTGAGCCATTTCGCCGCGTCGATGGCGTGGTAGGTGATGATGATGTCCGCGCCCGCGCGCTTCATGCTCGTGAGCGTCTCGAGGACGATGCGTTTCTCGTCGATCCAGCCGTTCGCCGCGGCCGCCTTGACCATCGCGTATTCGCCGCTGACGTTGTAGGTCGCGACGGGGAAATTGATGCGGTCGCGCACCTCGCGCACGATGTCGAGGTAGGCGAGCGCCGGCTTGACCATGATGATGTCCGCGCCCTCGGCGATGTCGAGGTCGACCTCCTTGAGGGCCTCGCGGCGGTTCGCGGGATCCATCTGGTACTGGCGGCGGTCGCCGAACTGCGGCGCGCTGTCGGCGGCGTCGCGGAACGGGCCGTAGTAGCCGGAGGCGTATTTGACAGCGTAGCTCATGATGGAGGTGTTCTCGAAGCCCTTTTCATCGAGCGCGGCGCGGATGGCGGCGACGCGGCCGTCCATCATGTCGGAGGGCGCGATGATGTCGGCGCCCGCCTCTGCCTGCGAGACGGCGACTTTCTGCAGGAGGGAGAGCGTCTTGTCGTTGTCGACGTAGTGCCCTTCGAGGTGGCCGCAGTGGCCGTGCGTCGTGTACTGGCAGAGGCAGACGTCGCCGACGATCATGAGCTCCGGCACAGCCTTCTTGATGGCGGCCTCGGCACGCTGCACGGGGCTCGTCATGTCCCAGGCGGAGCTGCCGTCCGCGTCCTTGTACTCCGGCAGCCCGAAGACCTCGACGGCAGGAATGCCGAGCGAGGCGAGCTCCTTCGCGAGCTCGACGGCGTTGTCGACGGAGAGATGGTAGCAGCCGGGCATGCTCGGGATCTCCTCGCGGACGTTCGTGCCCGGCACGACGAAGATCGGATAGACGAAGTCCTTGACGGAGAGCGTCGTCTCCTGTACCATCGCGCGCATGGCGGGCGTGATGCGCATGCGGCGCGGACGAAGTTTCTGTTCAAACATGGTGATGCTTCCTTTCTTTAGGGAACCGTTGATGGCAGCGGTGTCTCTGGTCTCAGTCCTCGGGCGCGGCGTCCGCCGCGATGGCCCGTGTGAGGCCCGCGATGGTGTATTCCTCCGCGACGAGCGCAGGCTCGATGCCGAGCTCCCGTGCGGTCTCAGCCGTGACGGGGCCGATGCAGGCGGCGCGCGTATGCGCGAGCGGCGCGCTGCCGCCGAGGATTTTGGCGAGGTTCCTCACGGTCGAGGAGCTCGTGAAGGTCACATAGTCATACGCGCCCGCCGCGAGCTCAGCCGCGAGCGCCTCGCCGTCCGCCGCCGCGGCCTCCGTGCGGTAGACGGGTGCGACGTCGACCGTCGCGCCGAGCGCGCGCAGGCCGTCGGGGAGCACCTCGCGCGCCTGCTCCGCGCGCGGCAGCAGCACGCGCGCGTGCGGCGGCAGCTTGCCCTTGAGCGCGGCGACCACGCCCTCGGCGCGGAACTCCTCGGGGACGACATCGGCGCGGATACCGTACTCACGGAGCTTCGCGGCCGTCGCCGTGCCGATGGCCGCGACCTGCGCGTAGCCGAGCGCACGCGCGTCCTTCCCCGCCGCCGCGAGCCGCGCGAAGAACGCGCTGACGCCGTTCGCGCTCGTGAAGACGAGCCACTGATAGTCCATGAGCGTGCCGATGGCCGCGTCGATGGCTGCGTAGCCGTCCGCAGGCGGCGCGATGCGGATGGCGGGGACCTCGCGCACCTCGGCGCCGAGTTCCTCGAGCGCCGCCGTGAGCCGCGAGGCCTGGCTGCGCGCGCGCGTGACGAGCACGCGCCGTCCGAAGAGCGGCCGCTGGCTCAGGCGGTCGAACCACTGGAGCCTGTCGCGCAGCTTCACGACATCGCCGACGAGGAAGATGGCGGGCGGCTTGAGCCCCGCGCGCTGCACATCCTCCGCCGCGCGGCCGACCGTCGTCACGAGCACGCGCTGCTCCGGCTTCGTGCCCCAGCGAATGACGGCCGCGGGGGTATCGGCGCTGCGGCCGTTCTCGATGAGCTTCTGCGTGATGCGCGGCAGGTTCGCAACGCCCATGAGGAATACGAGCGTATCGACGCCCGTCGCGAGCTTGTCCCAGCGCATGTTGCTCCCGCCCTTCGTCGGATCCTCGTGTCCCGTGACGACGGCGAACGAGGTCGCGACGGCGCGGTGCGTGACGGGGATGCCCGCATAGGCGGGCACGGAGATGGCGGAGGTGACGCCCGGCACGATCTCGAACGGGATGCCCTTTTCCTCGAGCAGCAGGCCCTCCTCGCCGCCGCGCCCGAAAACGAAGGGATCGCCGCCCTTGAGTCTCACGACGGTCTTGCCCTCCTGCGCCTTCGCCGCGAGCAACGCGCTGATGTCCTCCTGGCGCATCGTGTGATGGGAGGATGCCTTGCCGACGTAGATGCGCTCCGCATCCGCGGGCGCCCAGGCGAGGATGCGTTCATCCGCGAGGCGGTCGTAGACGACGACCTCCGCCCGCTTGAGACACTCGATGCCCTTGAGCGTAATCAGTCGATAATCTCCGGGGCCGGCCCCCACTAAGTATACCATGCCTTTCATGCGCAATCTCCTTTTTATCTCAATCACAGCGCCCCGCAAGCCGGACGCCTCCGCTTCCTTTTTTTGGAATCACTGCCGGTCGAGCAGCAGGCCGAGCTCATGCAGGACATCGAGCCCGCCCGCCGCAAGCAGCTGGTCGGCAAGCTCCGTGCCGAGCGCCGCCGCGTCCGCTGCCGCGCCCTCGAGACGGCTTCGGTAGAGCCGCCTGCCGTCGAGCGAGGCGATGACTGCCTCGACCGCGATGCCCGCCGCCGCAGGCTGCGCGTAGACGCCGACGGGCACCTGGCAGCCGCCCTCGACGCGCGCGAGAAAAGCCCGCTCCGCGCGCGCGCAGGCCGTCGTGCCCGCATCGGCGAGGAACGCGACGCGCTCCCGCACCGCCGCGTCCGCCGCGCGCGTCTCGATGGCGAGCGCGCCCTGGCCGACGGCCGGCAGCAGGAGCTGCTGCGGCAGGACCTCGCGGATGCGCTCCGCAAAGCCGAGCCGCTTCAGGCCCGCGACGGCGAGCACGGCGGCGTCATATTCGCCCGCATCGAGCTTCGCGAGGCGCGTGTTCACGTTGCCGCGCAGGTCGCGGATCGTGAGGTCGGAGCGCGCGTGCAGGAGCTGCGCGCGGCGGCGCAGGCTCGACGTGCCAATGGCGGCGCCCGCGGGCAGCGCCGCGAGCGACGCGTAGCGGTTGCTCACGAAGGCGTCGCCCGGGTCGGCGCGCTCCGTGATGGCCGCGATGGCGAGTCCCTCGGGAACCTCCGTCGGCATATCCTTCAGGCTGTGCACGGCGAGGTCGATCTCGCCTGCGAGCATCGCCTGCTCGAGCTCCTTGGTGAAGAGCCCCTTGCCGCCGATCTTCGCGAGCGGCGCGTCGAGGATCTTGTCGCCCTTCGTCGTCATGAGACGTTTCTCGACGGTGAGCTCGGGGTACGCCTCGCGCAGGCGCGCCGCGACGTAGTCCGCCTGCCAGAGCGCAAGCTTACTGCTCCTCGTGCCGATAATGATGGTGTCGCATTTCACTTGTTCCCGTTCCCCCTAACGTATCGAGCTTGAAGAGCGCGCGCATCGCGTCGATGTAGAACTGCTCGTGCTCCGTGCCCGCGGATTTTCTCAGCTTGATCATGGGCATGCGCAGGATCTTGCGCACGATCATCTGCGTCATGTGGTCGATATGACGCCAGTGCTCCTTGTCGAGCTCGCCGATCTTCGAGTGCCAGCGCCGCATCTCGCGCTCGCGGATGCGCTCGCAGCGATCGGAGAGCAGCGCCATGAGCGGGCGCAGCGAGAGATAGCGGAACCGGTCCTCGAGGGAGGCGACCTCCTCCTCGATGATGGCGTCCGCCGCCTTGGCCTCCTCGCGCCGCTCCGCCCGGTGCTCGTCGACGACGGCCTCGAGCGCATCGATGTTGTAGAGCGTCACGCCACGGATCTCACTGACCTCAGGGTCGACGTCACGCGGCACGGCGATGTCGATGAAGAAGACCGGCCGCCCGCGCCGCTTCGTCATGAACTGCTGCGTCTCCCACGCCTTGACGACGTAGTGCGGCGCGCCCGTCGAGGTCACGATGACATCGGCGTCGAGCGAGTGGCGCAGCGCCCCCTCGAAGGGGATCGCCTCGCCGCCAAAGCGCGCGGCGAGCTCTGCAGCGCGCTCCATGTGCCTGTTCGCGACATAGATGAGGGAGATGCCGTGCGCGACGAGATGCTGCGCCGTGAGCTCCGCCATCTTGCCCGCGCCGAAAATCAGCGCGTGGCGTCCCTCGAGGCCGCCGAGCTTCTCGCTCGCGAGCTCGACGGCGGCGTAGCTCACCGACACCGAGTTGTACTGGATGCGCGTCTCCGCACGCACGCGCTTGCCCGTCTTGATCGCGCGGTGCATGAGCGTGTTGAGCACGGTGCTCGTCGCGCTCGCCTCGCGCGCGAGCGCGTAGGCCTCCTTGACCTGCGAGAGAATCTGTCCCTCGCCGAGCACGAGAGAGTCGAGGCTCGCGGCGACGCGGAACAGATGGCGGACGCAGTCCTCATCCAGATAGGTGTAGAGATATGCGTCGATGTCCTCCTCGTTGCCCGCGAGGTCGAAAAAGAACTGCTTGAGCGACGCAAGGTCGTCCGCCGCCGACTCGACGACGGCGTAGATCTCGCTGCGGTTGCAGGTCGAGAGCACGACGGCCTCGTTCACGCCGTCGTAGTCGCCGAGGTTCGCGAGCCCCTGCCGCACGGCGCTCTTGGGAATCGCGAACTGCTCGCGCACCGCGACGGGCGCCGTCTTATGATTCAGTCCGAAACAAATGAGCTGCATGTCTGATTCTTTCCTCCGCTTCCTCGCTGCGTCCCTGCCGCACCATGTCCAGGATCTCCGCGCTCATGGCGCGCCGCCAGAACGCCTCCCGCGCACGCGCTGTGCCCGTCTCCGCCTTGAGCTCCCGCCGCACGGCCGCGAGGCGCTCGAGCCAGTCGCCGAGCGCCTCGGGGTAGAGCGTCTCGAGCTGGGCGCGGATGGCGCGCGAGAGCGCGGGCGAAAGGCCGTCCGTCGATACCGTGAGCAGGAGCCGTCCGCGCGCGAGGCTCGCCGGAACCGTGAAGTCCGAGAGCTCCGGCTGCGCGGGCGCGTTGACGAGCACGCCGCGCGCCTTCGCTGCCCGCGCCGCCGCCTCGTTCGCCGCGCGGTCGTCCGTCGCGCAGACGACGAGGAACATGCCCGCAAGCATCGTCTCCTCGTAGCAGCGCGCGCGCCAGCACAGGCGTCCCGCGGCCGCGAGATCCGCGAGCTCCTCCGTGAGGCGCGGCGCGGCGACCGTCACGGCCGCCTCCGCGCGCAGCAGCGTGCGCGCCTTGCGCAGCGCCACGGGGCCGCCGCCCAGTACGAGGCACGGCCGCCCCTTCATCTCGAGATTCATCGCGTATTTCATACCAGCCTCCGCAAACATGAACGGCATTCGCTATTCGAGTGATTACTTTTGTCTATTGTACCGCGCAAAAATTCCGCCGTCAATCGTTCCCGCGCGCTTTGCCCGCCTTTTCCCGCGGCGGAGATGCGACGCCGCGCCATCGCCTCAGAGCTTTGCCGCGCTGGCAAAGCTATCCTCTTCTTTCGTCATTATGCTATAATGGAGGTATTTCACGGCGGCGCACGGGACGCGTGCCGGTGCGCCGCGTTTCCAGGAACGGACAGGCTGCCGCCCTCCGCCCCTGGTTTCGCAGAGAACATACCAGCAACCGAGGTACTATAATGAAAGAAGCAAACATCCCTTCCCATATCGCAGCGGAGCTCGGCATCCGCACGCAGCAGGCCGCGAAGGCCATCGAGCTGCTCGACGCGGGCAACACCGTGCCGTTCATCGCGCGCTACCGCAAGGAGGCGACGGGCTCGCTCGAGGACGAGCAGCTCCGCGTCCTCGAGGAGCGCCTCGCCTACCTGCGCGGCCTCGTCAAGCGTCAGGAGGAAATCATAAAGGCCATCGACGCGCAGGGAAAGCTCACGGATGAGCTGCGCACGGCCATCGAGGGCGCGGCGAAGCTGCAGGAGCTCGAGGATCTCTACCTCCCCTACAAGCAGAAGCGCCGCACGCGGGCGCAGCAGGCGCGCGAGCGCGGGCTCGAGCCGCTCGCGAACGCCATGCTCTTGCAGACGGAGCGCGACGGCGATGCCCTCGCCTACGCCGCCGCCTTCATCGACGCGGCCAAGGGCGTGGCGACCGCGGAGGACGCACTCGCCGGCGCGCGCGACATCGTCGCGGAGACGGCCGCGGAGGACGCGGGCCTGCGCAGCGAGATGCGCAAGCGCCTCTGGCAGGCTGGCACGCTGCGCACGGAGCTCAGCCCGGACACGGCGGAGAGCGAGGAGGCGCAGACGTTCCTCATGTACGCGGACTACGCGGAGCCCGTGCGCACGCTGCCCTCGCACCGCATCCTCGCCATCAACCGCGGCGAGAAGAAAGGCCTCCTGCGCGTCCGCCTCGACATCGACCACGAGGCGGCCGTCGACAAGCTCTTCGCTCATTTCTACCGCCGCCGCTCCATCTTCACGGACGAGCTGCGCGCGGCGCTCGCGGACGGCGAGAAACGCCTGCTCTTCCCCGCACTCGAGCGCGAGATCCGCGGCCAGCTCACGGAAAGCGCCGAGGCGCAGGCCATCCATATCTTCGGCGCGAATCTCCGGCAGCTCCTCCTGCAGCCGCCGCTCGCGGGCCGCGTCGTCATGGGGCTCGATCCCGGCTACCGCACGGGCTGCAAGATGGCCGTCGTCGACGCGACAGGCCGCGTGCTCGTGCACGGCGTGCTCCAGCTCACGAAGAGCGAGGCGGAGCGCGCGGCGTCCGCGCAGACCGTGCTCGACCTCATCGCGCGCCATCACGTCACGCTGCTCTCCATCGGCAACGGCACCGCCTCCTACGAGACGGAGCAGTTCGCGGCGAACCTCATCGCCGCGCACCACCTCACGGACGTCCACTACCTCATCACGAACGAGGCCGGCGCCTCCGTCTACTCCGCCTCGCGCCTTGCGAAGGAGGAACTGCCGGACTACGACGTCACCATCCGCGGTGCCGTCTCCATCGCGCGCCGCGTGCAGGACCCGCTCGCCGAGCTCGTGAAGATCGACCCGCAGGCCATCGGCGTCGGCCAGTACCAGCACGACGTCGACCAGCGCGCGCTCAGCCGCTCTCTCGACAGCGTCATCGAGGCCGCCGTCAACCACGTCGGCGTCGATCTCAACACCGCGAGCCCCGCGCTCCTCTCGCACGTCGCGGGCATCACGGCGACGACGGCGAAGAACATCGTCGCCTACCGCGACGCGCACGGGCGCTTCGGCGGACGGCGCGAGCTCCTGAAGGTCGCGCGCCTCGGTCCCGCCGCCTTCACACAGTGCGCGGGCTTCCTGCGCATCGCGGACGCCGCCTCGCCGCTCGACAACACGCCCGTCCACCCGGAGTCCTACGAGCTCGCGGCAGACCTCCTGGGCCTGCTCGGCTTCACCGTCGCCGACCTCCGCGACAGGGAAAAGCTCGCGCTGCTCGCGCAAAAGCGCGCCAAAGCCGACGAGCGCGCACTCGCGCGAGAGCTCGGCGCAGGCGTGCCGACCGTCCACGACATCCTCGACGCACTCGTGAGCCCGGGGCGCGACCCGCGCGCGGATCTTCCCGCACCGCTCACGCGCCAGGCCATCGTGAAGCTCTCCGACATCCAGCCGGGCACGATCCTGCGCGGCACCGTGCGCAACGTCACGGACTTCGGCGCTTTCGTCGACATCGGCATCAAGACGGCGGGGCTCATCCATATCTCCGAGCTCAGCCGTCGGCGCGTCAGGCATCCGCTCGACGTCGTCTCTGTCGGCGAGACGCTCGACGTCCTGGTCATCAGCGTCGATGAGAAGCGCGGCCGCATCGGCCTCTCCCTCAAACAGCTCCCGAAAGGAAAGGAGGCGCGCGCATGAGCCTGCTCGAAACGACCATCGCCAGCATCCAGCCGGCAAACGAACCCGCTGCAGCGGAAGCGGCGACGCTGCTCGACACCGCCTTCCCCGGCCTCCCCGCCGACGCGCTCGGCGCGCTCCTGCTGCGCTACCTGCGCGCGACGGGAAAGAGCGCGCCCGAGGCGCTGCGCCGCTGCACCATCCTCTGCTGCGCCGACCACGGCGTCGCCGCCGAGGGCGTCAGCGCCTACCCGCCCGAGACGACCGTCCAGATGACGGCGAACTACCTGCTCTCACAGGGCGCCGCAGCAAATGCCTTCGCCGCCTACGCCGCCTCCGACCTCCTCGTCGTCGACCTCGGCATCGCCGCTGATACCGGCGGCATCCCGGGGCTCGTCGACTACAAGATCGCGCGCGGCACGAAGAACATGGCCCAGGGCCCCGCGATGACGCGCGACGAGGCGCGCCGCGCCGTCGAGACGGGCATCAAGATCGCCGCCGCCATCGCTGCGCAGGGCTACACCTGTTTCCTGCCCGGCGAGATGGGCATCGCCAATACGACGGCGAGCGCCTGCATCGCCGCGACGCTCTGCGATCTCACGCCCGAGCAGGCCACGGGACGCGGCACGAACATCTCCAACGAGCGCCTCAGGAAGAAAGTCAGCATCGTCGCGCGCGCCCTCGCGGTCAATGCGCCCGACGCGCGCGACGGGCTCGACGTGCTCGCCAAGGTCGGCGGCTTCGAGCTCGGCGCGATTGCGGGCATCATGCTCGGCGCGGCCGCGCACCACGCCGTCACCATCCTCGACGGCTTCAACAGCAGCGCCGCCGCCCTCATCGCGCAGGCGCTCGCCCCGAGCGTCACCGACTATCTGCTGCCCTCTCATCAGGGCGGCGAGCGCGCCCACGGCGCCGCGCTCAGGAAGCTCGGCCTCACGCCGCATCTCTTCCTCGACCTCAGGCTTGGCGAGGCCTGCGGCTCCTCCATCACCTCGCGCTTCCTCGGCCTCGCGCTCACGATGCTCGCGGCCCTCCGCGAGGGACACGCACCCTCGGAGGACGACATCTCGCTCGAGGTCATGCCCGCGCAGGCGCCGAAGGTCACGGACAAGACATTCAATTTCTACCTGCGCACGATGCCGGAGCTCGACAAGAGCGCGATGGCCGTCTGCCAGGGACGGCTCGACCACCTCGCCAAGCCGCTCTACAGCCTCGGCCACCTCGAGAGCATCGCCGCCGAGCTCGCGGGCATCTCCTGTGAGGAGCGCCCGGACAAGGACATCGGGCAGGCGCTGCTGCTTTTCGGCACGCAGGGCCTGCCGGACGCCGAAAGCATCGCGCTCGCCGCGGCCTCCCATGATATCTGCATGCCGCTCACGCTCGGCCGCCTGCGCGAGGGCCTGCCGCCGACCGCCGGCTTTGACTTCGGCCGCGTGACGGCGGAGGACATCACGTTCGACACGCTGCTGCTCGGGCTCGGCCTCACGGGCGACATCGAGGATGAGCTCACAGCGGCGCTCTGCACGGAGGACGGCGGCCTGCGCTACGCGCCGGAGGAGTTCCTCGCGCACGTGCCGGAGCACCTGCGCCTCACCGTCTCCGCACTCGTCGGCGCCATCGTCGCCGCTGCTCACAACAGCAGCCTCATCCTGCCCGCGGACGCCGCGACCGACCTCGTCGCGCGCTACACCGAGCTGCTCGCGAAGGACGCGCGCCCCTACATCCTCCACACGGGCGACCTCCTCGCCCTCGGCCGGACGCGCCCCGGCGTCACCGCCTGCGCGAGCGCTCTCATCGTCCGCGCCGCCCTCTCCGTCCTCTGCGATATGAAGACCTTCGCCGAGACGAAAGTCGCCCCCGCAAACGACGGCCCGGGCAAGGAACGGCAAAAAGCAGGCACCGCAGGCGCCTGAGCGGCCGCTGTACCGAAAGCGATGCCGGCCGCAATATCTTCCCCCACAGGCCTGCGATACCGGTACACCCGCCGCACCGGTATCGCAGGCCGCCCGCGGGCAAAGCGAAAGCGCGGGGCGCAGCAGACATTCCTCTGCCGCGCCCCGCGCTTTCCTCTGCATAGATCCCCATGCTATTCTAAAAGATAGATCTCGATATTCTGACGCCCGAACATCAGCGCCTCCTCATGCGTATCAAACGCCACATCGATCATGTAGCCCTGAATGCCCCAGCCGATGTCCTCCGCGACCGCCTCGCCGTAGCCGGGGATGAAGACGCGCGACCCGAGCGGAATCACCGACGGATCCACAGCGATCACGCCATGGCGCACGAGCGTCCCGCTCGCCGTGTAGGCCGAGTTCCCCGGATCCTGCGCGCTGTACGCCGTCGCCGTCACATACAGCGCGCGGCCCTCCGCCGCGTCCGCGCCCGCAGGCAGACCGATGAGCAGCAGCGCCGCCAGGACGAATCCCCAAAACTTCCTTCGATACACACGCATCATCTCCTCAAAAGCACGCATTTTCTCTATGGGGAAATGCCCATTTTATCAGCATTTTCCTCTTTATTTTTCTCATTCTATCATATTCCCTTGTGGGCGGTCAAGAATCCGCTGCCCGCGGCCAGCGGCTGTTATCCACAATTTTATCAACATCTTGTGCACATATTGACGAGTGCAACCACATGTTGTATAATGCAAAGGCAATCAGGAGAGAACCACACAAGTGGTACGATAGAAAGGATGAGCCTCATGGTAGTGAACGGAACGGACGTCAGCGTCAAGGGAATCCCCGACATCTCCGAAGCGGAGATCATGAACTATATCGACTATGTACAGGAAAAGACGGAGGAGCCGGTCGACGCCATCTCCATCACGCGCCGCGCGGACGGCACCGTCGCGCTCGACTATCAGCTGCGCCCGCAGAAGTTCGAACGCATCCGCCGCATCACGGGCTACCTCGTCGGCACGATCGACCGCTGGAACGACGCGAAGCGCGCCGAGGAGCACGACCGCGTCAAGCACGGCCTGCACTGATGGAGCTCAACATCGCCGGGATCGTCGACGACTCCATCGTCGACGGCGACGGCTGCCGCCTCACGGTCTTCGTGCAGGGCTGCCACCGCCGCTGCCACGGCTGCCAGAACCCGGAGACACAGCCGATGGAGGGCGGCCGCCGCATCGACACAGCGGACATCCTCGCCAAGGTCAAGGCCAATCCCCTGCTCGCGGGCGTCACGTTCAGCGGCGGCGAGCCCTTCCTGCAGCCGGCGCCGCTCGCCGCGCTCGCGCGCGCGGTTCACGCACTCGGGCTCGACGTCTGGAGTTACAGCGGCTTCACGCTCGACGAGCTCCTCGCGCGCGCCGAGAAGGACAAGGCGACAGCCGCGCTCCTCAACGAGATCGACGTCCTCGTCGACGGCCCCTACGAGGAGGCGGAGCGCGACCTCACGCTCCACTTCCGCGGCTCGCGCAACCAGCGCGTCATCGACATGAACGCGACGCGCAAGGCGAAAAAGATCCAACTTCTCTATGAAGACTAAGGAATCCAAAAAGAGACATGTGACAAGCACCAGCCTGTCGCATGTCTCTTTTTTCCTGCGGAAATATCAACTTCTCGGGAGAAACGCGAAGGTCTCCCTCCGCGAGATGCCGATTTCACCAGATGAACAGCCCCGCGACGCCGGCACTCAGCAGCGAGACGAGAATGCCGGAGAGGAGGATGTAGCCGACATTGCGGCTGATGAGCTCATTCTTGCTCTCATCGACCATGCTCTTGAAGCAGCCGATGATCATGCCGAGCGTGCCGAAATTGGCGAACGAGGTGACGAAGACCGTGAGCACGCCCTGCAGGTGGCGGCTGAACGTCGGCAGCTGATCCTTCACGGCGAGCATGACGACGAACTCGTTCGTGACGAGCTTCGTGCCCATGTGCTGCGCGAGCAGGAACGCCTCATCGGCATCGAGGCCCATGAGCCAGGCGAACGGGAACATGATGCAGCCGAGAATGCTCTCGAGCGAGACCGCAGGCGAGACGAGCGCGAGCAGCATGTCGATGAACTTCGCGAGCGAGACGAAGCAGATGACCGTCGCGCAGATGATGAGCACGAGCCGCCCCGCGCCGAGGATGGAGGAGCTCAGGAACGCGAAGAACGGCTCGCGCTCCCGCCCGCCCTCGCCGACGCGCGCGACGGTGTCCTCCGCCTCGGAGATTTTGACGGGATGCAGGATGTTCGTGACGATGAGCGCGTTGATGACGTTGAGCGGCACGGCCGTGAGGATGAACTCCGCGGGCAGCATCGTCGTGTAGACGCCGATGAGCGCGGCCGTCACGCAGCTCATCGACATCATCGCGAGCGTGAGGCAGCGATCCGCCTTCATGCGCGAGAGCTGCAGGCTCGAGACCGCGAGCGCCTCCGTGTTGCCGAGGAACATCATCTCGATGGCGAAGAACGACTCGAACTTCGGCTCCCGCGTGAGCAGCGCGAGCAGCTTGCCGATCCACTTGATGACGAACGGCAGGATGCCGAGATACGTGAGGATGTCGAAGAGCGGCACGACGAAGAGGATCGGCAGCAGCACGGCCGTGAAGAAATTCATCTGCTCGACGTGCACCCAGTCGGGGAACGCAAACGCGATGCCCTCGTAGGCGACGTGCACGAGCCAGGTGAAGCCCGCCGCCGCCCAGAGCACGAGCTCGCGCCCGACGGAGAACGAGGTGAGGAACCACGCGAGCACGACGTTGAGCGCGAGCAGCACGCCCACGCTGCGCCAGGCGATCTCGCGGCGTTTCTTGGAAAAGAGCACGGCAATCACGAGAAAGACCGCGATGCCCAGGATATTGATGATCAGATACATGAAAGACTCCTATCTATTCTCTATCTTACTTCAGCCGAGATCGCTCTCCGAAAAGGCGAAGGGCAAGAGCTCCGCGAGCGTGACCTCCCGCGCCTCGCCCTTGAGGTTCCCCATGAGGATGCGCGGGATATGGAACTCGCTGATGGCCTGGCGGCACATGCCGCAGGGCGCGCAGGGGCCGTCGGTGTCAGCGACGACCGCGAGCGCCTCGATGTCGCGCTCACCCTCGCTGACCGCCTTGAAAATCGCCGTGCGCTCGGCGCAGCAGGCGACGGGATAGCTGGCGTTCTCGATGTTGCAGCCGCCGTAGACGTGGCCCGCGCGCGTGAGCACAGCCGCGCCGACCTTGAAATGCGAGTACGGCGCGTAGGCGCGCAGGCGGTACGCCTGCGCGACCTCCATGAGTTCTGCGTCCGTCATCCGTTCTCACCTCCATAGCGCTCGACGCCCTCCGGCGTGACGCGCGCGAAGATGAGCGGGCGCGGCGCCGGCCGCGTCTCACCGATCGTGATGGCAGCGCCGTAGCGCTGCGCTGCCTCCGCGAGCGTCTCCTGCCGCGAGGTGCAGAGCGTCGCGAGCGGCTCGCCCGCCTGCACCGCATCGCCGTATTTCCGATGCAGGATGAGTCCCGCGGCGGGGTCGATGACGCTCTCCTTCGTCTCGCGGCCCGCGCCGAGCACGACGGACACCTCGCCGATGGCCTCCGCGTCCATGCGCGTGACGAACCCCGCGCGCGGCGCGCAGACCTCGCGCGAGAACGGAGCCGCCTCGAAGTCCGCCTCCCCCGTCAGGACGCGCGCGTCGCCGCCCTGCGCGCGCACCATGCGGCAGAGCGTCGCGAGCGCCGAGCCGTCCGCGATGGCGCGCTCCGCCATCGCGCGGCAGGCCGCGGGCGTCCCCTTGCCGATGAGGAAGAGCATATTCGCCGCGAGCGCGAGCGAGACCTCCCGGAGGTCAGCAGGCCCCTCCCCGCGCAGCACCGCCACAGACTCCCGCACCTCGATGCTGTTGCCGATGCCGCAGCCGAGCGGCACATCCATATCCGTGATGAGCGCGACCGTGCGTCTGCCCGCCGCCTCACCGATGGCGACCATCGTCTGCGCGAGGCGGATGGCGTCCTCCTGCGTCTTCATGAACGCGCCCGAGCCGGTCTTGACATCGAGCAGGATGGCGCTCGCGCCGGCCGCGAGCTTCTTGCTCATGATGGAGGACGCGATGAGCGGGATGCTGTCGACCGTCGCCGTCACATCGCGCAGCGCGTAGAGCTTCTTGTCCGCGGGCGCGAGGTTCCCCGACTGGCCGATGAGCGAGATGCCGCAGGTCTCGACCGTATGGAAGAACTCCTCGCGCGTGAGCTCCGTGCGGTAGCCCGGGATCGCGGCGAGCTTGTCCACCGTGCCGCCCGTATGGCCGAGGCCGCGCCCGCTCATCTTCGCGATCTTGCCGCCGCAAGCTGCGACGATGGGGCAGGCGATGAGCGTCGTCTTATCGCCGACGCCGCCCGTCGAGTGCTTATCCACCGTTTTCCCTGCAATCGCCGAGAGGTCGATCTGGTCGCCCGAGCGCGCCATGACCTGCGTGAGCACCGCCGTCTCGCGATCCGTCATGCCGGAGAACCAGATGGCCATGAGCATCGCCGACATCTGATAGTCGGGAATCTCGCCTTTTACATAGCCCTCGATCATGAACGCGATCTCCTCGTCCGTGAGCGCCGCGCCGTGCTTTTTCTTCGTGATGAGGTCATACATGTGCATCGCTCACGCCTCCTCTCTGACGAGGCGCGGCAGCAGGCTCTCACCCTTCGTCTTGAGATCCGCGCCAAAGATATCCGCGATCGTCGCGCCGATCATCGCGAACGTCGGATACGTGCCGAGATTCGCGCCCTGGCGGATGCCGCTCCCGTAGACGAGCAGCGGCACGTACTCACGCGTGTGGTCCGTGCCCGGCGCGCCGGGATCGCAGCCGTGATCCGCCGTGATCATGAGCACGTCATCCTCGCGCATGCGGCTGAGGAACGTGCCGAGCTGTGCGTCGAACTCCGTCGCCGCGCGCGCGTAGCCCTCGATGTCGCGGCGATGGCCGTACGCCATGTCGAAATCGACGAGGTTGACGAACGCGAGCCCCGTGAACTCCTCGTCCTGGAGCGCGAGCGTCTTCTCCATGCCGTCGCGGTTGTCCTTGTTGATGCCGAGCGTGCGGCTCACGCTGCGCCCCGCGAAGATATCCGATATCTTGCCCACGCCGATGGTCGCGAGCCCCTTGCGCGCGAGCGCGTCGAGCACCGTATCGCCCGTCGGGTCGAGGGAGAAATCATGGCGGCGCGGCGTGCGCGTGTAGTTCGGCCAGGTGCCGACATAGGGACGCGCGATGACGCGGCCGACGCCGTGCTCGCCCTGCATGATGCGGCGCGCCATGCGGCAGTATTCATAGAGCTGCTCGACCGGCACATCGTCCTCATGCGCCGCGATCTGCAGCACGCTGTCCGCCGACGTATAGACGATGAGACCGCCCGTCTCCTTCTGCTCGCGGCCGTAGTCGTGGATGACCTGCGTACCCGAGTAGGGCTTGTTGCAGAGCACTTTCCTGCCGAACGCCTGCTCGAGCCGCGCGATGACCTCCGGCGGAAAGCCGTCAGGATACGTCGGCATGGGCCGCTCCGACACGATGCCCGCGATCTCCCAGTGGCCCGTCGTCGTATCCTTGCCGCGCGAGAGCTCTCGCAGGCGCGCGAACGCGCCGAGCGGCGCGCTCACAGGCGCGCCGCAGCCCACGCCGTCGATGTTGAAAAGACCGAGCTGCGCGAGGTGCGGCGTCGCGTACGCGGGCGACGCCGCGATCGTGCGCAGCGTATTCACGTCGCCGTCGCCGAACTCCGCAGCGTCCGGCTCCGCGCCGATGCCGAAGCTGTCAAGGACGATCAAAAACACACGCTTACATGCTTTCATTTCTCCTGTTCCTCCTCCCATGCGTCTTTGAGCACTGCAACGGCGCTGCTCGCGCCGAGGCGGTCGCAGCCCGCCGCGAGGAACGCCTCCATCTCCGCGCGCGTATGGATGCCGCCCGCGGCCTTCATCTTGACGCCCGCCCCGATGTGCGCGCGGAAGAGCGCGATATCCTCGAGCGTCGCCCCCTGCGGGCCGAATCCCGTCGAGGTCTTGATATAGTCGGCGCCGCCCTCCGTCACGGCGCGGCACGCCGCGATCTTCTCCTCGCGCGTGAGGAAGCACGTCTCGACGATGACCTTGAGCACACGCTCGCCGCAGAGCGCCTTGAGCGCGCGGATCTCGTCCGTCACGTACTTTTCATCGCCCGCCTTGAGCATGCCGATATTGATCACCATGTCGATCTCCGCCGCGCCGTCCGCGAGCGCCTGCGCCGTCTCCGCGAGCTTCGCAGCCGTCGACGCGTTGCCGTTCGGGAAGCCGACGACCGTCGCCACCTTCAGCCGCGCCCCGTAGATGCGCGCGAGCCGCGCGACATAGCACGACGGCACCATCACCGTCGCCGTGCCGTAGCGGATGGCCTCCTCCGCCACGCGCTGCATCTGCGCCCAGGTCGCCGTCTGCTTGAGCAGCGTATGATCCACATGGGATAAGATATCTTTTGCCTTCATGTCTCTCCCTCTTTCTCCAAAAATTCGCGAAACCGCGCAAACTCTTTCTTCCATTATAGCGTATTCCCGCGCCCCTGCGCAAAAAAAGCATCCGCAGCCGAAGCCGCAGATGCCTGCGTTCCTCCCATAGTGAGCACCTCACCAGCCCATGACCTTCGAGACGGCATTCTGCCAGCCGTCATAGAGCGCGCTGCGCTGCGCCTCATCCATCTGCGGCTCGTAGCGCACGCCCTCATGCCAGAGGGACTTGAGCTCGTCGATGTCCTTCCAGATGCCCATGGCGAGTCCCGCGAGGTAGGCGGCGCCAAGCCCCGTCGTCTCCGTCGTATAGGCGCGGATGACCGGCATGTTGAGGATGTCCGCCTGGAACTGCATGAGCAGGTTGTTCTGCGCCGCACCGCCGTCCACCTTGAGCTGGGCAATCGGCGTCTTGACATCTGAGGTCAGCGCCTCATAGACATCGCGCACCTGATAGGCGAGCGCCGCGAGCGCCGCGCGGATGATATGCGCGCGCTGCGTATCCTCCTTGAGCCCGATGATCATGCCTGAGGTCTTCGTGTCCCAGTACGGCGCGGAAAGCCCGCGGAACGACGGCACGAAATAAACGCCGCCCGTATCGGGCACGAGCTTCGCCACCCACTCAGAGTCCGGCATGGACTTCAGGATGCCGAGCCCGTGCTTGAGCCACTCGAGACTCGAGCCGGAGACGAGCATGCTGCCCTCGAGCGCATACGTCACATCGTCGCCGATGCCCCAGGCAATCGTCGTGATGAGACCGTTCTGCGAATGGACGATCTCCTTCCCCGTGTTCATGAGCAGGAACGAGCCCTCGCCGTAGGAGTTCTTCGCCTCGCCCTGGGTAAAACACGCCTGGCCGAAGAGATCCGCCTGCTGGTTGCCGATGCAGGCCGCGATCGGGATGGCGGCGCCGAAGCACGTCGCGTCCGTATAGCCGTAGAGATGACTCGACGGATGCACCTCGGGCAGCATCGAGCGCGGGATGCGGAGATGGCGCAGAATCTCGGCATCCCAGCAGAGATGCTTGAGGTGAAAGAGCATCGTACGGGAGGCATTCGAGTAATCCGTCGCAAAAATCTCACCGCCCGAGAGCTTCCACATGAGCCAGGTATCGATCGTGCCGAAGCAGAGCTCTCCCTTCTCCGCCATCTCCCGCGCGCCGAGCACGTTGTCGAGCAGCCAGCAGATCTTCGTGCCGGAAAAGTACGGGTTCAGCACGAGCGAGGTCTTCTGCCGGATCTCCTCCTGGTAGCCCTGCTCGCGCAGCTGCTCGCAGATCTGCTCCGTCTGCCGCGACTGCCAGCTGATGGCGGGATAGAGCGGCCGCCCTGTCTGCCGGTTCCAGATGACAGTCGTCTCACGCTGGTTCGTCACCGCAACGGCTGCGATCTCACGGCTGTCGATGGCCGCGAGCCGCATCGCCTCCCGCGCCGTCCAGAGCTGCGTGCTCCAGATCTCCTCCGCATCCTGTTCGATCCATTCCGCATGCGGAGTGAAGGTGCTGATCTTCTTCTCCGCGTAGGAAATCATCTCTCCCCGGCGGTTGAAAATCACTGAGCGGTTCTTGACGGTACCGGAATCCAGTGCCAGAATGTATTGTTTTTGCATAAGATCCCTCTCCTGCCATTTGTTTGGAATATTCTATATAGATATCTCTCATTATACCATAACACGCCGAAGTATGACATAAAAAAAGGAAGTTTTCCGAACGAATCGGGAAACTTCCAAACAACAAGGGATAAAAGAGGGGTAATCAAGCCTTAAAATTGGGAGATGTAAAATGATTTATAGCTACCTGCCGAAGCAGGATGCTACCAGATTAGAATGCACCGAGTGCCGTTGCCACAACATAAGCAAGGCCAGCGCCGCAGAGCGGAGCGACGATCGGCACGAGAGCATAGCCCCAGTCGGAGCCGCCTTTGCCAGCAATCGGGAGGATTGCATGCGCGATGCGAGGACCGAGGTCACGGGCGGGGTTCATTGCGTAACCCGTCGGACCACCGAGGGAGAGGCCGAGCGCCCAGATGAGGACACCGACAATGTACGGGCCATAGCCCGGAACCATGTTGCCGACCGGTTTGGAGAAGATCATCCAGATGACGAACATCAGGAAGAACGTCGCGATGAGCTCGCAGAGGAACGCGCAGGGAATGTTGCGGATGGCAGGAGCCGTGCAGAAGACGCCGAGCTTTGCAGCCGGATCTTTCGTCTCAGCCCAATGCGGCAGATAAGCGAGCCAGACAATCGTGGCACCGAGGATACCGCCGAGGATCTGCACGAGCGACGTCATGAGGAACTGCGGGAACGTGTAGATGCCGACGAGCATCTTACCGAACGTGACGGCCGGATTGAGGTCGCCCTGCGGTGCGCCGAGCGTCGTTGCAGTGAAGACGCCGAGCGTGACCGCGAAACCCCATCCGATGGCAATGTTGACCCAGCCAGATGCCTGGCCTTTCGATTTCTCCAGCGTGAGGTTCGCGCAGACGCCGCAACCAAAGACGAGGAGTACGGTGGTTCCGATGAACTCACCAAGCAGGTTTTCTGTTCCTGTGACCATGATAATTCCTCCTTAAAAAACTCTTCTGAAACGCTTCTGAAAGATAACCCGTAGATAATATCGGAAACGGTCTGCCGGCTGCCCCTTGCGATGCCGGCAGCACCATTTCTTCCCAAGTATTACTCTTCTTCGCCGTCCTCGAGCCAGTTCATCGAGTGCTTAACGGCTTTCTGCCAGCCCTTGTAGAGCTTCTTCGACTGCTCCTCGGACATCGTCGGCTCGAAGCGCGTATCGAGCTTCCAAGCCGTCTTGACCTCTTCCTTGCTGCTCCAGACACCGACCGCGAGGCCTGCGAGATACGCAGCGCCGAGCGCCGTCGTCTCGATGATCTGCGGACGATCGACCGGGCACTCGAGGATATCAGCCTGGAACTGCATGAGCAAATTGTTCGCGCAGGCACCGCCGTCCACCTTGAGGGATTTCAGCTTCACGCCGGAGTCAGCCTCCATCGCGTTGAGGACATCCTTCGTCTGATAAGCGAGCGATTCGAGCGTGGCGCGGACGATATGAGCCTTCGTCGTGCCGCGCGTGATGCCGATGATCGTGCCGCGTGCGTTCATATCCCAGTACGGAGCGCCGAGGCCGACGAATGCCGGAACGACATAGACACCAGCCGTATCCTTGACCTTCTTCGCAACCCACTCGGAATCCGGAGCGGAGTCAACGAGGCGGACGCCGTCACGCAGCCACTGGATCGCGGAACCAGCGACGAAGATGGAACCCTCGAGTGCGTACTCGACCTTGCCGTCGAGGCCCCAGGCGATCGTCGTCACGAGGCCGTTCTTGGAGTGCTTGCGCTCCGTGCCCGTATTCATGAGCATGAAGCAGCCCGTGCCGTACGTGTTCTTCGCCGTGCCCGGCTCGAAGCAGTTCTGACCGAAGAGTGCGCACTGCTGGTCGCCTGCTGCACCGGAGACAGGAATCGGCGCACCGAGGACGCTCGGCAGGCTCTCGCCGTAGACGCAGGAGGACGGTTTGACTTCCGGCAACATGGCCTTCGGCACATTGAGATAGCCGAGGAGGTCGTCATCCCACTGCAGCGTGTTGATGTTGAAGAGCATCGTGCGCGACGCGTTGGAATAATCCGTGACATGCGCCTTGCCGCCCGTGAGTTTCCAAATCAGCCAAGTGTCAATCGTACCGAAGATGAGCTCGCCTTTCTCAGCTCGCTCCTGTGCTCCCTCGACGTGATCGAGAATCCAGCGAATCTTCGTGCCGGAGAAATATGCATCAATCGTCAGGCCCGTCTTGTCGCGAACCTCATCCACGAGTCCCTTGGCCTTGAGTGCCTCAGCGATTGGTGCAGTCTGGCGGGACTGCCAAACGATGGCGTTGTAAATCGGACGGCCCGTCTTCTTATCCCAAACCACAGCCGTCTCGCGCTGGTTCGTGATGCCGATGCCGGCGATGTCGCTCGCGACGAGGCCAGACTGCTCGAGAGCTTCCTTCATGACAGTGACCATCGTGCTCCAGATTTCCTCGGCGTCATGCTCGACCCAGCCCGGTTTCGGGAAGTACTGCGTGAACTCCTTCTGGGAGACACCGACAATCTTGGAGTTACGGTCGAAGATGATGGCACGGTTGGACGTCGTGCCTGCATCAAGAGCCATTACATACTGCTTTGCCATGTTAAAAACCTCTTTCTATTGTGTATTTTTAAACAATTATTTCTAGAGGCAGGAGAGCCCCCGCTCTCCTTCTCCTGAAACCCCTAAAGAACCAACGGCAACGGCTGTTGCCGCTACGCCGGATGCAACCGAGGCTGCTCAATAATCACCGGCGATTTTCTGCGCGAGATCGAGGATCTTATCCGCGTCGATTGTCGCATAGAGATCCTTCGGTATCACGGCCGACTTGACATTGGGATACTTCACCTGGAACTCCGGCAGGTTGGACGCCGCCTGTGGCGCGAGGAGCATGACATCGGCAAACGATGCCGCCTCCTGCACCTCATTGACCGGGTAGAAGCTCACTGAGCACGGATACCCGAGCCTCGCAGCTTCTGCCTCCATCCGCCTCACAAGCAGGTTCGTGGAGACGCCTGCCGAACAGAGCAAGACAATCCTTCGGACTTTTCCTTGGACCATGCAATAACCCCCTTCGTCGAACATTGTTCTTTTCGTTGATAGGTTTTATTGGTAGGCTTTCGCCAGTATCTCGATGGGATGGCAGGGCTCTGTCTGCGTCCCATGTTTGATCTGCATCCTGCAGGTCGGGCAATCGCAGATGACATCATCCGCATTGGCCGCCTTGATCCGCGAGAAGAGCTTCTCGCCGATCTTCATAGAGATCTCGTATTTATCCTTCTTGAAACCATAGTTGCCGCTCATGCCGCAGCATCCAGCGTCTGCGAGCTCTACCTTCGCCCCCGGGAGGTGGCGGAAGATGGAGACGACCGGCGTGCCGATGCCCGCCGCTTTGAGGTGGCAGGGAACGTGGTAGATGAAGCGTTCATTCACAGGGGCGAGCTTCGTATTGAACTTGCCTTCGCCATCGAGCATCTCGAGGAACTCGAACGCGTCGTAGACATTCTCGCCTGCTTCCTTCATCGTCTCCTCGCCGAAGAGTTCCTCGTACTCCTTGCGGAGCATGAGCGAGCAGCTCGTGCAGCAGGCGACGACAGGGATACCCTGGCGCTTCCAGTAGAGGATGCGCTCGACATTGTTCTCTGCGTGCTCATGCGCCTCGTCGAGATAGCCTGTGACGACGAGCGGCGAGCCACAGCAGTTGAACGCCTCATCGAGGAGCACCTCGTAGCCGTTCGCATTCATGACCTTGACGAACGCCACGCCGATGTGGGGCTCGTTGTAGTTGATGGAGCAGCCGGGATAGAAGACAACCTTCTTATCAGAGGACGGCTGCTTGATCTTGCGGAACTCCTGTGCGAACGTGCTCGACGCGTAGGCGGGCATGTCGCGCTCGCCGGCAATGCCCAAGGAGTCGAAGACACCGAGGCTCTTGCCGATCTTCATGCCGAGGTTCGCGAACGTCGTGCCGAGCGGCAGCGCGTTGACGAGCTTCGCCATTCTCTCCGCATGCGCGAGCATATCGTCGCGCTGCGGATGCGGATGTTTCCTGTAATATTCTCCCCGCTGCAGCATGTTGAGCGTGGAGACCGCAACACCTGACGGGCAGGCGCGATCGCAGCTCTTGCAGTTCGAGCAGAAGTCGAGCGAGAGCTCTGTGTCATCCTCGGCGAAGTGCATGCGTCCATGTGCCGGTGCGACAAGCTTCGGCCCGCGGTAGTCCTTGGCTGCCGCCATGACAGGGCAATTCGCCATGCACGAGGTACAGGAAAGGCAGTGGTCGCCGGTGTAGATGGCTCTCTCTTCTTCATCAATCATTCTCTTATCGCTCATTCTAACGGGCTCCCCTCTTTACATCATCGCGGCCTTGTATGCCGACGCCAGAGCGACACCATTGCCGGAGTGCTCGAAGCAGAAGTCATAGCCGCCGAGATTGCGTCCCACGACATACACATTATCGAAGACGCGCTTTCCGTTTCCGTCCACCGGGCGAAGCGACTCGTCCGTGAGGATGCCGGTCTTGGCAAAGCCCTGGGGCCGATCGGAGAAAAGTTCCTTGTTCGACCAGTTCTCTTCGCCCTTGACGAAGTAGACCGGCAGATCGAAAATCACTTCTTTGGGCTGCTCGAAGTCGCGCATCGTGATGCCGCCGCTATAGAAGCCGCCCGTCGCAAGGATGAATTTCTTCGCATAATAGCGTTTCTCATTGGAAGCCGTCTGCGCGATGACCGCCGTTGCCACAGCACCATTCTTCTCCGCGCGCACAACCTTCGTGTTCTCGACGATATCGACGCCGAGCTCGCGCAGGCTGTCGATGAGGAGCGTCTGCAGACGCATGCCATTCACCGAGGGCGGCAGGCAGGTGGTCTCGACGACATCCGTCCCAACGCGGCTGCTGATCGTCTGGTAGCAGGCATGACCTTTGGTACCGAGTACCTGCGGTACGACGAACAGCACGTCCGTCGTGTTGCCGGACTGCAGGGACTTCGCCTTGCTGAGCTGCTTGGAGAACGAACTCGTCCCCTCGTCCGTATCCATCCAGCGTGCGACATCCTGCGTCGTAATGTCGCGGCCGCCCGTGAGCCCCGTATTGACCTCGATGAGTTCGTACGATTTATCCTCACCGAGAGACTTCTTGAGGTTTTCCATCATGATATCCCCGTAGAAATCCTTGAGGCCCTTGATGCCGACAACGACGATCTTCTTCTTGCCAGGGAATACCTCGGAGCCGGAAAGGGAATGGGGCGCGAGGCAGGTCGGCTTCAACGTACCGACAGCCGTCGGCACCATCATCTGGCGGTCCAGGGAACCATGATAAGGGATATGGTTCTTACGCGCGACACCCGTGAAGAAATCCACAGCCTCCTCGAGCGCCTTCGTACCGATTTTTTTGTAAGGATGCGATGCGGGCAGGTTCTCGATGGCCGCGAGCGGGTTCTCGACGGCCTTGTGGTGCTCATCGAAGCCGAGCACATCGATTACGCCGCTGTTGAGTGTGAGCGTACCTTCACCGTAAGTCAGGAGCGTGACGGACTTGCCGCGCTTTGCGCTCGCGAGCGCTGCGACAAGACCGGCGAAGCCGCCGCCGATAACGACTACATCTGAACGAATCATTGCGCATTTCCCCCATTCACATTGAATACCAGCTCATACAGCCCGCGCGTCATCTCGACCTCGCGAATCGTACGGCCCATGAGCACTGGACGGATACCCTTCCAGCGTCCCTGGAGGAATTCCTTCATCTGCCCGAGCGAGTCCTTGCAGATTTCATCGTGTCCGCACTTTGCGAATACGCTCGCGCTGCGGAGTGCGCAGAAGTTCGCCTGGCAAGTGCCCATGCCGAGGCGCGTCCTGCGGCGCACATCGTTGATCTTGTAGCTTGAGAGTTCCTTCGCGATCTCCTCGACCTCTGCGCGCGTAACGTTCTCGCATTCGCAGACAATCTCGCGCTTTTCCGGCTCGCGTTTGAGCGTATCGACAACGCGTGCGAAGCGCTCGGGGCCGAGACGCGTCGCCGCGAGATTCGTGCCGTAGGATGGGAAGTACTTGCGTGCTGCTTCTTTGTCCTCCTCGGAGACCTGCGGTACAAGCGGCTCCTCCGCCGTGCGGCATTTCTCGTGGTTGCCGAGTTTCGCGCAGACCTGGTCGGACATACGCTCTGCCATCAGACGGTACGTCGTGAACTTGCCGCCCACGATCGTGAACATACCCTTGAGCCCATCCTGCTTCTCGTGGTCGACAACTGCAAACCCGCGCGAAGCACCGCGGCCGGAGGCACCCCCCGGCGGCATGTAGAGCGGGCGGCTGCCGGCGAAGCAACGCAGCAGACGGTAGTCACGCAGATGCTCGAACGTCTGCTCGCCGATGGAGAGGAGCTTTTCAACCTCCTCGCGGGACGTGCTCGTATCCTCGGCATCAGGGATGCTCATCGACGTCGTGCCGAGAATCGTAATGGAGCCATGCGGTACGAAGATATCGCCGTCAGAGGACTTATGCAGACGGTTTACGACATGGTTCGCGATGCGCTGGTTGAACGCAAGGAGCGTGCCCTTATCTGGCTGAACGCCGACCTCGAGGCCCGCCATCTCAGCGATTTTACCAGCCCAACCGCCACCGGCATTCACGAGGATATCGCAGCCGATTTCATACTCCTCACCGGAGAAGAAGTCACGCACCTTGACGCCGTGAACCTCATCGCCATCACGAAGCACGCCGATGACCTCGGTGTACGTCTTGAGGCGGCCGCCGTAGCGTTTCGCACTGTCGACGTTCTGCCAGCTCATGCGGAAACCATCGATGGCGGCATCCGGTACGAGGTAAGCCGATACAACATGCTTCGAAAGGCGCGGCTCTAAACGGAAAGCTTCATCTAAAGAGATATGCTTTGCCTCGATACCGCTCGTCTTACAGCCTTCTACCCAGGCTTTCTCATAGTCAGGGTCATCGCTGTCGAGTCTCACGAACATGCCGCCTGACGCCTCAACGCAGCTCTTGCCAATCTTGCGGAGGATCGTGTTCTCCTCGATACACTCCTTGGCGGCCTCCTGATCCTTCACTGCATAGCGTCCGCCGCTGTGCAGCAGGCCATGATAACGCGAGCTGGCGCCATTGATGAGGTCGCGCTTCTCAACGAGCATGACATCCACACCGCGCATCGCGAGATCGCGCAGGATACCTACGCCCGTAGCACCGCCGCCAATCACAACGACTGTTGCTTTTTCCATCGTGAAACTCCCCTTTTCCCGTTCCGGTCTCTCCGGCACTGCCATAGCAGTGCCGCCTTGTGAATTCGCAGATAATTCACGAAAGAATTATCGAACAATGGCGATTTGCCATCGTTTCTGCTCATAAAAAACGTTCTTTCCTTGTTCCCTCGGCTTCGGAACGTTATTTCGTTTACACGTATTATAATACACGAGATGTATCTCGTAGTCAATACGAAATTGCATTTTTTAATCATAGTTTTTCGTATTCTCTTCCTTTTGTCAGAAAAATATTGTTATTCATTCTAAACGTCATATCGTATTGTGATACGAAAACAAATCATTCCAGCGTTTATTTCTGCTGTATTTTCTATATTTTCTATAGAAAATGCGAAAATTACATTTTTCAACCTTGATTTTCCATTGAATTGTACGACATTCCCATGTATAATGAGGTGTAAGAATTTCATATTGATTTCATCGACAACAAGACACGATATTTCATATCAGCGCACCAGCAAGGAGGGGGATTCGATGACGCGCGAGGATTATATCAAGTCTCTCATCAAATCCCACGGCTATACGCTCAAGGCGTTCGCCCAGCAGATCTCCATGCCGTATACGACGCTCCTCTCAATCCTCAATGGCTCGATTGGCGGCGCGGCGATGGACAACGTCCTCAAAATCTGCCACGCCCTGAACGTCCGCATCGAGGAACTCGATCAGATATCGAGCACCGGCCACCTTGACCGGCATCTCGCAGATGGCAGCGACGAGGCACAGGACGAGAGCCTCATGGAGCTCATACGCGACCTGCCGCCGGAGAAAAAAATCGCACTAAAAATCCTGCTCACGAACTTGTGAGCAGGATTTTTTCGTACTATAGGAATCACTGATTCATTCGGCACTCCGTCTTCACGCGTCTGCGTTGTCCTCCCGTCGCCCTACAATCCTCAGCACAAAACGCGATGGAGCGTTTTGCCGCTACGCCTCCGGTTTATCTCCTAGGGAGATACAGCGCATCCGCGTAAATCCGGAGCACCTCATTTAATCAGCGCTTCCTATATTTTATTTACACGCCGCTGGCACCAGCATGCCGTCACGCATGCACACATATCCGGATGATGCAGCGCATCCATATCAAGCCTGAACGCCTCACCTCAACCGCGCGGTTTCTTGAGATTCTCTCCGCGCTGCCAGCGCAGCTCATAGAGATCCGTCCGGCGCGCGCCGGCCATGACGGGGATCTGTGCACGCGTTCTCAGTGCTTCATCGAGGTCGAGCGTCACGAGGAGCGTCTCCGGCTGCGCGCCGAGCTCCGCGAGCACCGTGCCCCACGGCGAGATCGCGAGGGAATGACCATAGGCAACGTAACGGCTGCGCGCATCGCGCGCCGCGGAGCAGCCGAGGAGGAAGATCTGCGCGTCGAGCGCCCGCGCGCGGAAGAGCAGCTGCCAATGCGCGGGGCCTGTCGTCATATTGAAGGAAGCCGGCACGAAGACCGCCTCCGCACCATACAGCGCCATGAGCTGCATGAGTTCCGGGAAACGGATGTCGAAACAGATGACAACGCCGAAGCGGCCGAGCGGCGTATCGAACACCGTGAGATCAGCCCCAGGGGAGAACGTGTTGCTCTCGCGAAACCGCTGCCCGCCCGCAATGTCGATGTCGAAGAGATGCACCTTGCGATGGCGCGCGATCTGCCGCCCCGCCGCATCGAAAACGAAGCAGGTATTGTAGAGGCGTCCCTCCGCCGCCTCGGGGAATGAGCCGCCGATGAGCACGACGCGGCTCCCCGCAGCCATCTGCGCGAGCGCGGACCAGATGCGCCCGCCCCGCGCCTCACGCGCCGCAAGGAAGGCATGGCGCTCATACGGACAGACAAACATCTCCGGCAGGCAGACGACCTGCGCTCCCGCGTCAGCCGCGCGCCGCACGGCATCCGCCGCAGAGCGCAGGTTCTGCTCCTTGTCCTCCGTCACTCGCATCTGCACGAGAGCCGCCTTGACGCTACGCATCGGAACCCCTCCTCCAAGAAAGCATGCGACAACGCTCATGTACCACCAGCACCGTTCCCGTCAGGCAGGCAGGAGGTGCCGCCCCTCTCCCGGACAGATGAGCCATCCGCGCGTCCCGCCAGCAGATGCCGGAGTAACGCGCCGCCCAGCCGTCAGGCAAGCTCCAGCCCCTCCGCCTTGCGCGCCTGGTACTCGCGCGCGAGCATGCCGAGGATGACGAGATTCTCATAGCGCCCGTTCGTGACGATTGTCTCGCGGATGAGCCCCTCGCGCAGCATGCCCTCCGTCTCGTAGAGGTGCAGCGCGCGCGCGTTGTAATCCTTGCAGTCGAGCCACGCGCGATGGAGCCCGAGCACATCGAACGACCACGCCTTGAGGAGCTTCATCGCCTCATGCCCGTAGCCGCAGCCCTTTTTATCCACGACGACATGCGTCCACTCGATCTCCTTCGCCTCCGTCTTGAGGCCGTTGATGAGGAAATAGCCGACGCGCTCCCCCGTCGCGATCTCCTCGGCGAGCACGTCCATGGACTCCTCGACGTGCCCTTCGAGCACCTTCGTATGGAACAGTTTGTCAAACGGCACGATGTATTTCACATTCTCCGCGCGGTACTCCAGCTCCAGGATATAATCGAGATCCGTGAGATCCGCCCTGCGGAGGCGCAGGCGCGGGCCTTCATATAAAATATCGTTCATAGTCGCTCCTTTCTCATTGCCAAACACCTATAACTTTCGCCCCCGAACGCCCTGACTCCTTCTTCCTCGCTTGCTATTTGTCACAAGAATGACGATTCCGTCCACGCTCCCACGCGGGAAGCGAC
>NZ_KB908393.1:40190-40566 GCF_000381005.1 Selenomonas bovis DSM 23594
TAAAGTGTTTCAATCCACGCTCCCACGCGGGGAGCGACGGTAACTAAAACCACATATCACCATCGTTATAAAGTTTCAATCCACGCTCCCACGCGGGGAGCGACCCCAATCATTAATCATGAGAAGAAAGGATGATTGGTTTCAATCCACGCTCCCACGCGGGGAGCGACGTCGCGGCCGAAGCGGCGCTGCCGATGGAGTACGAGTTTCAATCCACGCTCCCACGCGGGGAGCGACTCAATCCATCGCACCGAGTGGAGACGACAAAGCGGTTTCAATCCACGCTCCCACGCGGGGAGCGACCACTATTAATCCTAAATAAGAATACAGCCTTTCTGTTTCAATCCACGCTCCCACGCGGGGAGCGACGATGATG
>NZ_KB908393.1:41831-61151 GCF_000381005.1 Selenomonas bovis DSM 23594
TAATGTTTCAATCCACGCTCCCACGCGGGGAGCGACAAACGCCTTACCCTTCACTGGTATGACTTTGTACGTTTCAATCCACGCTCCCACGCGGGGAGCGACCTGACCGCTGAATTCGGATATCCCGTATATTCGGATGTTTCAATCCACGCTCCCACGCGGGGAGCGACCATGAGCAGTGCTGCCGCCGTGTTGGCGTTCTTCCGTTTCAATCCACGCTCCCACGCGGGGAGCGACAATCTTTAGCAAAGAAGAAATGCGCCCCACCAATGTTTCAATCCACGCTCCCACGCGGGGAGCGACCATGAGCAGTGCTGCCGCCGTGTTGGCGTTCTTCCGTTTCAATCCACGCTCCCACGCGGGGAGCGACAATCTTTAGCAAAGAAGAAATGCGCCCCACCAATGTTTCAATCCACGCTCCCACGCGGGGAGCGACGTCATAAATCATCCGGTGATGATTTGTGACGCGTTTCAATCCACGCTCCCACGCGGGGAGCGACTAGAGATTACATTCATAGGATGGGTAACATTCTGGTTTCAATCCACGCTCCCACGCGGGGAGCGACGATGGTAGGAGGCTAGAGAAATGTCATGGGCGAGGTTTCAATCCACGCTCCCACGCGGGGAGCGACGCCATGCAACATGCGAACCCATATAGTTGTTCTCAGGTTTCAATCCACGCTCCCACGCGGGGAGCGACCTTTTTTTGCGCAAACTTTGCGAGGGAAATCAGGGTTTCAATCCACGCTCCCACGCGGGGAGCGACATTTTGATAACCGCCTTTCTTCTTAACTCTTTGAGTTTCAATCCACGCTCCCACGCGGGGAGCGACTCTGAATATGGATAACTACGATAAAGATAACTCTGTTTCAATCCACGCTCCCACGCGGGGAGCGACTTCTTTTGATGAGCAGAACCTTTCCCATCGCAGGTTTCAATCCACGCTCCCACGCGGGGAGCGACCCGGCTATGAAGCAGGGCGCGAGCGCCGTTGATGTTTCAATCCACGCTCCCACGCGGGGAGCGACCTTACAATCATGTGTAGGCGATTGCGGATAGGGATGTTTCAATCCACGCTCCCACGCGGGGAGCGACCTTTTTACTCGTTCAGTTCGGAGGCTATTTAAGAGTTTCAATCCACGCTCCCACGCGGGGAGCGACCTCCATAATTCTAAGTCTGCTTTGATGTGGTCTGGGTTTCAATCCACGCTCCCACGCGGGGAGCGACAGCAGAGGGTTCCACTATCTCCCTTCTGCCACGTGAAAAAAGGGATTGAAGCTCCACTTTTTCCACGATTTTTTCTGTTCTTAGGGACCTTGTAAATTCTTTCATCGGAGTGACGTCCAAGCCAAGTGTGCTATTTACTTGTCCTCAAAGGATCCCGCGCACAGCGCAGAAATGGGGATTTCTGTTTGCTTGGGATTCGCACTCCGACTAGATAATCACTACCTCCTCAAGGTTGAACGATTGCTTCGTTCCATAATGCTCTACTTTAAACCGCTTTTCGCTCCCGAGATAATAGATCCTCAGGCTGTCTTTCGCCTCATCGATACACCTCAGGAGATTCGCTTTCAGTTGGGCGAGCTTTGCCGCGTCGATCTTGCATTCAAAAACCGAATTTTGCACGCGCTGACCATAATCCTGGCAGTACTTTGCTACCCGCCTCAGGCGTTTTGCTCCTTTCGGATCCGTCGTGGCGATATCATACGTAACGAGGATATACACCGCAGTCACCTACTTCCAGAGAAACGCCGGATAGGCATCTAGATCTCCACGCAGAGCCCTTGCTAAGAGTAGCGCCTGAGCGTGTGGTACCAGGCCCCATTTCATGGTTTCCTGGAGATACGGGTGCTTTAGTTCTCCTTCTTTCATATCGTGCCATGCTTTCAGCGTCTTTTTCCGGCCTTCCTCCGTGAGCAGCACCGCCCCGTTGCTTTCCTGGCGGAAGTCCTGCGCTCGCAGCGCTTTTCGATTGACGAGTGATAGCGCCAGCCTATCTGCCATCACGGGACGGAGTTCCTCCATGAGGTCCAGTGCCAAAGAGATTCTCCCCGGCCGATCCCTATGGAGAAAGCCGACGTATGAGTCCAGTCCGACGCCTTCCAGGGCTGCTGCCGCATCGTTTGCCAAGAGCGCGTAGAGGAAGGAAAGCAGGCAGTTCATCCGATCGAGTGGCGGCCGCCTGTTTCGTTCCGTGAAGAAAAAGTCTTCTTCCTGCTGAAGAATCATCGCATCGAATCGAGAAAAGTAAGCCTTCGCTCCCTCTCCTTCGATTCCCCGCAGGGCGTCTAGGCTCTCACACTGCATGACCTCCTGATAGGCGCGCTTCAATCGATCGCTTTCTCGCCGGAACGCTTCGACATCGATCCGGTCCGGATGATCCCGGAGCATGCGTTCTAGGACCCAACGCGCATTGTAGAGTTTCCCTGCGAGGAATCCCTGCGCGTAGAGCAGGCTTTTCTCTGCATCGTCGGAGCAGCGATATTGCTCTTTCCGCAGCAAGACATTCCCATTGGTCCTGCCGATGATGCGTGCCATGAAACGGCCGCTAGGCGTCATGAAATTCAAGGCGATGTTGTTTTCTGCACATTTCTTCATCAGGGCCGGGCTGGCGCCCAGATAGCCAAAGACGGTGACCTGTTCGAAATTATGAAGCGGAACACGCGCGAGCACCTCTTTCTCTTTCGATATGACGATGGTTTCCCCATCCAACCCGAGATATACGCCCTCCGTCGTAATAAACAGCGTATTAAGTAGTGGTTTCATTCGGAAATCACTCCCATCATGTAGGCATGCGCCGACTTGGTCCTGCTTAGTTCCGGCAGGCAGAGATCTTTCAGGGAACAGCTCTTGCAGCCACGCCGCCGCTTCACGCGCGGCGTCTGCCGATGCTCCCGGAAATTGCGGATCTCCTGCAAGGTCTTTTCGATCTGCGTGCGGATTGCCCCCTTCAAGGGGACGGTCAAGCGATGATGGGTCTCCCCATAGTACAGGCAGCCTTCGTCGATCCTGGTGACCAGCATGTCCTCGAGGCACATCGCCTCGAGCGTCAGCTGGAAGATATCTTCCTTCCCTTCCTTCGGCCGCCCACGTTTATATTCTACCGGGAGCACCCGATATCGCCCCTGGTATGCAGGGAGGCGGATGCCTGTCTCGTCGCGGATGAATTCGACGACATCGCACATCCCCACGACGCCGAGCCGAGGAGACGCTACGCGCAGCGAGCGCTTGACGATACGGTTTCCTCTTTTTTCTTTGATCTCTGGATCATGGGCCTTCTGATGCAGGAGCGTGCCTTCCACCGTCAGCACGTTCTCTGCCCACTGATGCTCCAGATAGATGAGCCCCCACTGCCTGGGACAGAACTGGTAATGCTGGATTTCCGCAATCTGCAGGTACTCGTCTTCCCCATACGTGGTGAAATCGTTGTGCTCGCCCTGCGCGTGCATGGCCATCCCCTCCCTCAGCCTTTGCGCTCTCCCTCTTCATAGAGCTCAATCTCTAACGCCGGCAATGCCCGGAGTGCCGTATCGTCCATCGTATAGTCCGCCAAGGACTTCGGGCGCTCCACTCCTTCCTTCTTCCGCACTGTGACACTGCGATGGACTTTCGCGCTGGCGATGCCCGTCCTCCCGGGATGCTCGACCCAATAGAGCCTTGCCACATCGATGCTGCCTTCTGGGCGTGCCGACGACGCGTCATTCTCGAAAAGCGTCACGAGCGCTCGCTTAATTTCCTCGGCATCTTCTGCCGAGAAACCGGTTTTCTCTGCCAGCTGGACGTTGATGCTGCCCTGGAACCGATAGAGTCCGAAGTCCACGCGATGCTTCATCCCCATCGTGTCTGAGCCCTTCGTTTCCCCCGGCTCTCCATTCGTGCTCTTCGTGATCTGTTGGTCCGTGATGGTCACGGGGTCGAGCGAGACGGTCGGATGGATGGACACCGGACCGCGCACCCCGACGGATACTGCGTCTACGCCGGTTGCTTTCTTGAGGGCAAACACCTGCCCGAACGCGCGCACATCAATCCAGGCCTTGGCCGCTTCCTCCGCGAACATCTGCGTACGGCCTTTCTCTTTCTCCTTCATCTTCAAAATTTTCTCCAAGGCGGGATTGGACTCCACGCGTTCGCGGATGCTGGTGAAGCCATCATCGCTGCGGTCATTGGACTGCACGAGGATCGGCTCCCCCATGTCCTGCAGACGGTTCCTGATTTTCCGTTTCAGGCAGACATCGGAGATCTCTCCATAGCCATCATAGTCGGTGCGCGGCTGATTGCCGTTTAGGGGATCGCCATTCGGGTTCGCCCTCGTGACCGTAAGGAAACCGATAAAATCAATCTTGTTCTCAAGTGCCGTCATCATGCATTCTCCTCTCCTGCGACTTCTTTTTGTGCTTTCGCCTTTTTCCGCTCTGCAATTTCCTGCTCGATGGCGTATTCCTGCGCATAAAAGCCCAGAAGAAACCTGCCGTCGAGAGGCCGGTCAGAGAGGAAGTCCTCTTCCTTGAACATACTGCCGACTTGATGGATGAGCTTCCGCTCCTTCCCTCCGTAGGCTTCCCTGCGGTGTTCGTAGGGAAGCAGTTTCTTCTGCAGCGTCCGCCAGGTCGTTGCAGGACGGTCAGAGAAGATCTCCATATACCGCATCGCATTCGTCTGGCGTGTCTTTCGTTCCTCCGGCCGATAGGTCGCAAGCTCCAGCTGATCCGCCAGCGCCAGCAACCGCCCGTAGAGGTACGAGCGGTTCGCATTGCGTTCGTCGAGTGCCACAGAGTATTCCTCCTTTTGATGATAGAAGTGATAGCAGGCGATGGAGCAGACCGGTTCGACAAGGGCGTAGAGCCATTGCCATCGGTTGCTTTCCACCGCCGCCTGCTTGACTGCCACGCGAAGCCCCGTAACCAGGAATTCCTGCGGGAGATCGTGCCCCTGCTCGATGGCCGTGAAGAGCCGCTCAGTCTCAAGCCGCAGCTTGCTATCCGAGAGGTTCCTCCCATAGCATGCCTGGATCAGTTTCTTGGAAGATGGTACGCCGAAAAAGGCGAAGGTCTTCTTCTCCTCCTCATCGTACGCATGCTGCCGCCACATCCCACGCGCGTGCCACATCTCCAGGCGAGAGATGAACTCCTGTCCCGCCAACTCGTCATAGTAGCAAATCGACATGCGGCCCGAGGTCGCGGCATCGAGGATCATGACATTTACCTGGCTGCCCTGCCGGCGCCTGAACTCATGGCGATAACCGTCCATCGCAGCGGTCAGTGCCTTCGCCCAACTGGACATCGTATCCGGCTGCCTGGCGAGTCCCGCCCGCCGGGCACCGCCGAACAAGAGCCGCGGGGTACTCACCGCAGGCGAGGGGACATCGATGCCCAGCCTCCCCCAGGCGAGAAAGACCCTCCCCGCCACGAGATATCCCTGCTTGCGGATGAGCCACCTGAGCGCATTCATCGCCTTTTGCGACGCTTCATAGCCGACGGAGAGGCATTCCTCTGCCTCCGCGAACCTGCCACGGAAGGTAAAGCCATTCTTATCATTCGAGGAAATCAGCTTCGCCCCATCACCGGAAAAGCGAATCCCCTTGTTATGCTTCGTCGTCAGGGGTGCCATCGTCCCCGTCGCATAGCAGAGCGCCTGCTTCTCCGCGTGACAGCGCCCGAAATACGCCTGCCAGGCTTCCTGCACCTGCCGGTCAAGCCATAGCTCCGGTATGCGGTCCGTTCCGATCACGCGAAATCGCACCATGGATTTCAGGAGCGATCCCACCGTGACCTGGTAGAGGAGCGGTTTCTCCCCCGCCGCGCCTTTCCACTTCTCCAGAAGTTTCCCCGGCGCCTCTTCGTATAGCACTTTCGCTCCAATCAGATCATGAATCAGGTCATGCTGCGTCACATAAAGGTAGACCGCTCGCACTGACGGCGGGCAATCCGATGCGTCCGTCCACGCCTTCAGCTGCTCGATATAGAGTGCATACGGAGACTCTTTCTTCACGGTCCCATAGCTGCCATAATCCCTTGCAATGTAGGAAAGGTTATCATGCAACGGATGCGGCACGGGACTCGCCGTGCGCGAGGCGGAGTCTGGCGTGCAGGGGATGAGCGTCGGCTCCTCCTCTTTCGGGATGGCATGCGCTTGGACGAACTTCCCTTGCGCATCGATGGTGAGCTCGATCTGCGCATTGACGATCATATGTCCGACGGGCGGCAGTTCATCGCTGATGCCATGCGGCCCAGGAGTGCCCGCGAGCGCCTGATTGTCATCGTACGTCGCCATGAGCTGCTGTATCCAACTCATCCCTGCGCACCTCCCATCCGTTCCTCCGTCAATTCCCTCACTTCTTCCTCCACAGCCTTCACGTCCTCCGCGCGAAACGCCTTCGGCACGATGCCGCTGCGGACCGTGCGGACAAGTTGGCAGGCCTCCGGGCGGGGAAAGTGCAGGATGCCATGGTCCATCACAGCCTGCCAAAGCCGTACCTCCAGCGTATCCCGCCCCGTCTCGTCCGGGTAATTGAAGCCATGGAACATCACGCCCAGCGGCATATTCCCGGCATCATCATAGAATCCCTTTTCCCTGCCATACGCTACGGGTTCCACATAGCCCTGACATTCCCGCGTCCCCAGGAAGATGTCTCGCCGCCCGCCGCGCTCGACCATGCGCCTTGCGATCTGCCAATGCTTGTTCTCATTGCGGTCCGCCGCGAGGTCGGGCCGATGCGGGTTGAACTCGAAATGTGCCTTGACCTCGTAGCACACATCGCGCAGATACTGATAGATGGAGAGATCATTGCCCGCTTCCTGATATTTCCTCGGCTTGACGGCACGCGACTGGGTGCGGATCTCCTTCATCACGCGCACCTCATCGATATACCAGAGGATCGTCGGCTTCCAGTAAATGCTTTCCACGATTCCCTTGAGCGCCTGGTAGGTCGGCACGGCATAGCTGGCCTTCTCGCCGCCGATGCGCGTCAAAGGATCTGTAAAGAGCGCCATGCGTCCATACACTTTGAACATGATGCCGTTTCGCATGCTTTCACCTCATCCCATGAAACAAAACTCATTCTTTTGATTTTCGAATTGAACTCCAATACTTTCATCATAGTATTCTTCTCTCATGCTATAAATTCCTGCCGGAGATTCCCACAGAGCACCAGCTTCTTCTAATTTCTTGAGCTCCCAGGAAAACAGATTGACCATAAAGGGCTGCGCCGCACGCAGCTTCCGATACGCCTCTGCCATTTCCCACGGCTGCGGAGGCGCAGAGAACGCCTCGATATACGATCTCCCTTCCCCATAGGGGACGAGCACGCTCACCGTATTCCGATCGATGACGAAGAACTCCTTCCCCGCCCGCTGGAACGCCTGCAGGAAGCACGGGAGCTCCGCCTCTGCACCTCCTCGCTCGAGATAGGCCTGGAGCCCGTGCGCGTTGCAGCTCAAAAGGTCGAGGAGCGTGATGCCGTCTGCGAGCGCATACGCTTTCTCCGCCTCCGTATACCTCCGGTAGAATGTCTGGAAATATTCCTCGATGGCCTCGGGCTCGAGCAGGGTGTCCGCCTCTCGCCCCAGCGCGAGAAGATCCCTCGTCACCTGCGCCCCCTTGGCGAGATCCGGAAGATGGGCAAGGTTCTCCTGCTCGATGGAAACGATCTTCACCCTGCCATACGGCTTTTCCCCGTGGCGGTTGCAGCGTCCCGCGGCCTGCGCGATCGAGGCGCTGCCCGTAAGGACGCGGTAGACGCAGGCAAAGGAGATATCTACGCCCGCCTCGATCAACTGGGTGCTGAGCACCAGCAAGGGTGTCTTTCCTTTCAGCGCTTTCCTGATGCGCGCGAGGCACTCTCGCCGATGCGCCGGGCACATCTTCGTGCTCAGGTGATAGATCTGAAGCGGTGCTCCTACCTCTGCTGCCGTTTCCTGTGCCTCCTGATACAGCAGGCGCGCTTCCTTCGTCAAGTTGCAGATGAAAAGGAGGCTCCCCTCCCGCATCGCTTCGTGCACGGCTTTCGCCGCGAGCGCCTCGATGCGCTCTCCCCCGGGAGGCAGCTCTGCTTCGATCCGCGTCCGCCGGAAAGCGGCGAAGAGCGCCGAGCGGTCTTTGAGGATCTCCGCCTGCGCCGCGAAGCGGAGCGGATAGCTCAATGCGCCCAGCGACGGCTGCGTCGCCGTGCATAGGACGACCGTATCCCTCTGGAACGCCGCGAGATAATCGATGGCGAGATTGAAGATGTCCGTGCATTTCACAGGAATCGTCTGCGCCTCATCGAAAATGATCACGCTGTCGCGCAGGGAGCGGAGGCGGCGTGCCGAAGCGGCGCTGCCCGCGAAGAGCGCCTGCAGGAACTGCACCTGCGTCGTGAAGATGATGGGCACATCCCAGCGCTCGGCAAGCAGCGCCCGCACCGTACCCTCCTCATCCGCCGGCGCCAGCGTCTCCTCCGCCAGCACATCGGAATGATATTCCAATATCGCCTCGTCCTCCTGCAATACCTGGCGGATGTCCCGCGCATTCTGCTCGATGATGGACGTGTAGGGCAAGATTACATAGATGTGCTTCTGGTGCTGCCGCAAGGCATGGTGCAGGGCAAACCGCAGGCTGGCATACGTCTTGCCGCTGCCCGTCGGCGCGCTAAGGCGGTAGATGCCTTGCGGGCGAGCCGCGGCCGCATAGGCTTCCTCGCTCACCTGCGCACGCGCCTGCGCGATGGGATTGCCGTGCCCCTCCCGCCCCATGGCAGCGAGCCGCGTGTCCAGCCTTTGCGCGAGCCTCTGCCAGAGCGCCTCCGTCTCCCAGCGGCACTCCCAAGCAGTGGGGTCCTCCCCCTGTGCGAACGCCGCTGTGTCGAGCCAATCCGCATCGATCAACAGGCTGTACATCATCTTCTCCGTCATGCCGCAGAAAAAGGTCACCACCTCCGGCATATGGTCGGCGATCCCTTCTCCGTAGCTGCCGAACTGATCAGCAAGAGCGACGACCTCCCGCACCGCCGCCTGGAACAGATTGTCCAGCTCTTCAGGCGAGATCACCGCTTCAAAAAAGTAGGAAAGATCCACCTCGGGAAGGTCCTCATCAGAGAGCCGTCTCCGGTAGGTATCCTTCCCCTCCGGGCTGAGGAAATCAAGCAGTCCTGTTGGCGAATGATGTGAAAAGATGACGAGGCCAACCAGCTGGATGGTCTCTATGACGCCCGGTTCCTGCAGCGATCCATATCGCTCCATGAGGAACTTGCCGCCGGCCGTCGAATGGACGACCGTGCCACGCGGCCACTTCTGATCCGGATGCTCGACGTTATGACGAAGATACCGTTGGAATTCATCGCTGATCTTCCCCAAGTCATGCAGGATGCCGATCAGGTGAGCGAGCGCGGAGAGCCCCATCCCCTCGGCATCCTTCCCCATCAGGGACGACACGTGCTGCAGATGCTCCGCGACGGTCTGCACTTCTTCCGTGGGTTCCCCCTGGTGATGTCTGCGCGTAATATGTGCTGCATAAGTGTTCAAATGGCACCCTCCTTTTTCCGGCTCATTCAGCCAAAGGATGCTTCGATTTTGAGTATGGTCTATCTTTGAAAGCGCATCCTTTTTCTATTATATTTCTTATTATCTATTCTTTCTCTTTCTTATTTTTCCCTCCATGAAATCAAAGAAACTTTTGGCAAATCGGCGTCTGCGATCGCGCTAGATCCTGCGAAATGTAACGCTCCCATCCGCACGCGATTCCCATAGCCGCCCACACGCATTTATAGTATAATAGGTGTAAATCAACGCAAGCCGCTGCCGTAGGACACATCCCGACAGCGGCAGTGATAGGAGGAATCCCCTTGCCGAATTTTGACTGGCTCAGCTGGTTTGACTGGAAACACCTGCTCGAGATGCTCGCCATCCCCTGCTGCATCCTCATCGGCTCGCTCACGGCGGGCATCGCCGTAAACAAGCTCGTGACCCGCCGCATCCGCACGCATCTCTCCATCGAGGAGGGCACCTGGCACTACGTCTTCATCAATGCGCTCAAGGGCGTGCCCATCTCCCTCGCGCTCGTCGTCGGCCTCTACTGGATCGTCAACACCATCGACATCCCGGAGCCGCTCACGCGCCTCTTTTCCTACATCCTCTTCACCGTCATCATCCTCTCCATCACACGCGTCGTCTCGCGCACGGTCAACGGCGTCGTCGCCATGCACATCGAGCGCTCCGACCGCCCGCTGCCGAAGACCACGCTGCTCTCGACCATCCTCACCGTCATCATCTACGCGATGGGCGTGCTCGTCGTGCTCCAATACTACGGCATCTCCATCGCGCCCATCCTCACCGCGATGGGCGTCGGCGGCATGGCGGTCGCCCTCGCGCTGCAGGAGACGCTCGCCAACATCTTCTCCGGCCTGCACCTCATCCTCTCGAAACAGCTGCGCCTCGGCGACTACATCCGGCTCAGCACCGGCGAGGAAGGCCGCGTGACGGACATCACCTGGCGCTTCACGACCATCGTGCCGGCGAGCGGCAGCAACATGGTCGTCATCCCGAACCAGAAAATCGCCTCCTCGAACATCACGAACTTCAGCATGCCCGCGCTCGATATGACCATCAGCATCCCCGTCGGCGTCGCCTACGACAGCGACCTCGACTTCGTGGAAAAGGTCACGCTCGAGGTCGCCAATGAAGTCATCGCGCGCGTCGACAGCGAGGTACAGCAGCCGCCGCTCGTGCGCTTCACCGCTTTCGGCGAGTCGAGCATCGACTTCAACGTCATCCTGCACAGCAGCAACTTCGACCACCAGTTCCTCCTGAAACACGAATTCATCAAAGCGCTCACGCGCCGCTACCGCGAGGAGGGCATCGACATCCCGTATCCGATCCGGTCGATCCAGCAACTGCCGCAGGTATGACGGCGACCGCACAAAAACTCCTTGCAATCCACCCCGCATCATGGTAAACTATTTAAGTCAGCAATGATGCGGGCGTAGTTCATTGGTAGAATGTCAGCTTCCCAAGCTAAAGAGGGGGGTTCGATTCCCCTCGCCCGCTCCATACGAACGATAGAGATGCGCGAGCATCTCTTTTTTGTTTGCCGCCGCAAGCGACCATGCGCGCTTGCCCGGGAAACAGGCTCACTGCATAGACCGCGTCTACGCGTCTGCCGCTGCGGACGCGACGAGGACAGCAGGGCGATGGAACGTATGAAGTATCACCACGCATGCATCAGCGATCAGATCCGCACCTCGAAATGCTGCTCCTCCTGCACCTCGCGCTCACGCGCGGCGGGCCGTGCCGCAGGCGATGCGGCGGGCGGGCGTTGCGACTGCGGCCCTGCAGTCCCTGACGCAGCTTCCACCTGCGCCTGATGAGGCGATACTGCGGCGCTGCCGCCCGTGAGCGGCAGGCCATCATCCGTACCCCGCCGCTCCCATGCGGCAGACGCGGCGGCGCGCTCATGCTCCCGCTGCGCCCGCCAGGCCTTGGCGCGCGCCCGCGCTGCCGCGAGCTCGCGCTGCTCCTCCGCCTCGATATCCTCGAGCACCTCGCCAGCCGTCAGGCCGCGCAGCTCGGGGCGCTCCTCGGAGGGTGCCGCCGCGCCGCGCAGTTCCTGCGCCATCTCCTGAAAGCGTAGCCCGCCATGCGCGGAACGCCGCCGGAGCCAGAAAAAGACCGCAGCCGCGAGCACGAGGAACGACACCACGCTGAATCCGAGGTAGAGCGCGCCATGGCCGCCCGCCGCCGGTATCTGCCGTCCCTCCGCAAGTGCCTGTTGCTGGGCCGCAGGGAGCGCCGCCGCGTCCTGCGCGCCCTGTGTGCCAGCGGCGCCCTGCTGTGTGCCAGCGGCGGCCTCTGGCGCACCATCCGTCTGCGCTGCCTGCTGCGGCGTCTGTGCGGGCTGCTGCGCACCGGACTGCGCGGTCTGATTCCCCTGCGGCTTCTCGGTCGTCGTCTTTTCCAGCGCCCCATCGCCATGTGCGACGGCTGCGCGCGCCTGCGTCTCATCATTGCTCGTACCGCTCACCGGCTGCGTGCTCTCCGTCACCGAGCCGCCCCCGCCGAGCACCACACGCGGCACGGCAGGCGGTGTCGGCGGCGTCGGCGGCGTGGGCTGTGTCAAAGCCATCCCACGCACCTCCTTCTCATCCTTCCCCTCCACTATAGCACAATGCATCCCGCCCTGCCATACCTCGCCAGAAAGCGCCAAGGCCTCGCCGCCCGCGTGCGCAGTCACGCACCTGCCCCTCGACTTCCCCCGCACGCATCCCTTGCACGGACAACGTACGCCCTATAAAACGCCCCAGCGCAGGCAACATGCTCCAGGCACAAGAAAAGCGCCGCCCAGGCAGCGCCAGTCACAGAAACCTCCCTGACAGAAAGGAAATACCATGATCACGAAAGAACTCATCGCCCGCATCAACGAACTCGCGCGCAAGCAGCGCACGACGGGCCTCACCGCCGCAGAAAAAGAAGAACAGCAGCGCCTCCGCACCGCCTACCTCGCCGATATCCGTGCCCAGGTCAAGGGCATGCTCGACCGCGTGGAAATCGTCGACGTCGTCGAGGAGGAACAGACGGTACGGCGCGGCATCTCAGGCAAGTATAAGCGCCGCTGAAGGCGGCAAAGCCCCAATGACAAAGGCGCGGCAGCCAGAACGAGAGAGATTCTGGCTGCCGCGCCTTTGCGTTTGAAAGCGATACTTCCTTTAGGAACCACTGATTCATTCGGCACTCCGTCTTCACGCGCCTGCACTGACAAGCTGCGCCTCATGCCATCCGTTCCTCACACCTGCTCGGCATACTCGGGGAACGCGATGGAATTTTCCTTGAAGATGTGGACGAAGACGTCGTCAAAGAGCTGCCCCATGACGGTATAGGTGCGCCGGAAGGTCGGGCAGGCGTCCGCTGGCGGCGTGAGCTGGCCGGTCAGTTCCTGGATCTCCTTGATGATGTCACCCGCGCCGCTATGCTCCGTCTCGAGCTCCTGCACGAGCGCGAGCGTCTCCTTACCCGGATGCGGATGCTGGCGCATCAGTGGGAACACGAGCTTCTCCTCCTTGGCGAAGTGCTCTTCAAGCTCCGCCTTGAGCCCCGCGTAGAGGTGGTGCAGGCGCGTGAGCATCTCGCCGTGATGCGGGTAATGGACGATGAGGATCTTGTTGAGCAGTTCCTCCGTCTCCGCCATGAGCTGACGCCCCGTCACATGGTGCGTGGCTTCGAGGTCATCGAGCATCTCATTGACCGTGAGTTCCTTGAACGACTCAATGTCGGCATGTACGTCCTGCTGCGCCGTCTGCCGCGCCGCTGCCGCATTGAGCTCGGCGAGGAATTTCTCCACGTCGAGTCCCTTCTCGCGGACGGCGATCTCGATGGGATCGTGACCGCCGCAGCAGTAATCGAGATGGAGGCCATTGAGAAAGCCGATCGTATTGGGATGTTCCTTCACGACATCCGCCAGCGTCATATCTTTCGTAATCATCGTATCGCATCCTTTCGGGGTGACTGTGTCCTCTGCCTGTCCCGGGGAGACGCACAGCATTTCGCGCACTTCCTCTCGCATCCGCAGTTTGCCGCCTCCTGCAGTGCTCAGCTCGTGCGCAGATCCAGAAGCAGCTGCTACGCAGATGGCGCGGAGCACAGTACGCCGCAGATGCCAGCGATCCGCCGCGCCCCCGGGAACACCTCCAGTATAGCGGACGATGCAGGGATGCTTCTGTCACATTTGGTACAGCGCGGAAACGCAGACACACGAAGAGCCGTCGACCGAGACCCCCATCTCTCAGTCGGCGGCTCTTGCCATCCCGCTTCGCCAGATCATCCTTGCGACGCCATTCGCTTGCGCTTTGATTTTACCAGCAAACTGCGATCAGGTCAGCACTGTGATGCCAGTTCGATTACAATTCCTACACACGCGCTAATCTTACGCGAGTACGGCCCGCACGAGTGAGATGAGCGCCGCTTCATCCGCTGCCGCCATCGTCTCACGCGCCGAATGCATCGCGAGGATGGGCACGCCGACATCCATCGTGCGCACGGGCACGAGCGCCGAGGCGATGGAGCCGAGCGTCGAGCCGCCGCGGCTGTCGCTGCGGTTCACGAAATCCTGCACCGGGATAGCCTGCAGCCGCGCGAGCTCCCGCACGATGGCGACCGCCTCCGCGTCACCCGCGTACGCCTGCGACGCCGCCTGCTTGATGACAACGCCGCCGCCGAGCACTGGCCGCACCGCGGGGTCGCTCTTTTCCTCATGCGCGGGATGCAGGCCGTGCGCCACATCCACGGAGAGCAGGAACCCGTCCGCGAGCGCCTGCGCGCGCGCCGCATCGCCGCCCGACTTCTCGTAGATGCGGCGCAGCGCCTCAGCGAGCACCAGCGAGCCCGCGCCCTGCTTCGTGCGGCTGCCGACCTCCTCGTTGTCGAAGAGCGCGACGAGACGCACGCCCGCGGGCACGCTGCCGGCCGACGCGCCGAGGAGCCCCTCGAGGCACGCCCAGACCGACGTGAGATTGTCGAGGCGCGGCGAGGACAAAAGCTCATCCGCAAGCCCCAGCGCGCAGCCCGCCTCAAAGGGATACGTCGAAAGCTCATAGGAAAGGATTTCCTCCTGCGTCACGCCGAGCGCCGCCGCGAGTGCCGCCTGCCACCAGTCGCCCTTTCCCATATCGCCGAGGAGCGCCGCGAGCGGCAGCATATCCGTCTGCGCGTTGAGCCCGCCCTCCTCATTGACCTTGCGGTCCATGTGGATCGCGAGGCTTGGGATCGTCACGAGCGGCCGGGCGAAATCCACAAGCTCTGCCCGGGGATGGAACGCGTCCGCCCCGCGTAGCACGACACGCCCCGCGAGTCCGAGCGGACGGTCGAGCCACGAGCGCAGGATGAGGCCGCCGTACGGCTCGACATTGAGCACGCCGTAGCCCGCGCGCGTGAGCCCCGCCGCGGATTTCAGCCGAAAGCAGGGGAAATCCGTATGCGCCGCCGCCATGCGCAGCGGCCCTGCGTCCCCCACCGTGAACGCGAGCAGCGTCGTCCCGTACACGGAGACGAAATACCGGCCGCCCGCCGCGAGCTGCCAGTCCTCCGCGAGCGAGAGCTCCGCAAAGCCAGCGCCGCGCAGCCGTGCCGCCGCGGCCGCCACCGTATGCGCCGGCGACGGCGACTGCTGAATGAACGAAAGAAGCGCCTCGATCTCATGTGTCATATAGCCTCATCCTCCTGCAAAGGGACGGCTGAATGAATCAGCCGTTCCGAAAATGTCAATCTCCACAGAATGGTTTACGCCGCATTTTTCTCCGAAGCGTACCACACGCCTGCGCAAGTCCAGGGCTTCCACGTCATCCGCGCGCCCTCACGCCGTGCTGCCCTCATCCGCGTCCGGCTCCTCCCAGAGCAGGCTCTTTTGCGCATCGTATGACGGCACGCGGATCTGCATCAGATCGAGCAGCGTATGGATCATCTCATCGCTCTGCCAGGCCCGCCCCGTCGCGCGGCGGATGCGGACTGCCGCCGCGGGATGCTGCGCGCGAAACGTCTCCGACATCCAGAATACGCAGGGGATATCCCGCTGCCACGGGCTCGACTCATCGCCATGGCCCGCGAGCGAACGCACATCGTAGACCTCCTCCCCGTGGTCCGAGAGGAAGATGACCAAGGCATCCCGCCCCTCGAACCGCCGGATGACGGCATCGACGACGGCGTCGTCGTAGAGCACCGCATTATCGTACGACGCGCGCACCGCGCGTTCCTCTTCGCTCGCTGCCACGCCGCGGCCGCGCTCATCCTCCTCTGTGAACTGCGCGTACGGCGCCGGATAGCGCCGCCCGAACTCCTCATGCGCGCCCATCAGGTGCAGCACGAGGAACTGCGGCACGCCCGCCTCCGGCTGCTCCGCGAGCACCCCATCGAGCAGCGGCAGCAGTTCCTCATCATACCGCTCCGAGAGGTCGATCGAATGCGACAGATGGCTCGTGAACTGCATCACATCGCAGCGCCCGCCCAGCGTCCGCCCGATGCTCCCGTAGAACCCCGACGCCTCCTGATTCGACAGCCACGCCGTCCGCACGCCCGCCTGCCGCAGGATATCGAACACGTTCCCATACTCATACCACATACCGGGCGACGCGTTGTCGTAGAAACTGAAGAGCGTCCGCACCACAGCCAACGTCCCCGCGTGCGGGCTCGTGACCGCGCGGAACACCGCGAGCTCGCCCCGCGCGTCGCGCGCCTCGAGGCGCGGCGTCGTCGGCAGTCCGTAGCCATAGAGCGACATGTGATGGCGGCTCGTCGACTCACCGAGGAGGAAGACCACATAGGGGATCTCCGGCGACGCAGCCGTGAGCGCCACCGGCTGGCTCGCGAGCGTATAGTCCACATACGCCGTCGAACCGATCTCCTCCTGCGCCTGTGAGACATTCGTCGCCAGACGGAAAAGCGAGAGCGCACGCGGCACATCCGCCACGCGCTGCTCCGGATCCTGCCACGCATGACAGACGCTCGCAGCGAAAAAGGCGAGCAGCGCCCCCGCCAGGCAGCGCGGCCAGATGCGCCCGCGCGCCGCGCCTCCCTCGCGCGGCCAAACACGAGGCAGCGCCCCCCGCCAGCGCGCCAAAGCCGCCGCCAGCGCCGCGCAAGCGAGGAACGGCGCCATCACCCGCGCCTGGCTCGTGACATACTCCAGCGCCTCCGCCGGGTTCGTCGCGGCGACGACCTCCAGCAGTCCCGCGTCGAGCACGCTGTGATACTGCCGCAGCGTAAACGCATCCACCAGCGCGAGCAGCGCGCTCGCCGCCCCGACCAGACAGCGGCCGCCGCGCGGCAGAAAGCCGCAGACAAGCGTCACGAGCAGCGAAAGCCCCGCCACGCGCACGGCCTCCTCCGCGAGCAACCCTGCCCGCGGCAAGAACGCGAGCGACGCTCCCTCGAACATCTCCCGCTGGATCAGCGACGGCACATTCGTCAGACAGAGCACAAAAAGCAGTGCCCCAGACCAGCGCCACGAGCGCAGCAAACGCCCAGACACAGCCCGCCAGCCTCCCTGCCTCACGCGCGCGCCTCCCCTGCGGGCAGCCGCTTCTCCAGCACGGCGAGCAGTGCGCGGCAGCCGCGCAGCACATCCTCATACGTCGCATCGAAATTCCCCGTATACCAGGGATCCGCCACCTCGCGCTCCTCGCCCGCAAACGAAAGCAGCAGATGGCACTTCCCCTGCGGATCGCCGCCCGTCAGCCGCAAGAGATCGCGCATATTCTCCTCATCCATCGCCGCGATCACATCATAGCGCTCATAATCCTCACGCCGCACCAGCCGCGCCGCCCGCCGCTCGAAAGGAACCCCCTCCGCACGCAGCTTCCGCCGCGTCCCCGCATGCGTATCGCTCCCGATCTCATCCGTCCGGCAAGCCCGCGACGCCACCGCAACCTCCTCAGCAAGCCCCGCCCGCCGCACCAGCTCCCGCATCACAAACTCCGCCATCGGCGACCGGCAAATATTGCCGTGGCAAACAAAAAGTATCCGAAACACCAGTCAAACCTCCCCAAACCGCCGTACCATGCCGCGTTATGCCACATCGGAAAGCCACGCACATCTCCGGCCAAAATCCGGTAGTACGGGCAAAATACGGCATATCACGGCGGTGTAACGTAGTAAAATCGTAGTAAAATTTGAGCCTTTTACTACTCTCGCGCTATCTTGGCAAATCCTCGCAAATCGTTACCTTTCATTATATCAAACTCAACGCGTAACCGTCCACCTTGTGGGCATCGCGCGCCGCCCTCACATGAAATCTTCCACCCGCACTGCACCCTTAGAACCTGACACAGCAAAACGGCAGCCCAGCAAACATGCCAGGCTGCCGTTTCGTCGTTTTTCTCACGCTTCACGGGAAAACTTTATGACGCTGTGCTCCTTGCCGGAGAGTTTCTCCAGTTCTTCCCTCGCCGCCTGTGATTCCGCGACGCGCCGCAGTTCCGCTTCCGCATCCTCCAGTCCCAGATGCGTGTAGGTGTTCATGGTGACGCTGATGTCGCTGTGTCCCATGAGATATTGCAGCGTCTTGGGATTCATGCCTGCCCGCGCCATGTTGGAGCAGTAGGTGTGACGGCAGATATGCGGTGTGATAGGCGGCAGCTGCTCGCGGTAGATTTCATTGTATCGCTGCCGCGCGTGCTTGAACCGATGCTCCCAATGCATCGCCACCTCCGGCATGCCCTGCTTGTCATAAAACAGGAACCCCGTACGGCCGCCGATGATTGGTTCTACCGCAGGCGCCTGCCGGTCTTCCAGGATAGCGGCAAAACAGCGGCAGACATCATCTGTCATGGGAATCTTGCGCGTACCGGCATTGGTTTTCGTTTTCTCTATGACGTACTCCATGGCGCTCGTGCGCTGCAGCTGGTGGTTGATGTCGATGATGCGGTTTTCCATATCAAGGTCCCGGATGGTCAGTCCGCAGAACTCGGAAATACGCATCCCGGTATGGAACAGTATGTAGAACACCTCGTAGTATTTCCCGTAGCAGCCGCTGTCATGGACGAATTTCAGGAAGACCCGCATCTGTTTCGGCGTCAACGCCTGCCGCATGACGGAATCATTGACCACGACGTTGACAAGCGGGAAGGAGAAGGGGTTGCTCCTGAGCATTTCATCATCCACAGCCATCTGGAAGGCCGGGCGCAGCACACCGCGCACACTGTGGATGGTGCTGTACCCCTTGCCGTCTTCCTGCAGCTTGATGAGGAACAGCTTGGCGTCCGAACGCTTGACGTGCCGGATTTTCCGTTCGGCAAAAGATTCTTTTTTCAGGAGGTTGCAGACGAAGCCGTAGTTCATTTTCGTATTGGGGCGCACGCCCGTCTTCGTCCGCAGGTAACGGTTCACCAGTTCGAGCACTGTCATGTTCTGCCCCAGCGGGTCGGAAAGCGTCGCCATGTCCACGCCGAGCTGTTTTTCCATGGCCCGCAGCGAAAGGCACGGTTTCTTCCCCGCCGGCAGCCTGTCCGTGTCTTCCAGGCGCCAGCTGTAAAAGAAATGCGGCTTTCCGTTGACCTGGTATTTGTACTGGTAGCGGCCATCCTTCCTTATGGATTCTCCCTGCCGCAGCAGTCTGTTCCTGGCATCACGCCTTCGTTCTGCCATAGTATCACGCTCCTTTTCCCTTCTATCTATCACTCTGTCTGCCTGAAAAAGCAACTGTTTTCTTCACGCGCCGCCGCTCTTTCTGCCGCCCGCCTAAAAAATTCCTTATTTCTTTCTATATGCTTTCTGCGCTCTCAAGGAATGCCTCCAGCTTCTTGCGGATAATCATATAGCGGTTGCCATTGTAGACGGCAAAGCCATGATAAAGATTGTTTTCCGCCA
>NZ_KB908394.1 GCF_000381005.1 Selenomonas bovis DSM 23594
AGGAGATTAGCCGTTATCTAGTCGCTACAGTTGCAACCCATAAGGATCCGGAAAGGTATGTAAAACCAAGCAATTTTAAGATTTAAAGAGCTTCCTTTCGTTTAAAGAGTCTAATCGTCGGGGGGGGGCAGGCCATAGCTGGATTTACTGCAAGGACGGGCGCGCAATGTCCACAAAGTGGACGTTTGTGCGTTGAGTTTACTATCCTTCTCCCAGCAGCGCCTCGATCTTCGTCTTCATCACATCGAACGCGACATCATTGCGGCCGCTGTTGAGGATGAGGTCGGCGAAGGTCTTCGTCGGCTCGACGTAGAGATAGTGCATGGGTTTGACGGTGGTGAGGTATTGGTTGATGACGCTTTCTAGGCTCCTGCCGCGCTCGCGGATGTCGCGCGCGACGCGGCGCAGGATGCGCTCGTCGGCGTCGGCTTCGACGTAGATCTTGATGTCGAAGAGATCTCTGAGGCGTGCGTCCTGGAAAATCAGGATGCCCTCGACGATGATGACGCGGCTCGGCTGGATGGCGACGGTCTTCTTGGCGCGCGTGTGCTGCGTGAAGTCGTAGGTGGGACAGTCGACAGCCCGTCCGGCGCGTAATTCCTCTAGATGGCGGACGAGGAGGTCGGTGTCGAGCGCGTCCGGATGGTCGTAGTTGATGGTGCGCCGCTCCTCGAGCGTGAGGTCGTCGTGCGGCTTGTAGTAGTTGTCGTGGTAGATGACGGTGATGGCATCACCGAACGCGCGCTTGAGTCGGTTGGTGAAGGTCGATTTTCCCGAGCCGGTGCCGCCCGCGATGCCGATGATGGTTGTCGCCCGGCCTGCCGCACGCGTCTCCATGCCTGTTTTTTTGCTTGTTTTCATGCCGATTGCCGTGTCTGCCTCCCTCTCTTTCGTCATGCCTGCACCTCCGTGAGGTAGTCGAGCGCAAGCGTGAGCGCACGGTCGCTCGTCTGCCGCTTGACCTCGGCGCGCGTGCCGTGGAAATGGTTCTCCGTGACGCGGGTGCCGCGCGCGCCGCTCACGGCGATGTAGACGAGGCCGACGGGCTTCGCCGCCGTGCCGCCGCCCGGCCCGGCGATGCCCGTGATGCCGAGGCCGAGATCTGTGCGGATGACGCGGCGGATGCCCTCGGCCATTTCCCGCGCGGTCTCAGGGGAGACGGCGCCGTGCGCGGCGAGCGTCGCGTGGCGCACGCCGACGAGGCGCTCCTTGATCTCGTTCGTATAGGAGACGATGGAGCCCATGACGTAGCCGGAGCTGCCGGGGATGTCCGTGAGGCGGCTCGTGACGAGCCCCCCCGTACAGGACTCCGCGCAGGCGATGGTCTTGCCGGCCGCGCGAAGCGCCGCGCCGAGACGCGCGGCGAGCTGGTCTTCCTCTTGTGCCTTCATGCTTCTTCCACCCTTTCGCCGACGACGTCATAGGTGAATCCCTGCAGCACGCGCACGCGCACGAGGTCGCCGATCTGGCTGTCCGTGTCGCCCTCGATGTAGACCTGGCCGTCGACGTCCGGCGCCTCGCGGTAGGAGCGGCCGACGGCGATGTTCGCCTGCTCCTCGTCGCGTCCCTCGACGAGGACTTCGAGTTCCCTGCCCTCGAGCTCGTGGTTGAGCTCCTCGGAGATCTTGCACTGGAGGCTCATGAGGTCATGATAGCGCTCCTGCATGACATCCTCCGGCACCTGGTTCGGCATGTCGTAGGCAGGCGTGCCCTCCTCGCGCGAGTAGGTGAAAACGCCGACTTTGTCGAGACGCATCTCCTCGAGGAAGTTCCGCAGCGTCTGGTACTGCGCGTCCGTCTCGCCGGGGAAGCCGACGATGAACGTCGAGCGGATCGTGACGCCGGGGATGCGCGTGCGCAGCTTCTCGATGAGCGCGCGCATGGAGGCCTGCGTGTCGGGGCGGTGCATGCGGCGCAGCACCTCATCGTGCGCGTGCTGCATGGGCAGGTCGACGTATTTCACGAGCTTCGGCTCGCTCGCGATCGTCTCGATGAGCTCGTCGCTGAAATACGTCGGATAGCTGTAGAGCGTGCGGATCCAGTGCACGCCCTCGACCGTGCAGAGCGTGCGCAGGAGCTTCGCGAGCTGCGGCTCGCCGTAGAGGTCGCGCCCGTACTCCGTCGTGTCCTGCGCGATGAGGATGATCTCCTTCACGCCGCGCGCGGCGAGGTTCACCACCTCATCGCGGATATCCTCGATGGGGCGGCTGCGGTAGGCGCCGCGGATGTAGGGGATGGCGCAGAAGGCGCAGCGGTTGTTGCAGCCCTCGGCGATCTTCACATAGGCGGTGTAGGCGGGCGTCGTCGTGATGCGCGGCGTGTGCTCGTCATAGAGCAGCTTGTCCTCGCCCGCGATGACGACGCGGTGTCCCTTGAGCGACTCCTCGACAGCCTCCATGATGCGGTTCCACGCGCCTGTGCCGATGATGGCATCCGCCTCCGGCATATCATCGAGGAGCTCCTGCCCGTAGCGCTGGCCGAGGCAGCCTGCGACGATGAGGCTGCGGCAGCGGCCGGACTCCTTGTATTCCGCCATGTTGAGGATGGTCGTGATCGACTCCTCCTTGGCGGACTCGATGAACGCGCATGTATTGACGATGAGGATATCCGCCTCCGCCGGCTCCGGCGTGAGCTCGATGCCGTGCTCCCTGAGGATGCCGAGCATCATTTCCGTATCGACGAGATTCTTGGAACAGCCAAGACTGACAAAACCTGCTTTCACAATCTTTCCTCCATATTTCTACGCGCACAAGCGTGCCGCGTTTCTGTCACTTGCCAGCCCGCTCAGGGGCTGCTGAACCTGATGTACTTCACCCAGCGATCCAGGAAAGCATGTTTCTCCGCCTCCGTGAAGCGCGGGAACTGCCGGAAGAGCACGATGTTCTTTCCCGGAAAGGACTGATAGGCGAGCGTCGCGGGATTCGTCGTGAGGAAATAGAACCCCTGCGACGCGAGCGCGAGCTGTGCCTCATCGGAGAGCAGCCAGTCGATGAGCCGCCCCGCCGCCTGCCTGTCCGCCTCGCTGCACTGCGCAAGGATGCCCGCGCCCGTGAGCAGGTAGGCCGTCCCGTCCGCCGGATAGACCACGCGGATGGGATAGCCGTCGCTTACATAGCGAAACGCCTCGCTCGCCACGGCCACAGAGATATCCGCCTCCCCCATGCCGACCTGGCGCACAGGGTTCGAGAGATATTTCGTATACTGCACGACCTTCGGATGGATGCCGCGGAGGATGTCGTAGGCCGCCGCATCGCCGAACTCCGCGATCAGGGAAAAGAGCAGCTGCGCCGAGGCGTCCGCCGCGACAAAGTCCGTCATGCCGATGCGCACGCCAGGCGCCGCCGCGAGCGCCGTCCAGGTGTCCGGCACCTCACGGAGCGTCCGAAGGTAGTCCTTGTTCACCGCGAAGACGACGGGATCGTACCAGACGCCCGTCCATGCGCCCTCCGACTGCTTGAACTCTGCAGGCACCGCGTCAGATGTCTCTGAGACATAGGGCGTGAACGCGCCCGCCTCTGAGAGGCGCAGGAGCGTCTCCTCATCCGCCAGCACGAGCACGGCCTCGCTGTCGCCAGGCGCGCGCCGCACGAGCTCGTCGCGTGTGAGCGGCACGAAATTCAGCCGCACATGCCGCTCCTGCGCGTACGCCTTGCCCAGCTGGTCGGCGTGCTCCGCCGGCAACGTCGTATAGACGGTGAGCTCCCGCATCGCCGCATCCTTCTCGACATGGCCCGTGCCGCCGAGATACGCCGACCCCGCCACGACGAGCACGAAGAGCAGAAACGCCGTCAAAAGAAGCGTCGTATACCGTCGCATCGCTTTTCCTCCCCGAAGCTATCGTCCGCCCGCAGCGCACCCGCCGCGCAGCCGCAGACTGATGAAAAAATGACTTACTTCATTATATACAATCCCCATCCCCCTGACAAGGGAACGCCGCGAGACGCCGCGCGTCACGCGCTGCCCATAGGGACACACGGGCAATCAGAAAAAAGGCTGCCCGCCGGCAGCCTCATCCTGAAAACAATTTATAACTTTTCTTCTTCAAAATAAACGCGGTAGTTGTTCTTTCCGTGCGCTTTGGCGTTCCTGAGCGCACTCTCCGCCTGCGTGAGAAGCATCTGGTAGTGGAGCTTCGGCGCACCTGTTGCGGCCACGCCGACGCTCACGCTGATGTCCTCAAAGCCCTTCATGGAGACCTTGTGCACGAGCTCGATGACGCGCTGTGCGCGGCGCTCGATGATGTCGAGCGGCGTATGCCCGCAGATGAAGAGGACGAACCTGTCCTCCCGCACCTGCCCCAGGAGGTCGCTGCCACGGAAATCCGAGAGGATCATATCCGAGAGCGCGTGCGCGTAGCCCGCTACATTGATCTCCGGGTGCGCCGTGATATGCTCCTCGAGGTTCGTGAGCTCGATGAGGAACAGCGTTCCCTTGTCCCCCTGCGGCAGTTGATGAATCTGACGGTTGACCTCCGCCTCCAGCTTGGCACCTGAGGCAATGGCCTCGATGGATCTGCCGCCGCACCGTCCGCCAGCCGCCCCCTGGACGCACCACTCGCTCACATCATCGGTCGCAAAGCTATAGCCGATGATGCTTGACACGATGCCATCCGCCGCGGGCACGCTCTTGTAGGTGAGCCTGTTCCAATGCGGATCCTCAGAGAACACACTGCCGTAGAACTCCACGACGCCGTCCATCGGTCGGCGGATGGCCTCCCGGATGGCCTCCGCGAAGCGTACGCCCTCGGGATCGCTGCCATGCACAGCCATATCGAGGATAGCACTGAAATTGCGGATTCTCCGCTCCACCTGCTGCCCGTCCTGCTTCACTTTGAGGAAATAAAACGTATCCTCCTCTAAATCAAAGGTGAACAGCGCCGCACCGCTCCTCTCGAGCATCATATCGATGGCGCCTAAGCGCTCCTGCCAGATGCGCATGCCCGCCGGCCGCGAGAGCTCAGCATCGAGCGGCGTACCGAGGCCGCTGACAACAATCTGCGAAAACGTTTCAGACGGAACCACGAACGCTGTCCTCTCATCTGTCTGCTCTGCCATACTTCTGGTTCTCCGACCTTCCCTGCTTTCCGTCGCTTCCTGTACTTCTGCCATATCCTGCTTCATTTCACGACGAGCACAGGGCACTTGGACTGCTCCACGATGTACTGGCTCACGCTGCCGAGCAGCACGCCCTTGACAACACCGAGGCCACGGCTGCCCATGACGATCATATCCATATCCTTATCCGTTGCGAAATCGAGGATGACGACGGCCGGCGATCCCGTCTCGGAGAACGCCTCCTTGTCGATACCGCTCGGCACCATCTCCATCGCCCGGTCGAGGATGACATTGCCCGCCTTCGTCACGGCATCAAGGATTGCATCGGAGAGGCAGGCGTTGATCGCGAGCTGATTGATGTTCGCCACATAGAGGAAATTGAGCTTCGCACCGCATGCCTCAGCGAGCGTAATCGCCTGCGTCACCGCACGATCCGAACCTTCAGAACCATCGACTGGTACGAGAATATTCTTGATTGTCATAACGATAACCTCCATTCATTTCACAACGATGACGGTGCCTGGCGCCCGTTCCATGACCTCCTGGCTCACGCTGCCGAGGAAGAATCCCTCGACGCGGCCGAGCCCGCGTCCGCCGACGACGATCGGCTCCTGTGCGTGCTCCGCTGCGAAGCGCAGAATCTCCTCCGCCGGGATGCCCGTTCGCTCGTGCAGCTCGTAGGGAACAAGCCCGCGCACGCGCTCCTCCGCGCGGCTGAGCGCATCGTGCACGACAGGTCCGATGGGCCGTGTCACGCTCTCCGGCAGCCAGCTCACGAGATGCTCCGTATCCGTCTCGCTCGCAAAATACGCGACGGTGAGAATGTCGAGCATCGCTCCGCCCGCTTTCGCGAGCAGGGCGGCTGCGTCGAGCGCCTTGAGCGAGCTGTGGGAACCATCCACCGGCACGAGAATCCGAGAAAACTGCTCCATAGGCATTCCCTCCTCCGAATCTCGTTTCTATTTACTATCTTCTTTATTCGCGTTTTCTTGGCAAAATCCTCCATCATCAGAAAACTTTCCTCGTATTTTTGTCAAAAATTTTCCTGCATTCCGTCTCACGATTGACAAACGTCCACTCCTCATGTAAACTTGTAACGATACTAAAATAGGAGGCTAGCTATATGCCAGAAGATAAAAAAGACCGCCCCGCGCAAGATGAGGCGGCAGAGAACGAGGCCATCGTCGCGCGCACGACCATCGCCGATGTCTACCGCGCTTCCAAGCAGCTCGAGGGCGTCGCGCGCAAGACGCGTCTCATCCACAGCGATTATTTCTCCGAGATCTCCGGCAACGACGTCTACCTGAAGCCGGAGAACCTGCAGCATACAGGCGCATTCAAGCTGCGCGGCGCCTACAACAAGATCAGCCAGCTCACCGAGGAAGAAAAGAAAAAAGGCGTCATCACAGCCTCGGCGGGCAACCACGCGCAGGGCGTCGCCTACGCCGCGAAAAAACTCGGCGTCAAGGCCGTCATCTGCATGCCGGCCACGACGCCGCTCCTCAAGGTCGAGGCGACGAAGGCGCTCGGCGCTGAAGTCGTACTGCATGGCGACGGCTTCGACGATGCCTATGCCTACAGCCTCGAGCTGCAGAAGCAGCACGGCTACGTCTACATCCATCCGTTCAACGACCTCCAGGTCCTGCTCGGCCAGGGTACGACGGCGCTCGAGATCATCGACGCGCTCAAGGACGTCGACGCCATCCTCGTACCGATCGGCGGCGGCGGCTTCGCCTCGGGCGTCGCGCTCGCGACGAAGCTCGTGAACCCGAACGTCAAGGTCTACGGCGTCGAGCCAGAAAACGCTGCCTGCATGAAAGCCGCGCTCACCAAGGGCGGCATCGTCTCGCTCGCGAGCGCCGACACCGTCGCCGACGGCTGCGCGGTCAAGACGGCAGGCACGCTCACCTACGCGTTCTGCAAGAAATATCTCGATGACATCTTCACCGTCTCCGAGATGGAGATCATGGGCGCGCTGCTCTCCCTCATCGAGAAGCACAAGCTCATCGCCGAAGGCGCGGGCGTCCTCTCTCTCGCGGCGCTCTCGAAACTGCCATTCAAAGACAAGAAGGTCGCCGCCATCGTCTCGGGCGGCAACATCGACATCTCGACGATCTCCGCGCTCATCGACAAAGCGCTCATCGCGCGCAGCCGCGTCTTCTGCTTCGGCGTCCAGCTGCCAGACAAGCCAGGCCAGCTCCTCAACATCTCGCGCATCCTCGCCGAACAGAACGCGAACGTCATCGAGCTCAACCACAACCAGGCCAAGGTGACGGACAGCTTCAAGAAAGTCGTGCTCGAAGTCACCTGCGAGACACACAACGAGGAACACGTCCAGCGCATCATCACCGCGCTCAGAGCGCATGGCTACGAGCCGGAGCGCGTCTACTGAGAAAGGATGCCGAGCACAAGCGCCCACCTGTTTCCAACAGCTCATCAGGAGCCTGACATACCGCATGATGTACAGGCTCCTTTTTCATGCCTTTCAAAGGAGCATCGCTTCTGCAGATATCCGCGGACCATTGGCTGGTGAAGTATGCCATTTTCTAGGCAGTCTCGGCTTGTTATTATTCTTTTTTATTAATAACATCGAATTTCATATTAGTTGTATTCTTTTTTCTTGCTTTATTTCACATTATATTATAGAATAAATTGCAGAGGGGTCTAAAAACATACATAGTAGAAGGGGGATTTTCTATGATCTTCATTGCCTTATCGCCAATCCTCTGGCTCATCGTGGCGCTCACCGTCATGCACATGTCAGCCTGGAAGGCGTGTTCTATCGCTCTCCTCGTTGCCTGGGCAGCCAGTCTCGGCGTTTACGGCATGACGCTGATCCACGCGGCAGAGGCTACGCTCGAGGGCGCGGCACTCGCCTGCTGGCCGATCCTGCTCGTCATCATCGCCGCCATCTTCACTTATAATCTCAGCCTCCATACGAAGAGCATGGACACCATCAAGCAGATGCTCACCTCTGTAAGCTCGGATAAGCGCGTGCTCATCCTGCTCATCGGCTGGGGCTTCGGCAGCTTCCTCGAGGGTATGGCGGGCTTCGGCACCGCTGTCGCCATCCCCGCCGGCATGCTCGCGGGCCTCGGCATCTCGCCGCTGCTCGCAGCGAGCGTCTGCCTCATCGCGAATTCCGTGCCGACGGCCTACGGCTCCATCGGCATCCCGCTCGTCACGCTCGGCAGCGTGACGGGCGTCCCCAGCAGTCAGCTCGCGCTCTACACGGCGCTGCAGCTCGCGCCGCTCTCGCTGCTCTGCCCTTTCATCATGACCATCGTGACGGGCAAGTCGCTCAAGGCGCTCAATGGCATGATTTCCTACTGCCTCGCGGCAGGACTCGGCTTCCTGCTGCCGGAGCTCGTCGTCGCCGCTTTCCTCGGCCCTGAGCTCGCCGTCATCGCCGGCTCAATCGGCACGATGGGCGCCATCGTCCTCTGCGCGAAAGCTTTCCCGCAGCACGATCCCGCCTACGCCATGGACGCGCTCGGAGACGCGCCCGCCGTCGATGCCCGCAAGGGACTGCTCGCCTGGCTGCCGTTCATCCTCATCTTCGTCTTCCTGCTCGTGACGAGCAAGCTCGTCCCGGTGCTGCACGATCCGCTGAACCTCATCAAGACCTCCGTCCTCATCTATGACGGCGCGGGCGGTGCGCCCTACACCTTCACCTGGGTCGCGACGCCTGGCGTGCTCATCTTCCTCGCCGCCTTCCTCGGCGGCCATATGCAGGGCGCCGGCATGGGAGAGATGCTCTCCGTCCTCAAGACGACCATCATCAACCTCCGCTTCACCATCATCACCATCATCGCCGTCATCGCTACGGCAAAGGTCATGGGCTACGCGGGCATGACGTTCGACATCGCGACGACCGCCGTCGCCGCCACGGGCACGCTCTATCCGACCGTCGCGGCCTTCATCGGCTCCATCGGCACGTTCATCACAGGTTCCGCGACCTCCTCGTGCGTCCTCTTCGGCAAGCTGCAGACAGACTCTGCCGTCGCCATCGGCGCGAGCGAGGCCGGACAGGCATGGCTCGCCGCCGCCAACGCGACAGGCGCCTGCGCAGGCAAGATGATCTCGCCGCAGAGCATCGCCATCGCCGTCGGCGCCATCGGCGTCAAGGGCTGCGACAGCAAGCTCCTGAGCTTCGCCGTCAAGATCTACGTTCCGTTCATCATCATCATGGGAGCCATCGTGTACTTCGGCTTCGCATACCTCGAATGACACAGCGAAACAACGCGCAGCGCCAGGGATCCGTCCCTGGCGCTGCGTTTTTATGCCTCCGTGTGCGCCTCTGGCGGCTCACTGCCCGCGCACAAAAGAAAAATGTGCTATACTATTCACATACGAAAGAAAACCGCAACGGGAGCAACCGCTCCCAAAATCACCAGCCCCGCGCGCAGCGATGCGCTGTCCCCGGGGCATGACGAAAAGCATAGCGAGGAACCTACCTATGAATCTCAGCCAACTCACGACGGAGCAGCGCAATCCGCGCACGCTCCATATCGACGAAGTACCGACGCTCGAGCTCGTGCGCCTCATCAACGAGGAAGACCAGCGCGTACCACAGGCCGTCGCCGCCATCCTGCCCGACATCGCGCGCGCCGTCGACCTCATTGCTGCGCGCCTCGCGGCGGGCGGCAGACTCTTCTACATCGGCGCGGGCACCTCGGGACGTCTCGGCATCCTCGACGCCGTCGAATGCCCGCCGACCTACCGCACCGATCCCGAGCGCATCCAGGGCATCATCGCCGGCGGCACGCCCGCCATCTTCCGCGCGCAGGAGGGCGCAGAGGACAGCGAGGAGCTCGGCGCGCACGACCTCGCGGCGCGAGGCTTCCGCGCGGGCGACATCGCCTGCGGCATCGCCGCCTCCGGCCGCACACCCTACGTCATCGGCGCGCTGCGCCGCGCGCGCGCCTGTGGCGGCGCCACCATCGCCCTCGCCTGCAGCGAGCACGCGGCCATCGCCAGCCTCGCCGACATCGCCCTGCTCCCCATCACCGGCCCCGAAGCCATCACGGGCTCGACGCGCATGAAGGCGGGCACGGCGCAGAAGCTCGTGCTCAACATGCTCTCGACGGGCGCCATGATCCGCCTCGGCAAGACCTACGGCAACCTCATGGTCGACGTCAAAGCCTCGAACGCCAAACTCAAAGAGCGCGCCCTCGTCATCGTCATGACCATCGCCGCCTGCAGCCGCGAGGAAGCGGCGGCCGCACTCGCCGCGGCGGACGGCAGCGCCAAGCTCGCCGTCCTCCACGTCCTCACGGGCGCGCCCATCGCCGCCTGCGAGGAAATGCTCGCCAAGAGGCAGGGACGGCTGAAAGAAACCCTCCGCGCCGCACGAAAGGAGCCCTTCGCATGAACGAAGCCGAACAGGAACGCATCGCCCGCGCCGTCCTGGAGCGCGCAGGCGGCAGGGAAAATATCACGAAGGCCTACCACTGCATGACGCGCCTGCGCCTAGAGCTCGCCGGCGGTATCACAGAAGACCTCAAGGCCCAGCTCGCCGCCATCTCCGGCGTCCTCGGCACCAACGTCAGCGGCAGCGAGCTGCAGCTCATCCTCGGCCCCGGCAAAGCCGCCGCCGTCGATGCGGCCCTGCAAACGCTCCTCCAGGCGGCCCCCGCCGCGGCCGGTCCGCACGCAGAAACGACCTGCCCGGAAGCGCGCAGCTCCCATCCGCAGATCGGCGACGGCAAAGCCCTCCACGCCCGGATCCGCGCGCGGAACGCGACGCCCGTCAAGCTCTTCTTCAAGCGCATCGCGAGCATCTTCATCCCGCTCATCCCCGGCTTCATCGCCTGCGGTCTCATCAGCGGCTGCCTCAACGTCGTCGGCAAATACGACAGCGCTCTCACCGCCTCGCCCCTCTTCCAGCTCCTCGCCGTCGCGAGCTCCACCGTTTTCTGGGGCATGAACATCCTCGTCGGCCGCAACACCGCTGAGGAATTCGGCGGCACTCCCATCCTCGGCGGCATTCTCGGCGCCCTGCTCGCCCACCCGGATCTCGCTCACATCACCCTCTTCGGCGCGCCGCTCGTCCCGGGCCGCGGCGGCATCATCTCCGTCCTCCTCGTCGCCGCCCTCGCCACCCTCATCGAGAAGCGGCTGCGCCGCCTCATCCCCGAGACGCTCAGCCTCTTCCTCGTCCCGCTCCTCACCTTCCTCCTCGCGGGAACCGCCGCCATCTGCATCCTCCAGCCCCTCGGCGGCCTCATCTCCGACGCCATCGGCAGCGCCGCCACCACGGCCATCGGCAGCGGCGGCGCCCTCACCGGCCTCATCCTCGGCGGCACCTTTCTCCCCATGGTCATGCTCGGTCTGCACCAAACCCTCACCCCCATCCACGCCGAGCTCCTCGCCCGCTACGGCTTCACCATCCTCCTGCCCGTCCTCGCCATGGCAGGCGCCGGCCAGGTCGGCGCGAGCTTCGCCGTCTACCTGCGCACGCAAAACAAGAAACTCAAAAAAATCATCGCCTCCGCCCTCCCCGTCGGCATCATGGGCGTCGGCGAGCCCCTCATCTACGGCGTCACCCTCCCGCTCGGCAAGCCGTTCCTCGGCGCCTGCATCGGCGGCGCCTGCGGCGGCGCCGTCCAGGCCGCCTTCCAGGTCGGCGCCGCCACCATCGGCATCAGCGGCCTCCCCCTCGCCGCCGCCACCGACAACATCCCCATCTACCTCCTCGGCCTCCTCGCCGCCTACCTCGGCGGCTTCCTCGCCACCCTGATCCTCGGCTTTGCCGACCCCGAGGAATGAGCTGCGAACCATGCTCCACCCGACACCAGCCACCGAACAGCAATCGCGAAGCGGAGCAAACCGCCTCGAACCCCTCCCGCGTAATCCCCTCCCGTCACCCCCGCGAGGCGCGGGCGGCGGGCGCCGGGCAGCGAGCGCAGCGCGGAGCCTATTCGGAGACACGACGAACCATTGAGCCTACACCGCGCCGGTCGCGCCGAGCGCAACTAGGCGTACTTGCTCCCATGCCAATCACCTGCGCCCTACGGGCTTGGTTCTTGGGGGCGCAATGCATCGACGAGAGCGAAGCGCGGAGCGAGTCGCCCGGCACCCGCCTCAGCCTCGCCCCCCATACTACCAACAAAAGGAGTTGATTTCATGCAAAACGGCATTTCCATCTACCCCGGCCTCGACAACACGCTGTCAGAAAACCTCGCCCTCATCGAGACAGCCGCCGCCCTCGGTCTCCCGCGCCTCTTCACCTCCCTCCACATCCCCGAGACCGACCCCGGCGCCCTCAAGCGCGAGCTCGGCGTCCTGCTCAAGGCCGCGCGCGCCCACCACATGGAGATCATCTCCGACGTCAGCCCCGCCACCCTCACCCTGCTCGGCCTCAAGGAATTCAACCTCTCCGCCTTCCGCATGCTCGGCATCACCACGCTGCGCCTCGACGACGGCTTCACCTGTGAGAACATCGCCCGCCTCAGCCACAACAGCCAGCACATCCGCCTCCAGCTCAACGCCTCCACCATGACCGGCCGCCTGCTGCAGAAACTCGTAGACGCCAAGACCGACTTCTCCAACATCGACGCCCTCCACAACTTCTACCCGCGCACCGGCACCGGCCTCAGCGAGGAAACCCTCGCGCGCAAGACCGCCATGCTCCATAAGACCGGCATCCGCGTCGGCGCTTTCCTGCCCTCGCTGGCAGGCCGCCGCCGCTCGCCGCTCAGAGACGGCCTGCCGACGCTCGAGGACCACCGCGCCATGCCGACGAGCCTCGCCGCCCGCCACCTCGTCGCGCTCGGCATCGACTCCGTATTCCTCGCCGACGCCCTGCCGACAGACGAGGAGCTCCGCTGCCTCGCCAGCCTCGAGGACAACCAGGTCGTCCTCGCCGCCGACCTCCTCACGCGCGACACCGCGCAAAAACACCTCCTCACACAGACCTTCACCGCCCGCATCGACGAGGCCCGCGACGCCGTCCGCGCCCAGGAGAGCCGCCGCCTCCTCCAGGGCAACATCGCCCCCGAACATACGGCAGAGCGCCCCTGCGGCGCCGTCACCATCGACAACAGCGACTACGGCCGCTACATGGGCGAGCTCGAGATCATCAAGAACGGCCAGCCCGCCGACTCGCGCGTCAACGTCGCCGCCCAGGTCAAGGAGAGCGATCGCTTCCTCATCGACTACATCTCCCCCGGCCGCAGGTTCTCCCTCTTTTTCCCGGCATAATCTCTCGAAAAACAAAAAACAAACGGCGCACGACATCTGCCACGCAGACATCGTGCGCCGTTTGTTTGTAAGACCGCTCAGCGCTTCCCCTTTTCCATATACGCGAGGAAGATATCCGTCAGATTCGGATCGAACTGCGTCCCGCGCCCCTCCCGGATGATGGCGAGCGCCTTCTCCCGCGGCATGGCCGGCTTGTACACGCGCTCGCTCACGAGCGCGTCATAGACATCCACGAGCGCCATGATCCGCGCCTCCAGCGGGATCTCCTCCCCGCGCAGGCCCTGCGGATACCCCTTGCCGTCATAGCGCTCATGATGGCTCAGCGCGATGTGATACGCCATCTCGTAGAAACTCTCATCCATATCCCGCCGGATCGTATCGCGGATCATGCGCGCGCCGTAGACCGTATGGAGCTTCATCTGTGCGAACTCCTCCTCCGTCAGACGCCCCGGCTTGTTGAGCACGAGATCGGAGATCTTGATCTTGCCGATATCATGCAGCGGCGCGGCATGCACCAGCATCTCCTGCTGCTGCCGCCCCAGGAGGTCGTGATACCGCGCGTCCTGCACCACCTGCTGCACGAAGCCCTCGATGAACCGGCTCGTGCGCTGGACGTGACCGCCGGTATTTTCGTCGCGGTTCTCGATGATGTACGCGAGGTTCTCGATCATGCCCTGCCGCACGGCATCGTTCTTGCACCGCTCCGAAAAGCCGCGCATCATGATGTTCGCGAGCAGATAATAGCAGATGAACTCCACGACGCAGTAAAACACCACGTTGATGACATCGAGCTCGATGAACTTCTGCGGTTTCGTCATCATCTGTATATCATAGAGCAGGAACCCCGCGGCATTGAGAACGACAAAACTCTGCATGCGCCACGGCCTGTCGATGAAGAGCAGCGGCAGGACGGAGAGCAATACCACGACGCTCGTCACGGGCACCCATCTATGCCATGAGGTGAACGACATCGCGAACACGAGCAGGAACGTGATCTCCATGCAGAGGTAGCCGAGGAGCAGCGTCGCCCAGCGCGGGCGCACGAAGCGCACCGCCAGATCGTACACGAGCCAGGCGAATGTCCCCTCGATGAAATAAATATAGCGCGCAGCGGCCAGCGTGTCCGAGGCAAACGACAGCAGATACATGAGATAACCGAGCACCGCGGCCGTCAGTGAAATCAGTCGGAGCATCTCATGATTCCTGCGCAGCACGAGCCCCTGCACCTGCGCATACTCCTCGCGCCCCAGTCCGCAGTAGAGCAGCGCCTCCTTCATCTGCTGGGGATGCGATCGACGTTTCATTCCCATCCCCCCCTTACAAGATATGCATCACGAGAAAGTTCAGCACAAAGATCAACGTGCAGCCGAGCAGCACGTAATTCACCTGCACGGACGCGGGGTCGCGCACATACCGGACAATCTCCAGCAGGCAGTGCAGGAACAGCCCCACGGCCAGCCCGTACGCGATGGAAAAGAGCAGCGTCATGCCGAGGATCGTCCCCACGGCCGGCACCGCCTCCCCGAGCCGCTGCCAAGCGATCTCGCTGTAATTCTTCAACATGGAGACGCCGATGACCAGCAGCACGCCCGCGTTCACCTCGATGGGAACCGCCGTAGCGATCGGCGCGGCGAAAATCGCGAGCAGCATGAAGAGCGCCGCGACCACGGCCGTGAGCCCCGTCCTGCCGCCCGCGCTGATACCGGCAGAAGACTCGATATACGTCGTGACATTCGACGTCCCGAGCAACGCGCCGATGGGCGTAGCGAGCGAATCGGCGAAGAGCGCCCGGTCAAGCGGCGTCGAAAGCCCCCGCGACGCGCGCAGCGTATGCTCCTCGTCCCGCGTGAAGATTCCCGTCGAGCGCCCCGTGCCGACGAACGTCCCCAGCGTATCGAACACATCCGAAAGGCTCAGCGCGAGCACCGTCGCAAACGCGACGAACCACCGGTCAGAGGCGATGAGCGCCGGCAGCCCATCGTAAAGCGCCGCGCCCACGACACCGAGGAAATCCCCCGCATAGCCCGCCAGATACCCGCGCTCCAGCTCCCCCTGCGAGGTGATGCCGAGCATCATGCAGACAGAGGTCATGACCATCATGCCGAGCAGGATCCGCCCCCTGAGCCGCAGCACATAGAACACGCAGAGCAGCGCGACCGTCCCCGCGAAGAGGAAAAACCGATTCGCATCGTCCACGGCAACATTGATATTCCTGACGCCCGCCACGGCGATGAACCCGCCGATGCCCATACTGATGGCGTTTTGCAGATAGAGCGGAATCGCCTCGATGATGGCATGGCGCAGCCGCGTCACCGTGACGAACACATTGACGAGACCGCAGAGGAACACCATCGCCAGCGCCTCCTGCCAGCGGAATCCCAGGAGCAGCACCACCGTCAGCGCCACGAACGAATTGAGGCTCATGCCCGGCGCGAGCACATATGGCACATTGGCGAACAGCCCCATGAAAAGCGTACAGGCCACCGAGGAAATAATCGTCGCGAAAAACACCGCGCCGTAGGGAATCCCAGCCTGCGCGAGCAGCATCGGATTGATGACGATGATATACGACATCGAGAAAAACGTCGCAGCCCCGGCGATGAACTCCCGCTCGAGCGTACTCCCCATGCGCTCCACGCCGAAAAAACTGCGCAGCCACTCCATCTCAGTTCCCCTCCTTTTCATTCGTCAGAACAATGGCGACGCTGCGGATATCGCCCGCCGCGTCGCGCGAAATACACTTCCCCCAAAGCCGCATCATGCGGCCCCTGTAAAAAAGAGCGTCGTCTCGACCCTGCCGGACATCACAGCCCGCTCAATCAAATGACAGAAACTTGCCTGCGGCGCGCCCCGCTCCTCCACGAGCTCCCAGAGCGAGACATCCACTGGGCGGCAGCCGATCACGGTGTACTTGCTGTTTCATCTTCCTCCCCCACTCTCCCCATTAAGCCCCCCAAAATTTTTATCTTACTAAATCGTCCTATTCATCCTCGCTCATATATAACAATTTCTTTAGAAAAGAATACCAGAATTCCATCTATTCGGCAAATACAATTTTCGAATCATATTGTATCATATACGGAACAAAGCAGTATATGATTTCTTTTCACGCATCATTATCTTTCAATAACAGACAAACCCGCTCTGCCGCCGGATTTCCGGCCTCAATTTGTCAAGTGTGAACAACTGTGCGGAGCGCAAAAAAAAGGCTCAATGCAAAACCTTGTGGGATTTTGGATTCCGCACATACGACGCACGGCTTAAATCCATGATTTTCAGGAACAGACGATTCTTCGCGATGAGTTCCTCGTACCGGGATAGATACCGTCCTGTCCGTCTCTTTTCCGGCGTAGCAAACACAGCCTACTCTCCCGGCACAGCACCTTCCCTTCTGCGGACTCAGCGTCCTTTCTCGCCAGCGTTTCGCGGTTGGCCGTAAGGATCGGCTTCTCTTGAGCATACATAACAATATCTTTAGAAAGAGAATATCAAAATACCAGTGTCTTGACAAGTGTAAATTCTGAACAAAAGTGTTAAGGAAGCGCTGATTAAATGAGGTGCCCTGAATTTTCGTAGATGCGCTGTATCTCTCTAGGAGACAAACTGGAGGCGTAGCAAAGCTACGCTGAGGATTTGTCGACAACGAAAGGACAGTGCAGATACGCACTGCCATCCTCATTTCGTCAACATCCCAGGAGATGCCAGGAAACGAAATGTGTCCGCCGATTTTCCTAGATATTTTCTACTTCCAGTTTCAGCCGGAAGAATGATATAATAGAAAAGATAGAAGCGAAAGGATACGAGACACGATGAAGAAAACAGAACCAGCGGATCTCTGCGAAATCCATAAGACACACCCGGAGGCCCTCGAGATGGCGCGCCTGCACGAGGCCGACGACGAGACGAGCCTGCGCCTCGCCGACATTTTCAAGGTGCTCGGCGACCGCACGCGCATCAAGCTCCTCTCCCTGCTCGCGCACAAGGAGGAACTCTGTGTCTGCGACATCGCCGAGGCGCTCGGCATGGGCCAGTCCGCCATCTCGCATCAGCTCCGCGTGCTGCGCAACGCGCGCCTCGTGAAATTCCACAAAGTCGGCAAGGAGGCCTTCTACTCCCTCGACGACGACCACGTCGTCACCCTCATGCAGCAAGGCCTCGACCATGTCCTGCACGGCTGAACGGCAGCCACCGCCGCCAGACACGCCCGGCCGCACCCCGCAAAGAAAGGAGTCTCCCATGCATCGCCACATCAAGAAAGCAGCCCTCGCCCTCAGCCTCGCGCTGCTGCTCAGCGCCCCGGCCGCCTCAGCCTCGCCCATCCTGCGCAGCGGCTCGCACGGCCATGACGTCGTGCTGCTCCAGCAGAAGCTCAGCGAGATCGGCTACCTGCGCGGCAGCGCGGACGGCATCTTCGGCAGCGGCACCGAGCGCGCCGTCGCCGAATTCCAGCGCGACCAGAAGATCCGCATCACCGGCATCGTCAACGCCGCCACCTGGCGCGCGCTCAAGACGGCGAAGAAACGCCCCTGGGGCGCGAACGTCCAGCCGCCCGCGCAAAAGATGCCTGCGATCAAAGCGCCGCTCGCGCCGAACAATGTCCCCATCCTGCCACGCAGCAAAGTCAGCGCCGTCATCAAGACCGCCAAGAACTACATCGGCACGCCCTATCAGTTCGGCGGCACGACACCGAAAGCCTTCGACTGCTCCGGCTACCTCCAGTACGTCTTCGCCCAGAACGGCATCTCCATCCCGCGCCTCGCTGACGACCAGTACAAGCTCGGTCTCCGCACGATGAGCACGAACCAGCTCGAGCCCGGCGACCTCGTATTCTTCACGACCTATGAGCCTGGCCCCTCCCACTGCGGCATCTACCTCGGCGGCGGCCAGTTCATCCACGCGAGTTCCAGCAAGGGCGTCCGCATCGACGCCCTCTCCAACGCCTACTGGCAGCCGCGTTTCCTCGGCGGCAAGCATATCGTCATGCAATAAACTCCACAGTCCATCGGAAACAACAGCCGGCGGCTGCCGGGGAATCCGCTGCCCGCCGCAGCCCAGAAAGCCCGCTGCCGGATGGAAGATCCGTTCCATCCGGCAGCGGGCTTTCTGTCTCCTTTTCCGCGCAGCGGCGAGATGCGCAGCGCTCCCATTTTCTCAGACCGGCTGACGGCCGGCTGAGAAAAATATTATAATGAAAGCAAATACAAAAGTTGGGTGGTGACGACATGGCGACAAGGAAATCCTCACTCTCAGAGGAAGACATCAAGCACCGTTACATCACGCCGGCAATCGAGCGCGTCTGGCCGGCGGAGGACATCCGCATGGAAGTGCCTCTCACGGCAGGACGCGTCAACATCAAGGGAAACATGGAGACGCGCGAACCGGCGAAATTCGCCGACTACGTGCTCTACAGCCCGCGGGCCAACCGCTGGCCATCGTCGATGCCAAGGCGAACCGGCGCGCCGTCTCCTACGGCATGCAGCAAGCGAAAACCTACGCCGAGATGCTCGACATCAGCTTTGCCTACAGCTCCAACGGCGACGCCTTCGCAGAATACGATTTCAAAACAGGCAGCGAGCGCGAGCTGCCGCTCGCGCACAAGACCTCAAAAACAGCATCCTCCAGCGCGCCAGGGAGTTTATTAGATGTTATAGGTGGTACTTCTTATAAAAAAAATCAAATTACTACGAACGGGCTTCGTATTTTACGTGGAGGAAATATTAATACACCAGATATATCTTTATATGATGATGATGTATTTCTTCCTTTGAGTTTTTCTGATGCAGAAAAACTGATTAGAAAAGGTGATATATTAATTGTAGCTTCTACAGGAAGTAAAAAAGTTATCGGTAAACCAGCATTTGTGTATAAGGAATATGATAATATTTCTATTGGAACTTTTTTGCGTATCTGTCGATTGTTTTACACGAAAATATTTCCATATATAACATTAATATTTTCAAGAGAATACTATCGAAACCATATTCGAAAATCGGTTCAAGGAACAAATATTAATAACATGAAAAAAGAATATATTTTAGACTTTTTAATCCCCCTCCCCCCTCTCGCCGAGCAGCACCGCATGGTCGCCCGGCTGGAGGATCTGCTGCCGCTCTGCGATGCGCTCGCGGCGCAGCTCTGAACCTCCTTGCCCGTGACGTTTCCAGTAGATTGGCACGGATGGCTGTCTCCCAGAGAGGACAGTGAATACGGAGTGACGAAAGGCCGCAGCCCTTGATGGGGCTGCGGCCTTTCGCGTATGGAACACAGAAATTGTGAGGAAAGATATGTGATCGGGGGTACGCCAGCGGACTGGCTTATGCCCCGCGATACAGCTTTTCGTAGATGGCGAGGACTTCGTCGCGCGTGAGCGGGACGTAGTTGTTCGCCATGAGGCGGCCCTGCTGCGTCATCACGATGTCGGTGTAGGCGGCGAGGTCGCTTTCCTTGACGCCGTAGGCAGCAAGCGGCTTTCTCGGCAGGATTTTGTCGAGGAGCGCCATGAGGCGCGGGAAGGCCTCCTGCTCCTGGCAGCCGAGCAGGTTCGCGATGTGCCAGGTGAGCTTCTGGAGGCGGCCGTCGTAGCGCTTCGCGCGGTAGGCATCGTAGACGGCGGCGAACATGACGGCGTTCGCCTCGCCGTGCGGGACGTGGCGCGCGGCGCCGAGCGGATAGCTCAGCGCGTGGACGGCGGCGCAGCCCGCATTGCCGAACGCGATGCCCGCGTAGGTACTCGCGCGCAGGAAGCCCTCGAGGCGTTCCTCGCGCGCGGCGCTGCCCTCGCGCGCGATGGCGAGGAAGCCCTCGATGAGGATGTCCATCGCCTTGAACGAGAAGAGGCGGGAGAACGCGGTCGCCTTCGGCGAGGTGTAGGACTCGACGGAGTGGATGAGCGCGTCGATGGCGCTCGCGCCGAAGACGCGATCCGGCAGCCCCGAAAGGAGCGGCGGCACGAGCACCGCCTGATCCGCGTAGAGCGCCGCGTCCGCGAGGCCCATCTTCGTGTGGAGCTTCGTGAGCTCGAGGATGGAGATGTTCGTGACCTCGCTGCCCGTGCCGCAGGTCGTCGGTACGAGGATGAGCGGGTGCTTCTTCACGGCGGGGAATTTCTTCTGGAAGAGGTCGGTGACGGGCGCGACGCGCTCGAGCGCGAAGAGCTTCGCGACGTCGAGGATCGTGCCGCCGCCGATGGCGAAGACGCGGCGGTATTCCTTGCCCGCGAGGGAGGCGACGATGCCCTCGACCATGAGGTCGGTCGGCTCGCCGCTGCCGTAGGCGCGGTAGTCGATGACCGTCGCGCCCGCGAGCTTCCCGGCGAAGGCGCGCTTCTGCGTGCCGCTGCTCGCAAACACGAGGTCGCCCTCGCCCGGCGTGAACGCCGCGAGAAATTCGTCCACCGTATGCAGCAGACAGATCTCCGGCGCAATCTGGAAGGTTTTCATAGGCTGCCCCTTTCCCACCGTCAGACCTTCGCGCACGTCTTGATGGCGCGCTCGAAGATGTTGAGGCCCGCCTCGAGCTGCTCGTCGGTGATGACGAGCGGCGCGAGGAAGCGGATGACGTTGCCGTAGATGCCGGCGCCCTCGACGAGCAGGCCGTTCGCGGCGCACTCCGCTATGATGGCGCCCGTGAGGGCCTTGGCCGGTTTCTTCGACGCCTTGTCCTCGACGAACTCGATGCCGATCATGCCGCCGAGGCCGCGCACATCGCCGACGCAGTCGTATTTCGCGAGCCATTCCTTGTAGCGCGCCATGACCTTCTCGCCGATGGCAAGGGAGCGGTCGGCGAGGTGATCACGCTCCATGATCTCGATGGTCTTGAGCGAGGCCGCGCAGGCGAGCGCGTTGCCGCCGAACGTGCCGCCGATGACGCCGCCCGGCACGGACTCCATGATCTCGTCGCGCGCGACGATGGCCGAGAGCGGCACGCCGGCCGCAATGGATTTCGCCGTCGCAATGATGTCCGGCTCGACGCCCGCTTCCTTCCAATACTCGGAGGCGAACATGCGGCCCGTGCGGCAGAAGCCGGACTGCACCTCGTCCGCGATGAGCAGGATGCCGTGCTCATCGCAGATCTTGCGGATGGCCTTGATCCAGGGAAGCGGCGCGGGGATGAAGCCGCCCTCGCCCTGCAGCGGCTCAACGACGACGGCCGCGACGTACGCCGCGGGGCTCGCGTTCTCGAAGACCTCCTGAAATTTCTCGACGTAGTAGTCGATGGCGGCCTCCTCCGGCATGCCCGTCGGACGGCGGTAGAGATAGGGGAACTCCGCGCGGTAGACGCCGTCAGGGAACGGGCCCATGCCGACGGCGTAGGCTTTCTTCGACGTCATGGACATCGTGAGCAGCGTGCGGCCGTGGAACGCGCCGGAGAATACGATGATGTTCGGGCGCTTCGTGAACGCCTTGGCGATCTTGACCGCGTTCTCATCCGCCTCGGCGCCGCTGTTCGTGAAATACGCGCGCTTCTTCGCGCCGCGCACGGGTGCGATCTCGCAGAGCTTCTCCGCGAGGCTCACATAGCCCTCGTGCGTCACGACGTTGAACATGCCGTGGAAATATTTATCCGCCTGCTCCTTGACGGCCGCGACGACCTCGGGATGGCAGTGCCCGATGTTGAGGACGCCGACGCCGCCGATCCAGTCGAGGAAATGATTGCCGTCGAGATCCTCGATGATCGCGCCCTCCGCGCGCTTCATCACGACGGGGTAGCCGCAGTGGATCGCGCTCGGCACGACGGCCTCGCGGCGGGCAATCACGGCAGCGGACTTCGGTCCAGGGAGCTTCGTATGGATTTCCGGCAATGCATCTCTGAGCATGATGATTCCTCCTTCATCTCTCCCAGAGAACCTGCTCCGGGAATCTCCATCGGCTGTACGCCGCGCAGCATAAAAAAGGTGATACGGCGGGCCGCTCCACGCGGCGCCTTTGCCGTATCACCTTTTGCATATACCTTCTTGCGGGAGTACGGTTTTTTCGTACTTCCCTTGGGATGCTTTTATCTTAGCACGAAAAAACGGCAGCTGCCACGGGCTGAGAGCCTGATTTTCCTGTATGCATTTGTGCTGCTGGCACAGATATTGTATAATCGACGCAAGGAGGGATCATCATGGCCATCCAGCTGCAGACCTTTCTCCAGGCGGCGCGTGCGCGCTACGGCCTGCGCCTGCTCGCGGGGCGCGGCGGCATTGCGCACGAGTTCACCTGGGCGTGCCTGCTCGAGGACATCGGCAACGCCGGTTTCCTGCGCGGCGGCGAGCTCGTCATCACCACGGGGCTCGCGGCCCTGCAGGAGCACTGGCTGCGCGATTTCGTGCGCGCGCTCGAGGGCCGTCAGGCGGCGGCGCTCATCCTCAACACGGGGAAATATCTGCGCGAGAGCGACATCACGGACGAGGTGCGCGCGTTCTGCGAGGAGCACTCGTTCCCCCTGCTCCTCATGCCGTGGCAGACGCATATCGCAGACCTCATGCAGGAGGTCTGTGCGCTGCTCATGGAGCAGGCGCAGAAGGAGCGCCGCACGGAACAGCTGCTCTGTGCGCTGCTCGACGACGCCGCCGCGCCCGAGCCGCCCGCGGGCGAGACGGTGCTGCCGCTCTACCCCGGCGCGAGCGGCCGGCCCGTGCTGCTCACGGGACGCCAGCTCGCCGCGCTCCGGGAGCTCACGGAGCGCGGCTTCCACCCGCGGCGCTTCGCCCTCACGGTCTTCGATCTCGGCGCGCCCCTCGCGCCGCCGGAGGACGCGGATCTCAGCCGCCGCTGGCGGCGCGCGCTGGCAGGGCTGCCGCTGCAGCTCTTCTTCTTCCACGGGGCACCGCTGCTCCTGCGCGAGCTGCCAGAGACGCAGGAAACGGAGGATCTGCCGCTCGCCGCGCTCGCTGCCGCAGCGCCGCACCCTGCGCTCCTGGGCGGCGAGAGCGATCCGCACACCGACCTCGCGGCCCTGCCCGCCGCCTATCGTGAGGCGCGCGCCGCCCTCATCGCCGCGCGCACGGGACTCTGCACAGCGGGCGCGGCACAGGCGCCGCCGCCAGAGCCGACTATGCCGGCGCTGCTGCCCTTCCGCGCGCTCGGCGTCTACCGCCTGCTCTTCACGCATCCCGACCGCGCGCTGCAGCGCGCCTACGCCGAGGAGCACCTCGGCGCGCTGCACCGCTACGACGCCGCGCACCATGCGCGCCTCGCCGAGACGCTCCGCCACTACCTCCTCACGGGCGGCAGCCTCGCCCAGACCGCCGCGCGCACCTACACGCACCGCAACACCGCAGGCTACCGCATCCGCAAGGTGAAGGAGCTCACGCACGCCGAGCTCACGGACGCGGCGGAGCGCTTCGCCTACCTGCTCGCCTTCGCCGTCGAGCGCTTCGAGGCAAGCCTCGCGGCGGAGGAGCACCGTCCGCCCGCATAGCCCGCGCCGCCCCTCTGTCGCAACGGAGCGACTGCGCGCGGCAGGCGTGCCCCACGGTACAGACCGCGCCTGCCCATCACGAAAAGACCTCTCTCTGAAAGGAGCATCCCATGAACGAAGAACCGGAAACGAACCAAGCCCCGCAGGGAACCGAGGGGCTCAACCCGCTCATCACGCAGCCGCACGGCCGCGAGCAGCAGATGAAGATGGAGATCCTCAACATGATCCACAGCGGCGAAAGCCCCTACGACATCATCTACCGCGTCGCGCAGCGCCTCGAGAAGGCATCCGGCGAGCCGGGCTACGCCGCCTACGTCAAGGATCAGCTGCGCGCCGTCTACGGCTTCGCGCTGCAGGAGGAGATCCTGCTCACCGACGAGCTCAAGGAGGTCGAGGAACGCCTCGGCCGCATTCAGCAGGCCTACGACAGCGGCGATTTCACCGAGGAGGAGCACATCCGCATCGGCTTCGCCATCGACCGCCACAAAAAGAACATCGAACGCCTCAAGATCATGATCCAGAAGGCCAAGGCCGACCACGAGTCTCTCACCGTGCCGAAGTTTGGCAAGCTCTGAGGAAACGCCTCATTTCCCCAGAGCTCCCTAAATGAATAAACGAGCGGGCGTACCAATCAGGTGGTACGCCCGCTCGTTGCTGTATTCATGGTTTTGCGCGCTTGCGGCTGCGAAAGTGGCTCTGGAAGCGTCCGCCTCAGCGCTCCTCCGGCCTCTCCTGCTGCTCCTCCGCCGCGACGAGGTCGTCATAGAGGCCGCGCATGGCGCGGCGGGCGATGGCGACGGGGCAGTCCGGCGAGCAGTAGGTGCAGTGACCGCAGCAGGCTTCGATGGCCGCGAGCGCCGCAGCGGCCTTTTCCTTCGCGAGCATCAGTCATCCACCACGGGAACCTTCGCGCGGATCGTGAGCATCACCGCCGCGAGGCAGACGAGCGCTGTCGCGAGGCCGAGCCAGCCGTTCTGCGTGAGACCGTCGACGATGTAGCCGGCGAGGCAGCACGAGCCGACCGTGATGACGTACGGCAGCTGCGTGCTCACGTGGTCGAGATGGTGGCACTGCGCGCCCGCGGACGCGAGGATCGTCGTATCGGAGATCGGCGAGGCATGGTCGCCGCCCACGGCGCCTGAGAGCACCGCCGTCACGCAGAGCACGAGCAGGTTCGCGTTCTCCGTGCCGACGACGGCCATCGCGATCGGGATGAGGATGCCGAACGTGCCCCAGCTCGTGCCCGTCGCAAAAGCGAGGCCGAGCGCGACGAGGAAAAAGATCGGCGGCAGGAACGTGATGACGGAGGCATGGGCACTGACGAGCGCGCCGACGTAGCCGCCGAGGTTCAGGTATTTATCCGAGCAGATGCCAGAGAGCGTCCAGGCAAGGCAGAGGATGAAGATGGCGGGCACCATCGCCTTGAATCCCTTGCCAAAGCAGGCGCAGAACTGGTTGAACGTCACGACGCGGCGCGGCAGGTAAAGAAGCCCCGTGAAGACGAACGCGATGAACGAGCCGAGCACGAGCGATTTCGCGGAGTCGCAGTTCGCGAACGCCTCCTGCACGCCCTTGCCGTCGTAGATGCCGCCCGTGTAGAGCATGCCGAACACGCAGGCCGAGATGAGCACGATGAGCGGCAGCAGGAGGTCGTAGATCCTCCCCTTGCCCGGCGTCTGGCCCGCGGTATCCTCGTCATCATCCGCGTCCTGGTACTCCGGCGGGATGAAGAAATGCGCCGCGTTCTCGCGCACCGAGCGCCCCATCGCCGCGTAGTCACGCCCCGTCCAGATGATGAAGAGCATGAAGAGGAGCGTGAGCCACGCGTAGAGATTGAACGGGATCGTCTGGAGGAACAGGCTGAACCCGTCGATCGTGCTGTCCTCCGGCAGCGAGGAGCCGACGGCCGCCGCCCAGCTCGACACCGGCGCGATGATGCAGACCGGCGCCGCCGTCGCGTCGATGATGTAGGCGAGCTTCGTGCGCGCGATCTTGAACTTGTCCGTGACGGGGCGCATGACCGTGCCGACCGTCAGGCAGTTGAAATAGTCGTCGATGAAGATGACGATGCCGAGCAGTGCCGTCACGAGCGAGGCGCTGCGCTTGCCGCGGATCGTGCGCACCGCCCACTCCCCGTAGGCGCGCGTCGCGCCCGAGCGCGTGATTGCCGCGACGAGGATGCCGAGGATGACGAGGAACACGAGGATGTTGACGTTGCCGCCGACCTTGTCCTCCATGACCGCGAACATCGTGAGGATCGCCTCGAGGACATTGCCGCCCGTGAAGAGCAGCGCCCCCGAGAAGATGCCGATGATGAGCGACATGTAGACCTCCTTCGTCCAGAGGGCGAGGGCGATCGTGATGACCGGCGGCAGGATGGACCATGCTGTTTGTGCCATAGATGATGCCTGCTTTCTTTCGGAAATCAGAAAACCACGGCCGCAGCCGTGATTCCTTTTGGAAATCAAAATCAGTTGTTATTGTATAACAAAATTGTTATACAGGCAATGCTTTCCGCATGTATACTCAAGGAAGCGTTTTCTCCGCTGCGTCCTCAGCGCGCGCCAAGGTCTGCGAACGCGTCTGCGAGCGCCGCGAACTCCGCGAGCGAGAGCGTCTCGCCGCGCCGCAGGGGATCGATGCCGGCGCGCTCCATCGCGTCGCGCACCTGCTCCTTGGGGAAGCCGCCTCCCTTGAGCGCGTTCGCGAGCGTCTTGCGCCGCTGTCCGAACGCGGCGCGCACGACGCGGAAGAAGAGCTTCTCCTCGCGCACCGCGACGGCCGGCGTCTCGCGCACGCGGCAGGCGATGACGCAGCTGTCGACCTCCGGCGCGGGGATGAAGGAGCGCGGCGGCACGTCGAGCACGATGGCAGGCTCCGTGTAATACTGCACGGCGACGGAGAGCGCGCCGTACGCCTTCGAGCCGGGCTTTGCGATCATGCGCTCCGCGACCTCTTTCTGCACCATCGTCACGAGGTGCGTGATGGGCAGGTGCTGCTCGAGCAGCGAGAGCAGGATGGGCGTCGTGATGTAGTAGGGCAGGTTCGCCGCGACCTTGAACGGCCCCTCGCCCATGACGGCGCGGATGTCGGTCTTTAAGATATCGCCGGGGATGATGCGGACGTTGTCGTAGCCCTTGAGCGTCTCGGCGAGCACGGCGGGGAGCTTCTTGTCGAGCTCGACGGCACGCACGTCAGCGCCGGCCTCCGCAAGTCCCTGCGTGAGCGTGCCGATGCCCGGGCCGATCTCGAGCACACGGTCGCCCGGCTGCACCTCGGCCGCCTCGACGATGCCGCGCACGATGCCCGCGTCGATGAGGAAGTTCTGTCCGAGCTTCTTGCTCGCGTGCAGGCCGAAGGCCTTCAATATATGCTGCGTGACCGCGCGGCTCGCGATGGTCGGATGGAGCAGCTTCTCGTCTTCTTCGTTCATGCGTTTTCTCCCTTCTCGAGCGCGGCGAGCGCCTCCTGGAACTCCGCGCGCGTGACGCCGTAGTGGTTGAGCCGCTTGAGGAACGTCTTCGCGTTCGCAAAGCCGAGCCCGAGCGCGGCGCCGAGGCGCGCGCGGCGCGCGGCGGCGTCCGGCGTGCCCGTGAGCCCCGCCGCGATGAGGTCGGCACCGGCAAACTCCTCCGTCGGCTCGAACGAGAGCGTATGCACGCGCGCGAGCGCCGCGCGGATGGCGGGCGGCTGCGCCTGCTCGACGCCGATGTCGTCATGCGCCGTCGCCTCCTCGACGGGGATGAACGCGTGCTTCGCGTCCGGGAACCGCTTCGCGAGGAATTTGCGGATGCGCTCCCCCGCGGAGTCGGGATCCGTGAGGATGATGATGCCGCGCCGCTTGTATGCCTTTTCGATGTCGTCGAGCGTCTTCGGCTTCAGGCTGAAGCCGCCCGTGATGATGCAGTCCGCCTCCACGGCCTTGCCGATGGCGACGACGTCCATCTTGCCCTCGACGACGAGAACTTCTTTGATCATTTCGTTTCCTCCTGATTGCCGAGAACGGGCGCGAGCGCGCGCCAGACGTCCTCGTGGATGGCCGCGACGGGACGGGGCGCGCTGCCCTCGCTGCACGGGATGCGCACCCAGCCATATTTCTCCGCGAGCGCGAGATACGCCGCGTGGCAGCGAGCGAGGTACTCCTTGTCCCGCTCGTGGATGTCCTCCTGCGCGCCCGTCTTGGCGGCGCGCGCGGCGATGAGCCGGTCGGCGACCTCCGGCGCCATGTCGAGGAAGACGACAGCGTCCGGCACGGGCAGGCCCATCTTCCGGAACTCGAAGTCGTAGAGCCAGTCGAGGAACGCCTCGCGCTCCCGCGCGCTGCGGATCTTCACTGCCTGGTGCACCATGTTCGACGTCGTGTAGCGATCCGCGAGGATGATGTCCCCCGCGTCGTGCCATTTCTTCCATGTCGTGCGGTACGAGGCGTAGCGGTCGACGGCGAAAAACGCCGAGGCGGCGTAGGGATTGACGTCGTCCGCGTGGCCGCCGAACGCGCCGGATAGATACATGCGCACGAGCGCCGAGGACTCCGACGCGTAGTCGGGGAACGAGACGCGGTGCACGCGCCGCCCCTCGCGCTCGAGATGCGCGCAGAGCTCCCGCGTCTGCGTCGCCTTGCCGCTGCCGTCGCCGGCCTCGATGATGATGAGCTTTCCTTTCGTCATATCCGTTCTCGTTCCTCTCTCAATACCTTCAATGTCCGCAGCTGCGGATCCTCCGGGCCGACGACCTTGCGTCCGGCGCGCTGCATCGCGCGGATGTAGTCGATGGCCGCCTGGCGCACGCGGTCGCCCGGCGCGAGGAGCGGCACGCCCGGCGGGTAGAACATCACCTGCTCCGCCGCGATGCGGCCCGCAGCCTTGTCGAATGGCACGCGCTCCTTCGCCGCGAAAAAGGCCGCGCGCGGCGCGCAGGCCGTCTCCGGCACAGGCGGCAGCGCGGGCATCTCGCGCTGCCCAGGCGTCCGCGCGTGCTCCCGCGCGAGCGCGCGGAGCGCCTCCGCGAGGCGCGCGACCTCGCGCTCCGTATCCGCGTAGGAGATGATGAAGAGCAGGTTCTCCGCGTCGGAGAGCTCGCACTGCACCTTGTAAGTATGGCGCAGGAGCTGCTCGGCCTCCACGCCCGTGAGGCCGAGGCCGCGCACGCTGACCGTCACCTTCGTGACATCGAGGCCGCTCGCGCCCGGCCGCGTCATCGCCGCCGCGTCGAATGTCTCGAGCCCCGGGATCTCGCGCACCGCGCGGCGCAGATCCCCCGCGAGGCGCACGGCGCGGCCGACGAGCGCGCGGCCCTGCTCGGCCATCTGCAGGCGCGCGATGTCGATAGACGCCATGAGCAGCTGGTTCGGACTCGTCGTCTGGAGCAGGCTCGCCGCCTCCCGCAGGCGCTCCGCGTCGATGCGCGGCCCGCGCGTGAGGAGCAGCGAGCCCTGCGTCATCGCGCCGAGCAGCTTGTGCGTGCTCTGCGCCGCAGCGTCCGCGCCGCAGTCGATGGCCTGCGGCGGCAGTGCGTCAGAAAAGCGCAGATGCGCCCCGTGCGCCTCGTCGACGAGCAGCAGCGCGCCGCGTGCGTGCGCCATCGCCGCGATGGCCGCGAGATCCGTCGTCACGCCGTAGTACGTCGGATAGACGAGCGCGACGGCGCGCGCCTCGGGATGCGCCGCGAGCGCCCGCCGCACCGTCTCCGGCGCGACGCCCATCGGGATGCCGTAGACCGCGTCGAACTCCGGCTGGAGGTAGACGGGCTGCGCGCCCGCGAGCACGAGCCCGCCGATGAGTGAGCGGTGCGCGTTGCGCGGCACGAGCACGACATCTCCGGGCGAGAGCGTGCCGAGCAGCATCGCGTGAATCGCGCCCGTCGTGCCGTTCACCATGAGATAGGCATGATCCGCGCCGTAGAGCTCCGCCGCGAGCATCTCCGCCTCCTTGATGCACATCGTCGGCTCGTGGAGGTCGTCGAGCTCCTCCATGAGCGAGACTTCCTCGCGCAGCCCCTCGGGCGTGATGAGCGCCCGGAGCAGCGGGTGCGCGCCGAGCCCCTGCTTGTGTCCCGGCGTATGAAAAGCGAGAGCGCCGTCTCCCGCATAGGCCCGCATGGCCTCGGGTATCGGCGCCCTGCGCTGGCGTTTCTCGAGGTCGCCAGCCGCCTCTGCGATCTTCCCGCTCATCTGCGTTTTTTCTCGCCCGCCTTTCCCGTCGCCTTTTTCTGCCGCACAGCGACATCCTCCTTCTGATACGGGATGCGCAGATGCACGCGCGTTCCCTTGCCGGGCTTCGAGGTCACGCTGAACTCCGCCCCGATGATCTTCGCACGCTCCTGCATGTTCACGAGGCCGAAATGCGACGTCTCCGGCAGCAGCTGCGGCGCCTCTCCCTCGGCTGCGGCCTCCGTCGCGCCGTCCTCGCGCCCGATCGGTTCCTCAGCGGGAACCGGCGCCTCGGGATCGAACCCCTTGCCGTTGTCCTCCACGAGGATGGAGAGCGCCGTCTTCGTGTAGAGCACGCGCACGCGCGCCATCTTCGTGCCCGCGTGGTGCGCGACGTTCGCGAGCGCCTCCTGCACGATGCGGAACGCCGCAATCTCCACATACTTCGAGAGCTGCACCGGCTTGCCATCGAGCTGGAAATCCGCCGCGACCACGCCGCGCGCCTCGAGCTTGCTCACGAGCTGCTGGAGCGCCGCCGCCAGGCCGATGTCATCGAGCGCCATCGGCCGCATATCGAAAATCACCTGGCGCACCGCGGACAGGCAATCCCGCACCTCCTGGCGCATGACCTGGAGATTCTTCTTCGCTTCCTCCGGATCATAGTCCACGAGCTTCTCGCAGATGCTCGTCTGGAAGATGAGATTCGCGAGATCCTGCGCCGGCCCATCGTGGAGCTCCCGCGACATGCGGTAGCGCTCCTCCTCGACCGCCTTGATGATGCGTGCGCCCACGAGCTTGTCCTTCTGCACCGCCTCCATCTTCCAAAGCACGCCCGACACCTGCGTCGAGAGATAGCTGAGCACCGAACCGATCGCGAGTGCCAGATGCTCTGCCTGCTGCAGCATCACCATGAGGCGGCGCAGACGCAGCTCGAGCTTATCCCGCTGCTCGCGCAGGCTCTTCTCCTTGTCCCGCTCGACCGCGAGCGCGACCTGCACCTCCTTGACCGCGTCATATCGCTCCTTGATGCGCTCCTCCGAGTAATCACTGAAATTCGAGCTCACCGTGACGAGCTCCTGCTTCGCCTGCTGCTCCTGCACCGCGAGGGCATCCACGCGCTCGATCGTCTGCCGCGCCTGGAACTTCAGATCCTCGAGCACCTTGCGACTCTGCGCGACCTCGTCCTTCGCCGTCTCATAGATGCCGAAAATCTGCGTCTTATTATCCTCGATCGTCTCAATCGTATTGCTCAGGATCTTCTTCAGCGCGCCCTCCCCGAGCGACGACTCCGACAATGCCTCTAGTTGCTCATTTACTGCCATGTCCGGCCTCCCTGCTTCCCCCGAGTATCTTTTCCTATTCTACCCTAAAAGCGCCCGCGGTGCAATCATCCGCACCGCCGCGCAAAAGAAAAGTTATCCACAGGTATGTCACAGCCAGAAGGCGCAGGAAAAGCCATCACACAGCCATGCGTCTCCCCGCGGAAACGAGCCGCAGCCCCGCCAATATGCGCACCGCTGTCTCAGGAATCGATCTCCGCAGTCTGCGTTTCCAGCAACGGCACTCCCAGGAAGACATCTCTCCTTATCCACAAAACTATCCCCATATCCACAGACTAACACAAAGAAAAAGTGGATAACCTCCGCTTTTTTCAGCGAGTTATCCACAGCTTTGATTCATTTCCTCTGCTGCCGCAGCCGCAGCCAGTTCGCCACACCGATGAGCACGACGAACGCCGCGAGCGCGATGAGGATGAGCTTGCCGTCTCCCGACTGGAAGAACGGCGTCCCGCCCTGTTCCTGCGTCTTCGCGTACGCCGCGAAAATGACGAGCGCCAGCACGAGAAGCGTCGAAATCCCCCGCATGTCTCCGCCTCCTTTCCAGGCGCGCCGGCGATTGTCCGCGCGTCGCTTGCTTTTCTATACTAAAACACTTAGAATATATTGTAGCGTATTTTTCGCGAAGTGAAAAGGCGCCGCTCTCACCGAGCGCCGCCGATACTATGCAAAGGATGATTCTTATGAGCTTCTTATCGAAATTTCTGCCGAAGAAAAAACCCGTCGAGATAAAGAACAACATTCCAAAGGAAAAGAATTCCATCAAGAAGACCTTCGCCGTCTACTGCCATGCCCATCACGGCACCACGGGCGACAAGCTCTGCCCGAAGTGCACGGCGCTGCTCGCAACCGTCATGACGCGCATGAACCGCTGCCGCTACGGCATCACGAAGCCCATCTGCGACCGCTGCGAGTTCACGGCGCAGTGCTTCGGCGAGCGCCAGGCGCGCGAGTTCCTCACCATCATGAACAGCAACCGCGGCCGCATGTACCTCAAGCACCCCATCATGAGCATCAAGCACAAATTCCTCAGCATGGGCGTCGACTACGCGCGCTACGAGCAGCAGAAGAAGCGCGACGACAAAGCCAAGGCAAAAGAAAAGGCCGCCAAGGGACGGTCGAAGGAACAAAAGGAAAAGAAATGACGCTCCCCGCGCCATGGCCCGAGGAGCGTGTGTGTGCGGTGCGCCTCAGTCACGGCGCAGACGCCGCAGAGCTGGCAGCACGAGCAGCGCGGCCGCCGTGTTGACGAGTCCCTCCATGAGCAGGCCCGGTGCTGAGGCGAGTCCCGCCGCGACGCTCGCGTAGAGCAGCGCGCCGAACGCCGTGTAAGCCGCCGCCATCCAGAGCGAGGACAGCAGGAACGCTGCCGCCGTCCGCGCGAGCCCCGCGTGGGTGCGTCCCGCCAGATGCCAGACGATCTCCGCCATCCAGAACTTGATGAAGAGCGTCGGCACGACCCAGGGGAAGAAGCCGCCCATCACATCGGAGAGCGCGGAGCCGAGGCAGGCCGCGATGAGCGCCTCGCGCCGCCCAAGCAAGAGCGCGAGGAGGAAGATCACCGCATCCCCGAGATGCGCGTAGCCGAGGGGGATCGGGATGCGCGGCACAAACGTCGCGAGGAAAACGAGCGCCGTCATCACGGCCGTCACACAGAGCTCCCGCGCGGAGAATGCCTGCCGCCTGGTCACGATATCAGAATTTACCATAGTTCATCACTCCTTTTCCGCTATTCTACAGCGAAGACGCGGCGGGAAAAAGGCCCAGTTCGGTAACAAATCCTATGCCAGTTGACGCGAGGCGGCGCACAACTGGCATATTTCATGCAAATGCGGCGCCGCGCTGCGCTGGCTGAGAAGATACCGCCATACGGCCTACGGCACACGGCACACAGCGCAGCGGCCTCCATCCCTCAAATCACAATCCACAGATCACAGAAAGGAACCTCACCATGCATTACATCGTCACGCAGCTCGTCACGGAAAACGACAGCTCCGAATTCTCCCTCCTCGGCGTCACCGACGACAAGGCGCGCGCCGCGGAAATCGCCGCGAAAGCCTACGGCGCATACAACAAGAAAGCCTCGTTCCAGGGCATCGAGCTCATCGCGGAATGGCTGCACACGAAACTGCGCCACTCCTTCCGCCGCGATAAGGACCACCGTCTCCAGCTCGCCATCACGCCTGTAGACGGCGAGACGCCAGAGGGTGGCAGCGCCGTCATCTTCTCCGCCGCCAAGGAACAGGACGAGCTCATGCGGAAGATGAGCGAAGCCCTCTTCGAGGGCAAGCACGCCGCGGGGCGCAGCGCCAACGGCGAGACCTTCTCCTGCCGCGTCAAGGATTGACACCAGCACCATACTTAGGGAACCACTGATGAATGCAAGGATTTTACCACTTACTCTTGAGTGGAAGGTTAAATGAATGCGCGGCTTCTCTGTAAATCAGTGGTTCCTTAGGAAGAACTGCAAAGAGCCTCGAGACATGCGCCGCCCGCGCCGCCTCGAGGCTCTTTCCTTCGTCCTGCCGTCTGCTGCTCCCGTGCACGTTGAGCGGCCAGCGCTCATCACGCTGCCCCAGGGCAATGTCGCCCGCTCCGTCCGCCAGCCGCGCTGCTCTCCAACTTGCCGCCAGACGCACCGTCCGCTGCGTCACGGGCCGCGTTTCGCGCACTAAAAAAGCGCCGCAAACTGCGACGCTTGACATTCGTGGTGGGCAGGGATGGATTCGAACCATCGTAATCCGAAGATGACAGATTTACAGTCTGTTCCCTTTAACCACTCGGGCACCTACCCACAAATGGTGACCCAGGAGGGATTCGAACCCCCGACCCTTTGATTCGTAGTCAAATACTCTAATCCAGCTGAGCTACTGAGTCATATTATATATGTAAGCTTCTATAAATTGGTGGGCCCACTTGGACTCGAACCAAGGACCGACCGGTTATGAGCCGGTTGCTCTAACCAACTGAGCTATAGGCCCAAACTCCATAGAAACCTGCAAGCTGTATGGAGCGGAAAACGAGACTCGAACTCGCGACCCCCACCTTGGCAAGGTGGTGCTCTACCACTGAGCTATTTCCGCATCTGGAGCGGAAAACGAGACTCGAACTCGCGACCCCCACCTTGGCAAGGTGGTGCTCTACCACTGAGCTATTTCCGCATCCACCGCATCGGGGGAAGCCCCCGCGCTGACTGACAAAATATATTATACGCATCTAAGGCAATGAAGTCAAGCACTTTTTCAGAAGTTCTCTGATTTTTTCTGATCTTCCACGATGGAGCAGATGCGGCAGCGCTGGCGCTGATGGTACGCCTCTTTCTTCCGGTACATCGCGAAGTCCGCCTCCGTGACGAGCACGTCGAAATTTTGCAGAGCATTCTCATGCCAGACGATTCCAAGAGAAATGTTGACATCCTGCGCCCGGAGGCTCGCCTTGAGGCGCGCTGCCTCTTGCTGGAAGGCCTCACGCCCGATATCTGCGTAGATGATGAGAAACTCGTCGCCGCCCATACGGAAGACTTTGCCGCGCTCCCCGACAAAGTCCTGCATGGCCTGCGCCGCCTGACAAATCATCAGGTCGCCGCCCTCGTGGCCGAACGTGTCGTTCATCTGCTTGAGCCCGTTGAGATCGCCGAAGATCAGTCCGACGGGCTTCTGCCGGTCGAGATGCGCCAGATAGCGCGTCCAGGCACTGCGGTTGCCCACGCCTGTCAGCTGGTCGCAGTAGGCCAGCTTCTGAAGCCGCTGCTGGTTGTTGCGATGGCGCAGCAGGACGCCGATGATCGAGGTGAGCATCTGAAAGAGCGTCACCACGGGCATTACGGCCTCCGGCGGCGGATTGTCCACGCCGACAAAGCCTATGAACTTCTTCTCAAGATAGACAGGCGCCGCGAGCAACGTATGGATATTCTGCGCCCGGAGCAGCCGGTACATCGGCGGATCCACAGCGGCATAGGCCTCCATATCGGGAATATCCCGATCAGGGATCATGATATACTCATGGCGCAGGAACCGCGGCAACCAGTACGGCGCATAGACCTCGAGGCTGACATCCTGCAGCATGCCGATGACAGGCCGGACACCCGGTGCGCACCACTCATACGTATTGTTGAGCTGGTTCGAGCGTGTAAACTCAAAGATATACGCACGATCACACACCAGCGTCTCACCGATAAATTCGAGGATGCTGCGGATGGAATCCTCCGGCTCCTCTTTCATGAACGCCGTGCTGATGGCGCGATTAACCAGACGCTCGCAGCCGATATAAAAATCAGAGGTTCTCCCCTCGCGATAGGCGGCGCGCAGCTCCTCCGCTTGCTCCCTTTCCTCTCCCAAATCAGTGCCCCCTCAAAAAGCGCACGCATGCATTCGCAGCGTGCCAATCCCATCACACATTTCCTGCCATGGCAACGCCGTCTCGTCTCTCCCCATATGAGATCCAGATCGCGCAATGCCCACAGATGAGACTTTCGTCGTAAACTACATGCGCAAACGTCTACTTTGCGGACATCGCGCATCGCCCCTTGCAGTTAGTCCACTCGCCATATGGCATTTCGATAAAAGAAAACTCTTCCCCTGCTATTGTAGCACCAAGAGAAGAGTTTTCAAGAAAGAATTCTTTTAGATTTTCTACTATAGAGTGGGAAAGATTGTTTACTGCTCTCGAGCGGAAGGTACGAGATCGTCTGCCGTGAGCGTTCCTTCCTTCGCGCGCTGGGCGAACTCCGCCGTCGCGGTGAAAAGCACGTCCGTCGAGCTGTTGAGTGCCGTCTCGCAGGCATCCTGGAGCACGCCGATGATGAAGCCCACGCCGACGACCTGCATCGCGATGTCGTTGCTGATGCCGAACGAGGAGCACGCCACGGGGATCAGGAGCAGCGAGCCGCCCGCGACGCCGGACGCACCGCAGGCGCCGAGCGTCGAGACGATGCAGAGGAGCAGCGCCGTCGGCAGGTCGACCGCGACGCCGAGCGTATGCGCCGCCGCGAGCGAGAGCACGGCGATCGTGATGGCCGCGCCGCTCATGTTGATCGTCGCGCCGAGCGGGATGGAGATGGAATAGACATCCTCATTGAGCCCGAGCCGCTTGCACAGCGACATATTGACCGGGATGTTCGCCGCCGAGCTACGCGTGAAAAAGGCGTAGATGCCGCTCTCCTTGAGCGTCGTCCAGACGAGCGGATAGGGATTCCTGCGGATATGGAAATAGACGATGAGCGGGTTCATGATGAGCGCGACGGAGAAGAACGACGCGAGCAGCACAGCGAGCAGCTGCGCGTAGCCGAGCAGCGCACCGAGCCCGTTCGTGCCGATGGCGTTCGCGACGAGGCCGAAGATGCCGAACGGCGCGAACCGGATGACCCACTGCACGATCTGCGTGATCATGCGCGCGAGATCCGCGAGCGCCGTCTTCGTCGTCTCGCCCGCGCGCTGGAGTGCGACGCCTGCGAGCGCCGCCCAGGCAAGGATGCCGATGTAGTTCGCCTTCACGAGCGCGTTGACCGGGTTATCGACGACGCTCAGCACGAGATTGTGCAGGACCTCGAGGATGCCAGACGGCGGCGCGACCTTCGCGTCCGCCACCTGGAGCGTGAGCTCCGTCGGGAACGCGAACGAGTAGCCGACCGCAACGACCGAGGCGAAGAACGTCGCGAACACATAGAGCTTCACGATTGGCTTCATCTGCGCGCCCGCGTCCTCCGTCTTCTGCGCCATCGCATTCATGACGAGGATGAAGACGAGCAGCGGCGCCACGCCCTTGAGCGCGCGCACAAAGAGATCGCCGAGGATGGCGACCGCCGGCACCGCCTGCGGCGCAAAAACCGCGACGAGGATGCCGAGCACCAGCCCCACGATGATAAGCTGGATGAGCGCCGTCTCCTGATACTTCTTGATGATTCCCTTCAGCAAAGGAAACAACTCCTTCCGAAACATTCCGTAAACATAACACGCCTTAGTATACAATACGGTATCTGTTTTTTCAAGTATTTTTCAATCTTTTGTGCGTATGAAGAGGACGGTATCTTCCATTCCTGGCAAATCCAAGGATTTTCAGATAAATTGTCTTTCTGTAAAAGACTGTTCATTATATTGTCCTTACTTCAGCGACACGCACGGCCAGCAGCCGCCGCGCCAGCGATTCCCCCGGCGAAATATTTCCTCCCGTTTTCCAGCGAGAATTGATATAATGAAGGAAACGGCTATCATCAACTCAGGAGGAGAAACAAATGAGCAAATCGAAAGTCTACTTCACGGATTTCCGCTGCCCCGTCGGCACGAGCATCCAGGAGAAGCTGAAACGCCTCTGCCTGGCCGCGGGCATCAAGGACATCGACATGGAGAACAAATTCGTCGCCATCAAGATGCATTTCGGCGAGCTCGGCAACCTCGCCTACCTGCGCCCGCAGTACGCGAAGACCGTCGCCGATCTCGTGAAGGCGCAGGGGGGCCGCCCGTTCCTCACGGACTGCAACACGCTCTACCCCGGCAGCCGCAAGCACGCGCTCGAGCACATGGACTGCGCGAACCTCAACGGCTTCAACACGATCACAACGGGCTGCCAGATCATCATCGGCGACGGGCTCAAGGGCACGGATGACGTCGCGGTCCCTGTGAAGAACGGCGAGTACATCAAGGAAGCGAAAATCGGCCGCGCCGTCATGGACGCCGACGTCTTCATCAGCCTCGCCCATTTCAAGGGGCATGAGGCGACAGGCTTCGGCGGCGCGCTCAAGAACATCGGCATGGGCTGCGGCAGCCGCGCGGGCAAGATGGAGCAGCACTCCTCGGGCAAGTGCATCGTCGATGAGGAGCTCTGCCGCGGCTGCCGCAAGTGCGCGAAGGAATGCGGCTCCGATGCCATCACCTATGAAAACAACAAGGCGCACATCCACAAGGACCTCTGCAAGGGCTGCGGCCGCTGCATCGGCGCCTGCGGCTTCGACGCGATCCGCAACGAGCAGTGGGATGCCGGCGACCTCCTCGACCGCAAGATGGCGGAATACGCGCAGGCAGTCTGCCAGGACCGTCCCTGCTTCCACATCAACATCGCGCGCGATATCTCGCCGAACTGCGACTGCCACGGCGAGAACGACGCCGCCATCCTGCCGGACATCGGCATGTTCGCCTCGTTCGACCCCGTCGCGCTCGACCAGGCCTGCGCCGACGCCTGCCTCCAGGCGACGCCGTTGCCGAACAGCCAGCTCGCCGACAACCTCGCGAAGCAGGACTGGGAGTGCCACCACGACCACTTCCTCGACTCCAACCCCAACGTGCATTGGAAAGAGACCCTCGAGCACGCCGAGAAAATCGGCATGGGCACGCGTGCCTATGAGCTCGTGAAGCTGAAATAACGGAGCCGCACCGCAAAGCCACCCCATAGGAAAAGCCGCCCTCCCACACGGGAAGGCGGCTTTTCTCTGCCGCTGGAACTGCCGTCCGATCGCGGCGGCCAACAGTGCAATAGCAACGACTGTGCGGATCAAGGGCGCTATGCCAAATACCGCTGCGAATCGACGGCCCGCAGCCGCAGGCGCATGAGAACGCAGCAACGCACGCCGCGGCTCTGCCACCGAGCCTCACGCGCCGCGCACATCTCACGCGTCCTGCGCCTCGCATACCACGCGGTCGCGGCCGCCCTGCTTCGCCGCGTAGAGCGCGGCATCGACGCGCGCGCAGAGCGCATCGGCCGTATCGGACGCGCCGTGATAGCTGGCGACGCCGAAGCTCGCCGTGACCACCTGCTCCTTGACGCGCACCGACCGCGCGGCACTGCGCAGGATCTCCGCGAGCGCCGCCGCCTCCGCAAGCGTCATCTCAGGGCAGAACACGAAGAACTCCTCACCGCCCCAGCGCAGGAGCGGATACCGCGACGCGAGATTCGCCCGCACGGCCTGCGTGAGCCTGACGAGCACAGAGTCGCCCGCCTCGTGCCCATACGTATCATTGACCTGCTTGAAATGATCGACATCGAACATGATGAGGGAGAACGCCTGCTGCTTCTGCTCGGCGCGTACGAGATAGCGCTCGAGCAACGGCCTGAAGGCCGCGCGGCTCAAGGCGTGTGTGAGCGGATCATGCGTCTCGCGGTCGCGCGCTGTCACGATGGCGGAGCGCAGCCGCGATGCCCGCTCGCCGAGCGCCTCCTCCCTGCGGGTCATCCGTTTCAGGACGGCGAGCAGGAACACTGCGATGCCGTAGATGCCGAATGGGCAGAGAAACATATCCCCCGGCAGGAAATGCAGATATGTATTGACACCATCGAGGATGCCGAGCAGCGTGAACAGTATGATGGGCACGAGCAGGGAACGGCAGTAATCATCCCCCTGCCGCGCAGCCCTCGCGCACCACCAGAAAATGAACGGCCCGAAAAGCGCCATGAGGACAAACTCGAACAGGAAGAGTCGCGTGAGCCCGTGCATGCCGGAAAGCTCCAGCAGCAGCGCAGCCGTGAACAGGAGGAAGAAGGCACGGATGAACCAGCCGACCACACGCCGTTCCCGGCCTTTCAGGACCTCATAGACGATGGCATACGCCGTGATCGGCAGGAAATACGCCGCGATCGTCAGCACATACCACCAGAACAGGACGGCATCGGTGAGGAAATACTTCGTATTGAGCGCCGCAATGCCCCAGAGGATGAAATTCCCAAGGAACGTGAGCAGCATGCGGTAGAGGCGCCTGTCCCTATGCTCCCGCCAATAGAACAGAGCCGTGATACACAGCATGCAGACTGCCACGGGCAGCGTGAGAATCAGCGTCATGTCGGAGAGGAAGATCCGCTCCGTCTCCCGCTGTTCCGTCCCCAGAGAAAACGACCAATAGACACCGAGTGTATGCGGATCCCCGCTCGAGAGTGCCAGCGTAAGCGCATAGGGATGCGCAACCTGCGGCAGATGCACGAGATGCCACATTCGCCCACCGCCGGCAGAGGTCAGCGCTGTCTCATCGTATGTATAGACGAGCTTCTCATCGAGGAACACGCGCACCTTCTCACCCGTTGTGAAAAAGAGCAGCGTGTCCTCATCGCCGCCCGGCAGAACCTGCGTCGTTTCGTAGAGCTTCCGCGTCCCCTCCGCGAACGGCGGCGACGCAGGAAACGCAAAGGACTTCCAATCACGCGCGCCCTGCGCCGCAGACTGCACCATCTGCAGCTCTGACGTGTCCCGCCGCGCCTCGCGGTACTGCCATTCTCCTGAGAGATGCGCCGCCGACGCCGTCAGTGCAAAGAGAAGGAAGCAAATCTGCAGCCAGAGCGACAGGCACAAAATCTTTTTCCAGCACATCATCCGAGCGCCTCCTCACCGATTGCCGCCTGCGGCGACTCCACCCGGAGGCAGTTGCGCCCCGCCGCCTTGGCGGCGTAGAGCGCGCTGTCCGCACGCTCAAACAGCGCCTGTGCCGTATCATCGCCGCCATGGCAGACACTCACGCCCACGCTCACCGTCACAGGATGCTTCTCATACTGGAGGAACGCGGCCACCGTGCGCCGCAGGCGATTGCCGATCACGGCAGCCGCATCGAGATCGCAGCCCGGCAGCAGGACGACGAACTCCTCACCGCCCCAGCGATAAAACGACTTCTGCTTGTCGAGTTCAGCGCGCACCGTACGCGCAAATCCGCGCAGGATCATATCCCCAGCCGCGTGGCCGAACGTATCATTGAATTGTTTGAAATGATCGATATCGAAGAGCAACAGGGAAAGCGGCGTCCCCGCGCTCCGCGCCGTCCAGATCACAGACGGCAGATCCCGCTCGAAGCTCCCGCGATTGCGGCACTGCGTGAGCGGATCCCGCTCCGCCCGCTCCTGCAGTAGCGCCGCATGGTAGCCGAGCTCCAGCGTGCGGCTCTCCAAGAACTGCGACCGCACGAGCTGATCGCGGATCATCTGCAGGATGAAATACAGGAAGCTATATACACTCAGCGGCATGATGTACGTCGGCAGCGGCGTCAGGTGCAGATGGGCATTGACGCCGTCAAACGCGCCCAGCGTCACCATCGCGATGAGCGGCAGCACCATCGCGCGGCTGTAGCGATTGCCCATACGCGCGGAGCGATAGATCAGATACGCGACATAGGCCTCAAGAACCAGCAGCAGCGCGTAATACATCTGCTGGCGCAGCGATACGCCAGAAACGCCAAAGAGATCCGCGCCGGTCGCCAGCACAGCGAAAACGACATAGGCAAAAACGACCACGCGCTGCCCGGTTCGATATTTCTCCTCAAGCGCTCCGAGCACGACGAGATTGGCCGCCGCGGGCACCAGGTAGAGGAAGAAATTCGCCACGCGGTACAGCGCAACAGTCCCGGCCAGCTTTGCCGCAAGCAGCTGCGAGCTGCTCACCATCCAGAGCATGAACACCAGGAGGAAAACGACCACATAGTAAACGAGCGGACGCTGCCCTTTGCCGCGCACTGCACAGACCGCCAGAATGGCCGCCAGCAGCAGCGTCACCGGCAGAGAAACCACATACGGCAGATCGCAGAGAAAGCGCTCCATCGTCTGCTGTCCCATCGCCGCGACATGCGCCCCCTGGGCTGCGGCCAGCGGCACATAGGATAACATACACACGAAAAAGGCCGCCACACTCAGCCAAAGATGCGCTGACCGATCTATATATTTGCGGAATTCACTCGTCTTGCTCATATGAAGCTCCTACTTACTGAGAAATACTAGGCGTATTATCCTATATCATGCCTTCACTGTCAAGTAAAAGATAGGGAAAATCCTTCTTGCCTTTTTGTTAAACCGCTATTTGCCACAACCATGCCGCACGAAAAGAGGGATAGAGGATTTCCAGCCAATCGCGCTGCGCCTGCGGCTTGCGTTCTTGGGGATTTACATAAAAAAAGGCTGCATGGAAGCAAGCGCGTTCCATACAGCCTTGTACGTGGAGATCTTACGCGAGCACGCGCGCGAGGCGCACGAGCTCGGGATCGAGTGTTTTCTTGTTATTGACGGAGTCAAAGAGATTGATCGAGACGACCTTGCCCTGCTCGAAGCCGAACACGACGTCCGACGCGCCGGAGATCAGCGCGAGCGCCGCCTTCTCGCCGAGCATCGAGGCCTTCATGCGATCCTCGACCGTCGGCGAGCCGCCGCGCTGGATATGGCCGAGCACGGAGACGCGCGTGTCGATGCCTGTCTTCTCCTCGACGATCTTGCCGAGGCCCATGCCGTCGCCCGCGCCCTCAGCGATCACGATGATGCTGTAGCGCTTGCCGGCCGCGTACTGTGCCTTGATATCCTCGCACATCTGATCGAGGTCGTACTTGACCTCCGGCACGAGCACGTACTCCGCGCCGCCCGCGATGCCGGACTCCATGGCGAGCCAGCCGGACTTATGACCCATGACCTCAACGATCATGATGCGGCGGTGCGCCGATGCCGTATCGCGCAGCTTGTTGAGCGCATCGACGATCGTGTTCGCCGCCGTGTCGCAGCCGATCGTATAGTCCGTGCCCCAGACATCGTTGTCGATCGTGCCGGGCAGGCCGACGATGGGGATACCCGTCTCCTTCGAGAGCAACGAGCCGCCCGTGAGGCTGCCGTCGCCGCCGATGATCACGAGGCCTTCGACGCCGCGCTTCTTGAGGTTCTCATAGCCTTTGCGGCGCCCCTCCGGCGTCTTGAACTCCGGGCAGCGCGCCGTCCCGAGGAACGTGCCGCCGCGCTGGATGATGTCGCTGACGCTGCGGCTCGTGAGCTCGACGATATCGTCCTTGAGCATGCCGTCATAGCCGTCCTTGATACCGTAGACCTGCACGCCCTCATAGAGCGCCGTGCGCACGACGGCACGCGCCGCCGCGTTCATGCCCGGGCTGTCGCCGCCGGACGTCATGATGGCAATCGCTTTTTTGATCATTTCTACATCTCTCCTGTACTGCGGAACTATCTTCTATCTCTGCGTGCTTATTACCTTCTCTATTTTAGTGAATCGAAGGTAAAATGTAAAGCTGTTTCCGCCATTTTATCGACGCAGAGAAAAGGGGCTGCCGGAATCGCAGCCCCTCTTCCCCGAGGTTTCAGCGTATGGTTCAAATGGTAGGATTACTTCACATTCATGATGCCGAGGGCAAAGCAGATGATGCCGAGGGCGAAGAGACCGAAGATGATCCAGATCGCGTTGACTTTCCGCTTGAGCAGCGCCATGCACGCGAACGTCATGAGCAGCGGCACGAGGCCCGGCATGAGCTGATCGAGGATCGACTGCACCGTCGTGACGACGACTTCGCCCTTAGCGTTCGTGATACTCGAGACGACGACCGGGATGTTGACGCTCGTCCATTTGTTGACGAGCGCGCCCATGACGAAGAGGCCTAGGATGGAAGCGCCCTCCGTGAGCTTCTGGAGCTTGTTGCCGGCGACATCCTGCACGATGTCCGTGCCCTTGGAGTAGCCGTACTTGATACCGTACCAGCGCACCCAGAGGCGAACGGCATTGAAGAGGACGAAGAAGAGAATCGGGCCGAGGATGGAGCCGGAGAGCGCGAAGGAAGCGCCGAGCGCCGCCGTGATCGGACGCAGCGTGCCCCAGAAGATCGGGTCGCCGACGCCGGCGAGCGGACCCATCATGCCGACTTTGATGCCGTTGATGACGCCGTCAGGGATATCCGCGCCGTTGGCCTTCTTCTCCTCGAGGGCCGCCGTGATGCCGATGATCGGCGCCGTGACGAACGGCTGCGTGTTATAGAACTCGAGATGACGCTTGATGGCCTGTTTGAGTTCCTCGCCCGTATAGAGGCGGCGCAGGATCGGCACCATGCCGAAGCAATAGCCGAGTGCCTGCATGCGCTCCATGTTCCACGATGCCTGAAGGAAATTGGAACGGATGAACGTCCAGAAAAAATCATTGCTGGTAATCTTCTTTTCCATGATTGTACTCCTCCTCACCAATCAGTCGAGTTCGTCGTCGAGATCGTCATCGGCATCCGAGGGAGCGGCAGCAGCAGCCGGAGCGGCAGCCACCTGCGCATACTTCGGATTGAGCTGCAGATAGACAATCGCGAGAACGAGGCCGATGACGCCGAGCGCAACGAGGTTGAACGTCGTGAACGCCGCGACGACGAAGCCGAGGAAGAAGAACGGCATGAGGTACTTCGCGCCCATCATGTTGATGACCATCGCATAACCAACGACGACGATGAAGCCGCCGGCGACCTGGAGGCCACCCGTGATGACCGGCGGAATGGCATCGAGCATGGCCTGCACAGCGCCCGTACCGACGGAAGCAGCGACAATCACGGCCGGAATGCCGACGCGGAGGCCCTGCAGAATCAGAGCGCCATAGTGGCAGAAGTCGATGCCGCGGAGGCTGCCCTTCTCTGCATAGTGGTCAGCGCGATGCTGGAAGACGACGGAAATCGTTTTGCAGAAGATAGCGAGAACCTGACCTGCGGCTGCGAGCGGCATCGCGATGCCGATACCGGTTGCCACGTCCTGATGGCCCGCGATGACAAGAATCGTCGAAACGACGGAGGCGAGTGCCGCATCCGGCGCGATGGCCGCGCCGATGTTCATCCAGCCGAGAGCCATGAGTTCCAAAGTGCCGCCGATGATGATACCAGTCGTCATATCTCCGAGAATCAGTCCGGTCACAGTGCAGGCAATGAGCGGACGGTGCGTCTGCAGCTCATCGAGGCACGAGCCCATACCGGCGATAGTGCCGAAGATAAAGATGAGCAACACTTGAATTGTACTGAGTTCCATAATGTGTCCCTCCATTTTGAAAAATTTGGATAAATCCCCCTGTGAAGCCGTTCGCAAAACAGAGCGGCCCCATGTATGATGAAATGAATCAGAGCTTGCTCAGCACATCCATCATCATAAGCTTCTTATCCGTGTCCACCTTGCGAATCTCAAGCTCAATGCCCTTCTCATCGAGCTTCTTGAACGCATCGATGTCCTTGTCGTCAACGGAGACGGCGCTCGTGACCTGCGTCTTGCCCTCGTGGAAGCTCATGCCGCCGATGTTGACGCTCTTGATGTCGACGCCGTGCTCAACGAGATAGAGCACGCTCGACGGGTTCGTGAAGAGCAGCAGGCAACGGTCATTTTCGTACTTCGGGTTGTTGTAGACGCGGATGGCCTTGTCGAGCGTGACGACATGGCTCTTCATGCCCGCGGGCGCGACCTGCTTGAGGAGCGTCGCGCGGATCGTGTCGTTTGCGACCTCATCATCGCAGACGATGATGCGCTGGCAGTTCGTGACCTTGGACCAGACCGTGACGACCTGTCCATGGATGAGACGGTCGTCGATACGTGCTAATACGATTTTCATTATAAATCATCCTCCTCGTCTTCTGCGATCTGGCTGGAATGGAACGTCTGCGTTCCGTTCTTGCCAGCGGCCACAGCCTTCTCCATGAGCGCCTGGATGTCCGATCCGTCATCGACGAGCTGCGCGCTCGCCATCTCGATGAGCATTGGCAGATTGACACCCGTCACGATGCCGTAGTCCTCGTTCGTCATGACGAGACGGCAGGCAGCGTTGTACGGGCTGCCGCCGAAGAGGTCGTTGAGGAACAGGACGCCGCCCTCGCAGTTGAGCTCGGCGATCGCTGCCTCGTACTTCTTCACGACATCATCAGGGCCCTCGCCCGGAACGAGCGTAACCGCCCGGACGTTCTTCTGTTCGCCGCAGATCATCTCGCAGGACTTCACAAGCTCCTCCGCGAAACGCCCATGCGTACCAACGATAATACCAAACATGTGGTTCCCTCCCTTGGGATTCCAGAATTCATAAATACACCCGTTTATATTGCATACGACGTGCCAACTTTGTGTATCATCCACAAAAAAGGCGAACGCTCCCAAAATATCACCATGTTTCCTGCAAGTTTTCAGATTTTCAATACTCTTTCTTTTGAAATTGATACACTGTGGTGGAAAATTAATACTGATTTTTCTCATTTGCACGCGACCCCGCAACGAAAAATACACTAAAGCGTTTACTCTGCGCCTTAGTGTATTTTCTCATCTTTCCTTTTAGGAATTATTTCAAATCATTTCCGCCATAAAACAGAGCTCATCCGCGTCAAACCTGAGTTTCAGCGTTTTCTCGAATATCTTGACGGCTTTTTGTATCGCAGAAAGCTTTTGTGTATCAATCTCTTGCTTGTTCTTATCGAAGTGCAACGGGCTGCGTGTGACGATGCGCTCGAGCGCGCAGCCGCAGTGGACGATGATGCGGATGCGCACGGGGTTGGAGAAGTGCTTCCCGAGCTCCGCCTCGAGGACGCGGTCGAACTCCATAAGGCTGTCCATGACCTTCGCGGGATTGAGGTAGGTGAGGAATTTCTCGAGGGACTCCTCGCAGAGACGACGCACGACGACGCTCTTCTGCTCGCGCTCGTCCGCGCTGCCCCTCTCCTCGCGTGGTTCCTGCACGCGCACGAGGCTGAGCAGCCGCTGCTCGCCCGCACCGTCGATGAACTCCTCGAGCGGAATGAACGGGATGGGCAGCGCCGGCTTCTTCATGCCGATGGCGGCGCGGATGGCGTACTCTCCCTGGAGCTCCTGCAGATGCTCCTCGAGATGCGTGAGACCGACGGGCAGGACGGCCAGTGGTTTTCCCGCACTCTTCAGCACCTCCTCGACGAGCGATTTGAGCTTGAGCGCCGCGCCCTTGCCTGTCGAGCAGATGGTCACGATGGCCTCCTGCCGCCCGTCCGCCGCGCGGTGCTCCGCAAAGTCCACGGCCTCATAGCCGCGGAAGCTTCTGAGCGACTCGTAGATGCTGTCGAGATCCATGCCGACGATATCCGCCTTGCGCATGGCCTCGAGGATGAGCGGCGTCGATACCATATCGATGGTGCGCACGGGGATGCCGAGTGTCTCAGAGATCTGCGCGCCGAGGCTCACGAGCGAGCCCATATCGGCGAGGATCAGCACGCCCGTGCGGCAGTTCATGCCGCGCAGCATCGTGATGACCTTCTGCGCGAGCTCCTGCGGGTTCTTCTCGAGCGGCATGTCGATGGGGATGAGATTCGTGTCCTGTGTGTTGAAGAGCTTTTGCGCGACCTCGACCATCGAGCTCGCCGTCGTAGCGCCGTGCATGGCGACGAGGATCGTGATTTTCTCCTCGAGATCCTCATCCTCCGCGGACTCGAGCAGGAGCGCGATGTACTCGACCTCCGTCGGCGGCACGGTCACGCGGTAATGCTTTTCGATGCGCGCTTTGATCTCGAGCGCGACCTGGTAGTGCAGGGAGTCGCGCTCGATCGCGCCCGCGATTTCGGAGTAGGGCACAGGCTCCTTGTCCTTGAGCCGCTTGAGGAAGGCAGAGAGATGCAGGCTGAACGCGTAGAGGAAGCGGTCGCGGTAGCTGCGGTTGAGGCGCTTGCTCACGTAGAGCGCGATCTGCTCGGAGAAGTCGACGAGCGGCTCATCGACGATCTTGAGCAGGCGCTCGCGCGTCGAGAGGTTGATGCTCGCGCGCTTGTCGTAGAGCGACTTGATATAGACGTTGACGTCCGTCGCGACGATCTGCTTGATGAGGTCATCGCTGATGCCTTCGCCCTTCAGGAGTTCGACCTTGTCCTCGACGACGCGGTAGAGGTTAAAAGACTTCTTGTCGGACTCTTCCTCCTCCGCACGCGCGCGCCGCCTGCCCGGCGGCTCGACAACGAGCGGCTCGGCGAGGTACTGCGTGAGCTCCGCGAGCGCCTGGCGGTTCGCCGAGAGCGTCAGCAGGCCGTTCTTGATGGTCTGCGGCAGCATCTTGAAATCGACCTCGATGTAGTCCGGGTTGTCGATGCCGTTGAGGAACGCCTGCGCGCAGAGCAGCTTGATGTTGCTCTTGATCTGACCGACATTGCCCGCGCCGATGCTGCCGAGCAGGCTCTTGACGGCCTCTACACTGATGCGGATGGGCTTTTTCACGCGCTGCGCCTCATCGGTGAAGAGGAGCTTGACGATGTCGAGCTTCTCACCGAGCGTTCGCGATGCGAGCGAGGGGATCGTGATGATGTTCGGGATGCGCCGCACAAAGGTCTTCGTGAGCGCTGAGTTCGGGTCCTCCGTCGTCGCGCCGATGATGAGCACTTTGGCATGGCGGTCGCGCGTCGTCTCGCCGAGGCGGCTGAACGTCCCCGTGTCCATGAAGTAGAAGATCATCTCCTGCCCCTCAGGCGGCAGGCGGTGAATCTCGTCGAGGAAGAGGACGCCGCCGTCCGCCTGCTCGACGAGTCCCGCCTTCGCCTGGTCAGCGCCCGTGAAAGCTCCCTTGATATGGCCGAAGACATGGGAGAGCAGGAGCTGCGGGTTGTTGTAGTAATCGGCGCAGTTGAACGTCACGAACGGCGCGTCCGGCGCGAAGCGCTCCATCGCCTTGCCGTAGGCGAACATGAGGTGCGCGAAGAGCGTCTTGCCGACGCCCGTCTGTCCGACGATGAGCGTATGCAGTCCGTCCGGCGGGTAGAGGATCGCGGCCTTTGCCTGCTCGACCTGCCGCTTGAGACTGCGGTGCGCGCCGATGAGCGCGTCAAAGGGATTCTCCGGCTGCTGCTGCGCCGTGAGTTCCTTCTCGCATGCCGCGACGCTCTCATAGGCGAGCGGCCCCGCAGGCAGAGGCGCGCCGAGCAGCTTCTCGAGTGCCGCCCGCTCAAAGTAGCGCACGGGCCGCCCGCCGAACTTCACGATGCGATCCTCACGGAACAGCGCGTTGAGCTCCTTCGAGACATTGTTGCGCAGGATGCCGAGCACGTCCGCGATCTCCTGCGCATCGAGTCCGCCGCGCTCATGCAACGTTTCCTTCGTAAATTTCGCCGACTCCGCCTCCACATAGGCAAAAATCCGCTCCATCCGTTTCATCCCAAATCCTCCTCGTTTTTATTGATACACTTCATTTCATTATAGCAGTGTATCAGGAAAAAACAATACACGAAAAGCGGCAGGCACACCGCGCCTGCCGCTTCTCCCTGCGAGCCTTCTTTTCAGCGCTCCTCCCAAAGGACGTTTGTTCTGCGCCTCTCCCATCGCGAGGAGCGCATGTAAAAGAATAATCCTACCAGAAAAGACTTTTCTCCTCCGGTAGGATTTCGTTCTCAGTTCAGTACATAGACGGTCACGTCGCGCCGACCGAACGCCATGGCCTCGCTGTACGACTCCATGCAGAGGTCGATGCGGTCGCCGTAGATGGCGCCGCCCGTATCAGCGGCGATGGCCTCCCCGTAGCCGGGGATGTAGAGCCGCGTGCCGAGCGGAATGACATTCGGATCGACGGCTGCGATCCCGTAGCCCGCCATGAGGCCGGAGGCCGTGATGCCGCTGCCATCGCCGTCCGACGGCAGGTAGGCGGTCGCCTCCATCGTGATCGCGTTTGCGTACCTGTGCGCTCCGCGCGACATCGCCTCGAAACTGGCTTCCTGTTCTCCTTGCTGCAACGCGGCCTCTTCTGCTTTCTTCGCCGCAGTCTTGTCTACGTTGATATGAAGATTTTCCTGAATTTTCGTGTCCATTCCCGGATTCGCGACGATATCCTCGAGATGATATCCTTCCTCCAGGAGCATGTCCCCCACTGTGGGCTTGCTGGTCATGATGGTTTTCTGCTGTCCCTCATAGGTGATGCTGACGGGGACAGCCCGATGTACGATGATTTGCGTATGATTATCGGTCTTTTTGAGTGTGTATTCATCCTTGCTGTCTAACTTGACGCCGGCACGGGCGAGGATGACGTCCGGTGACGTATGCGTCGTGCGGGTTTCCATGATCTTGCCATCCACCGAGATGGTCACGGTATGGATGTTGTTCTGCGTGAAACCCGTGCTCAATACCATCGTGGCTACGAGCAGGAAGCACAGAACGATTTTCTGGGTCTTCTTTTTGATGACGAGATGTTCTTTTCTACTCATTCAATTCCCCCTTCCGCAGCTTGAAGAACGAGTCAAGTATAGCAGGAAATCACCTCTCTGTCAATGCGTCTAGCCTTTAGCTCCCACTCAATAGGTAAAAATAAGCTAAAAAATGGGAAACGGGAATAGATACTCCACTTGTTTTGATAATATGCAACCACTTTAAAAAATCACTGATTAATTGGAGGATTTTACCACTTACTTTTGGGTAGATGAGAACATACCTTCTCCTCAGGGGACACGTTAGTAAAAAGGCAGAGTGCTGAATTAACCAGCGCTTCCCTAAAGAAGCGTTGATTAATAACGAGTGAAGCGTTCCGGAAAAAGACCTCGTAAGTGGAGAATCTTTGCATTCATCAGCATGACCCCATTTTGATTTCTATCCCAGACAAGCAATCCCTGCGTGTCGCTGATCCACTCCGTATATTCTGCAAAGCCATCTCCATCGAAATCAAAATGAGTATGGCTATTCGTTCCAGACTTCGTCCCCTTGGAAAATTCAATCACCAAGGGATCAATCGTCCACCAGGAATCAGGCAGCCAATCGATCCAACCGGAGCCCAGCGGCCAACCATGGCCACCAGGAGTGCTACCAGGAGTGCCCGGATTTTCACCGTTTCCTCCTTCATCTTTTTGGCATCATGTTGATCCAGCCCCCTTTCCTTATCTCTCCATCCATGACCAGGTGTGCGCCAAACCACAGAATTGCAAGTGAAGAAAGTCTCTGCATGGTCTGCCCAATGTTGCCTGCCACGGTTGCCAGAGTTGTCGTGCGAAAGGATGCTTTCACATAGCGTGACAGCAAATCCTCCCATTATAAAATAAGTATCATCTCCACATATTAATTATATTTTTATTATAATATGTATCATTGTAAAGCTTTCCTTTCTTTTTTTCAATGCTCGACAACCAAATTGATATAAATTACTCATGTTTTTCCTTCCTGCATTTAAGGAACCATTGATTAATTCAGCACTCCGTCTTCACGCATCTGCACTCTCCTCCCATTGTCGACAAATCCTCGGCATAACCCGCTACGCTTTCGGTTTATCTCCTAGTGAGATACAGCGCATCCACGCAAATCCGGAGCACCTCATTTGATCAGTGCTTCCCTAAGTGACGTAACACACGAACGCAAAAAAATAGCGGGCACGGCAATCATCTGCTGCCGTGCCCGCTCTGGGCAAATCATTGGTGGGCAAATGCCCCATATATCAGTGAGTTTTTCCCAATCCGTAGAGCGTCTCCGCGTTCCGCGTCGTGGCTGCCGCTACCTCCGCGAGCGTCAGGCCGCGCAGCGCCGCGACCTTTTCCGCGACGTAGCGCACGAAGGCCGGCTCGTTGCGCTTGCCGCGCATGGGGACGGGCGCCATGTAGGGCGCGTCCGTCTCGACGAGCAGGCGATCGAGCGGCATCGCGCGCACGATCTCAGGGAGCTTCGCCGCGTTCTTGAATGTGAGCGGCCCGTCGACGCCGAGGTAGAGCCCCAGACGCAGGAACTCGCACGCCATCTCGCGGCTGCCCGAGTAGCAGTGAAGGACAGCGGGGATGCCGCGCCCCTCGCGTTTCAGGATGGCGAGCGTGTCACCGTGCGCCTCGCGGTCGTGGATGCAGACGGGCAGGTGCAGCTGGCGCGCGAGGTCGAGCTGCCGGATGAAGATGCGCCGCTGCAACGCGCGCTGCGCCTCGTCCTTCACCCAGTAGTAGTCGAGGCCGATCTCGCCGATGCAGACGACCTCGGGGCGCGCGGCCCACGCCGCGAGCCGCGCGTCGTCCGCCGCCGTCATCTCGTAGGCTTCCTCCGGATGGATGCCGACGCCCGCGTAAAGCCCCGCGTGGGAGGCCGCGAGCGTCACGGCGCGCTCAGAGCTCTCCAGCGTATCGCCCATGTTGATGAGGCGCGTGACGCCTGCCGCGCGGGCGCGCGCGATGGTCTCCTCGACGTCCGCAGCGAACTTCTCGTCGTTGAGGTGCGTGTGCGTGTCGACGAGCGCGATGGCCGCCTCCTCCGCCATCAGCGGACCTCCGTGCCGGCCGGCATATCGACCTCGAGAATCTTGAGATCCTTGCCGTCGCCGGCCGCGAGGATCATGCCCTCCGAGCGCACGCCGCGCAGCTTTGCGGGCTTGAGATTCGCGACGAGCACGACGTGCTTGCCGACGAGGTCCGCGGGCGCGTACCAGGGCGCGATGCCCGAGACGACCTGACGCTCCGGCACGCCCTCGCCGAGGGAGAGCGTGAGCTTCAGCAGCTTGTCCGCCTTTGGCACGGGCTCGGCCGCCTTGACCTCCGCGACGCGCAGCTGCACCTTGCCGAACGTGTCGATGGAGATGATGCCCTCAGGCAGCGCCTCCTGCGCCTGCTTGTCTTTCTTGTCCTTTTTCTCTTTCTTCTCCTGCTTTGCGGCTGCGGACTGCGGCGCAGCTTCTTCCTTTTCCACCTCGATGCGCGGGAAGAGCTGCTCCGGCGTGCCGACATGGAGCCCCGCGGGCACGCCGCCCCACTGCTCGATGTCCTCCGTGCGGACGCTCGCGAAGTCCTGCGCGAGACCGAGCTGCTGCCAGATGCGCACGGCCGTCGTCGGCATGAACGGCGAGATGAGCACGCTGATGACGCGCAGCGCCTCTGTGAGATTGTAGAGCACGTTCGCGAGCTCCTGCTCCTTCGCGGGATCCTTCGCGAGCGCCCACGGCGCCGTCTCGTCGATGTACTTGTTCGCGCGGCTGATGAACGCCCAGACCTTCTTGATGGTCAGCGAGAGCTGCATGTCCTCCATGTTCTTCTCGAAGAACGCCACCGTCTCGCGCGCGTCTTCCTTGAGCGAGCGGTCGACATCGCTCTCGCCCGCAGGTGCCTTGACTACGCCGCCCTGGAATTTCAGCGTCATCGAGAGCGTGCGGTGCAGCAGATTGCCGAGATCGTTCGCGAGGTCGCTGTTGATGCGTCCGATGAGCGCGTCGCGCGAGAAGTTGCCGTCCTGCCCGAGGTTGATCTCGCGCAGCAGGAAATAGCGGATGGCATCGGCGCCGAACTCGTCGATGAGGCCGATGGGATCGACGACGTTGCCCTTCGACTTGCTCATCTTGTCACCGTCGACGATGAGCCAGCCGTGGCCGTAGACCTTCTTCGGCAGCGGCAGATCGAGCGCCATGAGGATGCACGGCCAGATGATCGTATGGAAGCGCACGATCTCCTTGCCGACGAGGTGGAGGTCTGCCGGCCAGTATTTCTGGAACATCTCCGGGTTGTCGAGGTAGCCGATCGGCGTGAGATAGTTCGTGAGCGCGTCGAACCAGACGTAGATGACGTGCTTCGGGTCGATGGGCACGGGGATGCCCCAGTTGAACGACGTGCGGCTGATGCAGAGGTCGTCGAGCCCCTGCTTGATGAAATTGATCATCTCGTTGCGGCGCGACACAGGCTGGATGAAATCAGGATGCTCCTCGATGTACTGGAGCACGCGATCCTGGTATTTGCTCATCTTGAAGAAATACGCTTCCTCCGCGACCTCCTGCACCGGGCGATGGCAGTCCGGGCAGCAGCCATTCTCGTCGAGCTGGTGTTCCGTCCAGTAGCTCTCGCAGGGCGTGCAGTAGAGTCCCTTGTACTCGCCCTTATAGATGTCGCCCTTCGCGTAGATGCGGCGGAAAATCTCCTGAACGACGCGCTCGTGGCGCTTCTGCGTCGTGCGGATGAAATCATCGTTGCTGATGGAGAGGCGTTTCCAGAGGTTCTGGAAGCCCGCGACGATCTTGTCCGTGTACTCGATGGGCGTCACGCCCGCCTCCTCGGCCTTCTGCTGGATCTTGAGCCCGTGCTCATCAGAGCCCGTGAGGAAGAAGACATCGTCCCCCTCGAGGCGGTGGAACCGCGCGATGGCATCGGCAATCGTCGTGCAGTAGGCGTGGCCGATGTGGAGCTTCGCGCTCGGATAATAGATCGGCGTCGTGATATAGAATGGTTTCTTCTCGTGCATATATGTTCCTCCCTTGGCGTCCGCAAATGAAACGGGCGCATATATGGTCTTTATTATATACCATTTGTCGCATGAAAAAAAGGAGCAGCGCACTTGGCGTCTGCTCCCTGCTTCCTATTTCCGCTGCGGAAAGCGCTCCATATTCCGCACCAATCCGGCACATCCTGCTCACCGCTCCTCGGCGAGCACGCGCTGATAGACCTCCCGCCTGCTGATGCCGAGATCCTTCGCCGTCTGGCGCATGGCCTCCTTCTTCGGCAACCCCTGCGCGAGATAGTGCGCGTAGAGCTCTGTGGGCGCCATCTGCTGCGCCGCTGCCGTCTCGCCCGCCTCCTCCGCCGCGCCCGCGACGACGATGACGTACTCGCCGCGCGGCTGTTCCGCCGCGTAGCGCGCGCAAAGCTGCCCGAGGCTGCCGCGCACGAACTCCTCGAAGCGCTTCGTGAGCTCGCGCCCGAGCGCCGCCTGCCGCTCCTCTCCGAGCACCGCCGCGAGCGCGGCGAGCGTCGCGCGCAGATGGTGCGGCGCCTCGTAGAAGATCAGCGTATCGCGCCGCGACCGCACCTCCTCGAGCACCTCGCGCTGCCTCTTCGCCGTCTTCGGCAGGAAGCCGACGAACGTGAAGCGCGTCGTATCGAGCCCAGAGCAGATGAGCGCCGAAAGGCCCGCGTTCGCGCCTGGGAGCGGCGAGACGCGGATGCCCGCCGCAATCGCGAGCTGCGCGAGATGGCTGCCGGGATCACAGATGCCCGGCAACCCCGCGTCGCTCACGCAGACGAGGTCATGCCCCGCGGCGAGCCAGGCGATGAGCTCCGGCCCCTTCGTCTCCTTGTTGTGCTCGTGGTAGCTCGTGAGCCGCGTATGGATATCGAAATGCGTGAGGAGCTGGCGCGTGTGGCGCGTATCCTCCGCCGCGATGAGCTCCGCCTCGCGGAGCACGCGCAGCGCGCGCAACGTCATGTCCTCGAGATTGCCGATGGGCGTCGCGCAGAGGTAGAGCGTCCCCTGCTGCCCCTCCGTTTTCGCTGCAATGTCTGTTGCTGCCGTCATTCTGCCTGTCCCTCCCTGCCGTAGATATCCAGGATCTCCTCTGTGTAGCTGCCGTCTGCCGCATGGACGATAAGCGGCGGCGCGACGCGCAGCCCGCCGGGCGCGGCGCCTACGACGGCCTCGATGAGCACCATGTTCGGCGCCTTCGCCGCCTTCGGCTGTACGAAGCGCAGCCGCTTCGCCTCCATCTGGTGCGCGTGCAGCGCGACGAGGATCTCGCCGAGGCGCTCCGGCAGATGCACGAGGGCGAAATGGCCGCCGTAGCGCAGCGCGTACCGCGCGGCAGCGACGACATCCGCAAGCGTCGCCGTGATTTCATGACGCGCGCGCGCGATGCCCTGGAGGCGGCTGATCTCCCCCTGGCACACAGGGCGGTAGGGAGGATTCGCGAGCACCCAGTCGAACGACTCCGCGGCGTAGAGCGAGCGGATTGCGCGGTAGTCCCCCTGCCGTACGCGGATCTTCTCCTCAAGCTCATTCATCCAGACGTTGCGCGCGGCGATGTCCGCCATGACGGGCGAGAGCTCCACGGCGTCAACGCTGCGCACCGCATCCGCGATGAGTAGCGGAATCACGCCCGTGCCCGTGCCGAGCTCGAGCACGCGCGCGCGCGGCGAAAACGCAGGAAAATGAGCGAGCAGCACAGCATCCAGGGAAAAGCAGAACTCCTGCGTATTCTGGATGATGTGCCGCCCGCTCCTCATCAAATCGTCCAGCCGCTCGTGTTCCTTCAGGCTGGGCGTCCTCATTCCTTCTTTTCCTCCCCGTCCTGCGCGGCATGCGGCTGGCGGTCGCGCGGACGGCGGCGACGGCTGCGGTGCTCACTCTCGCCGCGTTCGCCGCGCGGCTGGCCCTCCCGGGGTCTCGCGCTGCGCGGCTGACCGTCCCGCGTCTCGTGCGGACGGCGGCTGCGCCGCCTGCGGCCGCTCTTGCGCTCACCGGACTCACCCTCGCCGCGCGCATGCTCCTGCGCGCCCGTGTGCTCGCGCGAATGGCGCGGGCGGCGTGGCCCGCGCTTCTCCGTCGGCTGGCCGTCTTCCTTCTCCCCGTGCGCAGGCTGCGCCGCTGCCGCAGCGGCCGCCTCCTCCGGATCTTTCTCCACGACATCCTCCCAGGCCGCCACGATCGTACGGCCATTCAGCAAGAGGATCGTTGCCGAGCGTCGCTGTCCGTTCGTCGAGATGACCTTGCCATCGCCCTCGATGGTCGCTACGATGCTCCCCTGCTGCGGCTCCTGCACCACTGCCTTCTTGGGGCAGTGACCGCCGCAGTAGCAGTTGCTCTCGTACTTGAGGCAGCACATGAGCCTGCCGCAGATTCCCGAGATCTTCGTCGGATTCAGCGAGAGATTCTGCTCCTTCGCCATGCGGATGGACACCGGCTCGAAGTCTCCGAGGAACGTCGCGCAGCAGAGCGGTCGGCCGCAGCAGCCGATGCCGCCCATGAGCTTCGCCTCGTCACGCACGCCGATCTGCCGCAGCTCGATGCGCGTGCGGAACACAGACGCGAGGTCCTTGACGAGCTCGCGGAAGTCCACGCGCCCGTCTGCCGTGAAGTAAAAGACAATTTTATTCACATCGAACGTATACTCCACATCGACGAGCTTCATCTCGAGATGATGCGCCGCGATTTTCTGCTCGCAGATCGCGAAGGCTTCCTGCTCGCGCCGATGGTTTTCCTCCACCTTGCGCGCGTCCGCCTCCGTCGCCTTGCGATGCACTACCTTGAGCGGCAGCACGACCTCCTCATCCGGCACCTCGCGCGGCCCGATGACGGTCTTGCCATACTCCACGCCACGTGCCGTCTCGACGATGACATCATCGCCGGGCACGATCTCGAGCTTTCCTGGGCTGAAATAATATATCTTGCCCGCTTTCTTGAAGCGGACGCCAATGACTGTCTGCATATTTTTCTCCATCTATTGTTCCATACAGCGGAGGAAGAAGCCCTCCACCAGCAATCGCGTATTGACATTCGACAGCAGCCGATGCTGCGCCTCCTCCGTGAGCGCCACGAGCGCGAACACCCGCTGCTCCGAGTACTCAGAGAGCAGTGCAGCGAGCGCCTGCCGCAGATCCTTGTGGTAAAGGAGCGGGCTCGCGCCGTTGCCGTAAAGGACGAGCAGGTCTCGCAGCAGCGTATGGAAGCAGAGGAACCACTCGGAGAGCCGCTCCCTTGGCCATTCGCCCATAGCTGCGCCCCGCTCGAACACCCGCGCGGGCGTGAAGCGCGCACGCTCCCTGAGAAAGGCGAGCGCATCGTCGCGCAGCATGAGGCCATCGTCCGCCTCGAGCGCCAGCGCGCGGGAAAAGCTCCCGTCAGAGAGGGAGGCCAGGCGCGCCGCATCCTGCGCTGAGATACCGCGCGCTTCGAGTGCCGCCGCGAGCTGCGCCTCCGGCAGCATGCCGAAACCGACCGTCATGCAACGGGAAATGATCGTATCGAGCAATGCCGTCTTTGCTGACGTCACGAGGATGAACGTCACAGCCCCCGACGGCTCCTCAAGCGTTTTCAAGAGGCCGTTCTCCGCCGCCTCATTCATGCACTGCGCATCATCGATGATGACGACGCGCCGACGGGAAAGCGTCGGCCGACGCGCCGCAGTCGTCTGCATCTGGCGGATTGCGTCGATGCGGATGTTTTGGACAGCCTTTCCCTCCGGATGCAGCTCCAGGAAATCCGGGTGAGCGCCATCCTCCGCGCGCAGCGCCCGGCAGGACGCGCAGCGCCCGCAGGGAAGCTCCCCCTCGCCGAGACAGAGCAGCGATGCCGCGAGCGCTCGCGCGACGCGGAGCTTGCCGACGCCCTCCGGGCCGCTAAAGAGCATCGCATGCGGCAGGCGTCCCTCGCGCAGCAGGGTCCGCAGGCGAGCGATGGCTCTCGTATGACCGATGATTTTATGCCAAGCGATTTCCATCACATGTAGAGATCGACCAGCATGCCGCGGATGGCATCGTGGCTCGCGATGATATCGAGCTGATCCGCCTGTCCGAGGCGGATCTTCTCCGCCATCTCCTCGAGCTTCTTGTCCACCTTGCGCACCGTCGTATAGACCTTCTGGCGTCCCATGCGGTCCCAACCCGCCTGCGTATGCAGCTCATACATATGGCTCACGGCCTCGCCTACGAAATTCTTGATGAGCGTACGGTAGCTCTTGAGCTCATCATACGTCGGCGTGCGCGACAGGCGCGCGCCCTGCTCGTCAATCTGCTGGAGCATCTTCTCGAGCTGCTCCGTACTGAAACTGTCCTGCTGGTCGAAAAGCTCCGCGCCAAAATCAGCATCGGCTCCCTGCGTTTTCTCATCGTGGTCATGCGCCATCGTAACAGAAGCACCATGCGGTGTCATTCCATCAATCTTCATCGGCATTCATACCACCCGCTTTCTCCATGAATCAATCCGCTAAAACTCCACAATGAATTATAGCAAAAGAAAAAGGAGCTTGCAATAAGCAAACTCCTTCTTCAGCGAACCGGCAACTTCCTATCCTCCCAGCCCGTCACCAGGCAAGTACTTTCGGCCTCTGGATGCTTAACTACTGTGTTCGGTATGGGAACAGGTGGATCCATCCAGGCATCATCACCGGATTTCTTATTGAGAGACATGTTCTCTCAAAACTATACAGAAGAAACTTCCTGACATTCTAGCCGTCCGATTCTCTCGGACTCGCTTCGTGGCTTGAAGATAAGCCCTCGACCTATTAGTAGCAGTCCGCTTCATGCCTCGCGGCACTTCCACTCCTGCCCTATCTACCTCG
>NZ_KB908395.1 GCF_000381005.1 Selenomonas bovis DSM 23594
AGATGGAAAAATCCGTTTACAAGATGTCACCATATCAGAGAAAGGAAGATGTGAAATGAAGGTATTTATTAACCCGGGGCACGACCAGAAGTACGACTCCGGCGCCGTCCATCCGAACAGCGGCCTGCGCGAGTGCGATGTAGCGGCCGAGGTCGGCGCGCTCGTCGTTGACTATCTCGAAGCGGCAGGCTGCGAGTGCCGTATCTTGCAGAGTGACAACCTTGCGGGGGAGTCAGAGTACTCCGACCGCCAGGGGAATACCGTTTGCGGCGAAGCGAACAACTGGGGAGCAGACGTATTCGTAAGCATCCATTGCAATGCTGCGAACTGCGTAGCGCGCGGGACGGAGGTCGAATGCTACGACGCAGACAGCGGCAACAACGGCGCGCAGCTCGCGCAGTGCATTCAATCGCAGATCGTCGATGCGCTAGGCACAACAGATCGTGGCATCAAGAGCCGCCCAGGCCTGCTCGTCCTGCGGCAGACAGATATGCCCGCCGTGCTCGTCGAGATGGCGTTTATCGATAATGATGAGGACGCGGCGCTCTTGACGGGTAAGACGGATGAGTTTGCGCGGGCAATCGCGCGCGGCGTGACAGACTACGAGCAGACGCTTTGATGTGCATCAAAACGTTATAAAATCAAGGGATTTTATAAATTTTGATGCGCAACCGTTATAAAATCAAGGGATTTTATAAACGGGCAGACGCTTTGACGTGCAAATCGACTCGTGCGAAAATCGTACGATTCTAAAAAGCGGCATGAAATTAGACTGATGAATGGGTGTAGTCTAAAAAGCAGCATGAAATTAGACTGAATGTAGGTTTCAGAAAGGATGATTCATTATGAGTAAGTGGACAGATATCAGAGACGGCGCGCTCGACGCGATGAAGCAGGGCGCACTCGATGTCGCCGAGGAGACGAAGCAGCAGTTTCTCACGAACTTTCTCGAGGCGGGCGTGCCAGTCATTGAAGAGTACGCGGCGCAGTTCTCCGCAAAAGTCAGGGAACAGTCAGCAGGCGAAGAGGGATGGTCGAAGATTCGCGACGCCATCGTGATTCCGTTCGCGGTGCAGATCGGACTCTACATCGGCAAGCAAATCTTGCAGACGGTGCAGACGCAGACGGCAGCGGCATAAGGGTTTCATAGTGGTTCGATTCTGATTGCAGAATAGGCGGCGGGGAGAAATCCTTGCCGCCTATTTTTATTTTTGTCTGCATTTTGTCTGCAATAGATACGGATGTCGTAAAAATATGATGAGGTACAAAAGACACTGCTTTCCTTTAATATATGGGCGTTCTAAGTGGTGAAAAGACATTTACGGAGAATATAATAATAGGTAAACTATAATTGCGGTTAATGATAAAATATGAAAATCGCGTTGTTTGTCGTTGATTTTCTGACTATTTTTTGTTATAATCAAGGCGTAGCAAGTCCTAAGTATGTCCCGCAGCGGATGGTATCTGGGACAAGGAGATGAAGCGTTCTCTCGATAGGGATGCGTCGTCTAGTTCATAAGGAGGCTGTTTATATTATGAAGGTAACAGTTGTTGGTGCAGGTAATGTCGGTGCAACGGTCGCGAATGTGCTCGCACAGAAGAACTTCGCGAGCGAGGTCGTCCTCGTCGATATCAAGGAAGGCGTTTCCGAGGGCAAGGCGATGGACATCATGCAGACGGCTCATCTGCTGAACTTCGACACGACGGTCACGGGTGTCACGGCGAAAATCGGCGATGAGGAAGGCTACGCTCCGACGGCTGGCTCCGACGTTGTCGTCGTCACGTCCGGCATGCCGCGCAAGCCGGGCATGAGCCGTGAGGATCTCATCGGCGTCAACGCGAAGATCGTCAAGAGCGTTGTCGACCAGGCCCTCAAGTATTCCCCGAATGCCATCTTCATCATCATCTCGAACCCGATGGACGCTATGACGTTCCTCACGCTGAAGGATTCCAAGCTGCCACGCAACCGCGTCATCGGCCAGGGCGGCATGCTCGACAGCAGCCGTTTCCGTTATTTCCTCAGCAAGGCACTCCAGAAAGCTGGCTATCCGGCTACGCCGACGGACATCGACGGCATGGTCATCGGCGGCCACAGCGACAAGACGATGGTGCCTCTGACGAGCGTTGCAACGTATCGCGGCATCCCTGTCAAGGAGCTCCTCACGAAAGAGCAGCTTGATGAGGCTGTTGCTCAGACGAAGGTCGGCGGCGCTACGCTCACGAAGCTCCTCGGCACCTCCGCTTGGTACGCTCCGGGCGCTGCTGCTGCTGCGATGGTCGAGGCGATCGCGCTCGATGCTAAGAAGCTCATCCCGTGCTGCGTCTACCTCGATGGCGAGTATGGCGAGAAAGACCTCTGCATCGGTGTGCCGGTTCTGCTCGGCAAAGACGGCGCAGAGAAGATCGTCGAGTACAAGCTCGAGGGTGACGAGAAGGCGAAGTTCGACGAGAGCGTCCAGGCTGCGCGCAACACGAACTCCAAGCTCGGCGACGCACTGAAATAAGCGTTTTGCACAAAGTGCAGCTCGGCTGCATGCGATAGAGGGTATCGCAGACACATTTCGTGCCTGCGGTATCGGACAAAGGGAGACCTCGCACGTCATGCGTGCGGGGTCTTTCTGTGTGGATATAGAAAAGGAGACGAGGAGGTATCTATGAAGCAGGAAGATGCGTTCTATATGCGCGCGGCGCTCGCGGAGGCGGTTCAGGCGTATGCGCTCGGCGAAGTCCCCATCGGAGCGGTGCTCGTCGATGAGACGGGAGAGATCGTCGCGCGCGGGCACAACCTGCGCGAGCGCGACCACGACGCGACAGCGCACGCGGAGATGATCGCGATCCGCGCGGCCTGCGAGCGCCTCGGGCGCTGGCGCCTCTCGGGGCTCACGCTCTATGTGACCATCGAGCCGTGTCCGATGTGTGCGGGCGCCATCGTCATGAGCCGCGTGGACCGCGTCGTGTACGGCGGCACGGACTACAAGGCGGGCGCCTGCGAATCGCTCTTCAATATCCCCGGCCATCCCGCGCTCAACCACCATCCGGAGGTGACGGCCGGCGTGCTCGCGGAGGAATGTGCGGGCATCATGAAGCGCTTCTTCCGTGAACGGCGGGCGAGGAAGAAGGCAGCGCAAAAAAATATTGACAAGAGTACCTGCCACGATTAGAATGAATAGTGTTGCTTCATCGAAGTATGGATGAAGCATGGATTGGAAGATTCGGATACCGGTGCGTATCCATTTTTTTTAAGGAACCGCTGATGAGGTTCCTTCCTAGGAGGCAGGTCTTAACAGATATGAGTACGAACGAGAAACTGAGAAACATCGCTATCATCGCGCACGTCGACCACGGCAAGACGACGCTCGTCGATGCCATGCTCAAGCAGAGCCATGTGTTCCGCTCGAACGAGCAGGTGGCGGAGCGCGTCATGGACTCCGGCGACATCGAGCGCGAGCGAGGCATCACGATTCTCTCGAAGAATACGTCCATCATGTACAACGGCATCAAGATCAACATCGTTGATACCCCGGGCCATGCGGACTTCGGCGGCGAGGTCGAGCGCGTGCTCAACATGGTCGACGGCGTGCTGCTGCTCGTCGACGCGTTCGAGGGGCCGATGCCGCAGACGAAGTACGTCCTGCGCAAGGCGCTCGAGCAGAAGCTCAAGCCGATCGTCGTCATCAACAAGATCGACAAGCCGAACCAGCGCGTCGACGATGTCTACGACGAAGTGCTCGAGCTCTTCATGGAGCTCGATGCCGATGACGATCAGCTCGATTTCCCGGTCATCTACGCGACGGCGCGCGACGGCATAGCGAAGTACAAGATGGAGGACGAGAGCGACAACCTCGAGCCGCTCATGGAGACGATCGTCAAGGAGATTCCCGCGCCGCGCGGCGATGCGGACGGCCCGCTCCAGATGATGGTCACGACGCTCGAGGCGGACGACTATGTCGGCCGCGTTGCGGTCGGCCGCGTGAGCCGCGGCAAGGCGCGCCCAAACCAGAACGTCGTGCTCATCAACGGTGACCAGGAGACGCGCGCGAAGATCGGCAAGGTCTTCGTCTATCAGGGCATGCAGCGCGTCGAGGTGCCGGAAGCGCCGATGGGTGAGATCGTGGCGCTCACGGGTCTCGGCGATGTGAGCATCGGCTATACGGTCGCGGACGCAGAGCAGCCGGAGGCGCTGCCGGCCATCCGCATCGACGAGCCGACGCTCTCGATGACGTTCGGTGTCAACACGAGCCCGTTCGCGGGCCGCGAGGGCCAGTTCGTCACGAGCCGTCATCTGCGTGACCGCCTGTTCAAGGAGGTCGAGACGAATGTCGCGATGAAGGTCGAGGAGACGGACTCGCCGGATGTCTTCAAGGTCTCGGGCCGCGGCGAGCTGCATCTCTCCATCCTCATCGAGGAGATGCGCCGCGAGGGCTACGAGCTCCAGGTCGGCAAGCCGGAGGTTGTCTACAAGACCATCAACGGTCAGCTCTGCGAGCCGATCGAGAACCTCACGGTCGAGGTGCCACAGGAGTACATGGGCGCTGTCATGGAGGGCCTCGGCACGCGCAAGGCGGAGCTCACGAACATGACGGAGACGGCGGGCTATATGCGTCTCGAGTTCACGATTCCGGCGCGCGGCCTCATCGGCTTCCGTTCCGAGCTCCTCACGAGTACGAAGGGCAACGGCATCATGAACCATGTGTTCCATGGCTATGCGCCGTACAAGGGCGATATCCCGGGCCGCACGCGCGGCTCGCTCGTGGCGTTCGAGCAGGGCGAGACGACGGGCTATGGCATCTATACGCTGCAGGATCGCGGCACGATGTTCATCTCCCCGGGCCAGCAGGTGTACGAGGGCATGATTGTTGGCGAGAACTCCCGCGAGAACGACATCGACATCAACCCGTGCAAGAAGAAGAACGTCTCGAACATGCGTACGTCCTCCTCGGATGAGGCCATCCGCCTCACGCCGCCGCGCATCCTCTCCCTCGAGCAGGCCATCGAGTACATCAACAACGATGAGCTCGTCGAGGTGACGCCGGAGAACATCCGTCTGCGCAAGGCGATTCTCGACCGCACGATCCGCGGCCGCAATGCAAAGAACGCGCGCAAGTAAATACCAAATACATACGATTTTCCAAGGGCTGTCGGCTGCGGCAGCCCTTTTGTGTTCCGCAGGATGAGCAAGGGGCGCAATCAGAGCGTTCATCCTCTATGCAGCGTTTTTGGTGGTTTATTAATAGCTCCTGCCTATCTGCCAAAAATGTTCTCGGCGCAGAGGGAAATATGGTATGATATTTCTTGAGTTCTGCATGAATAAATGAGAGGAATCTATCATGGAAAACAGTATCAAGATCAAGGGCGCACGCGCCCATAATCTAAAGAATATCAATGTGGAAATCCCGCGCGACAAGCTCGTCGTCATCACGGGGCTTTCCGGCTCGGGGAAATCTTCGCTCGCGTTCGATACGATCTACGCGGAGGGACAGCGTCGCTACGTGGAGTCGCTGTCGTCCTACGCGCGGCAGTTTCTCGGGCAGATGGACAAGCCGGATGTGGACAGCATCGACGGCCTGTCGCCGGCCATCTCCATCGACCAGAAGACGACGAGTCACAATCCGCGCTCGACGGTCGGCACGGTGACGGAGATCTACGACTACCTGCGCCTGCTCTTCGCACGCGCGGGACGGCCGCACTGCCCAAAGTGCGGCAAGCCGATCACGCAGCAGACGGTCGATCAGATGGTCGACCGCATCCTCGCGCTGCCGGAGCGCACGAAGCTGCTCATCATGGCGCAGGTCGTGCGCGGGAAGAAGGGCGAGCATAAGAAGACGCTCGCGCATATCCGTCACGAAGGCTACGTGCGCGTGCGCATCGACGGCGACATCTACGATGTCAATGAGGACATCGTGCTCGAGAAGAATAAGAAACACACCATCGAGGTCGTCGTGGACCGCCTCGTCGTGCGTGAGGGCATTGACACGCGGCTCGCCGACTCGCTCGAGACAGCGCTCAAGCTCGGCGAGGGCGTCGTCTATGTGCAGGTCGTCGGCGGCGAGCTTTTGATGTTCAGCGAGAATTTCGCCTGCGTGGATTGCGGCATCAGTCTGCCGGAGATCACGCCGCGCATGTTTTCTTTCAACAACCCCTACGGTGCCTGCCCTGTCTGCATGGGGCTCGGCAGCCACATGGAGTTCGACGAGGAGCTCGTGCTGCCGGACCCTGCGCTCTCCGTCGCGGCGGGCGTCTTTGCGCCGCTCTCGAAGAACCCGCACTCCTACGCGATGTGCGCCATGAGCTCGCTGCTCAAGGCGGCCGGCTACACGCTGGATACGCCGTGGCAGGACATCGACAAGAAGACGCAGAAAGCGCTGCTCTACGGTTCGGGGGAGACATGCTACAAGTTCGGCTACACGAATATGTTCGGCGAGCGCAAGGAATACAATGTGCCGTTCGAGGGCGTGATGCCGCTGCTCTCGCGCCGCTACCGCGAGACGGACAGCGACGAGATGCGCGAGTCGTATGAGAACTACATGACGCAGATCCCTTGCAAGGCCTGCCATGGTGCGCGCCTGCGCCCGGAGACGCTCGCCGTCACCGTCGGCGGCAAGAACATCTATGAGGTCACGGAGATGAATATCCGCGAAGCGGACGCCTTCCTCGGCAGCGTGGAACTTACGCCGCGTGAGGCGAAGATTGCCGCGCAGATCCTGAAGGAAATCCACGCGCGCCTCACGTTCCTGCTCAACGTCGGGCTCGACTATCTCACGCTTTCACGCGCGGCGGGGACGCTCTCGGGCGGCGAAGCGCAGCGCATCCGGCTTGCCACACAGATCGGCTCGGGGCTCACGGGCGTGCTCTATGTGCTCGATGAGCCGAGCATCGGCCTGCATCAGCGCGACAACAACCGCCTGCTCGCGACGCTCAAGAAACTGCGCGACCTCGGCAATACGCTCATCGTCGTCGAGCATGACGAGGACACCATGCGCGCGGCGGACTGCATCATCGACATCGGCCCGGGCGCGGGCGCGCAGGGCGGCCACGTCGTCGCGCAGGGGACGGCCGAGGAAATCGAGCAGGTGCCTGCATCCATTACGGGCGCCTATCTCTCGCGCCGCCGCTACATCCCCGTGCCCGCGAAGCGGCGGCCCGGCAACGGGAAATTCCTCGAGGTCGTCGGTGCGCAGGAGAACAACCTCAAGAATCTCCGCGTGAAATTCCCGCTCGGCACGCTCACGCTCGTGACCGGCGTCTCAGGCTCCGGCAAATCGACGCTCGTCAATGAGATCCTCTACAAGGGCATCGCCTCGCGCCTCTACCACGCGAAGGGGAAGCCTGGCAAGCACAAGGCCATCCGGGGGCTCGAGAACATCGACAAGATCATCGACATCGACCAGCAGCCCATCGGGCGCACGCCGCGCTCGAACCCCGCGACCTACACGGGCGTATTCGATGCCATCCGCGACCTCTTCAGCCAGACGAGCGAAGCGAAGATGCGCGGCTACAAGGCCGGGCGGTTCAGCTTCAACGTCAAGGGTGGACGCTGCGAGGCATGCCGCGGGGATGGCATCCTCAAGATCGAGATGCACTTCCTGCCGGACGTCTACGTGCCCTGCGAGGTCTGCAAGGGCGCGCGCTACAACCGCGAGACCCTCGAGGTGCGCTACAAGGGAAAGAACATCTCCGAAGTCCTCGACATGACCATCGACGAAGCGGTCGAGTTCTTCAAGAATGTGCCGCGCATCGCGCGCAAGCTCCAGGTCATCCAGGACGTCGGCCTCGGCTACATCAAGCTCGGCCAGAGCGCGACGACGCTCTCCGGCGGCGAGGCGCAGCGCGTCAAGCTCGCGACCGAGCTCTCGCGCCGCTCGACCGGGCGCACGCTCTATATCCTCGATGAGCCGACGACGGGACTGCACACCGCCGACATCCACAAGCTCCTCGACATCCTGCAGCGCCTCGTCGACGGCGGCGATACCGTCGTCGTCATCGAGCACAACCTAGACGTTATCAAGACGGCCGACTACATCATCGACCTCGGCCCCGAGGGCGGCAGCGGCGGCGGCACCATCGTCGCGACCGGCAGGCCGGAGGACATCGTGAAGGTTCCAGCATCCTACACGGGGAAATTCCTCAAGCCGCTGCTCGAGGAGGCAGCGCAGCAGGAAGGGAACAAAGATCACGACGGATCCCTCACGAAGGAATGAAAATCAAGGCTTAGGGAACCACTGATTCATTCAGCACTCCGTCTTCACGCGTCTGCACTGTCCTCTCGCCCTTGACAATCCTCAGCACAAAACGCGATGGAGCGTTTTGCCGCTACGCCTGCGGTTTGTCTCCTAGAGAGATACAATGCATCCACGTAAATCCGGAGTACTTCATTTCATCAGCGGTTCTTTAGACCTGGCACAGAAGTATGGAAAGGAAGCGTTTGCTTTATGAGGAAGAATACAATGCGTATGGCGGGAATCCTGGCAGTGGAGATGCTTTTTGCCACAGGGATGGCAGGTGCGGCGGCTCCCGTGAGCGCAGCAGATCATACGACTGCCGCATCAGGTGCAACAGCGGCCGCAACACCGCAGACGTCCACTGCGCCTGCCGCCGCTGAGGCGGGGGAATCCCAGCAGGTGCCGTCGCAGGAAAAGGAGCAGGCGGCATCGCAGGGAAGAGCGCGTGCCATCGACATCCAGATGGATTATTTCGAGGGGCGCTTTTTCAAGGAACGCAACATCGACCTCTACAACCTCCACGTCTTTTGGCAAAACCGCACGGTGCATCACCTCAAGACCTACTACGGGCTGACTGTTGAGCGCGCCGTCGGCTGCACGACGAAAGACGGCATCTACCGCGACTCCGAGGCCGTCGGCCTCGGCCCGGCCGTCCAGCTGCGCTGGGAGCGCCCGCTCGGCGGAAAATTCACAGGCAGCATCGACGGCACCGGCTCGTTGCTTCTCTACAATCACGCCCATCCCGCCGACGGACGCGCCTACGGCTTCCTCTGGCGCATCGGCCCGCGCCTCACATATCACTATACATCTCGCGATGCCGTCAGCCTCGCCTACATGTTCCATCACTCCTCGAACGGTATGAAGGACCATAACCCCGGCTACAACGGCGTCGGGTTCTCTCTGGGGTACGAGCATCGTTTCTGATGGCTGGGCGACGTAGATCACGCAAGCATGCGTGCGTTCGATGAGAAAGGAGTTTTGTTTATGGTTAGGGAACAAAGGGAATATTTAACGCCGACAGACTTGAAACATATTCTTTTTTCTAAACGTGCGAATCTATATTATCTCGAGAAATGCCGCGTCATGCAGAAAGACGGTCGTGTCCTATATCTGACGCAGGGCAAGAAGGAAAACTGCTATTACAATATCCCCATTGCGAATACGACAACCATTCTGCTGGGGACTGGAACATCAATCACACAAGCGGCTGTGCGGATGCTTTCCGCCGCGGGAGTCTTGATTGGCTTCTGCGGCGGAGGCGGCACGCCGCTTTTTGCTAGCACGGAAATCGAGTGGCTGAGTCCGCAGAATGAATATCGCCCCACTCAGTATGTACAAGGCTGGCTGGCCGGCTGGTGGGAGGAGGACAAGCGGCTTGCCGCGGCGAAAAAGTTCCAGCTTGCGCGGTGTAGTTTTCTCGAAACTGTTTGGAACCGAGATGCCGATCTGGCGGAAAATGGCATCGACGGAGAGGACGAGGCGGTGGAAAGCGCCTTGGAAACGTACCGCCATAATATCCAAAGAGCGCAGGATGTCCAGCATCTGCTTACCCATGAGGCGCATTTCGCCAAATCCCTGTATGCCTATGTAGCGGAAACTATGGATGTAGAGGATTTTGTGCGCAATCCGCGTGGCGGCGATCAGGCCAATAGGAATCTCGATCAGGGGAATTATCTCGCCTATGGTCTGGCGGCTTCGGCCCTCTGGGTACTTGGTATCCCGCATGGCTTTGCGCTCATGCATGGCAAGACGCGGCGCGGCGCGCTGGTATTTGATGTCGCAGATCTCGTGAAAGATACGCTGGTGCTGCCATTTGCCTTTATCGCGGCGAGCGAGGGACTGAGTGGACAGGAATTTCGGGAGATGTGCCTCAACAAGCTTGTCGAGCATAAAGCCTTGGACTATATGTATGAAAAAGTCAAAGCGCAAAGCCTGGCATGGAAGGAGGAAAAGGAACATCATGATGATCCTCATCGTCAGTCAGAGTACGAAGAAGGCAATTAAGACCACGCGCTGGATTCTCGATGCTTTCGCCGAGCGCGTTGGCACGGATGTCTGGCGGACTGTGATTACAGAGGAAGGCCTCCGTCAGGTGAAATCCCTTTTGCGCCAACATGCTACGAAAGATATGGCTGTGGCCTGTCATTGGCTCCGATCCCGGCATCAGAGCGAGCTTCTCTGGATCGTTGGCAACCGCAGTCGCTTCCGTGCAGATGGATGCGTTCCTGTGAATCAGACGGCAAAGGATCCGCGTCATCTCGACTGGGAAAACCAATGGGAGCGCATGCCGTTGCTGCAGGCACTCGTCGGCGTAGCGGGCCTTCTGCATGACTGGGGGAAAGCCAACGACACCTTTCAGGGAAAATTGACCGACAGAAGTGTCACGGATCCATATCGGCATGAGTGGCTTTCTTGCTGCCTGATCCGCGCACTTGTCCAGATGTCTGCTGATACAGGGGAAGATCAGGGATGGCTGGAACTCCTGGAGCAGGAGCATCTGCCGGAAGAAGAGCTGATCGCAGGTGTGACAGCACATCATACGGAAAAGCTGACGGGTCTGCCGCCAGCTGCACGGCTGATCTGCTGGCTCATCCTTTCGCATCACCGTCTGCCCACGCTTGATGAGGAAACAGCCAAAAATTATCGCGGTGCAGAAAAATTGGGGGATGAAGCAATCATATCCCTGCTCGATGCCTCCTGGAGCTATCGGAAGAAAACAGAGGCAGACGCCGTCTCCTTTTCGCATGGTCTGCTGGATGACTCGAAACTCTGGCATGCGAAGCTTCGCAAGTGGTGCAGCCGTTTGCAGGAAAATCTGTCTGCGCTTGAAAAATGCCGCGAGGAGAACGCCTTGCGCCCCTTGATGATTTATGCGCGGCTTTCCCTCATGTTGGGGGACTACACCTGCTCGTCGCAGCCGGCGGCAGCAGAATGGACGGGACAGACACGGCTTTTTGCCAACACATGGCAGGGGCAGAAGAAACAGAAACTGGATGAGCATCTCATCGGCGTTGCCCGCACGGCCGTACATAGTGCCTACGCTCTTCCGCGCCTGCCGCAGGAGGCTGAGCGCGTGCATCATGTTACGGCCCTGCGGCGCAAAAGCCCGAAGCGTTTTGTCTGGCAAGATAGAGCGGCTGCCAGACTGTCCCTGCTGCGGGAGAAGGAGCAGAAAGAGAGTGGCAATGCCCCGCACTGGTTCATCGTGAACATGGCCAGTACTGGCTGCGGTAAGACTTTTGCCAATGCCAAGATCATGCAGGCCATCTCTGAGGACGGCGATTCCCTGCGATATAGTCTGGCCCTCGGACTGCGCACCCTCACTTTACAGACCGGCGATGAGTATCGCCAGCGTGTCCACCTCGAGCCGGATGAGATGGCAGTACTCATTGGCTCTGAGGCGGTAAAGGAATTGCACGTGAAAGAACAAATGCAGGAAGAGCCCAGCCTTCATACTGAGGCGCAGGATTCCCTGGTACAGGGAGAACTCAACGGTATCTTCCCACAACAGGATGAGTTCTTGCAGGTGCTCTTTCCTGCTGGCAGCAGAAAAGAGCGCGCGCTCCTCTATGCGCCGGTTCTCGTATCGACCATTGACCACCTCATGCCGGCGGTAGAATGTACGCGCGGCGGGCGTTATCTTCTGCCCATGCTCCGCCTGCTTTCTACTGACCTCGTCATCGATGAGGTCGACGACTTTGCCGTACCAGACATGTATGCGATTGCGCGTCTCGTGCATCTTTCGGGAATGTTCGGCAGGAACGTGCTGATTTCCTCGGCTACCATTCCGCCTGATCTGGCGCAGGCACTCTTTTCTGCCTATCAGAGCGGTCTTGCCTGTTGGCAGGCCTTTTTCAGGCAGCCCGCGTCGCTTGCCTGCGGTTTCGTCGATGAGTTTTCTGCGCAGGATGCCCTGCTGTCTGCCAGCGGACAGACCTTTGAGATGGTTCAGCAGGGATTCCTCAAAAAGCGCATCAGCCATCTCCAAAAAGTACCTGCCAAGAGGAAGGGCGTTCTCGTTGATTGCGAGGAAGCCGCCAAAAAGGAGAGCGGAAAAGAAAAGCAGGAGGCTTATTTTGCTGCTATCAAAGGGGCAATCCTCTCCCTGCATGAACAGCACGGTTGGAAGGATAAAGAAACGGGCAAAAAAATCTCCATTGGTATGGTGCGGCTGGCAAATATCACGCCATGTGCGGCGCTTGGTAAATATCTGCTCCAGACACCTTTTCCCAAAGATATTGCACCACGCTTCATGGTCTATCACAGTCGGCAGGTTCTGCTCCTGCGCCACGAGCAGGAAGCCTATCTGGACCGGGTACTGAAGCGGAAGGAAAAGGCGGCGACTGAGTACGAGGTCAAAGACCCTATGATGCGGCACTGCATCGATCAGGCGAAAGAAAAGGAACTCATCTTTTTGGTGATTGCCTCGCCGGTCGAGGAACTTGGCCGTGACCATGATTTCGACTGGGCGGTCGTCGAGCCTTCCTCCTACAGGTCCTTTATCCAGCTTTCCGGGCGTGTTTTGCGTCATCGGCAGATTTCTGCAGCGATTCGTCTTCCCAATGTCGCCATTATGAGATATAATTTAAAAGGAATTGAAAATTCGCAGAAAAACTCCTTTGCCCGACCGGGCTATGAGGAGGGAGATTATTTGCTGCATACGCATGATCTCGCCGCACTCGTAGATACGGAAGCACTGGCATCCGGAATCGATGCGGTTCCGCGCATTTGGAAACGTGAGCCACTGCATCCCAAAGACAGTCTCATCGACCTTGAGCAGCAGGTTATGGCTGATTTTCGTAATCTGACGGAGCTCGGCCCGGCTTGCCTTCATGGTTGGCAGCAGGAAGACTGGTGGATGACAGGTCTACCGCAGCGGCTGCATCCCTTCCGCAAGGGGGAGGAGGATTTAGAGCTTTATCTGAGGCTCAACAACAAGAGGATTGTTTTTTACCAAAAGGGAGAGCGGGGAAATCCCGATCAGGAAATAGAAAAAATCTATCGCATCCAGCAGGAGGAAGACCCGCCTTCCGACCGTTTCTGGCTGGCGCGCAGCTATGAAAAGAGCCTCCGTGCGCTGGTCGAGCAGGAGATGGCAGAGGAACTCACCGAGGAAGATCTGAAGCGGGCTGCACGGAAATATGGTGTCATCGCCTATCCGGCGTATTGGGAGAACAGTTCCCGGATTTGCCGCTATTCCGATCAGTTTGGCCTTTATCAGGACAGGCCTGAGATGTAAAGGAGGAAAGATGCATGAGTATATTTCTGGATTTTTTGCAGGAAAAGGCAGACAAGAAGAAAAAAACAAAGGAGGAATGGCTGCAGGCAACGGCCCAAAATGCTGATAAGTGCCTTTTTGCGACACATATCGGTCGCTTTACTCATCCGAGCATTGACACAAAAGTGTCTTTTAGTGCGGGTACCCCATTAGTGCGTGTGACGGGGGTTGTTTCCTCCGCCGGCACCTGCATGGAAAAAGACGTAGCAACTGGGGCAAATTATCTGAGTACGGCGGATCTGGCATCTCTCGTACTGGAAAATGGCAAGACTGTATATGAGAATCTTCAGGAAGACAATCCAAACCTAAAAGACGATTTTTCGGCGCTTGCTGTTGACTATGATGAGATACGGGAAAAACTGCTTCAGATACCTGAGCATCATGTTCCGGAGGCAACCGATAATCGGCTGAAGCAGGTTTATTTCCCTGTTGATGGGGAAGGACAGTATCATCTGCTTTCCGTGCTGCCGCCGTCCAGTCTGACGGCGGAGCTGCAAAAGCGGATCAGGCAGGAGGACACCGCAGCGCGGGAGACCAAGGACAGCAAATCAGAAAATTACGGCCGCCCATATGACTTTGTGGCGGAACGAGTGGAATATAGTGTCGGCGGTACAAAGCCGCAAAACATTTCCCGGCTCAACAACTTACTGCATGGAACATTTTCTGCCTTGCTTTCTCTGCCTCCCCAGTTGAGCTCGGATGCGGTCAGAAAACCCCATCGGGATTTCTTTCAGGAAACGCTTCGGGATCTATACTATGATTCGTCGTTCTCCGATCATATTTTTGCGGTACACGACCTGCTCTTAGTGGATCGGAACAATAAAGATATTCGTCTGACATTGCGCCGACGGGAGGATGAGCTGATCGATGCGGTCATCTGGCAGGCTATGGCACTTCAGCAACTGCCGGGAGGCTGGACTGGAGCAGCAGAGAATCAGCTTCCGAAAGAACAGAAAATTTGGCTCGACCAGGCCTATGAAGAGGAGCGGCAGCAGGGCGGCTGGGAAGATATCATTGCCGGACAGATCGCCAGCTGGCTGTTGCGGGCCTATCGCCGCAAGTGTCAGGACAAGGCTGTGGTACTCGACGATGAAGTATGGAAAAATCTGCGTAAAAATGCCTTGTCGGCATTGCGGGACGATCTCGCAGACAACGCAGGAGAAAGGGGAATGATCTGATGAGCAGACAATATATCCTGCTCCCGCATATCGTCGTCCATAACGCCAATGCCATGAGCAGCACCTATACGGTCGGCTTTCCCGCTATGACAGCCTGGCTCGGCGCGTTTCACAGGATGGAGCGTGAGTTGAGGCGGAAAGACTGTCCAGCCTTGCGAATTACCGGCGTGGCCGTTGCCTGTGAGCACTTTCATCTGCAGCAGTATCAAAAAAATAAATTTGCGCCGATCAATTTGGCTATGACGGCCAATCCACTAAAAAAGAGTAAAAAAACAGGAGCCTATGAACGTCCGCCTTTTATCGCTGAAGCTCGCTGCGACATAAGGGTATCCTTTATCTTGAGGACAGAAGGGATAGAAGCAGAACAGTCGGATGATCTGAAAGAACGGATGCTTTCCCTTTTGGCGAGGCAGAAGCTGGCCGGCGGTGATATTGTATCCTTGCCAGAGAAGAAGCAGATACAGATGAAGCATCTGGAGGGCAGTGCAGAGGAGAGGAAGTTTATGCGGCGTCTCATGCCGGGCTTTGTCCTTGTTGAGCGAAAGGATCTTTTTGAAGCTTTAGAAGGCGATGATCTCGACAAACTGCTGACGGCGGTTTCTCTCCACGCTGAGCCTGTTTTAGATGAAACAACCGGCAAGATTGAAAAGTGGATGTATAGAAAGAACCTCGCGCAGGGCTGGGTGGTGCCGATTGCCGTTGGCTATCGGGATCTCTCCGGGGATAAGGCTCTGCACGTTGCAAATCAGCGCGATCCGCAGACAGAGCATCATTTCGTCGAACCTCTGGTCACCTTAGGAGAGTTCAAAATGCCCTACCGCTTTGAGCGGATCGAGGAGATTCTCTGGACCTATCACTATGGTCAGAGCCGCGGGCTCTATGAATGTGTCAATGACATATCAAAGGAAAGCTGAGTTCATCCGTGCTTCCCTGCGTATCAAGTAAAATAAAAGGAGAAATTATCATGGCAAAAGCAAAAAACAACATTCCTTCCGTACTGGCTTTCGAGAAAAAACTCGTCCCCTCAGATGGCTTTTTCTATGGCACGACTTGGGAGAATCGTCTGGACGCCGCCAGCAGCCGTCCTCTTTCCCTGGTAGAAAAGGCCGTGCGTGGCACGATTTCCAACCGCCTTTCTGCGAAGGACGCCGATCCGGCTAAACTCAATGCTAAGATGGAAGTGCCGAACTTGCAGCGCGTGGATTCCTGTGCCCTTGGTATGGAGCAGGATACGTTGCGCCTTTCCTTCACGCTCAAGGTCCTGAGCGGCATCGCGCATCCATCGGCATGCAATTTGCCGGAGTTCCAGGAAAGCTACGAAAAGACTGTCAAGGCCTATATGGAGCAGTACGGCTTTCGCGAAATTGCCCACCGCTATGCCATCAACCTGGCCAACGGCCGTTATCTTTGGCGCAATCGTCTGAGCGCGGAAGAAATCGAGGTTCATGTCACAGACGATGTGCATACATGGATCTTTTCCGCCTATGACTTTCCATGGAAAGATTTTGAGGAAGACGATCTTACGGATGAAGAAAAGCAAGGCGTCAAAGAGCTTGCGGCAGAGATTGCTGATGCTCTGTGCGGCAAAAAGAGCAGTGCCTTCTTCCACATCGATGCCTATGCTCGGGTAGGGGAAGGGCAGGAAGTTTATCCCAGTCAGGAACTCGTACTCGATACTAACAGCCGGAAAAATGAAAAGGGGAAAAAGAGCAAGATCCTTTATCAGGTGGACGGCATCGCGGCCATGCACAGCCAGAAGATTGGCAATGCCCTGCGCACCATTGATACCTGGTATCCTGCCTATGAGAAAAAACTCGGTCCGATTGCGGTCGAACCGTATGGTGCCGTGACTAGCCGGAGTCAAGCGTTCCGTACTTCAAAAGAAAAGGCTGATTTCTATACCCTGTTCGATTCGTATGCTTTGGGGAATCAGCTTTCCACCGAAGAAGATGAACACTACGTCATGGCCATGCTCGTGCGCGGCGGTGTCTTTGGACAAGGGTCAAAGGAGAATGAATGATGAAATATTATCAAGAGCTGACTCTGCTGCCAGACTCCGAAATACCTCTCTTTGCCCTTTGGAGCAAAGTCTATGAAACTGTCCACATCGCTTTGGCGGAAGACGGCAGCGGCGAGATAGGCATCTCTTTTCCGGATTATGGAGATACGGCGTTCCCTTTGGGAGATAAAATAAGGATCATTGCTTTCTCGGCGGAAACTTTGGAACAGCTGCAGTTGAAAAAGAAGCTGAACCGGTTGCAGGATTACTTGCACATGAAAAGCGTCAAACCGGTGCCAGAGAAAAAAGTCCATTCCTATGCCAGTTACAGCCGCTGGCACAAAGAGAATACGAAAGAGCAGAAAGTGCGCCGCTACCTGAAGCGCCACAGCGATGTGACTGAAAAGGAGGCAAGGGACCTGTTCCCAGGGAATCAATACGGCAAGGAACCGCCGTTTGTCCAGATGAAGAGTTGCTCTAACCATCACCGCTATCAACTATATATCAAAAGAACGGAGAAGCAAGAAGAGGTGAATGGTCTGTATACTACCTTTGGTTTGTCCATGGATGCGACGGTCCCTGAGTGGTAAAATACCAAAATTTTTTAGGTAGTAGGAAGCCCGTGAAATATAGAGGCTTGTCAACGATGAAAAATTTTTGGTAAAATAAAAAGGTCGGTTGCAATACCCTGTAATGATGGGCTTTTTTGCTTGTGTATATGCAGTGAACAGCCGTGTAGAGTGAACCGCCGATTACTGTTACCTCTAGGTACATCTGCTGTTCGTGAACCGCCGTGTAGGGTGAACCGCCGTGTAGGCGGCTTAGAAAATTATACCACGTTTTCAGTCAGCCATCGATTAGTGAACCGCCGTGTAGGCGGCTTAGAAAATTGCATACATTGCCTTTCTGTATGCAACCCTGTGAACCGCCGTGTAGGCGGCTTAGAAAATGCCGTCGATATTGTCTGCCGCTTCGCCGTGGTGAACCGCCGTGTAGGCGGCTTAGAAAAGAAACAGGTTCAGAACTTCGAGTGGTACGTTGTGAACCGCCGTGTAGGCGGCTTAGAAAAGCATCCCGGGCGGAAAGCCCAATCGCCGAACGTGAACCGCCGTGTAGGCGGCTTAGAAATTTCGCGTGATCTTCCACAAACTCGCCGTTCTGTGAACCGCCGTGTAGGCGGCTTAGAAATAAAGGATGTAGCCGAGTATCTTGAGTACGAGGTGAACCGCCGTGTAGGCGGCTTAGAAATTCGCCGCCTTAGTCACTTCCTGCGGCTTCCCGTGAACCGCCGTGTAGGCGGCTTAGAAAGTCTGGACGGCCTGCACGACACGGAACTTGATGTGAACCGCCGTGTAGGCGGCTTAGAAAGCAACGAGTGCAGAATTTGATAGCCATGATAAGTGAACCGCCGTGTAGGCGGCTTAGAAATTCAGCACTGCGGCGCGCTTGCTCTCTTCCGCGTGAACCGCCGTGTAGGCGGCTTAGAAATGTGAGACTTGTACGGCGTGATGTCCTCCCACGTGAACCGCCGTGTAGGCGGCTTAGAAATGTCAAGCAAGCGGCAAAGAAAGCCGCAAGCAGTGAACCGCCGTGTAGGCGGCTTAGAAATATCATGGGAAACGCCCTTTTTCTTTCGCCTAGTGAACCGCCGTGTAGGCGGCTTAGAAATGCGACATCTCCTCCTCGGCGTAGAGAAAGAGGTGAACCGCTCGAAAAGCGTCCAGGCGTGAACGGTGAGTTTCCTCGGCGTAGAGAAAGAGGTGAACCGCCGTGTAGGCGGCTTAAAAAAGGGAGAACTTCCTTCGTACGACATCCTGCGTCGTAAAAGTCAGGAAGCTCTCCATCGGCCTTTGCTGTAATAGAACTCTTGACATGCGTCATGGACCGACAGGGAATTTTTATGTCTCGTGTAGGTTCACCATGCATATGTGAAAACCAACCTCTGTAAGTCTGTCCGTATTCTTGCACACATAGCAGAAACGGTTTATAATTCCATATAGTAGTTTCTTTCCTATATGTTGCGTGAAGGTGGTTTGTTTTTTGCGAGAGAAAGAGCCTGTGGAGAAGGTCATTTATTTTGAGGATCAGAAGGAAGCGTACAGTCTGCTCGGGGGGCGGGATGAGTTCATCCGCGTCTTTCAGGAGAATTTCGATTGTCAGATGGTGAGCCGGGGAGACAGGCTCGAGATTCTCGGCGCGCCGGAGGAGGCGGGGGCTGCCGCGCATGTGCTCGAGGAGCTCCAGTATCTCTATCGGCAGGGAACGCAGATTACGATGCATGAGGTACGCTATGGCATCCAGCTGGAGAAGCGGGGCGAGGGGGAGGCGCTGCACAAGCTCTTTAGCGACACCATCCTCGTGACGGCCAAGGGACGTCATGTGCGGCCGAAGACGCTCGGCCAGCGCGTCTATCTCGAGGCCATTCGCAGGAACAGTATCACGTTTGGCATCGGGCCGGCGGGCACGGGCAAGACGTATCTCGCCGTCGTCATGGCGGTGGCGGCGCTGCGCACGAAGGAAGTCAACAAGATCATCCTCACGCGCCCGGCGGTCGAGGCAGGGGAGCGGCTAGGCTTCCTCCCCGGCGACCTGCAGGATAAGGTGGATCCGTATCTGCGCCCGCTCTACGATGCGCTTCAGGATATCCTCGGGCTCGACATGTACCAGAAATTCATGGCGCGCGGCATCATCGAGATTGCGCCGCTTGCCTATATGCGCGGACGTACGCTCGAGGATGCTTTCATCATCCTCGATGAGGCGCAGAATACGACGGATAAGCAGATGAAGATGTTCCTCACGCGTCTCGGCTTCGGCTCGCGCATGGTCGTCACAGGCGATCTCGGTCAGGTGGATCTGCCGCGCGGCGTGACGAGCGGCCTGCGGCAGGCGAGCGAGATCTTGGATGGCGTCGAGGGCATCGGCATCGTGCGCCTCGCGCCGCTCGATGTGATCCGTCATGATGTCGTCACGCGCATTGTCAAGGCGTACGGCGCCTATGAGGAGCAGCAGAAAAAGCAGCGCGAGCAGCGTCAGGCGAGGCGGCGACGCCAGTATGGCGAGCGGGCGGAGGCTGCGGCAGAAAGCGAGGTGAAGGCATGAAGGTCATCATCAGCAATTATCCGGAGGAGCTCAGCTTCCCGACGGAGATCGAGGAGAATGTGCGGGCAGCTGCCGAGAAGGTCGGGGAGCTCTACGGCGTCGAGAACGGCGAGGTCAGCGTGACGCTCACGAACAACGACTACATCCACCAGCTCAACCGAAAGTATCGGCAGATTGACCGGCCGACGGACGTGCTGTCCTTTGCGCTCAACGAGAGCGAGGAGCCTGACATCGAGAATGGGCCGGATATCAACGTGCTAGGGGATATCATTCTTTCCGTCGAGCGTGCCGAGGAACAGGCGGCGGACTATGGGCACAGCCTGCGGCGGGAGATCGCCTTCCTGACAGTGCACGGCATGCTGCATCTCCTGGGCTACGATCATATGGAGGAGGCGGATCGCCTCGAGATGGAGAAGGAACAGCGCTACGTCATGGAGCAGCTGGGCATCTCAAGAAATGAAGGAGCGTGATGCTATGAAAGAGAAACAGCATAAATCGGGATTCATCGCCGTCATCGGTCGGCCGAACGTCGGCAAATCGACACTCATCAACAGCCTGATCGGGCAGAAGATCGCCATCATGAGCGACAAGCCGCAGACGACGCGCAACAGGATTCTCTGCATTCTCACGCGGCCAGAGGCGCAGATTGTCTTTCTCGATACGCCGGGCATCCACAAGCCGAAGCACAAGCTCGGCGAGTATATGGTCAAGGCCGCCGAGGGCACGCTCAAGGAGGTCGACGCCATCTTCTTCGTCGTCGATGCCACGGAGAAGATGGGGCCGGGGGAATATTATATTCTCGAGCGCCTGCAGGCGACGGCAAAGCCGGTCATCCTCGTCGTCAACAAGCTCGACCTCATCGAGAAGGAGCAGGTGCTGCCCATCATTTCTCATTATACCGACAAGTATCCCTTTGTCGGTGTCGTGCCCATCTCGGCGAAAGAAGAGACGAACCTCGACGCGCTCATCGAGGAAGTGGAGAAATACCTGCCCGAGGGGCCGCAGTACTATCCGGAGGACATGGTCACGGATCAGCCGGAGCGGCTCATCGTCGCGGAGCTCGTGCGCGAGAAGGCGCTCCAGCTCACGCGCGACGAGGTCCCGCATGCCATCGCCGTCGACGTCGACGAGATGAAGGCGCGGGACAACGGCGACACCTACATCCGCGCGACCATCTATGTCGAGCGCGATTCGCAGAAGGGTATCCTCATCGGCGCGAAGGGCTCCATGCTCAAGGAGATCGGCAAGCTCGCGCGCGCGGACATCGAGATGCTCCTCGGCACGCGCGTCTTCCTCGACCTCTGGGTCAAGGTGAAAAAGGACTGGCGCGACCGTGACAGTGTCTTGAGAGGGTTTGGGTTCGGCAATGAACAATGAGAAACGCAGGGCATTGCGGCGGGTGATATCCCGCCGCTTCATCAATGGCCTGATTCTGCTCGTTCCCATCGCGATCACGCTTTTCGTCGTAGCGGAGACGCTGCAGTTCACGGAAGGCGTGCTGGGGAAGCACCTCCCGTTCTATTTCCCCGGCATGGGCATCATCACGCTCGTCCTGTTCATCTACTTTGTCGGCTGGCTCTCTTCCTACTGGTTCATGCGGCGCTGCATCCGCATGGGCGAGCGCCTGCTCGGGAAGATTCCCGTCGTGAAATTCATCTACAACAGCGTCAAGCATCTTTCGACGGCTGTCTTCGAGTCGAACAGCATGTTCGACCGCGTCGTGCTCGTCCCCTTTCATCAGTCAAAGGCGCTCGGTTTCATCATGGCGGATGTGCCGCAGGCGCTCAAGGAGAAGCTCGGCGATGACTATGTCTGCGTCTTCGTCCCTTGGAGTCTCAACATGACCTCGGGAACGAATCTCTTCGTCAAGGAGAGCGATGTCATCTACCTCGATATCAGCAGCGAATCCGCACTGCAATATATGCTCACAGCTGGGGCCGTCATGCCAAAGAAGATCGGGCAGCCTCCTCTGTCGCAGCGGGATAATGGGGAGCAGATTTCTTTGGAGAATCACGGCGCGCAGGATGAGAAAGAGAGCAATAAGCAGACCGCGCCGGAGCAGGAAGAGGGCGCGGCATTTGCGTCTGACGCGCGGACAGGAACAAAAGGGGAGCATCGCTGATGGCGCGCTACACGGCATCTGCACTGGTTCTCGGCGTGCACAACTGGGGCGATGCGGATAAGATCGTCACGCTCTTCACACGGGAGCGCGGACTCATCCGGGCCGCGGCCTTCGGCGCGCGCCGCCCGAAAAGTCCGCTTGCAGCGGGACTGCAGATGTTCAACGAGATCGAGGCGGAGCTCACGGAGGGACAGCGGCTTGATACGGTGCGGACGGCCTCACTGCTCCATCATCCGAAGAAGCTCAGCGAGGATCTTGCGGCGATGTCCTACGGCTCGTTCGTCGCGGAGCTCGTGCGCGAGTTCCTGCCGGAGAAACAGCCGGAGCCCGCGATCTACACACTGCTCGGCAAGGTGTTCGCGGCGTTCGAGACGCGCAACGCACGCATTGTCGCACTCGTGGCCGCGTATCAGCTCATGGAGCATACGGGGCTGCAACTCTCCTATGAGCGCTGCGCACATTGCGGGAAATTGCTGGAGGGGGACGCTTTTTTCAGCGAACAGGCGGGCGGCGCGCTCTGCGCGGAGGATAGGGCCGCGGATGCCGTGCCCTATCCGGCGCAGTTGCGGGAGTTCCTCGCGCGCATCTTTGCCTATGACTGGCGACCAAATGCGTCGTCCACGGTCACGCGGGACAATCTCCTCGCGGCGGAACAGATGCTCATCGGCTACTTGCAGCGGCTCTTAGGGCATCCACTCAAATCGCTCGTCTTCATCCATCAGCTGGGGTGATGGTGCTGTGACAGCTGGAGGGAACTGCCTTAGGGGGGTGCGAATAGAGAGGTTACACCACCATGAAGAGAAATTTCATACTGGACATACTGCTCGTAGTGAGCACCTTACTCTGTGCTGTAACAGGCATCGTATTGGATTTTCATCTCTTTTCCGGCGGCCGCAGCGTCAAGATGCTTTTGTTTACGATTCATAAGTGGAGCGGGTACGGCATGGCCATTCTTGTGGCTTTGCATTTTGCTTGGCATTGGAACTGGTTGCGGTATGCGGCGAGGACTTTGTGGAAACGCTGAGGATCGGGGTGCGTTGTTTGTCAGTATGGAGGCCGTTTGGAGATGGTAATGGACGGCATTCCTGCTGCGCCCATGCGGGCGATGGATCGCGAGAGGGAGAGAAGAACTATGGTTAGATGCGCACATTGCGGCAAGTCTCTGGATGAGAAGGAAGCGCTCCGCCACAAAAAGAAGGACGGCGGGGAGGAGATCATCTGCAGGGATTGTTTCAAGGAAATCACGGGGATTGATTATCAGACGTTTGCTTATCGGCGGGAAAATGCGAAACAGACCATCTTTGCTGTCGTGTTCTGTCTCGCGGCGACGGTCTATGCCTTTGTCGAGAAGGGCGCGCTCTGGGGCGTGCTCGGTCTGGTGCTGACGGTGCTTGTGTATCTCTTCGCAAGCAAGGCGCGTTGATGGCCGAAAAATATACGAATATAATGGATAACGAACGAGGCGCTGATTCTTTCGTCACTTTTTCTAAAAAGATGAGCCGTCGCTTTCCCTTGGAGGAGAGCGGCGGCTCGTCTTTATCTTCTTTACTGCAAGGGCGGGCGCACAATGTCCACAAAGTGGACGTTTGTGCGTTGAGTTTACTACGTAAATCCCCAAGAACGCAAGCCGCAGGCGCAGCGCGATTGGTTGGATTTACTGCAAGGGCGGGCGCACAATGTCCACAAAGTGGACGTTTGTGCGTTGAGTTTGTTATGGAGAGAAAACGAGGGCAGTGCGCCGTGCACTGCCCTCGCTGTGTTTCGTATATGGGAACTTTTAACGGCGATATGCCGTGATGGACTGATAATGCTTCTTGAAGAACTCCTCTGCGACCTGCGGGAAGAGCGCGTAGGAAAGCACGTCCTCATCCGTCGGGTTCAGGAAGCCCTTGCCGATGAGCTCCGCCTTAAACTGGTCGAACGTCTCTGCCTTTGCATCCTCGACGGAGCAATCCTCGATGATATCGCTCTCGGCGATGTGGAGCGTCTTCGTGAGGAAGTCGTGATCCACAGGCACCGGCGTGCGGCCGAACTTGCCGCGTGCGAGATCCTTGAATTCGTTCGGTACCATCTTGTAGCGCTCGCCGCTCATGACGTTGAACGTTGCCATCGTGCCGACGATCTGGGAGGACGGCGTGACGAGCGGCGGATAGCCGATATCCTTGCGGACGCGCGGCATCTCGTCGAGCAGATCCTGATACTTGTCCTCCATGCCGGCTTCCTTGAGCTGGTTCGCGAGGTTCGAGAGCATACCGCCCGGAATCTGGAAGTCGAGAACGTTCGGATTGATATCGAAATAGCCCTTGAGGTTGAACTCTTTGATGAGGCGTTTCTTGACCTCGAGGAAGTGTTTGGAAATCGGCGTGAGTTGCTGGACGTCGATGCCCGTATCATGTTCCGTGCCCTCGAGCATGCGGATCATCGTCTCCGTGCAGGGCTGGGACGTATCGGAGGAGAACGGCGCGAGAGCGCAGTCGATGATATCGACGCCGGCCTCGACGGCCTTGAGGTACGTCGCGTGGCCGAAGCCGGACGTGCAGTGCGTATGGAGCTCCACAGGGATGTCGAGTTCGCTCTTGAGCTTCTTGACGAGATCCTCTGCAACGTACGGTTTTAGCAGGCCGGACATATCCTTGATGCAGATGGAGTGGCAGCCCATCTCCTGCAGCTCCTTGGCGAGCTTGACGAACGTATCATTGGTATGCACCGGGCTGATGGTATAGACGAGGCAACCCTGGACCTCCGGTTTCTCTGGGCAGTTCAGCGCCGCATTGATAGCGACCTTGAGATTGCGGACATCGTTGAGCGCATCGAAGATGCGGAAGACACCGATGCCGTGCTGGGATGCCTTCTGGACGAATTTCTCGACGACATCATTGGAGTAATGATTGTAGCCGAGGAGGTTCTGGCCGCGCAGGAGCATCTGGATCGGCGTCTTGAGTTTCGACTTCAGCGTATCGAGACGCTCCCACGGGTCCTCATCGAGGAAGCGCAGGCAGGTATCGAAGGTGGCACCACCCCATGCCTCGAGAGCCTTGTAGCCGACCTGGTCAAGCGCAGCGAGCTGCGGCAGCATATCAGAGAGGTGCATGCGCGTCGCACAGAGCGACTGATGGCCATCGCGCAAGACGGTTTCCATGATTTTCACAGGTTTTGCCATAATAAAACACTCCAATGCTTTAATAATCCTAGATTATCCCTTGTGGCACAAAAGAGGACGAACGCAAAGCTCTGAACAAGACGTGTCGTATTGTTTCTTTTTTGCGTCCGGGCCAGTCCAATTTCGCAGCACACCTTTAGTATAGGTACTAAATTGGGATGTGTCAATCAAAAAATTTCCCCTCGATTGTGAAAAACGATATGGAAAAATAGCAAATAAGTTAATATCTTCACTTTGTAGACAAATCGGAGAAAATTTTATACAATATGAATCAGGAAAAAACACACTGCAACAAGTAGTGAAATGAAAGCTAATAATAAAAGTGACGTGGGCAAAGGAAGGTTCGCCACAGCGCGGTACCGCGGAATCTTTTCCTGATGTCACAAAGTAGGAGGGGCGATTTATGGAAATTCTTGTTTGCATCAAACAGGTACCTGGCTCGAACAAGGTTGAGGTCGATCCGGTGACGGGCGTGCTGAAGCGCGATGGCGCGGACAGCAAGATGAATCCTTACGATCTTTATGCGCTCGAGGTCGGCATGGAGCTCAAGGAGCAGTACGGCGGCCGGGTGACGGTGCTGACGATGGGGCCGCCGCAGGCGAAGGCGGTGCTCTACGAGGCGTTCTCGATGGGTGCTGACGAGGGCGCGCTCGTCACGGACCGGAAGTTCGGCGGCGCGGACGTGCTCGCGACGAGCTACACGCTCTCGCAGGGTATCCGCCGTCTGGGCAAGTTCGACCTCATCCTCTGCGGCCTGCAGACGACGGACGGCGATACGGCACAGGTCGGCCCGGAGGTATCCGAGATGCTTGGGATTCCCTGCGTCTGCAACGTGAATGCCATCGGCGCGGTCAAGGCGGGCGGCATCACTGTGACGATGGAGATGTCGGAGGACATCGAGGAGCTCGATGTCTCGTTCCCCTGCCTGCTGACAGTGCAGAAGGACATCATGCAGCCGCGGCTTCCTTCCTATAAACTCAAGCAGGCGACGAAGGATCGCAAGATCACCGTCTATACCTTCCAGGATATGGAGGATCAGGACGAGCACCATTACGGACTGAACGGTTCGGCAACGCAGGTGCAGCGCATTTTCCCGCCGACGTCTGATAAGGAGCAGAGGACGATCGAAGGGACGAGTGCAGAGACGGCACAGCAGGTGCTGGATCTTTTGAAGCAGAAGAAATTCATCGCGTGAGAGCAGGGGGAAAGAACGATGGCAAAATTAGTTGTTCATCAGGACAAGATTGATGATGTGCAGAAATTGATTTCCATCTGCCCGTTCGGCGCGATGGTGGAACATAACGGCAAGGTAGAGGTGACGGCAGCATGCCGCATGTGCCGCCTCTGCGTCAAGAAGGGCCCGAAGGGCGCGATGGAATACGTCGAGGACGAGCCTGTGCCGCAGGTCGACAAGAGCGCATGGCGCGGCATCGCCGTCTACGTCGATCATGTCGAGGGGAACATCCATCCCGTGACGTTCGAGCTCCTCGGCAAGGCGCGGGAACTTGCGGACAAGATTCATCATCCTGTTTACGCGCTCTTCCTCGGCAATGAGATTGAGGAGCGGGCGGGGGAGCTTCTCCACTATGGGGCGGACAAGGTGTTTGTCTGCGACAAGGAGGAATTGCAGGATTTCAGCATCGAGACGTATACGACGGCGTTCGAGCAGTTCATCCATGATGTGAAGCCGACGGCCATCCTCGTCGGTGCGACGCCTGTGGGACGCCAGCTGGCACCGCGTGTCGCCGCGCGCTTCCGTACGGGCCTCACGGCAGACTGTACGATCCTCGACATGCACGAGAATACCGATCTCGTGCAGATCCGTCCGGCGTTCGGCGGCAACATCATGGCGGAGATCCTCACGCCGAACAGTCGCCCGCAGCTTGCGACCGTGCGCTACAAGGTCATGGACGCGCCAGAGCGCAGCGAAGAGGCAAAGGGAGAAATCGTGCCGTTCGATGTACCGACAGAGAAGCTTGGCAGCCGCGTCACAGTCATTGGTATGAAAAAGAAGCCGAAGGAAAAGAGCATCGAGATGGCGGATGTGCTCGTGGTCGCAGGGCGCGGCGTGAAGAAAAAGGAAGACCTCTCGTTGCTGCGGGAGCTTGCCGATGCCTTGGGCGGCGAACTCGCCTGCACGCGCCCCCTGGTTGAGGCGGGCTGGCTCGACGCAAAGCACCAGATCGGTCTCTCCGGGCGCACGGTTCGACCGAAACTCATCATTACTTGCGGCGTTTCCGGCGCGATCCAGTTCGTCGCGGGCATGGATCATTCCGATACGATTTTCGCCATCAATACAGACCCGAAAGCCTCGATTTTCAAGGCGGCGAATTATGCAGTCATCGGCGATCTCTATGAAATCGTTCCGCAGCTTCTGGCAGGAATCCGCGCGGGGAAAGGAAAAAGGGGATAAGTATGTTTCAGAGAGTGACAGAAAACGACTACAAAGCGATTGCCGCCATCATTGGCGATGAGGAGCGGGTTCTTTTTGCAGAAACCATCCATGAGGAATACAGCCATGACGAGCTTTCGAGCGAGCATATCTATCCTGACATCGTCGTGCGCGTCCAGTCCGCAGAGGAAGTCTCGAAGGTTATGGCCTATGCGTCGGAGCATCATATCGCTGTGACGCCGCGCGGCGCCGGCACGGGACTTGTCGGCGCGTCCGTGGCAGTCGAGCATGGCATCATGATCGATATGACGCTCATGAACCATATCCTTGAGCTCGATGAGGACAACCTGACGCTGACGGTGGAGCCGGGTGTCCTGCTCATGGAGATCGCAGCATACGTTGAGGAGCGCGGCTTCCTCTATCCGCCGGATCCCGGTGAGAAATCGGCGACCATCGGCGGCAACATCAGCACGAACGCAGGCGGCATGCGCGCCGTGAAATACGGCGTGACGCGCGACTATGTCCGCGGACTGGAGGTTGTGCTCGCAGATGGTACGATCCTGCATCTCGGCGGCAAGGTTGTCAAAAACAGCTCCGGCTATGACCTCAAGGATATGATCGTTGGCTCGGAGGGCACGCTCGCCATCGTGACGAAGGCCATCCTCAAGCTCATGCCACTGCCGCGCAAGCGCGTGAGCCTGCTCATCCCGTTCCCCACGCTTGCGCAGGCCATTGGCACAGTGCCGCGCATCATCCGCTCAAAGGCCATCCCGACGGCCATCGAGTTCATGGAGCGCGATGTCATCCTCGACTCCGAACAGTATCTCGGCAGGAAGTTCCCGGACAACCAGGCGGATGCCTACCTGCTGCTACAGTTCGACGGCAATACGATGGAGGAGATCGCCTCCTACTATGATGAGACGGCGCAGATCTGCCTCGAACAGGGCGCCATCGATATCCTCATTGCGGACACGGAGGAGCGCAACGAGCCGGTATGGAAATCGCGTGGCGCCTTCCTCGAGGCCATCAAGAGCTCGACGTCCGCGATGGATGAGGTCGACGTCGTCGTGCCGCGCAACCGCGTGCATGAGTTCGTCGAGTTCGCGCATGCGCTGCCGAAGGAAATCGGCGCGCGCATCAAGCTCTTTGGTCATGCCGGCGACGGCAATCTGCACGTCTATGTGCTGCGCGACAAGCTCTCTGATGAGGAGTGGCAGAAGGTCCTCGACCTCGCCATGGAGAAGATGTACGCGAAAGCCCGCGCACTCGACGGACAAGTTTCCGGCGAGCACGGCATCGGTCTTGCGAAGCGTTCCTATCTCAAACAGTCGCTGCCGCCGGAGCAGATTGCCCTGATGCAGCGCGTCAAGAAGGCCTTCGATCCGCAGGGTATCCTGAATCCTCATAAGGTCTGCGAGGACTGAGAAGAAATCACGGTGATAGCTTAAAACCATCTGTTGCAAAGCGTATGCTTTCCACAGGTGGTTTTTTGTGCCGCATACGATGGAGCGCTGCAAAGCGGATTGCCGTCTTATTTTCCATCAGCACAGACGGGAGAAAACGATAGATTGACATATATCAATGTATATGCTAGAATAAATGCATTGATGATCATCAATACAAAAGAATGCGGGCTGATCCGGCGTTCTTCAGCATCATGTCAAGGGAGGACGATCTGTATGCAGGGACAGCAGCATGATTTCGTCAAAATCGCGAAAGCGCTTTCGGATGACAATCGTCTCCGTATCCTGACTTCCTTGCGGGAGGGGGAGAAGTGTGCCTGCGAGCTGTTGACGGATTTGCGCATCTCGCAGCCGACGCTGTCGCATCACATGAAGATCCTCTGCGATGCGGGATTGGTCACCTGCCGTCGGGATCGCCGCTGGGCGTATTACTCGACGGACGCGCGGGAGATCGACGCCGTCGCCGAGGAGTTTCAGGCGAGGTTCCGTCCCGTGGCGCAGGCTGCGTGCGCTCGCTGTGATGGGAGGGTGTAGCGGTAAAAAGAAGCGCTTTGCGCGTTTTCTTTTTGGCCTACACATTCATATATATCAATATATAAATCAATGGAGGAATCGTCATGAAGAATATCCGTATTTTTGAACCTGCGATGTGCTGCGCGACGGGGCTTTGCGGGCCATCCATCGATCCCGAGCTCCTGCGCATTTCTACGCTGCTTTCCTCGTTGAAGGAAAAGGGAATTGTCGTGGAACGGTATAATCTCACGAGCCATCCGCAGGTATTCGCGCAGAACGAGGCGGTCAAAGAGCTTTTGTCAAAGCATGGGACGGCGATTCTACCCGTGACCACCAGTGGGGATGATGTCGTGCTGACGGGCCGCTATCCGACGAATCAGGAAGTGCTTGCTTGGCTGCAGGTCGATGCGCAGGCCATCGGGCTCAAAGAGGAGCCGGCATGCTGTGCGGCAGAGACGGCATCTGGCTGCTCTTGCAGCGCAGCGGGATGCGCTGCGGATGAGGATGTAGCAGCGGGCACAGGTTGCTGCTGTTCCGCAGAGGAGGGAGACCATCATGGAACGATTTGATCCCGCAAACGTCGTCCAGACGAAATATCTGTTTTTCACTGGGAAAGGCGGCGTGGGCAAGACGTCCACTGCGTGCGCCACAGCCGTCTATCTCGCGGATCACGGCAAACGCGTCTTGCTGGTGAGTACGGATCCGGCTTCCAACCTGCAGGATGTGTTTTCTCTGGCCCTGGATCGCAAGGGAACGGAGATACCACAGGCACCGGGCCTTTTCGTTGCCAACCTCGATCCCATCAAGGCAGCGGAGGAGTATCGTGAGAGCGTCGTCGCGGCGTACCGCGGCGTGCTGCCCGAGGCAGCCATCGAGAATATGCGGGAGCAGCTTTCTGGCTCCTGTACAACGGAAATCGCGGCATTCAACGAGTTCTCCAGCTTCCTGACCGACGAGGCGCTGAACAGGCGATACGATCATATCATCTTCGATACCGCGCCGACAGGACATACGCTGCGCCTGCTGCAGCTGCCGTCCGCCTGGAGCGGCTTCATCGAGCAGAGCAAGCATGGAGCTTCCTGCCTCGGACAGCTCTCCGGACTGGCGGACAAAAGAAAGCTCTATGAGACGGCTGTCCGCACCTTGTCGGACGGAGGCAAGACGACGCTGCTGCTCGTAGCGCGGCTGGAAGAAACGCCGCTGAAAGAAGCGGAGCGTGCGGCTGAGGAATTGCGAGGGCTGGGCATCTTGCGCCAGGTACTCATCCTCAATGCCGTGGCGCCTCCGGGAGATGATGCGGTTTCGGCGGCGCTCTATAAGAAGCAGAGACAGGCGCTCGCACACATGCCGGAAGGGCTGCGCCGTATGGCTTCGTATGAGATTCCGCTGCGGGCCTACAATATCACGGGTATCGCACATGTGCGGGATATGCTGCGGACGGATCATCTGGAGGACGCGCAGGCGGCCGTTCGGGCAAGGGAAGGCCATCGGCTGTCCGATCTTGTTGACGATTTGGTGAGACATCGGAGGAAGGTCATTTTCACGATGGGCAAAGGCGGTGTCGGCAAGACGACGATTGCCGCTGCCATCGCGCTGGCACTCGCGGAGAGAGGAGAGTGCGTACATCTCGCGACGACGGACCCGGCCGCACATCTGAAATTCGTCCTCGATGAGGGAAGCGGCATTCGTACGAGCTATATCGACGAAAAGAAGGAACTGAAGAAATATCAGGAGGATGTCATCCGGGAAGCGATGGCAGGCGGCATCGCACCGGCAGATCTCGACTATATCAAGGAGGATCTGCGGTCTCCCTGTACGCAGGAGATTGCCGTCTTTCGTGCGTTTGCGGAGATCGTCGCGCAGGCGGAGGACGAGATCGTCGTCATCGATACGGCGCCGACAGGTCATACGCTGCTGCTGCTGGAGTCAACAGCGGCATACGACCGCGAACTGAAGCGCTCGCAGGGGAAGACGCCGGCATCGGTCAAGAAACTGTTGCCGCGTCTGAAGAGCGAGGAGACGGAGACTGTGATCGTCACGCTGCCGGAGGCGACGCCTGTCTACGAGGCGGAGCGGCTGCGCGAGGATTTGCAGCGCGCGCAGCTGCAGGTGAGATGGTGGGTGGTCAACCGCTCTTTCCTGGGACTGGAGACAAAAAATCCGCTTCTGCGCGCACGAGCTGCGCAGGAAGCGGCGTGGATTGATGAAGTGAATCGCAAAACCAGCGGACGGGAAGTGCTCATCCCCTGGAAAGCGGAATCGCTGAAGGGTGCGGCGCTGCTGTCGCTCTGAGCGGTGGCAGATTGATAGCGGAGACAGCGTGCGTCAGGCAGCGGTCTCTGCTTTTTGCGTGCGCGCATTTTCTGGATAAGGCGTTGCTGCGGCGACAAAGATGGAGAGGATGAGCGGCAGCGTCGTGAGGAGCAGGGCCGGGGCGAGGCCGATCTGGTCGGCGATGGCTGCCGTGAGGGCGGCGCCGAGGCTGCCGAAGCCGAAGGAGAGGCCCATCATCATGCCCGAGGCCATGCCGGCGCTGCCGGGCATCGCGCGCTGTGCCCAGACGATGGAGCTCGGCTGGGAGGCGATGAGGAAAGCGCCGGAGAGGAAGAGCGCGAGCAGCGAAAGCGGTGCTGTCCCCGCGTGCGTGAAGAAATAAGCGGTCGGCGCGACGGCGAGGATGAGTGCGCCGAGGATGATGCGCTTGTGGCCGAAGCGGTCGCCGAGCATGCCGCCCGTGATGCCGCCGCACGCGCAGCCGGCGAGGAAGAGCGTGAGGAGCGTGCCGGAGATCATCGCGGAGTAGCCGGCGCTCACGAGCAGCAGCGGCAGGAAGGTCGAGACGGCGACATGCGTCCAGCAGCGCAGTCCCATTGCGATGTTGAGACGGACAACGGAAGGATTCCGCAGCATCTTGCGAAGCGGCAGGCGGTCAGAGGGAGATGTCTCCTGTATCGTCGAGAAGCGGGCGAGCCCGGAATACGCGTAAAGTCCCATCATGCAGAGGCTCGGCAGGATGAGCCAGGGAAGTGCGGAGAGCGGCAGGGCCTGCGTATAGGCGACGATGACGACGGGCGCGAACGCGAAGCCGATGTTGCCGCCTGCCACATAGAGTGACATGGACTGTCCCTGTCGGCCGGCAGGCGCGACCTTGGCGACGAGCGAGGAGCCGAGCGGGTGGAAGGCGGAGACAGAGAGCCCCGTGAGCGCGATCAGCAGGAAGAGCATCGCCTTCGTCGTGAGAAAACCGATCGTGCAGATGCAGATGGCGCCGAACGGGATGACGGGGATAAGCAGCCAGCTCATGCGGTGGCGATCCATGAGAAAGCCGAACACCGGCTGCATCATGTTGCTCGCGATGCTCATGACCATGACGAGCAGCCCGGAGAGCGTGAGCGAGAGGTCGAGCCGCGGCATGATGATGGGCAGCAGCACCGGCAGGAAGTTGCAGTAGAAATCGTTGAAGAGATGGCCAAGTGCCAGTAAGACAACAGAAACACGGGCGGAAAACCGCATGAAATATCGCATCCTTTCTTTACGATCAATCGTTAAGATGGTTTCATCATTATAGAAAGAATGCGAATTTCTGTCAAATTCTCGGAAATCTTCCAGAAACGCGGGTGTGGGCTATTGGTTTTTCCTGCTGGTCTTGCTATAATAATAGATACATCTTTGTATCTGTGCATTGTCTCCATGACTTTTGGGAGTGCACAAAGTGTCGCTGTGAAGGAGAAATGTCTCAATGAAATTAGTCGTTACCATCGTCGGCAAGGACCGCGTCGGCATCATCGCCACGGTGAGCTCCGTCCTTGCGGAGAACAATGTCAACATCCTCAATATCAACCAGAACATCATGGAAGGCTTCTTCAACATGGTCATGATCGCCGAGATGAGCGAGGACAGCAAGCTGAAGCTCGGCGAGCTGCAGAAGGTCCTCAAGGACAAGGGCGAGGAAATGGGGCTTGACATCAAGGCCCAGCACATGGACATCTTCAATGTCACGCACAACGTCTGAGGAGGCTTCTTCATTTGATTACCATTGATGATATTTTTGAAACGAATCGGATGATTACGGAGAACAAGCTCGACGTGCGCACGATCACGATGGGCATTTCCCTGCGCGACTGCGCGCATCCGAACATCACGAAGTTCTGCCAGAACATCTATGACAAGATCACGAAGTCGGCGGAATTCCTCGTGAAGACAGGCGAGGACATCGAGGCGGAGTACGGCATCCCCATCATCCATAAGCGCATCTCGGTCACGCCGATCGCCATCGCGGCGGATGCCTGCGAGACGGATACCTATGTGCCGGTGGCGGAGGCGCTCGACCGTGCGGGCAAGGAGGTCGGCGTCAATTTCATCGGCGGTTTCTCCGCACTCGTGGAGAAGGGCTACACGAAGGGTGACCGCACGCTCATCCAGTCGATCCCACAGGCGCTCGCGACGACGGATATCGTCTGTTCCTCTGTCAATCTCGGCTCGACGAAGGCCGGCATCAACATGGACTGCGTGCGCGAGATGGGTGAGGTCATCAAGCGCACGGCGGAGCTCACGCGGGAGCAGGAGGCGCTCGGCTGCGCGAAGCTCGTCGTGTTCTGCAATGCGCCGGGAGACAACCCGTTCATGGCGGGGGCGTTCCACGGCGTCAGCGAGGGCGACAAGGTCGTGAGCGTCGGCGTCAGCGGTCCGGGCGTCGTGAAGCACGCGCTCGAGGGCATGAAGGGCGCGGATTTCACCGAGGTCGCGGAGACCATCAAGAAGACGGCGTTCAAGATTACGCGCGTGGGCCAGATGGTCGCGCGCGAGGCGAGCAAGCGCCTCGGCGTACCGTTCGGCATCATCGACCTCTCCCTCGCGCCGACGCCGGCCGTCGGTGACAGCGTCGCGCGCATCCTCGAGGAGATGGGACTGGAGGCGTGCGGTGCGCCGGGTACGACGGCGGCGCTGGCGATGCTCAACGATGCCGTGAAGAAGGGCGGCCTCATGGCGTCCTCCCATGTCGGCGGCCTCTCGGGCGCATTCATCCCCGTGAGCGAGGACGAGGGTATGATCCACGCCGTCTCGCAGGGCAGCCTCTCCATCGAGAAGCTCGAGGCCATGACCTGCGTCTGCTCCGTCGGTCTCGACATGATCGCCATCGAGGGCGATACGACGGCGGCGACGATCTCCGGCATCATCGCGGACGAGGCGGCCATCGGCATGATCAACAACAAGACGACGGCTGTGCGCGTCATCCCTGTGCCGGGCAAGAAGGTCGGCGATACGGTCGAGTTCGGCGGCCTGCTCGGCTATTGCCCGATCGTGCCCGTGCGCAACCAGTACAGCTCAGCGGCGTTCATCGCGCGCGGCGGACGCATCCCGGCACCGGTGCGCAGCCTCACGAACTGATATGCGCGTCACGAAGAAAATCAAGGAGGAGCAGATCCGCATCCTCGAGCAGACGTATCTCGGCGCCAAGCCGGCGCTCAAGTTTCGCAATCCGTTCGAGCTGCTCATCGCAGTCATCCTCTCGGCGCAATGCACGGATAAGCGCGTCAACGTCACGACCGCGCGGCTCTTCGCCAAGGCGCCGACGCCTGCGGCCATCGTCGCGCTCGGCCTGCCGCAGCTCGAGGAGGAGATCCGTGACTGCGGGCTCTTCCGCAACAAGGCGAAGAATATCATGGCGACCTGTGTGACGCTCTGCGAGCAGTACGGCGGCGAGGTGCCGGAGGACTACGACGCGCTCCTGAAGCTTCCGGGCGTCGGCCGCAAGACGGCGAACGTCGTGACTTCCATCGCGTTCCACCGCCCGGCCATCGCTGTCGACACGCATGTCTTCCGCGTGGCGAACCGGCTGCATCTCGCGGTGGGGGAGACGCCGCTCGCGGTTGAGCGCGGCCTCCAGCGCGCCATTCCTAAGGAAAAGTGGTCGGACGCGCATCACTGGCTCATCTGGCATGGGCGGCGCGTCTGCAAGGCGCGTCGGCCGCTCTGCGAGACGTGTCCGCTCGCGCCCGTCTGCCCGAGCGCGGGCCATGCGGAATGAGGCGGAGCGCGGCGGATTCCTGCCGCCGAGGCAGACTATCTTTTCTCAGAGGTGTTCAGTATGAAATATCGCAAGGCGACATTTGCCGACATTGAGGCAATCTTTGCCCTGGTCAATGATTATGCGGGGGACGGCGTGATGCTCGCGCGTTCGCGCAATACGCTCTATGAGACGCTGCGAGACATGATCGTTGCGGAGGACGACGCGGGCGAGATTGTCGGCGTGGGCGGGCTGCATATCCTCTGGGACAGACTGGCGGAGATCCGGACGATGGCCGTCTCGCCCCGGCTGACGCGCCACGGCATCGGCGGGGAAATCGTCCGCCGCCTCATGGCGGAGGGAAGGACGCTCGGCGTAGAAAAGTTCTTTACGCTCACATATAAGCCGGGATTCTTCCAGACGCTCGGCTTCCATACGGTGACGAAGGATGCCCTGCCGCAGAAGGTCTGGAAAGACTGCATCGACTGCCCGAAGTTCCCGAACTGCGATGAGATCGCTATGGTGAAACTCGATGGTGCGGCAGAGGATACCAGCGGCCAGTAACAAATGAAACAGCATTGACGAAGAAAATTCCGTATCATATTCATCAGAGAATGTGATACGGAATTTTGTTTCAGATAAACATGGAGAAAGTGAGGAAAACATGATGAAGGAGACGAAAAAAGAAGTTTTGCGCGGCTATCTCGATCGCCTGCAGCAGGGAGAGGAACTCGCCTCTGTGCGCCGCGATTTCGTGCGGTCGTTCGTGGATGTCCAGCCGGAGGAGATCATGGAGGCGGAGCAGTCGTTGCTGCGTGACGGTGTCGCGCCCCAGAAACTCCAGAAGCTCTGCGACCTCCATTCCGCGCTCTTCTGCGGGAGCAGTGAGGAGGAGATTGCCGCCCAGCGGGCGGCGACCGAGCGGGCGGCACAGGCGGCCCCGGAACTCGACGGCCTGCCGGAGGGGCATCCTATCTCCATTCTGCGGCGGGAGAACGAGGCGCTCGAACATCAGCTGACGGCGCTCTTCCGTCTGCTGGGCAAGAAGGAGGACGGCACGGCCTTCGCCGCCGCGTTCCCGCGGCTCAACGCTCTGCGCGCGCATTACGCGAAGAAGGAAGAGCTCCTCATGCCCATCCTCTATCGCTATGGCGTGACGGGGCCGTCGGAAGTCATGTGGGGCGTCGATGACGAGATCAAGAAGGAGCTCGGTGTCCTCACGAAGGCGCTGAAGGAGGACGCGGAGAATGTCGTGATTTACCGCGGCCGCCTGCATGATCTCATGACGCGCATCCGGGAGATGATGGTCAAGGAGGAGCGCATTCTCTTCCCGCTCGCCGTGCGTTATTTCACGCAGGAAGAGTGGTATGCCGTCTACCGCGATGACAAGGACTTCGCCGCCGTGCCGCCAACGGACACTCAGCCCAAATGGGAAGAAGCGGAGACGTGGTGCGCCGAGCAGCAGGAAGCGCTCGCGCGTGAGGAGATCCTCGACGGCAAGGTCCAGCTCGAGACAGGGGAGCTCACCGTCCGCCAGCTGCGCGCGCTGCTTGCGCTTTTCCCTGTGGACATCACGTTCATCGACGAAGACGATGTGCTGCGCTATTTCCTCAACGAGGGCAAGATCTTCGCGCGGCCGCGCTCGGCGCTCGGCCGCAAGGTCTATGAGTGCCATCCGCCGCAGATCATCCCGGTCGTGCGTCAGATGCTCGCCGATTTCAAGGCGAAGAAGCGCGATCACATGGTTGTCTGGCGTCGCATCATGGGCAAGCCCGTCGGCGTGCGCTACCAGGCGGTATACGGAGAAGATGACACCTACCTCGGCACGGTGGAGTTCGTGCAGGACTTCACGGAGGCGCTCGCGCATTTCGCGTGATAGGCGCGAGGAGAGAATATAAAAGCGCTGCGGGAACCAGCTGGCTCCCGCAGCGCTTTTTGCTGCCGTTTATTTCTTTACGACTTCCTTGAGGATGTCTGTCATGGCCTGCTGCATGACGCGCATCACATCCTGCAGGACCGCATTGTACAGATCGCCACCGTCCGTGACGCCACGACCGTTCGCAGTGATGAAGAACTTGTGCGGATGCTCATTGGCCTTGTAGGCCTCATTGAGTTTGTCCTGGACGAGCTTTTCGAGTTCCTGTTCCGTCATTCGTGTCACCTCTTTTCGTTTAGCATACACATCCATTATACAACATCTTCCGGAATATTTCCTCGTTTTTCTTTTTGTCTCTGAGAAAATTTCTTTTTGAGGCGGAGTGAGGCGGTGATTTCAAGAAATACGTTGCTGCGTTGGACCTCCGGATTTCATGAAACTAAGGAAGCATTGATTACTTCGGCACTCCGTCTTCACACGACTGCACGGTCCTCCCGCCCTTGACAATCCTCAGCACAAAACGCGATGGAGCGTTTTGCCGCTACGCCTCCGGTGTATCTCCCAGGGAGATACAGGGTATCCGCGTAAATCCGGAGCACCTCATTGCATCAGTGCTTCCCTAAGGAAAATGGTGCGCAGGTATGATTTCATTTGAAGTCACTTCTAACAACGAGCTAAAAAGGGTCTAATTGTATATCTTTATACTGTGAGAATGGAAATATGTTATAGGAGAGGATATTCTTCCTGTATGTATTTCGAGATGTTTGATTTTATCCAGCTCTTCGACCCGATGGGAGGAGATTGTGCTTCTCGCGTCGTGTGCCTGCGTGCGGTTGTTTGTTGTGGTGACATTATGTGTCACTATTGTACGAAAATTTTTAATCGCCTGTGGCCTGTGCAGGTGCTTCTTGATTCATCATGGAGTGCGTGTGGTGGGCGACAATGGAGGGGAAGGCGGGTACGCGAGGACGGGGACTGGATGGAATCGACGATCATTTGGGCCGTTGCAGGGGACTGTTGCGCAAGTGGCAGGTATCGGTCCAAGAGGATGGATAACCGAGGGATGGAAAGGGATAGTGCGATATGAGGAGCAATAGGAAGAAAGTGTTGATCGGTATGGCTGTTGGCTTGCTGCTGGTTGGCGGAGGAGCGTTTGGCTACGTTCATACCGTAGGCCAGGTCAGAGCGGAAGCGGAGGCGTGGCAGGGACAGCCGCCGCCGGTGATGCAGGTGGATCCAGAGAAAGCTGCGAAGCATATTGCCGAGGCATTCTGTATCGATGAAAGCGAAGTCCGTGCAGCCATTGAAGCCAAGCGCGATTTCCGCGACATCGGTCATGCGGCGATGCTGGCGAAGATCAGCGGCGAGTCATTCAAAGATGTTTTGGCGTTGAAACGAGATGGCAAAGACTGGCGTGAGGTGGACGGGGAACTCCACATCACGCGTGAACAGATACGCGGCGTGATGATGGAAATAGAAGCGCGTCATCTTGCGGTTAGGAGTAACATTTCGGAAGGAAAAGCGTTGGCATTGTTGCGTGATGGCTACCGTAGCTTTGACGTATTCGAAGCGGCGGAGATTGCCAATGCCTCTGGGAAAGATATCCAGTCGGTGCTCGATAGGAAGAAGATCAATAATCATTGGGAAGATGTGGCGCGGGGATTCGACGTCGATCCGGAGTTGCTGCGCGAGCATCGCGGTACAGCGTTGGAATTCCTGCCATGTGCCACTGCACAGAGAGAGTCGGATGCTATGGTGCCACCGCCATTGCCGGATGATCTGCCATGAAAGCTGAGGAAAATGCTAAGCTCATCGCGACGGCATTTTCTTTTTTTTTGAGGAAAAGGGTTGACAATATTACATGTGCGGTTTATGATAAGAGCCATCAAGTGAATAGCTCAGTAAATCAGAGAGCGGGAAATAGTAGTGCAGTCAACCACTGTCAAGCGAGCCGATGTCCGGGAATCCGGAGGTGAGATGGTCGGCCAGGGGTACTGTGTGAATGGTCCTGTGAGAGTCCACCGAAACGTTGCGTATCAGCGGAGTAGGCTGGAACGGCTGCCTCCGTTAGCAGGCTAGGGTATCGGATGTGTTCCCGTACCTGAAATGAGGTGTATTTTTCATACATGAACTGGGTGGCACCGCGAGTATATCGCCCCGGCAGGAGGAATCCTGTCGGGGCTTTTTCATGTGATGTTTTCGGAAGATATTCCAGAAAAAGGCTGTGGAAAAAGCAATGTAGGGCATCGCACGTTGCAACTGTTGCAAGTGTTCAAGATAAACATTTGTGCATTTGCACGAATGATAGAGCGTGGCAAGAAAGGAGTGCTGGCAATGAAAGCAAAGCTGTGCGGTATGAAAACGCGTGAGGCGGCCGAGACGGCCGAGGCGGCGGGGGCGGATCTCGTCGGCTTCATCTTCTGGGCGAAGAGCCGCCGCGCGGTGACGCCGGAGCAGGCGGCAGCCATCGGCGCTAGCCTGCGGCGCGCGAAGAAGGTCGGCGTCTTCGTCGATGCGCCGGTCGCGCGCGTCAACGAGATCGCCGCCGCCTGCAAGCTGGATTTCGTCCAGCTGCACGGACATGAGGACGCCGACTACGCGCGGCAGGTGCGGGTGCCGGTCATCAAGGCGTATCGCTTCGGCGATGGTTTCGACGCGCGCGCGGCGGCGGCGTTCCCCGCGGAGCTCATCCTGCTCGACAGCGGGACGGCGGCGCTCCCCGGCGGCACGGGCCGGCGGTTCGCCTGGCGCGAGGCGGCGGAGGCCGTCCGCACAGCCGGAATCCGCGAGCGCCTGCTCGTCGCGGGCGGCGTTGCGGCGGAGAACTTGCCGGAGCTTTACGAGACATTCCATCCCTACGGTGTGGATGTCTCGGGAAGCCTCGAGGTGCATGGGGAAAAATCCATCGGGAAGATCAAGGAATTCATGCAGGCCGTGCAACGGCTCGCGCAGGAAGCATAGGAGGATATGATGAGGGATATACTTGCTGAGATCGTGGAGAAGAAAAAAGACATCGTGCGCGAGGCGAAAGAACGTCTGCCGCTCGCGGAGGTGAAGGCGCGCCTGCGCCCCGGGACGTTCCGCATGGCGGAGCGGTTCCGCGCGGAGCCGTGGAGCCTCATCGCCGAGTGCAAGCTGCAGTCGCCCGCGAAGGGACGGCTCAACCGCACGCATACGGTCGACCAGCTTGCGCGCATCTACGAGGCGAACGGCGCGAGCATGCTCTCGGTGCATACGGATCCGCATTTTCTCGGGTGCAATGAGGATTTCGTCCGCGTGCGCAAGGAGGTCGCGCTGCCGCTTTTGCGTAAGGATTTCGTCATTGACGAGTACCAGCTCTACGAGGCGCGGCTGCTCGGTGCGGATGCCGTGCTGCTCATCGCGCGCATCCTCACGCCGGCGCAGCTCAAGGAGTATCTCTATACGACCTGGAGCCTCGGCATGGACGCGCTCATCGAGGTGCATGATGAGCGCGATATGGCGGCGGCACTCGCGACACCGGCGGAGTTCATCGGCATCAACAACCGGAATCTCGTGACATTCACGACGAGCATCGAGAACACGCTCGCGTTGCTGCCGTTCGCCGACAGAAGCCGGACGCTCATCAGCGAGAGCGGCGTCTTCACGCACGAGGACGCGGAGAAGCTGCGCGATGCGGGCTGCGATGGCATCCTCGTCGGCGAGGGCCTCGTGCGGGCGGAGGACATCGCGGCACAGACGCGGGCGTTCGTCGGCGTCGGCAAGGAACAGGAAGCAACCGCCTGAGCACAGGCAGAAATGGATAAAGGAGAGGTTTTCATGAATACCAAGGGAAGATTCGGCAAGTTCGGCGGGCAGTATGTACCGGAAATCGTCATGCCGGCACTCAACGAGCTTGAGGAAAATTACGCGAAATACAAGGAAGATCCGGAGTTCCAGCAGGAGTTTCGCACGTATCTGCGCGAGTATGCGGGCCGTCCGACGAATCTCTACTACGCGAAGAAACTCACGGAACATTACGGCAGGGCGCGCATCTTCCTCAAACGGGAGGACCTCTTGCATACGGGCGCGCATAAGATCAACAATGCGCTCGGGCAGGCGCTGCTCGCGAAGCGCATGGGCAAGAAGCGTATTGTCGCCGAGACAGGCGCGGGCCAGCATGGCGTCGCTTCGGCGACGGTCGCGGCGCTCTTCGGCATGGAATGCCACGTCTTCATGGGCGCCGTCGATGTCGAGCGGCAGAAGCTCAACGTATTCCGCATGAAGCTCCTCGGCGCGAAGGTCATCCCCGTATCCTCTGGCACGGGTACGCTCAAGGACGCGACGAGCGAGGCCATCCGCTACTGGGCGACGAATATCACGGATACGCACTATATCATCGGCTCCGCCGTCGGGCCGCATCCCTATCCGACCATCGTGCGCGATTTCCAGAAGGTCATCAGCGAAGAGATCCGCGCGCAGGCGCAGGAGAAGATCGGCGGCCTGCCGAACTACGTCGTCGCCTGCGTCGGCGGCGGCAGCAACGCCATTGGCACATTCTACGATTTCCGCAATGACAAGGCGGTCGTGAAAATCGGCGTCGAGGCGGGCGGCCGCGGCGCGGCGACGGGGGAGAACGCGCGCACGCTCTCAGGTGCGGGCGAGCCGGGCATCCTGCACGGGGCTTACAGCTATCTGCTGCAGACGCCGGACGGGCAGGTCGTTGAGGCGTACAGTATCTCCGCCGGTCTTGACTACCCGGGCGTCGGCCCGGAGCACTCCTTCTTCAAGGACACGGGCATCGCGAAATACGTCTCCGTGACGGATCGGGAGGCGCTCGACGCGTTCCAGCGTCTCTCGGAGATCGAGGGCATCATCCCCGCGATGGAGAGCTCGCACGCGCTCGCGTATCTTGAGCAGCTCATGCCGCAGACGACAAAGGATCAGAGCGTCGTCGTCTGTCTTTCCGGGCGCGGTGACAAGGACGTAGCGATGGTCGCAAAGGCGCTCGGACAGGAGATCGAATGATGGAGCAGAGAGTGGAGGCAGAAACTATGCAGACGCGTTTCGATAAAAAAATGGCCGCGCGCAAGGCAGCGGGCCGCAAGGGGATCTTCATCTATATCACGGCGGGTGCGCCCGACATCCAGACGACCCTCCGGGCCGTCAAGGAAGCGGAAAAGGCGGGGGCGGACGTCATCGAGCTCGGCCTGCCGTTCTCCGATCCGATGGCGGACGGGCCGGTCATTCAGGATGCCTCGGTCTGCGCGCTGCGCGGCGGCATGACGACGCAAAAGGAACTCGAGATCGTTCGGCAGATCCGCACGTTTTCCGACATCCCGCTCATCGGCATGGGCTACGCCAACACGATGCTGCACTACGGCTTCGAACGGTTCGTCAAGGACTTCAAGGCGGCGGGCATGGACGGCATCATCGTACCGGATGTGCCGCACGAGGAGTCGGGCGAGATGCGCCGCATCTGCGCGGAGCAGTCGTTCCATCTCGCGGAGTTCATCACGCCGGGCACGACGCCGGCGCGCATGAAAGAGACCTGCGTCGGCGCGACGGGCTTCATCTACTGTGTTTCGAACAATGGCGTCACGGGCGTCAAGAAAATCGACTACTCGACTATCGGCAAGGTCTGCGCGCAGGCGCGCTCCTTCACGGACACGCCGCTGGCCGTCGGTTTCGGCATCGGTTCGCCGGAGGCGGCGGTCGATGCGGCGGTGCATGCGGATGCCGTCATCGTCGGCAGCGCCGTGGTCGGACGTCTCATGAAGGGGCAGTTCGACGACGCCATGGCGCTCATCCGCGCGATGCGCGAGGCGCTTGACGCGGCGTACTGCGCGAACTGAGCTTGCCTGCGGGCGGCGTCCCGAGAATCGCTTCGCCCCAGACCTCGGCGAGCATCGGCAGGCGCCATTTCGCGTTGGCGGGGCTGGTCGACGGCAGCTGATGGAATGTAAGGTCGGCGCGCGTGAGGAGCGGCCGGTTGTAGCGGCGGAAGCATTGATATGATTTCGCACCGTTGAAGCAGATGGTATGGATCGCGGGATGCGCCGCGAGGAACGAGGTGAAATCGTTGCCGCGTTCCTCGTGGATGGCCGTATCGAGGCTGCCGACGCGCTCGCAGCTCGCGATCGCGTCCCAGAGCGCGATGTGATGTGAGAGCAGCAGATGGAGGCGCTCGCCGTAGTCAGCGGGCGGCTCGGCCGCTCCCGTCAGGAGCAGCGCCATGAGCGGCCAGAATCTGTTCTGCGGATGTGCGTAGTATTGCTGCGCCGCGAGGGACTTGACGCTCGGCATCGAGCCGAGCACCAGGACGCGGCAGCCGGCGTCGATGCTCGGTGGGAAACCGACGCAATGTGTGTCCATGAGGATACCTCTTTTCTTCGTGAAATATGACTTCAGCCTACCACAGAGGAGAGGAAATTACCAGATGTTCCTGATTTCCGGGATAAGGGAATCGCGGGACAGATCTGATGATCGCAGGAATGCGGGTGGCAGGCCTCGCAGCCAGACAGGGAGTGAATATGATGAAATTGACACCGAATCTTGAGGATTTCTGCTGCTTGGCGCAGGAGAAGAATCTCATTGCCGTCTCGACAGAAATCAATATGGATCTCGATACACCGGTATCGGTCTATTACAAGCTCGTCGATGAGGAGAAAGGATTCATCCTCGAGTCCGTCGATACCACGCAGCAGCAGTTCGGACGGTTTTCCTTCATCGGCGCGGAGCCCTTTGCGCGGCTCCAGGTATTCAGGGACAAGCTGATGATCAAGGAGAACGATCTCATGAAAAGCATCGACGGCGCGCCCGTCGATACCATCAAGCAGTATATGGCGCGGTTCCGCCCCGCGCTCGAGGACGCGCAGCTGCCACTCGCGAACGGCGGTCTCGTCGGCTATTTCAACTATGAGGTCGTCGCGACATTCGACCGCGTGCGCGGCATGGCGATTGGCGATGAGGAGCTGCTCGGCCAGTTTATGCTCTGCCGCGTGCTCGTCGTCATCGACGCCCTCAAGAACAGCGCGCGGCTCATCTGCCTCGTTGACACCAAGGGCAAGCCTGCTGCTGAGGCCTATGAAGAGGCGGCGGCGAAGATGGAGGCGCTCACAGGCAAGCTTTCAGCGCCGCTCGCCCCGCACGCGGCGCCGAAGACGCAGCGCAGGGTGCCGCTCGACTTCCTCAAGAAATTCGGCAAGGCGCCAGCGGATTTCATCGCCGCCATCGAAAAGGCGAAGGAGCACATCTTCGCGGGCGATATCTTCCAGGTCGTGCCCTCCCGTCAGTTCCGCGCGAAAATCACGAAGCCAAGCTTCCATTTCTACCGCCGCTTGCGCCAGGTCAATCCGTCGCCGTATATGTTTTATATCAATTTCGGCAGCGTCAAGCTCGTCGGTGCCTCGCCGGAGATGCTCGTGAAAGTCGCGGGCAAGCAGATCTTCACCTATCCGATCGCCGGCACGCGCAAGCGCGGTAAAGATGCGGCGGAGGACGCGGCGCTCGCGACAGATCTCACGGCGGACGCGAAGGAATGCGCGGAGCACTCCATGCTCGTCGATCTCGCGCGCAATGACATCGGCCGCATCAGCGATGCCGGTACCGTGCGCGTCACGAAGCTGCGCAAGGTCGAGTATTTCAGCCACGTCATGCACATGGTCTCCGAGGTCACGGGACGGCTCAGGCAGGGCTTCACGCCGATGGACGTCCTGCGGGCGACGTTCCCCGCGGGCACGGTCAGCGGCGCGCCGAAACTGCGCGCGATGGAGATCATCCACGACCTCGAGCCCGTCAAGCGCGATACCTACTCGGGCACAGTCGGCTATATGGATTTCGCCGGCAATATGGACATGTGCATCACGCTCCGCACCATGCGCATTGAAAACGACGACACCGCCGTCATCCAGTCGGGCGCGGGCATCGTCGCGGACTCCGTACCCGAGCGGGAGTATCAGGAAATCCTGCAGAAATCGAAAGCGCTCTTTGAAGTCGTCGAGGAGGTAGAGAACGATGCTGTTGCTTTTAGATAATTACGATTCCTTCACCTACAACGTATATCAGCTGCTCTCCGAACTCGGCGCGGACGTCGAGGTCGTCCGCAATGATAAGACGACAGTAGAAGAGATCGAGAAGAAAGGCTATGCCGGTATTGTGCTCTCGCCTGGGCCCGGCGTGCCGGCGGACGCGGGCATCACGGAGAGCGTCATCCGCGCGTTCGCGGGGCGCGTCCCCATCCTCGGCATCTGCCTCGGCCATCAGGCCATTGGCGAGGTCTTCGGCGGCCACGTCGTGCGCGCGGACGCCATCGTCCACGGCAAGACCTCGCCGCTGCGCCATACCGGCAAGGGCCTCTACGCAGGACTCCCGCAGGAAATCCCCGTGGGGCGCTATCATTCCCTCGTCATCGACCGCAAGACTCTGCCGGCCTCGCTCGAGGTGACGAGTGAGCTTGCTGACGGCACCATCATGGGGGTGCGCCACAGGGAGTACGACGTTGAGGGCATCCAGTTCCATCCGGAGTCCATCCTCACGCCGGGCGGCAAGAAGATGATGGAGAACTTCCTCGCGCATCTCGGCTGATTGCTGGAATGGTGAGAAGAACAACCAATCGTTCACAGATCAAAAAGCCTCTTTTCTCATGGTCGAGGGAAGAGGCTTTCGTTATATGATATCAGTATGACTGCACTGTCAGATCACTGCGCGGCGTTGTTTCCGCTTTCGCGCTTGCGCAGGGTGTCGCGGCAGAAATCGATGAACGATTGGGCGGCTTTCGAGATGTAGCGGTCTTTTTTCCAAGCGAGGCCGACGTCGACGAAGAGCGGTTCCTCGAGCGGAATGGCCTTGACGCCCGGGGCATCCTCGAGCACCATGTCGAGCAGGAACGAGATGCCGACGCCGCTCGCGACGAGACCCTTGATGGTGACGACCTGGTTGGACTCGAGTACGATATTCGGTGTGATGCTCTGTTCCTTGAGTTTGCCGAGGATGGTCTGACGCAGGAAAGAGCCTTCCTTGAGCATGATGACGTTGGCCGTGGCGATATCATCTTTCGTGAGACGTTCCTTGTCGGCAAGCGGGCTGCCCGCCGGTACGCAGGCGACAATCTGGCTCGTCGTCATAGGCAGGAGCTGCAGATTGTGCGAGGCGCCGGAGATGATGATGATGCCGAAATCGAGCTCGTCGCGCTCGAGCTGCTCGCGAATCGACATGGAGCCTTCCTCGTGTAAGTAGATGTCGAGATGGGAGTATTTCTTCTGGAAGCTCGAAAAGATTTTCGGGAAAAGATAGGCACCCATCATCGGGGGGATACCGATCTTGATCGTTCCCTTCTGGAGCTGCTTGTAGTCGTTGACCTCGAGGACGGCATCCTGGATGTTGCGCAGGGCGAGCTCGATGCGGTTGAGGAAGACGGCGCCCTCAGGCGTCAGGGCGAGCTGCTTCTGGCTGCGGTCGAAAAGCTGGATGCCGAGCTCGGCCTCGAGCTTCTTGATTGCGACCGTGATGTTTGGCTGAGAGACGCGCAGGCGCTCGGCAGCGCGTGTGATGTTACGCAGTCGGCTCGCCATCTGGAAATATTCAAGCTGACGCAATTCCATACAATCGCTTCTTTCTCTATAAATTTCACTTATCTTTTGATATTATACCATAGATTGAACTGGAATATGATAAAATAAGGGGAATTTATTGTCATGCTGAGAAATTTTTTTCACGGCGAAAGTAGGATTTTCTTTTTCGATGGGGAATGTTATACTAAGAGACAAGGGAGTATCACAAGGATGGGTATAGGGGGTCTTCTATTTGGAAATATCGACAGTCATCGGCTTGTGCTTGGGATTTTTCTGCATCTTCTTCGGCATGGTCCTGAAGGGTGCCCCGCTCAGCGCGCTGAATAACCCGGCGGCATTCCTCATCATTATCGGTGGTACGGTGGCTTGCCTTTTTAATGCGTTCCGCATGGATGAGCTCAAGACGCTGCCCAAGATCATCAAGATGACGTTTTTCAAGCCTGCGACACACGCGAAGGCGGAGCTTTTGCAGCTCTTTGTCGAGCTCTCGCAGATTGCGCGTAGGGAAGGTATCCTCGCACTTGAGAATAAGGTATCTGATATCGATGATCCGTTTTTCCGTACGGGACTCAATATGGTTATTGACGGCATGGATCCTGATTTTGTCAGCGATGTGCTTGACGCGGAGCTCGCCGTCATGCAGGAACGTCATTCCAAAGGCCGGTCGATGCTGACGCAGGCTGGTACGTATGCGCCGACGCTGGGCGTTCTCGGTGCCGTCGTCGGTTTGATTGCGGCGCTCGGCAACCTCGATGATATCAATAAGCTGGGTCACGCGGTGGCCGCGGCTTTTGTCGCCACGATCCTCGGTATTTTCACGGCGTATGTCCTCTGGCTGCCGCTTGCAAATAAGCTGAAGCTGCTCTCGGAGGAGGAGGTCAGCGAGAAGCGCATGATCATCGAGGGAATTCTTTCCCTGCAGGCTGGCGATTCTCCGACGGCAATCGAAGCGAAGCTCATGGTCTTCATCCCGCAGTCGGAACGCGAAAATGTGAAGAAGGAGTGATTGGATGGCTCGTAAGAAACGCGGCAAGCAGAAAGAGGAGGAGGCCGGCGAGGCTTGGCTGCTGCCGTATTCTGACCTCATGACGTTGCTCTTGGCGCTCTTCATATCGCTTTTCGCCATCTCGCAGACGGATCAGAAGAAGGTATCCGACCTTGCGCAAGCATTCAGTTCCGCGTTCAACATGGGTGGCCCGTCCATGTTCGACAAGATGGGTCCGAATCCGGGACGCCGTGCGGAGATGCCGTCGGATGAGGATTTCGGCAACTCGGCCTATATCCAGGAGAATCAGTCGCTCGAGCAGGCGAAACGGGAAATGGACGAGTACATCGATCAGAATCAGCTCACAGATCAGCTTTCGACGGAGCTTACAGAGGATGGACTGCTCATCCGTATCAAGGAGAAGGCGCTCTTCCCGTCAGGGTCAGCGGAACTCGGCGGCCAGGCACAGAACATCGGGCCCGTCGTTGCGGGGCTTCTCGCCGCCATCCCAGAGCGTGTCGTCATCTCCGGACATACGGACAATGTGCCGATTCACAGCGCGCAGTTCCCTTCGAACTGGGAGCTGAGTTCGCAGCGTGCGTTGAATTTCATGAAGTATCTCCTTTCGCTCAATCCAAAGCTGCAGCCGCAGCGATTCAGCGCAATCGGCTACAGCGAATACCGGCCGATTGCGGATAACAGTACGGAGGCGGGACGGATGAAGAACCGCCGTGTCGAGGTACTCATCGCGCGCAGCCTGCGCTTCAATCCGAATGAAAGCGGTAAGAACCCGAACAAGGACACAGGAGAAGCTGCACCGGCGAGCACGGGTGGGCAGGTGCCGAATGCCGCTGTGGCAGATGGATCGCATGTGACGACAACAACATTCTGAGGGATTTCGGGGGACTGCTGTATGGCCGAAGCGACCATGCACAGTCCTTTTTTGCTGTGTGGTTTCTCAAGTACGCAGGTCCGAGGGGGAGCGCAAACGGCGGAAAATGCTCTCAGAGGTGATGTACGATTTCCATGATACGGATGCCTGTGCATGTAGTTTGTTGCGCAAGAGCAAGGGCCGCTTGGCTCGTATGATATGAGAGGATGATTGCGTATGCTGGCAGGAATTGGCACGGACATTGTAGAAATAAATCGTGTAAGAAAAGCCATCGCGAACCCACGGTTTCGTGAGCGCGTCTATACGCCCGCGGAACGCGGGTACTGCGAGGGCCGCGGGGCATCGATGGCAGCTTCTTTTGCCGCGAGATTTGCTGGAAAAGAGGCCGTGCTCAAAGCGTTTGGCACAGGATTGCGCGGCGGGACCCTACAGGAAATCGAGATTCTGCCGGATGAGCTCGGCTGTCCCCAGGTGACGCTGTCGGGATTCTTTGCTGAGCTCGCGCAGAGGAAAAGGGTTACGCGCGTGGCCATCTCACTAAGCCATGCGCGGGAGTATGCAACGGCACAGTGCGTGATGGAGGGAGCAGAATGAGAATATCACTTGTAGAGGAAATGCGCGATATTGACAAAAAGGCGGCGGAGACATACGGGCTTTCGACAGCTGTCCTCATGGAGAATGCCGGTCATCGGACTGCGGAAGCTGTTGTTGAGCTCCTGGGGACCACTGTGGCTGGGAAGAGCGTCATCGTCCTTGCTGGTTCGGGGAATAACGGTGGTGATGCATTTGTCGCGGCACGTCATTTGTCGAATTTCGGCGTGCGCCTGAAGATTTTCTTCATCGGAGACGCGACGCATTTTTCACCGGCTACGGCTGCGAATTGCGAGACGGTGAAAAAGATGGGCGTTGAGATTCACGAGCTTTCGAGTGATCGGACCTGGGACAGGCTGACGGTTTCGCTGCGGCTTGCTGACGCCGTGGTAGACGGCGTACTCGGCACGGGATTTTCAGGAGAGTTGCGCAAGCCCGTGCTAAGGCTCATCGAGCTTGTCAACGGCATGGGAAAATCGGTTGTCTCCATAGATATTCCTTCTGGTGTGGCCGCGGATACGGGAGCTGTTTCGACCGTAGCGATGCAGGCAGCGGTGACGCTTACCTTCGGTTTGCCGAAGGTGGGACACTTCCTTTGCCCCGGTGCGGCGCTGACGGGGAAGCTGCTCGTCGATGATATCGGTCTGCCGCTCCAGCTGCTTGAGGAGAAATCGATACGGCAGGTATTGCTCGACGATGCGCTGGCGACGACGCTCCTGCCGCTGCGCCCGCCTGATGTACACAAGGGGAGTTGCGGGCACGTGCTCGTTGTTGCAGGTTCACGAGGCATGACGGGAGCTGCGTATCTCGCATCGCTTGCAGCGCTGCGGATCGGCGCAGGTATGGTGACGCTCGCGGTGCCGGAAAGCATCGCGGAGCTCATGGAGATGAAGACGACGGAGGTCATGACAGTGCCGGTACCGGAGTGCGCGCCGGGCGTCATGGGCGGCGATGAGGCACTCGCGAGGCTCCTCGAGCTTTCCGAGGGAAAGGATGCGGTGCTCATCGGACCTGGCCTCGGCAGGTTGGAGGCGACGGGAGAGGTCGTGCGTAAATTCGCCGCGTATCTCGAGAAGCCTTTTGTGCTAGACGCCGATGCATTGTTCGCCTTCCACGGACACCTCAAGGAACTCGCGCGATGCAAGCAGATGCCGGTGCTCACACCGCATCTCGGCGAGCTGGCTGGCCTCTTGGGCGAGACGGTGGAGGCGGTGCGCCAGGATTTGCTGAAGTGTGTCCGTGAGGCGGCAGCGCGTTTGCAGAGCGTCATCGTCGCAAAAAGCGAGTGCACGCTCGTCGCCTACCCGAACGGTGAAGTCTTTTTCACGACGAAGGGGAATCCTGGCATGGCGACGGCTGGCTGCGGCGATGTGCTTGCAGGTACGGTCGTCGGTCTCATGCAGCAGATGGAGAGCGCTTTGGCGCCGCTCGCCGGCGTCTATCTGCACGGCCTCGCGGGTGATCTCGCGGCGTCGCACAGCGGCGATGGTCTCATTGCCTCCGATGTCCTCGCGCAGTTGCCGCGCGCGCTTGTGAATCTGCGCCGTCGCCAAACGGGTGCAGATATAAAATGAGGTACGCCGCGCTTTACAACTTGACAACTCAAAAATGCTGCATTAGAATAGAAATCACTCTAGTAAGCTACATGCACAAACATCTACTTTGTGGACATTGTGCATCGCCCTTACAGTAAGTCCAGCCAATCGCGCTGCGCCTGCGGCTTGCGCTCTTGGGGATTTACATAGTAAGGTACATGAAACGAAAAGGGGCAGGATTTATGTCAAAAGTGAATGTTGATTGGTCAAAACTTGGGTTTTCGTATCAGCCGATTTCCCAGCGCTATGTGGCAAACTATAAAGACGGCAAGTGGGGCAAGGGCGGCCTGACGGACAATCCGAACGTGACGCTCAATGAATGTGCCGGTATCCTGCAGTATTGCCAAGAGGTGTTCGAGGGCCTCAAGGCGTACAAGACAAAGGATGGCCGCACGGTTACGTTCCGCCCGGATATGAATGCGAAGCGCATGATCGACTCCGCAAAGCGGCTGGAGATGCCCCCGGTTTCCGAGGAGATGTTCATGGAGGCTGTTGACCAGGTCGTCGCGGCGAACAGGGACTGGATTCCTCCGTTCGAGACGGGCGGTGCGCTCTATCTGCGTCCGTATCTCTTCGCGTCGGGCCCTGTCATCGGGGTCAAGCCGTCAGATGAGTATCAGTTCCGTCTCTTCGGTACCCCGGTCGGCTCATATTTCAAGAATGGTGTCAAGCCAATCACGATCTGCGTGAGCGACTTCGATCGCGCTGCCCCGCGCGGTACGGGCCATATCAAGGCTGGCCTCAACTATGCGATGAGCCTGCATGCCTACATCACGGCGCATACGAATGGCTTTGATGAGAACATGTTCCTCGATCCGGCGACGCGCACATATGTCGAGGAGACGGGCGGCGCGAACTTCCTCTTTGTCAAGAAGGATGGCACGCTCGTGACGCCGAAGTCAGATTCCATTCTGCCGTCCATCACGCGTCGCTCGCTCATCACGATTGCGACGGATATGCTCGGTATGAAGGTGGAACACCGTCCGGTGAAGCTCACCGAGGTCGGTGATTTCGCGGAGGCGGGTCTCTGCGGCACGGCGGCTGTCATCTGCCCGGTGGGCAAGGTCGTCGATCACGATAAGGTCTATAACATCGCGAGCGGCATGGAGAAGATGGGCCCAGTGCTCCAGAAGCTCTATGATACGCTGCGCGGCATTCAGCTCGGCACGATCGAGGGGCCGGCAGGCTGGGTGCATGAGGTCAAGTAACGAGTTTTGCACAGAAGCATCCCGGGGCAATCCGCCCCGGGATGCTTCTGACTTTTCCAGAGGAAAGTTGAGCTCACAGTCTGGAAGGGGAGTTTTTATACTATTTTTTTGTTCAGGTAACAAGGATTTTAGCAAAAGCTGCGAGAATAGAAAAAGAAAAGGTGTTTGTTCGTTCTAAGGGGTTTTGCTTATGCCGGTCGATTTCCAGATACCACAAATTCCGCTGCCGATTCGCGGCATTCTTTCGACGGTGGGACCGCTCGACATCGTCGATATCTTGATTGTTGCCATCATCCTCTACAAGATTTACGAGATGCTGCAGGATACGCGCGCCATCACGCTGGTCAAAGGACTGCTCGTGCTGCTTGGCGTCACGCTCGTCTGTAATGCGTTCGAGCTACATGTCATCTCCTGGCTGCTGCAGAAAGCGGTGACGCTGATTTTCGTGGCGCTGCCGATTGTCTTTCAACCGGAACTGCGCCGCGGGCTTGAACATCTCGGACAGGGGAGGTTCCTTGGTAACGGCACGCTGCTTGACGACGAGCAGGCGCGTTCCGTGGTGCATGAGCTCACGCGGGCTGTGCGCACGCTGTCCTCGACAAAGACGGGGGCGCTGCTCGTCATCGAACGCGAGATGGGACTCAACGACATCAGTGCGACAGGAATTCAGATCGATGGCCTTATAACAGCAGATTTCCTGCTCAATGTATTCATTCCCAATACGCCGCTGCACGATGGTGCCGCGGTGATTCGCGGCAATCGCCTCATCGCGGCTGGCTGTCTGCTGCCGCTCACGGAGAACCGGTCACTGTCGACAGAGCTTGGCACGCGCCATCGTGCGGCCATCGGCCTTTCGGAACAATGCGATGCGCTCATCGTTGTCGTGAGCGAGGAGACGGGAACGGTCTCTGTTGCAGAGAATGGCCATATCATGCGTCATCTTGATACGGAGACACTCAAGGCCATATTAGAGCCGGTATTTTCCTCCAAAAGGCAGAGTCTCCGAGAGATGTGGGAGAACTGGAGGAAAGAGAAATGATGAATCGCATCAATAGTATCTTCCGCCGCAACCTGCCGGCGAAAATCGTGGCGCTCGGCGTAGCTGTCGTGCTCTGGGTTGTTGTGATGAGCGACCAGAACCCCGCCATTGAAGGTTCGTTTACGGTACCGGTGGCTGTGGTCAACAGCCCGGAGGGCTACAAGGTCACGAAGAGCGAGGATACCGTGAAAATCAAGGTGCGCGGCGCACGCTCGCTTTTTGTCTCTGCGACGGCAGATGATTTTCGCGCTTATGTGGACTTGGGCGGCGCGGAGGCGGGGAAGCAGTCGTACAAGGTACAGACAGCGCTGCCGCAGGGGTTCGAGCTTGTCGAGGTACAGCCGGAGACAGTGGAGTTCAACCTCGATAAGATCATCCAGAGACAGGTGCGGGCAGATGTCATCGTGACAGGGAACTCTGCGCCCGGCACGACCGTTGCGAAGGTCACGCAGGCTTCGTCCATCGTGACAATCGAGGGTCCGCAGTCGGCAGTGGAGAGTGTCACGCGCGTCGTGGGCTATGTCGGGCTTTCTGGCAATAGTACGGATTTCGACCTGCAGGTGCCCCTTACAGCGCTCAATGCCGATGGCCGCGAGGTGCATGATGTGAAGGTCGTACCGTCGGCAACAGAAGTTACGGTCCAGCTCGCAAGAGGCCTCACGAAGAAAATCGTCACCATTCATCCGGTGCTTGATGGCAGCCTGCCAGACAATCTGACGCTCAGCGAGGTACGCACGGATCCCATCAAGCTCGAGATTGCAGGTGAAAGCAAGGTGCTCGCGCCATTGAGCTCTGTCGATACGGAGAAGATCGACCTCAGCAAGGTGACGGAGTCGGAGAAACTTACGGTACGGCTCGATCTGCCGAGCGGCGTCACAGTGACCAATCCGGAGATCAGCGTGAGCATCGTTGTCAAGAAAAAAGAGAAATAGTCAGGTGAAAAGAAAGCGTGGTAGAATGACTTTCTGACAGAGATAGGTGAAGAATTTTGTATACATGCGTTTGATGATATAGACAGTTGTCCTTTTATGGCGTATGATAAGACAAGTTGAGCAATTAAGGAGGAGTTATCAGATGACGAATAGTATGGCTGCATCTCATGCAAGGGACAAGAGACTCAAAGACGCGATTTTCGGTGCGAGCGCTGCCTGCCGTGAGGCTGTGGCGAAGTACGGCGCGGAGAAGGTTACGAACGCGACCATCGGCACGATGATTGACGACGATGGGAAACTTGCCTGCCTGCCGACGATGGAGCGCGTCTATCGTTCGTTGCCGATGGAGGATATCATCGCCTACGCGCCGATTTCCGGTCTGCCGGACTATCTCGATGCGGTCATCGACCTGACATTCGCCGACCACAAGCCTGAGGGGTATTGCGGGGCTGTGGCGACGGCAGGCGGCACGGGTGCCATCCATCATGCCGTTGCCAACTATGCGGAGCGTGGTACCTACGTACTGACCTCGGACTGGTTCTGGGGTACGTATAATGTCATCTGTAACGAGTGTGGCTGCAAGCTCGCGAATTATACGCTCTTCGATGAGCAGCAGCATTTCAACATCTCTGCCTATACGGCGAAGGTCGATGAGATCATGAAGGGGCAGGACAGTCTGCTCGTCATCATCAATACGCCGGCCCATAATCCGACGGGCTTCAGCCTCACGGAGGAGGACTGGGACGCTGTACTCGCGCTCACGAAGAAGTATGCCGCGCAGGGGAAGAAGATGAGCATCCTCGTAGATATCGCCTATATCGACTATGCAGGCGAGAAGAATGAGACGCGCGCATTCATGGATAAGTTCGCCGGTCTGCCGGACAATGTACTCATCATGTTCTCTTTCTCTATGTCGAAAGGCTATACGATGTATGGGCAGCGCACGGGCGCGATCATCGCTGTCTCCTCGAGCGAGGCGGTCATCGATGAGTTCAAAGAAATCAACAAGTATACGAGCCGTGCGACGTGGTCGAATATCAACCGCGGCGCGATGACGCTGCTCACGCGTATCCAACAGGATAAGGCTGCGCTTGCGCAGTTTGAGAAGGAGCGCGACGACTTCTACAAGCTCATCCAGCATCGCGGCGATATCTTCATGCAGGAAGCAAAAGCCTGCGGCCTGAAGGCTCTGCCGTACAAAGGCGGTTTCTTCCTGTCGGTACCGGCGAAGGATCCGGGAGCTGTCTGCGACGAGCTGCACAAGGATCTTGTCTTCGCTGTGCCGCTCAAGCTCGGCGTCCGTATCGCTGCGTGCTCCGTGTCGACGGCGAAGATGAAGGGCATTGCCGCGAAGGTGCTCAAGGCACAGAAGACCGTCGAGGGCTGAGAAAAAAATAGATTATCACGCATCGTGCGGGGCTGTTGCACGTATCAACAACGTGTAGCAGCCCCTTTTAGTTTGCAAAAAAATGTTGCCAAGGACTTAAAAATCCTTGGCAACAGGCGTAAAATATAGATATGCAAAATCAAATTTTACAAGGAGATTATACATCCCTCGGCGGAAGTTTTCAACTCTGCCTTCCCTTAAATTTTGAATTTCAAATTCCAAAGGATGACCCGGTCCGTCTGCTACGCCACTTTGTGGATGAAATGGATTTATCCGCACTTTACCAGACATTCTCTCAGGCC
>NZ_KB908396.1 GCF_000381005.1 Selenomonas bovis DSM 23594
TCGGAAAGTCTTCGGAGTCTGCTGTTTACTCGCTGCTCCAGGTAATAATTCCGCTGAAAGAATTCCTTGGCGTTCATGCCTTTTCCGCCTCCAGTCGTGCAATCAGATACTCCGGATCAAGTGATGTGAGAATCGTAAAATAAGCGGAGCGGAAAAACTTGCGAATGGCCGCTTTCCCCTGTGGTGCCGCGGTTCTGTAGTCTTTCGCTGCCTGCGTGATGATGGCGTTCGCCAGAGCCTCATAGGAATCCATGTGGTATCACTCCTTTCCGAATTCTGCCTTTACGGCTGACATGAGTGCTTCCTGCACCTTATCCTTTCGTGTGAGTGCCGCCATCACACTTTCATCGATGCTGTTTTTCATCACGAGGTAGTGGATGGTGACGGTATGCCTCTGTCCTTGACGCCAGAGTCTGGCGTTCGTCTGCTGGTTGAGCTCGAGGCTCCAGGCAAGAGAGAACCAGATCAGCATGGAGCCGCCATCCTGCAGATTGAGTCCGTGGCCCGCGCTCGCAGGATGGATGAGTCCGATGCTGATCCTTCCGGCGTTCCAATCAGCGATGTCGGCCTCCTGCCTGAGTTCTCTTGCCCCGGGGAATCTCCCGCGGATGCGCTCAAGGTCATGACGGAACCAGTAGGCGATGAGGACCGGACGCCCGTTCGCGCTCTCGACCAGATCCTCCAGCGCGTCGAGTTTCCTGTCGTGCAGGTGCACGGCCCGGCCTTCTCCGTCGTAGGCAGCGCCGTTTGCCATCTGCAGGAGTTTTCCTGAAAGCGCGGCGGCGTTCATGGCGTCGATTTCCTTGCCATCGATTTCCGCCGCCATGTCTTTTTTCAGCCGCTCGTAGATCCTGCGCTCCCGCTCGTTCATCTCTACCTGCACCACGTTCGTCAAGCACTTGGGAAGTTCCAGGTAGTCCCCGGACTTCATCGAGATGGTGATATCGCTGATGGCTTCATAGATTTTTTCTTCGGCTCCCGGACGCGGCTTGTAGGTGAAAACCATCTGCGCGTTCCGCTTGTCCGGCAGGAAGTACTGTTCCCGGTATTGCGTGAGGAATCTTCCGAGACGCTTGCCCATGTCCAGAAGCCGGAACTCCGCCCAGAGATCCATGAGGCCGTTGCTTGACGGTGTCCCGGTGAGCCCCACGATGCGGCTCACCATCGGCCGCACCTTCATCAGTGCCTTGAAGCGTCTCGTCCGATGAGACTTGAAAGAACTCAGTTCATCAACGACGACCATGTCGAAGTCGAACGTGTTGTTTGTTATCAGCCAGTCGACATTCTCCCGATTGATGATGGTGATCTCCGCTTTCTGGCGGAGCGCCGCCAATCTTTTGGCGGTGTTCCCCACAGCTACGGCATAGGTCAGGCCTGACAGGTGATCCCATTTCCGAATCTCGCTCGGCCAGGTGTCTCTCGCTACTCTGAGAGGCGCGATGATCAGCACTCTCCGTACGGCGAAGGAGTCATGCAAAAGTTCCCGGATAGCCGTGAGCGTAATGACCGTCTTGCCAAGGCCGCAGTCCAGGAAGATTGCCGCTGCCGGATGGTTCAGTATAAACTGCGCGGCGTACCGCTGATAGGCATGAGGCGTGTACTTCATGAGGCTTTGCCCTCCCTGTACAGCGGCCAAGGCCTGCCATTCACGGCGGCGATGCCGTCCCACAGAACGCATTCCCTGACGCGTCCCAGACTGACCAGGACGTAGCGCGGATACACACGCTCCACGGTACCATCCGCCGGAATGGTCATGCTGATATTGCGTCCCATATCGCCCGGCACGCGGCAGGCGCCTACGCTGTTGAAATGAATCTCATCGCCCGGCTTGATGCGCTTCATCCTCTTCTCAAGCTGCTGTATCTGCATCATGAATCCTCCTCGATTTCATCCAATGCACCGCTGATCTGTTCGATACTGTCAATCACAAAAACTTTGAATCCCATCGCCCGCATCTGCCGGATGCGCCGCTCCTGCAGCGGGCGCGGCTTCTGGTGCGGAGCCTTAAGCTCCGCGAATCCCATCTTCCCACCTGGCATCATCACGATGCGGTCCGGCACGCCCGCGCAGCCGGGGCTGACAAACTTCAGCGCCACGCCTCCGCGCTTCAATGTTTCCGTCATGAGCCTGCGCTCGATATCCCGTTCTCTCATGTTGATCTGCTCCCTTTCATCAAGCCGTTTTATCCGCAGGGTGCAGGTTGGAGTAGGTCGATTCCTAAAACTCCCTATATAGGTTTTTTTGTGATAAAACTGCCCTAAAGGGGGTTTTATATAACGACCTTCATGTACCTGCACCATTAAATATTTATTAGTAAAATAGACAGTAAAAACTTAGTTCCTGCTTCTCTCCACCACCCTAAAATCACACATGATGATGGTATTTCACTCCAGAAACTCCCTGGCCTCAAGAAGCATCAATCCATCAACGATGACGCCCTTCTTCGTCCTATGCCTGGTAAAGCCCCGAAACTCCATAGCAGAATAGAAATCCGTCGTGCTGCGTACATACTCGCCAGCACTAGACGCATAGGCTCGGTAAGTGCTGTACAGCTCACCGGACTTTGCATGGCAGTTTACTCCGACCATGCAGCACTCAGACAAGAAATGTCCCAGCCAATCATTGCTCTCGCGATAAGAAGCCACCGCGCTTTCCACCGTTGAAGGTCGCTTCAGGCGGAAACCATTCTGGATGACTTTCTGCGCCCCCTCAATCACCCAGGAAAGCACTGCGGGCCCAGCTTTTTCTGCCAGATACTCCGCGTAATTCTTGATATCGCTGTTCCCTTCGATCACAGCGTCAAACGGAATGATCAGCAGTCGCCGCCAGGTTCCCGGATCATTGGCGCCGACGCGCGGCAGATGGTTCGTGTACAGGATGAGCGTATGACTCGGCGTGAAGTGGAACGGGTCTTTGTACTTCTTCTCAGCCTGGATTTCATCCGTGGAACAAAGCTGCTTGATGATTGCGGTATTCAGCCGCATGCCCTCATCCAGTTCCGCCGCTATGAGCATTCTCTTTCCTTTGGCCTCGGCAAGCTCCGGTTTGTAGTTTCTCTTGCAGCCGACCGTCAGCGTGTCCGCCGAGATATTGCCACTGTAGGTTCCAAGCACCCTCGATATGGTGTTCCAGAATGTTGATTTCCCGTTGCGCCCTTCGCCATATGCGATAATGAGGGCTTCCACGAACACCTTTCCCACCGCCGCGAGGCCGACCACCTGCTGCACATAGTCCATGAGCTCGATGTCTCCGCAGAAGAAGGTACCGATGGCGTCCTGCCAGATCTGCTTTCCCTGATCGCCGGGCGAGACGGACGTAACCTTGGTCGCATAATCCTCGGGCCGGTGCTCTCTTTTTCCTGCCAATCCCAAACGCAAATCATAAGTGCCGTCAGGCGTGTTCAGCAGGAAAGCATCATGATCAAGATCCGCCACCCGGATTTCAAGCATCGGCCTTGCGGCCTGCAGTGCAGAAAGCACATACCGCATGTCGCGCCGTTTCTCGACAAACGTCAGATAAGCATGGGCAGAAAGATACGCGGCATAGGCTTTTCTCCTGACATCCGTGATTTCTTTTTCCAGCGTCTTTCCACCCTTGGAAACCTTTTCCTTGGCCACTCCTGCCCCAGTCAGCGCATCGGCTGCTTTTTTCACCGCATCCTGCGCGTCTGCCAGCTGCAGGTCCAAAAACTCCTCCACCGCTCCAACGGCCTGCGCCCTGGATTCATTCCAGGTTGTGCCGTCATAGCGGAGATAATCGGTCGCTGGCGTGTATTTCAGCTCGCTCCCATATTCGCGCGCCAGCACCTTTGCCTGACCGATGTCGCTGTAGTCATCTGGCTTCAGCGACATACGCTGAAACTCATATTCCTCGGGCGGCACATATCCTGGCTGCGCCTGCACCCTCCTCGCAAACTTTGCGGCGCTGCGCCATATCGTGCCGAGCTCATCGTCGGAAAGCCTGGGCTCGCACTCCGCTGCCCGTTCAAGGAATATGATATGTGCCCGCTCCGTCACACCGTAGCGCTTGACGAGTCTGCCCGCAAACTGCGACATGGTGTTGTTGCGCTGCCCCTGAGGAATCGATTTGCCTTGTTCCTCTTGGCAAAATAAATCGGCAATCGTCTTTTTCCCATCCTGCCAAAGGCTGGATTTTGCATAACTGCCATAAAGAAACCGGGCGGCATCCAGTGCAGCACCATCGAAGAAAGGAAAGCGTCGCTGGATGCTTTGTTTCAGCGCTGTATAAGTGTCGGCATCTCTCTGCTCCGGAATCATAAAATAAACATGGAACCTTGGTCTGGCACTTTTTCCATGCTTCTCTTTCATGTGATTGCGCGACGGAACCACAGCCATCGCTACATCGGGAAGCATTGCCATCAGCTTTTCTCCTGTTACCCACTGCGCCGGATCGTCGGTATGGCTGTTGTCGCAATCCATGACCACTACATTAGATGCTAAAAACTTCTCCCGGCCCCGGCAGCAGCCTTCATATTTTGCGCAAACATGATCGTAAACAGCAGCGGATTGCAAAGCATTTCCATCGGTGATTTCTACTCGATTGGGATACAGGACATTTCGTTCATTTCCCGTGCAGTTCGCGGTATAGACTGTAAACTTCATCTTTGTTCCTCCTCGAAGTTGTCATTAAAAAATCGCAGTCTGTAATTTTTCCATCTGGCCCGTCGAATTTCTGCCTCCATACCAGGAGATATAGTATTGCCAAACACCAGCACTTCACGGCAAAAATTCATAAGCACATTGCCAAAATACAGTCCCATAGCCCGCTCCTCCGGCTTCCTATCATCAAGAAACTGTGGAAAAAGCAAGTGCGGGGCAATGGGGATATATCCCTGCTCAAAAGCAAAGCGAGAATACCTCCTGGCATTTTTGATATTTTCTAAGACATTCCCGGAAAACGGCGAACATATATACGCCAAAGGGTGGTACGTATTCGCCGTTCCTTTTTTTGCCTGTATCCGAGATATTGCCTGCTGCGGCGTAGGGTCCGCATAATGCTCATCATTAAATAAATCCATAGCCGTCTCTCCTTTCTAAGGAACCCTCTACTTACCTATGGAGAAAAACTTTGTATTTGAGCAATAGGATTAATCTTTTTGATAAAATTCACATTCGTATCCGTCTGCCCGGAGCAACAATCCTTCGGCCCATGGCGGTGTCCGCCCCATCTGCTCGCAGATGGCATCGACGCTGACATTTCTGTCGCACTCGATAATCAGTTCATCATGGACATGGCCGACGATGGCACAGCACTGCAATGTCTGCATGGCATAGCAGAGAATGTCCCGGCTGATGCCCTGGACGATGTTTTCCACGAACTTCGGGCCGTAGCTCTCCAGCCGTTCCCACTTCTTCGTTGCACCGATGCCTTCATAAGTGACGGACTCGCCGCCGAAGCGGTTCTCTCCCATCCGAGGCTTTACGTAGGAAAGCCGCCGTCCGCTGGGAAGTTGGATAAACAGCATGCCGCTTTGGTACAGGAAGCGGATGCAGCCGACCTGCATGGGGATCTGTTCCTTGATGGCTGTTTTCACGGCGGCATCCACCTGCCACCAAAAATCGACGATATGCGGATTGGCCGACCGCCAGGATTGCACCAGAGGATACAGCTCATTTTCCGTAAGGCCCATTTCAAGAGCGCCCATGGCCTTCAGCGCACCGATGGAACCGCCATAGCCAAGCGCCAGTTCTGCGATTTTCCCTTTTTGCCGAAGATGCGCATTACGGCCATGTTTTTCCACAGGAACGCCGAACATGAAGCTGGCCGAGGCGCAATAGATATCCCCATTCCTGGCAAAGACATCTGAGCGCCATGTTTCTCCTGCCAACCACGATAGTACTCTGGCTTCAATCGCCGAAAAGTCTGATACGACAAATTTCATCCCTTTCCGGGGCACAAAGGCCGTACGGATCAGCTGGGAAAGGACATCGGGGATGGAATCATACAGGAGTTTCAAGGCTTCATAATTTCCCTGTCGTACCAATTCCCGAGCTTCTGCGAGATCCGGCAGATGATTCTGTGGCAGATTTTGCAGCTGGATATGACGACCGGCAAATCGCCCAGTCCGATTGGCCCCATAGAATTGGAACATGCCTCTGGCCCGACTGTCCTCGCAGGCCGTCATTTCCATGGCCTGGTATTTTTTGACCGAGGATTTGGCCAGCTTCTGCCGGAGTAGCAGTACGCTGCGAAACGGTTCTTCTGCCGTCTTCAGCAGCTCCTGTACCTGCTTCTTGCCCAAAGAATCGGTCTTCATCCCGTGCCGTTCCAACCAGCCAATCATCTGGATGACGGAGTTCGGATTCTCTAGGCCCGTCTTTTCCTTCAGCATAGCCATCAGGCTTTCCCGGCTGCGGGCATCGATGACGATGGCATTTTCAGCCAATGTCCGGTCAATGGCAATGCCCCGGTCGTTGATTTCCTGGTCGAGATGATATTCATCCCATACCTGCTGCGGTACGGGATACTTCTTCAACCTCTCCTGGATGGCCATTTCCACTTCCACATCCCGTTTGTTATAGGACTTGAATAAGGTCCATTTGTCTAAGTCATGCTGAGGAAGGTTTCTTGTCCTGCCGCCATTCGATTTAGTTTCCTTGCAAGGAACGCAGAAATAGCGGATCAGGTCTTTGCCTTCCTTCAGCTTCTGGCTGTCCAGATTCAGCACGGTCCCTGCGCCTTCCAGAGAAAGAGGCAGTCCCATATAGGCCGACCAGATCATGGAGCATTTCCATCCCGCCGGATTGAGGAACCTGGCACAGTCCTGAGAAAGCGGATGATGATCATGAAATGGGTCCAGACTTCTCCCCAGATCACGCAGATACCGCGACAAACAGACACGTTCAAAACTGGCATTGAACGCCCACTTGGTGACAGATTCATCGGTCAGGGCATCCAGGATATCATCCGGGATGCTCTCTCCCTGCGCCAGGTCAACGACCTGCACTTCGCCCCCGTCCACGGCATAACCGAAGAGGAGGACTTCAAAGGCTGGCGATTCTGCATACTTGTACACGCCGCATTTCGCCAGATTGACATCGCTGAATGTCTCAATGTCGATACTGATGGTTTTCATACGCTTCACCTCAAAAACGACGAGGCATAAAGCCCCGTCGCCACCATGGAATAGTACTTATTTCTGGATGGATTCCATCCGCTTACGATGATATTCTTCTTCCCGTTCTTCCCGGCGCCGATCCATTTCTTCATCTCGCTGGTCTTTTTTGATATCCGTATAAATCATGGCCATAAAGAATCCGCAAGCGCACAGCGCAAGCAAGCAGTACAGGCACTCCAGAATCAGCTTCATTAGCGTCTCCATCTTCATCCCTCCTTAGGCCAGAAAATCATCATCAGCAGCCGTAGCGAAATCATCTTCCGCACGCGGTCTGCCGCCAAGGGGCTCGCCGTCGCGGATTTTCTGGAGGTTGTTCAGGCCGCAGGCGATGCCTTTATTTCCGTTGCTATTGAAGGCATAGAAGTTGATGGACGCACGCCCATAGACGCCGGAATAAACTTCAGAACGTTCCAGGATATGCTGGCAGTCGGCATCGACGATGCCCGGCTTGGTCGCCGAATTGGCATTGACGAAGAAGCTGTCCTTATAGGCATCATCGCCCGGGCGTTCCAGGTCGCCGTCACGGAGCGGCGTCTTGATGGCTTCAAGAGCTGGTACGACACGGCCATTGCCCTTGAGCTTGCTTTCGCCTTCTTTGTAGGCAGCCTTGATCGCAGCACGAATCTTTTCTACGGTCTTCGTATCCGACTTAGGAATGATCAGGCTGACGCTGTACTTCGGCGTACCACCATTGATGGACTTCGATTCCCAGACGTTGGCATAAGACCATCTGGTATTGACTCCGGTAATCACTTTGCACGGATTGACATAATTCTTGGACATAACAAGTTCCTCCTTATTTTTCATCATTGAATTCATCTGCTGCGATGTACATGGCCGGACGCTTATCCGATGCCGGCACCAGGACCGGCTTGCCCTGCGGCTTTTCCACTAAACCTGACAGCAGTTCTTCAAACCGTTTCTTGCCGAGCTGTTTCGTCATCGCTGTGATGCCGAGCAGCTTCTTTTCATATGGGTCGAAGCCTGCTTCTTCCACTTTGGCGGCGACTGCTTCTTCGCTTACGTAGCGGCGGTTTGAGCGGCCTTCGACCAGTTTCCATCCGTCCCACTGCTTGCCGGACAGGGCCTGCTGCAAAGCGTACTCTTTGACGTCACTGGCCCAGTTCACCAGTTCATCGGCCTTCGAAAGGACGGCTTCGATTTCTTCATCCTGCAACGTGGATGGGACGGCGAAATCATACTGAGCCAGTTCCAGATTGTATTCAGCCCTCTTGCGGCAAGTCGCCTTGATCTTGCAGAAACGGCAATGGTCGCCAGCCTTGTACTCTCCTTCTCCCTTCGCCGCCAGTTCTGCGGTAGGCTTCAGCACTGTTTCGGCCCACTGGAGCAGTTCTTCCTTGCTCATGGTGCAGGTGCTGACGTTGTCCCGGCGGGGCTGGAAGATAGTCATGGACACCCGGCGGATATCATAGATGCCATCAAACAGGTTCAGCGCACCGAGAGCATAACACAGCATCTGCGGATTCCTCTCGGCATCCACCAGAACTCCCAAGCCGTGCTTGTAATCGATGACCGTCAGGGTATCGTCAGCCACAATGATGCAGTCGCCTGTTCCAAATCCGCCTGGCACCCACTTGGAAAAGTCCAGCCGCTGTTCCACCATGATCATCGGGTCCTTGCAGGATGCTTTGGCAGAGGCCAGAGATTCCATGACGAACTGTGCGTATTCATCGGTGCATTCCGCCATCTCTTCATCAAAGTAGGTAAGAGATTCCGTCGGGGCTTCCAGCTTCTGTCCCAGCGCCGTCTTCACCTTGAATTCGCAGAGCGTATGCGCCTCCGTCCCCTGCCGAGCGAACTCGCTCGGTGTATCCGGAATCTTGGCGCATTCCTGTGCGGACGGCGGACAAACCAGCCAGCGATAGCTAGACGACGCTGACAGTACGGCGTGTTTATCCGGCATGGCCAATCACCTCCAGCTCCTTCAAGAACGCTTCATACTGCGCCGCATCAATGCTGGACAGCTTGTCCGCTCCGTACTTCTGGATCAGGCTGCGAACTTCTTCCGTGAATCCCTGACGAGCCTTATCAGCGGCCACCTTGCGGACTTCTTCCAATGTCAGCTGTGGCGTTTGCTTGTTGCTGGATGCATGGACTTCGCTGCCGTTTTCCTTTTTCGCCATTCGATTCAGCTGATCCGCTGCATGACAGATGGCGTCTGCAGCCGTGTGTAGTAATTGTGCGATTTCCTTTACTGTCTCTTCATTTGTCACTAATTGTCTCTCCTTCCAATGGAAAATGATTCATGGCAAAGAGAAATAACGTCCTTGCCATCCTGGCGGATACCTGACTAATGGCATGAAGAATCTGGATTTCTTCCGCCATATTGCGCATGGCAATGTCGATATCTAGATCGTTTTTGTCCATCGCGTTTGCTCCTTTCCGAAGGCCTTATCGCACCTTCTACTTCCCTTTGGAGAAGGATTCTGATTTTGAGCAAGCCTTTGGATAATTTTTTCAAGCTGCTCGGAATCGCTTCTCTTACTTCCTAATGGAGAACTATCCTATGATTGAGCAAAAGCCGCAGGTCTCTCCCACCAAGAAGAGCCTGCGGCTTTTATTGAAGTATTCCATTTTTCTTTGCTCAAAGAGCTCTGCTTTCTCCATAAGAAAGTAGAGGTGAGAAAGTTGTTCCTCCTCACCTCCCATAAAAAAATTAGGAGATAAATCTTATGGACAACCTCACCCCAAAACCACCTGATCTCTACTACACTACCGAACGCCTGCAAAGCGAATTATGCTTTCATATGGCGCAACGCATCGCCAGAGCTATGCTGGCTAATCACCTCATCAGTAAGAAAGAATTTCACATTCTCTCCAATATCAATCGCGAAACTTTTCCTCCCCTATTTGCGGAAATACTGCCAAAAGGACTTGAAATATCCTAGTCATAGAGTGATATATAGACCTGGAAAGGAGCGGTCTGCTTGAAGAAGGTAACAAAAATTGCGGAATCCCCATCTTCATTGAAGAGCAAGAAAAAAATCAGGGTTACTGCTTACTGCCGTGTCTCTACAAGTTCTGACGCACAGCTTGAAAGCCTTGACGCACAAAAGATTCATTATGAGAACTACATCAACAACCGTGATGATTGGAAATTTGCGGGCATCTATTATGATGAAGGCATCACGGGTACGAAAAAAGAAAAACGCCCAGAGCTATTACGGCTCGTGGACGACTGCAAAGCTGGCAAGATTGATTTCATTGTAACGAAATCAATCAGCCGATTCAGTAGAAATACTACAGACTGTCTGGAAATCGTCAGGGATTTACTCGCCCTGCATATTCCCATCTACTTTGAAAAAGAAAACATCAATACCGGCTCTATGGAAAGCGAGCTCTTTTTATCCCTGCTTTCCACCCTGGCTGAAAACGAATCTGTATCGATTGCAGAAAATATCAAGTGGTCCATACAGAAACGGTTCGAGACTGGCACATTCAAAGTGTGCTCTTCTCCCTATGGCTATGATTGGGACGGAAAGCAGCTGATTGTCAATCAGGGACAAGCAGCCGTTGTGAAAAAAATCTTTGCGATGCTTCTATCCGGAAAAAGCACACAGGCGATCGCCAATGCTTTAAACGAACGTAACGTTCCATCAAAGCGAAGCAGGCACTGGACCTCAACCACCATTCGCAACATGATAACCAATGAAAAATACGTTGGTGACTGTCTGTTCCAAAAAACATACTCGGATTCTCATTTCCGACGTCATAACAATCATGGCGAAATGACACAATACCTGATCAAAGATCATCATCCAGCAATCATCCGACGCGAAGATTTCGAGAACGCACAAAAGTTAATCCTACAGCGAGCCAGCGAAAAAGGCGTGGTACGAGGAAGCGAAAAATATCAGAATCGTTATGTATTCTCGGGTAAAGTAATCTGTGGCGAATGCGGCAGCGCGTTCAAGCGTCGGATACACAACTCCAACGGGCGAAAATACATAGCCTGGTGCTGCACCACTCATCTCAAAAATAAAAATAAATGCCACATGCTTTTTATTCGCGACGAGGTCTTAAAAAAGGCTTTTATCATCATGATGAATAAGCTGATATGTTTTCATCAAACCATCTTGATCCCTTATCTGCAAGCGTTAAAAAGAAATCCGGATGATGGTTCACTGAACAGGATGCAGAAAATCCATACGCTAATTGCTCAGAACGCTGAAAAAAGGGAAACGTTAGCGAAACTTTTGTCGCAAGGTGTGATTGGTCCTGTCATCTACAATAAAGGATTAAACGAACTCCTTTCCCAATACGATACGTATCAAAAGGAGATGAATGCTTTAAAGCATTCCGTTTCTGACAGTATGAATCATGTACCAGAAACCACGAGGCTTTTGCGCTTTGCTGAAAAATCCTCACCGTTAACAGCATTCGATGAAACACTCTTTGAACAATTCGTGGACTCCATCCTCATTCGTTCTCGCGACGAAATCTGCTTCGTGTTAAAATGCGGCCTTACCCTGACGGAAAGGAGGCAATGATATGGGACATACACCTTATGGATATACCATAAAAAACGGCAAAGCAGTCATTAACGAAGAACAGTCTGAGCAAATCAAACGGCTCTATAAAAACTATCTTTCCGGCATGTCACTGAAAAAAGCTGCCGCTGAAGCTGGAATGGAAACATATCACTGCTCGGCCAAACGGCTGATGCAGAATAAACACTATCTTGGAGATAACTTCTATCCTGCTATCATAGATAAGGACACATTTGATAAGGCTTCTGCGGAATTCCTGCGACGTGCCATTTTGCTGGGGAGATTGCATCGCAAAGCAAAGGTAAAGCCATCATCCGCACCAACTTCCTTTACAATGGCCAAAATTGTCAAACAGTATAAAGATCCGAAGTTGCAGGCTGAATATCTTTACAGCCTGATTGAAAGCGAGGTTTACGAATGGCAACTGTCATGATCATTCCAGCTAAAAAACAGATGGGCAATACCATAAAAAAGCCGGAAGAAAAAAAGCTGCGCGTTGCCGCCTACTGCCGCGTCAGCACAGATTCTGATGAACAGGAAACCAGCTATGAAACGCAGGTTTCTCACTACAAAGAATATATCCACAATCATCCTGAATGGGTCCTTGCCGGCATTTTCGCCGATGACGGCATTTCAGGCACAAACACCAAAAAGCGTGAAGAATTTAATCGCATGATTAGCGAATGCATGGCCGGAAATATCGATATGGTCATCACAAAATCCATCAGTCGATTTGCTCGCAACACCCTGGACTGCTTAAAGTATATACGAAAATTGAAAGATAAGAACATCCCGGTCTTCTTCGAAAAAGAAAGCATCAACACCATGGATGCTAAAGGCGAAGTATTGATTACCATCATGGCGAGTCTCGCCCAGCAGGAATCACAATCACTTTCTCAGAATGTGAAGCTCGGCCTTCAGTATCGCTACCAGCAAGGGAAAGTGCAAATCAACCACAACCATTTTTTAGGTTACACGAAAGACGAAAAAGGTAATCTCATCATTGATCCTGAACAAGCGGAAGTCGTTAAGCGGATTTATCGAGAATACCTGGAAGGATACAGCACAAAAAAAATTGCACAACATTTGGAGAAAGACGGTGTCCTTACTGGTGCCGGTAAAACGAAATGGTACGAAAGCAGCGTCAACAAAATCCTGCGAAATGAAAAATATATGGGAGACGCGCTATTACAGAAAACTTATACGACTGATTTTTTGACAAAAACGCGCGTCAAGAATAGCGGCATCGTTCCTCAATACTATGTAGAAAATGACCACGAGGCCATTATTCCCAAAGATATTTTTATGCAAGTCCAGGCCGAGCTGGTCCGCCGCCGCGTTGTTCATACCAGCCCTTCTGGGAAACGGCGTAATTTTTCCAGCAACAACTGCTTTTCTCAGATTGTCTACTGCGGTGAATGCGGCGATCTTTACCGGCGCGTCCATTGGAACAATCACGGCTGCAAATCTATCGTGTGGCGCTGCATTACAAGACTAGAGCCATCTGCGGCAAATACAACCTGCACGAATCGCACGGTAAATGAGGCGCTGCTCAAGGAAATTTCTATCAAAGCAATGAATGAAATTCTCTTGGACAGCAATTCCTTCATTCAGAAGATGCAGGAAAATCTGGCCAAAGCCATTGCTCAATCTGGCACGCCTTCCCCAGCAGTCATCCAGAAGCGTCTGGAAGAATTACAACAAGAGCTCATCGCAAAAACGAATAGACGCCAAGCCTACGATGCCATCGCCAATGAAATTTTCCGTTTACGGGAGCAAAAAGAAAAAGCCGAAGCAAATCTGCGCGGCCAGAAAGAAATCTTGGACCGCATCAAAGAATTGCAGGAATTCATCAAAGAGCAGTCATCCAATCTGACGGAATTTGATGAATCGCTGGTACGAAAACTCATCAGAAGCATTCAAGTATTTCCAGACCACTTTGCGATTAAATTCAAGTCCGGCATAAGCGTAGACATAAACGAATAGTAAGCGCCTAACAACACTGTCTATCGGGATTCTTACAGCCATTTTAATTAATGGGTTCGCTCTTGTTTCTTTGGCATATTTGCCGTCAAATTCTCCGTGATCGCTTGAAAGAAGTCTTACTCGTACTGTACAAAGCGATTTCCTGCACGATTTCCTTCAGGGCGTTACGGTATGCTTCTGCGTTTTGGGACTGATAGCGTTCCATCATCGACTGTATGCTGCTCATCATGTTCATTGTCCTTCCCGATTCAAAAACAAGAAAAGCTGCGTCAATGTCGCTTTATGATATTTCGGACAAAGTAACTGCAAATCTTTCCGATTCAGTTTGGAGAAACCTTCCTCATCAATCCGCAGGTCGGCAAACAGCAGGTACTCCAAATCCTTCACAGAATAAATCGGAGGTTTCTGGATATAGAGCATATCGCAAAGGGCCTTTTCGGGAGTGGCAATCTGGTAACTGTACGCCTTCCCATCCGTCTTCCAGAGCACACCATATGGGTATACAGATGCAGGGACATCCTGATAAAGAAAGGTTCCGAACAGCGTATGATATTCCTTGCGACGATTCTTGCTCTGCGTGGCAGAAGTACAGGCATAGACCCGCTCCGGAATCATGCCGTACATCGAGAGCGCCGAGGCAAACGATATATAAGATGGCCCGTAGATTACACCTGCCAAAAGATATGGCTCGACATGCGGATCCGTTTCATAAAGCCCCCGCCGAACAGGAATCAGCTTCTTCTCGCGGACGAGCCGCTGAATCTTGGTCTGCGGATTGCGATAGCCTTGCTGCCCTAATTGAAACAGCAAAGCCTCTGTTGTCTGTATCATAATATTTCCTCCAGTAACTATCATTATAAGATAGTTACTGGAGGAAATCAAGGCAAGATATGAAAAAGATTAGCTCTATATGGTGGGTTATTGGGCACTCACAATAAATAAGAGCAGGTACTCACCAAAACGGGAATACCTGCTCTTGTTCTATGCTATCCGTTTTTCTAACGTCTATCTTGCATACTCGACATACAAAAACATCTAAGTCAGATTCTCGACCTCTTATCTGTCATCTAATTAATGGTTTCAAGATATGAGGCTCATGATGTCCTATCCATGCTTCGCAAACGCGATCTGTTCCACGCATTTCAGCATATGGGCTTTAATCGAAATGATTCCTCCCATAGCCTCAACCTAGTAAACAGTAGTGTTTTAAGGCCTTCAACAATATATAGTGGCTTGAAAATATAAAAACCACTATATATTCCGTGACATCAAGCATACCGTCTCGACGTGGCTCGTCATAGGAAACATATCAACAGGCTGGGCTTTCTCTGCCACATACCCAAGCGTCTGTAAAATAGAGAGATCACGGGCTAGACTTGCAGGATTGCAGGAGACGTAGACAATACGGCGGGGGTGCATGTTTGCGAAAGTCTGGAGGACTGTCGGCGTGCAGCCGGCACGTGGCGGGTCGACGACGACAACATCGGCGCGTATGCCTTGTTTATATAGGCGAGGCATGACTTCCGTGGCATCGCCAACAATGAATTCGGCATTTTTTATATGGTTATCCCTTGCGTTTCTCCTTGCATCAAGAATTGCCGGCTTGACAATTTCAATACCATACACCTTCCGTGCTTTTCTCGCTAAGAACAAGGTTATCGTTCCCGTACCGCAGTAGGCATCGATGACGGTTTCGTTACCGGTAAGCTGGGCATATTCTAGTGCCATACTGTAAAGGACATTTGCCTGCGCCGTATTGACCTGGAAAAACGAGCGTGGTGAGATATGGAAGGATAACTGACCAAAGGCATCACGGATGGTTGTCTGCCCCCAGAGGAGACGTGTCTCCCGCCCCATGATGACGTTATTCCGATAGGTCTGGATGTTCTGATGTATGCTAACCAGCTGGGGAAGTTTGGAGCGAAGCAAGCGTACAAACTCTTTTTCACGCGGGAGATTTCTCGTAGCCGTAACGATGACAACCATGAGCTCACCGTCCACGCCGACACGGCCGATGATATGGCGCAAGACACCGATATGACGGTCCTCGTTGTAGACAGGGATTTGGAGCCGTTCTATAATTTCACCAACGACACGAACAATCTCATTATTCCCTTCTGCCTGTATATGACAGCTTTCCGTAGAGATGATGTGATGTGTATTACGGGCATAACAGCCAATAACGACATGGCCTTTTTCCATGCCCACAGGGAACTGCATCTTATTGCGGTAATTCCAAGGGGTGACAGCCCCTATAGTTGGTGCAACGAAAAGGTTCTGCAGTTTACCGATGCGTGTCACTGCGTCGATGACTTGCTGACGTTTCACGCGTAGCTGCGCATCATAGGCAAGATGCTGCAGCTGGCAGCCGCCGCATTGCCAGTACACAGCACATCGCGGCTCTACACGATCATGACTTCGAACCAGGAGTTCCTCAATGTGAGCAGACGCATAGGTTTTCTTTACTTCGTTCAACTTTACTCGCACGCGCTCTCCCGGAAGCGCATGTGGGACAAAAACGGTGAAGTTATCTATACGGCCAACGCCTTCACCATTGGTTCCAAGCGTATGGATGACAAGTTCATAGCTTTTTCCCTTTTCCACTGGTATTTTTTTGTTCATGCGTGTTCTTCTCGCTTTCCGCCTCGTTGTTCATATTCCGCAGAATCCTTCGATTGGCAGAGACTAAACGAATCTGGCACATAAGGCCAGCGTGCTGTATTCATCAAAAAATCATCAAATTTCTGCAGTGTCATGTGGTTATTTCCTTGCAAAAGATAGCTTAATCGTGATTTCTTCCGGTGACGCCAGGAGAATATCTGCACCATGCGCGACCAGTTCCTCCTGGGGGCGAAATCCCCAAAGGACACCCACCGCATAGAATCCCGCATTGTGCGCGGTATCCATATCGACGCTCGTATCGCCAAAGTAAGCAACGCGCCTCGGGGCCACGCCAAAATCCTCTGCCATTTTTAGGACTTTCTGCGGATGTGGCTTGCGTGGAAGTCCAGGGCGATCTCCTGAGATTGTACGGAACAGGCCTTGAGGAAACATGTGTGCAACGATTTCATCGGCAGCAGACTGGTGCTTATTTGTGCAGATTCCCATGGGAATTCCCTGTTGCTGGAGCATCTGCAGTGCGGACAAGATGCCGGCATAAGGCCGGGTCTTATCTTCTGTATGATGCGCATAGATTTCCTTATAGCGCTGAAGCGCTTCCTCTACGAAGTCCGGATCAGTAGCCTTTTCTTTGGGCAGGCAGCGCTCAATCAGTTTTCTAGAACCATTGCCGACAAAATAACGATAAGGATCTAGCGGATGCGTGGGAAAGCCATAGGAGGCGAGCATAGCATTTGCGCTATCTGCAAGATCTTCCAGTGAGTTGATGAGGGTACCATCGAGATCGAAAATCGCAGCTTGAAAATTCATTGTGATGCTCCTTTGAAAAAACCTCCCCTTGCGGGAAGGTTTTCGTGTCTATCCGGGGAACGCCTGATCTGTTCATTGCATCAAAAGGAATATGAGGCAAGATACCTGACCAGCACTCTCCTCTGAGTATTCATCTTAATTGCCGAGCTTTGCCACCAGCATTTGGTTGACCATCTGGGGATTCGCCTTTCCCTTGGTCGCCTTCATGACTTGGCCGACAAGCGCCCCGAGCGCCTTTTTCTTGCCGCCTTTATACTCTTCGACAGCCTTGGGGCTCGCTGCGATGGCAGCATCCACTGCTTTTTCGATTGCGCCTGTATCCGTAATCTGCACCAATCCTTTGTCTTTGACGATTTTTTCCGGTGCATCAGGGTTCGTCCACATTTCTTTGAATACTTTTTTAGCAATCTTGCCGGAAATGGTGTTTTTCATGATGAGCAGGATCATCGCACCAAGCCGCTGCGCCTCTACTGGAGATTTGGCGATATCTACGCTGTCTTCATTGAGCGCATTGGCAAGATCCCCCATGATCCAATTGGCTGCGAGTTTGGCATCTGCCCCTGTCTTGACAACAGCATCGAAGTATTCCGCCATTGCGCGCGTGCTCGTGATGATGCCCGCATCGTAATCAGAGAGTCCATAATCTTTCTCGAGACGCGCGCGGCGTGCATCCGGCAACTCAGGAAGTTCGGCACGATACTTTTCGATGGTTTCGTCGCTCGTAATAATGGGCGGCAAGTCTGGCTCAGGCATATAACGATAGTCATGCGCATTTTCTTTGCTGCGCATCGAAAGTGTGATGCCGCGAGCTGGATCAAACGTGCGCGTTTCCTGTACTACATGGCCACCATCTTCGAGCACCTCGGTCTGACGCTCGATTTCGTAATTGATGGCATCCTCAAGACTCTTGAAGGAGTTGATATTTTTCATCTCTGTACGTGTGCCGAGTTCTTCACTGCCCTCGGGACGCAGGGAAACGTTGATGTCAGCACGCAGATTACCTTCCTCCATGCGGCAATTCGACACATCGATGTATTCCATGATGGCCTTGATTTTTTCCATGTAAGCGCGCGCTTCTGCGGCCGAGCGCATATCCGGTTCCGAGACGATTTCGAGAAGCGGTACGCCTGTACGGTTGTAATCTACATCACTGGAAATAGAGTCCTTGATCGTTGTTCCAGAGTGAACGAGCTTGCCGGCATCTTCTTCCATGTGGATTCGTGTAAGACGGATGCGTTTTTTCTGGCCCTCGACGTCGATGTCCACCCAGCCATTGATACAGATGGGCAGATCATACTGGCTCGTCTGCCAATTTTTCGGCAAATCTGGATAATAATAATTTTTGCGGTCAAATTTGCTATATTTGTTGATTTCACAATTCGTGGCCAGGCCTGCCTTGATGGCAAACTCGACGACGCGCTTGTTGATGGTCGGCAGCACGCCTGGCAAGCCAAGGCAGACCGGGCAAACATGCGTATTCTGCTCAGCGCCGAATCCGGTCGCGCAACCACAGAAAATCTTCGTCTTCGTTTTCAGCTCGCAGTGAATCTCAAGGCCGATGACGGCTTCATAGTTCATCAGTTCGTCCCTCCCAGCGGTGCCAGTTCTTTATGGTAATCCTGACTCTGTTCATACGTATAGGCAGCGCGCAGGATGGTTTCTTCATCGAGCGCCTTGCCGATGATCTGCAAGCCGATGGGCATTCCCTTGCTGCTCGTGCCGCAGGGAATCGAGATGCCGGGGAGACCGGCCAGATTGAGCGGCACAGTACAGATATCCTGCAGATACATCTGCAAGGGATCAGAAATCATCGAACCAATGGGATATGCTGGCGTCGGCGCAGTCGGGCACATGATGACATCGACGTTTTCAAAAGCGGCCGTATAATCCTGCTGGATGAGCGTCCTGACTTTCAGCGCTTTGAGGTAATAGGCATCATAGTAACCAGCGGAAAGCGCATAGTTGCCAATCATGATACGGCGTTTGACCTCTTCGCCGAACTTCTCCGTGCGCGTATTGGTCATCATCTCAACGAGATCGCTGCCATCGACGCGCTCGCCATAGCTTACGCCATCATAGCGCTGCAGATTCGTCGCCGCCTCTGCCGGTGCGATGAGATAATACGTCGAAATCGCATAGCTCGTATGCGGCAGGGAAATCTCGATAATCTCTGCGCCCAGAGATCGATATGTCTCAATGGCCTCACGCACAGCTTTCTCCACCTCAGGATCCATACCTTCAGTGAAATATTCTTTCGGCAGGCCGATTTTCATTCCTTTGACATCTTCACGAAGTGCTGCTGTAAAATCCGGCACCTTCGCAGCAGAAGAGGTCGCATCCATCTCATCATGACCTGAAATGATATTCAGGAGGTTCGCCGCATCCGTGACATCGCGGGCAAGCGGCCCAATCTGATCCAACGAGGAAGCATAGGCAACGAGGCCGTAACGGGAGACACGGCCATACGTCGGCTTGAGACCCACAACGCCACAGAAAGAGGCTGGCTGGCGAATCGAACCGCCAGTATCCGATCCAAGTGCCCAGATTGCCATGCCGGCAGCAACAGCTGCCGCACTGCCACCGGACGATCCTCCCGGTACGCAGTCCGTATTCCACGGATTGCGCGTCACATGATAAGCTGAGTTTTCCGTCGAGCCACCCATAGCAAACTCGTCGAGATTCGTCTTGCCAAGCAGAACAGGAGAGACCGCCTTGATTTTTTTCATGACGGTTGCATCGTAAGGCGGAACGAAATGCTCAAGGATCTTCGACGCACACGTCGTCCTGACGCCGCACGTGCAAATATTATCCTTGATGGCCCCCGGGAGTCCCTCTAGAAATGTCGTCCTTTCCCCTCGTGCAATTTTCTCATCAACTGCCGCGGCCTCTTTTAGAGCAGTCTCCTTAGTCAATGTCAGATAAGCACCGATCGTCCCTTCCACTTCTTCGATTCGTGCGAGAACATCCTTGGTAAGTTCCGTCGCGCTGATCTCCTTTTTGACGAGCATGTCATGAAGGACATGCCCCGGCTGAGCAAAATATCTCACAGTCATTCCTCCCTTAGTCCTCGAGTACCTTCGGCACCTTGAAATAACCATTCTCTTTCACTGGTGCGTTGCTCAGGGCCGCGTCGCGTGCCAAGGATGACTTGACAATATCTTCACGGAACACATTTGCCATTGGCAAGGCATACGTCGTAGGATTGACATTCTCCGTATCAACAGCTGAGAGATTATCCATGTAAGTCAGAATTGCATCCATCTGCTCGATATATTTTTTCTGTTCAGCTTCAGGGATTGAGAGACGCGAAAGAACCGCCACGTTCTCGAGATCTTTTTTCGTGACTTTCATATTAAAATTTCACCATCCAATTCCATCATAAACTGCACGCACAAACGACCATTTTTGGATCCTGTGCGCCTGCCCTTACAGTAAATACACGAATATTATAACGCCTCAGAAAACGAGCGTCAACGAAGGTGAACGCAAAGGGGCAATGAAAAAGCTCTGCCAGAAAAAGATCAAAGAAATGAATCAAGAATTTTCAGCGCCTATTGCCACTATTTACATATATTTATAACACGGGTCTAACAATTGTCGGCGTGTAATTTGCTATATATAACATAGATGCTCGTTACAACCGTGCTCAGAATACTGCTGCTCCATGCATGGTTGTTTCGAACGTCCATCATCCCCAATATCACATACACGCGGCAACCCCCGGACGAAATGCGTCCGGGGGTTGCCGTTTCCATCCTTGCTTTACTTTGCTTTTTTCTCCGTACCTGCAGCAAGAAGTTCTGCCCGCAAGCCATCGTAAAACTTCACAAGACCATCTTGAAGAGCCTCTCTACTTTCTGCTCCGATGTCTGCACCGCGTTTGAGTTCCTGTGTTGTTGTGAGGATATTCTCTATCGTCGTAATATAGTCGAACTCCGGCTCGAGAATGGACGCCTGATCCAACGGCGGCAGGCAGGCCGTTTCCTGCGTAAGACGTTCATAAGATTGTTTGAGCTTTTTCAGGTGCTTTTTCTGTGTAAGTGCCTGAGAGAGATTCTCCCGCCGAATGCCAGCAAGTCCTTTGTTGATTTCATTTCTGATGGCATGGACTGCCTTTATGCTCTGCCGCAAACGATTCAGCGCATGCAACATCTGGATATCGTTTCCCATCATCAGATGTGGAGCTGTGTCTTGATACGTTCCACAGCGCGCTTGGTGTTTTCGCGATCGCCAAACGACGTAAGACGGAAATATCCTTCGCCGCAAGGACCGAAACCAGCGCCAGGAGTACCGACGATGTTGACTTCCGTGAGCAGTTTGTCGAAGAAATCCCACGAAGGCATATCGTTTGGCGTCTTCAGCCAGATGTAGGGCGCATTGATGCCGCCGTATGCAGTAATACCGGCAGATTTCAGCCCTTCACGAATGATACGAGCATTTTCCATGTAGTAGGAAATCAGTTCCTTGATCTGGGCCTGCCCCTCATCGGTGTAGATTGCCGCTGCACCACGCTGCACAATATAAGCTGTACCGTTGAACTTCGTCGTGTGACGACGATTCCAGAGATCGCGGAAGCGCACACGACTGCCGTCAGCCGCCTTGCCCATCACAGTTTTCGGAATGACCGTATAACCACAGCGAGTACCGGTGAATCCGGCCGTCTTGGAGAAGGAACGGAACTCAATGGCACAATCCGTCGCCCCAGGAATCTCATAGATGGAGCGAGGTACCTCCGGTTCGCTGATATAAGCCGCATACGCGGCATCAAAGAGAATCACCGCATCATTTTCCTTTGCGTAGTTCACCCACTTCGTGAGTGCCTCACGAGAAAGCGTTGTCCCAGTCGGATTGTTCGGGCAGCAAAGATAAATCATATCTACATGCTCTTTTGGTAGATCCGGTGTAAACCCATTGTCAGCGTTGCTGGGAAGATACGTAACACCAGCAAAATAGCCATTTTCCTGCATCTCACCCGTACGGCCTGCCATAACATTCGTATCGAGGTAGACAGGATAAACGGGATCGGTGATTGCCACTTTGTTATCGAGCCCAAAAATCTCCTGAATGTTGCCCGTATCGCTCTTTGAGCCATCGCTGACAAAAATCTCATCCGATGCGATTTGGATACCGCGCTTCGTATAATTATGCTCGCGGATTGCCTCAATCAGAAAAGGATACCCCTGCTCTGGCCCATAGCCACGGAACGTCTCCTGATGCGCCATCTCGTCCACGGCTTTATGCATGGCATCGATGCAGACCTGCGGCAGTGGCTGCGTGACATCACCGATGCCGAGCCTGATGATGTCAGCCTCCGGATGTGCTTCTTTATAAGCCGCTACACGACGTGCGATTTCTGCAAAAAGATAGCTCCCCGGCAGTTTCTGATAATTCTGGTTAATAGTCGCCATGAAAATCCTCCTCAGTTTGTTAAAAGCCAGGTGCATCATATGGTACCTGACCGAACTATGTTCCATCAACACTTGCTCTCATAACAAATCATACATATTATACCATACCGTTATACCGTTTGCGAATAAAATTTAGCCATAGAGCTATATGGTATCCAAAGGCATGCTGCAGCATGAGCTTCTGCTGATAAAGCAACCAAGCGTTACAAACGCTTATTCTTCATACTCGATTTCATTTTCTTCGCAAAAAAAACGTGCGGCATCGATCAGGTGAGCGTGCCAAAAATCGTCCCAGGCCTGCCGCAGCTGCAACTGCTTTACCTGCTGCAGAAAACGCAGACTGGCCCCTTGCCCAGCCAAGGCGTTTTTCAGCTGACGGCACACATTTGCCGGCTGTCGCTCAGCAAAGGCCTGCATGACACCATATTCATCGCTGTCACAGATATTTATTAACGGAACATAGCGATTGAAATCATCTTCCAGACGCAACGCATGCTCCAACGCAGCATCATCTTGCCAATCGTCACGTAGCATGATAACGCGCCCTTCTGCCAGATCGACGTAGCCTGGTAGGATGTCGGACTTTCCCAAGGCAGTTGCGAGTTCTTCCAGCTTGATTTTCATCGCCTACAACACTTCCTCTGCATCAATTCGGATCGATTTTTTCTTTTGCGGCGTTCTCGAGCAGACTGTCACGCCGCTTTTTCGATGCCGTGAAATAATCGTAAATATATTGCCTGTCATGAGAATCACACGCTGTGATCACTTCACCAAGGATTGTCTGCAGATTGCGTAGGTTCCTGGCAATCTCTCCGCCATTCGTCATGCAGATGTCTGCCCACATATCCGCATTGGAGGACGCAATCCGGGTCGTATCTTTGAAACCGCCGCCGATCAGCTTAATGCACGATTCAAGATCATCCCCCGAACGATTCAACAGCGTGACGAGTGCTGCCGCCGCAATATGGGGAACATGACTGATGACAGCGGCACAGCGATCGTGCTGGGCAATTTCCATCCGAACGAAATTCGCTTCCGTATATTTCAGGACATCCATGAGTCGCTGGTATACTTCTCGGGGCGCTCCAGTGTCATCGATGATCACATACGCCTTGCCGCGAAAAAGATCTGCATCCGCAGCATCTACCCCGCTCTTTTCCTTGCCTGTCATCGGATGTCCGGCAATGTAATAAATATTTTCCGGCAAAATTTCTTTCAGATGTTGCCAAACATATCCTTTTGTACTGCCGGCATCCGTGATGATAGTGTGCGGAGATAGATAGGGAAGCAGCTTTTTGACCATGGGCACGATCTGCAGTACTGGCGGACTCAGGAAAACAATATCTGCTGCACCGGCCACCTCTTTCAAGTCCGCAGAAGCGTAGTCCACTGCTCCGCATTTTACCGCGTGCTGCATGGATCGTTCCGTGCGGCATAACCCTGTGATATAGATGCTATTTCCCAAAGCCCGTTTCAAACAGAGTCCCAAAGAACCGCCAATCAAGCCGACGCCGATGATTGCAAACTTCAGAGGTTTTTTCACAGCATTATTCATAATGCTTTCCCCATGAGCGCACCAATCTGCTTGACTTCTTCCATAAGACGGTTGAAATTCTTGGGCGTCAGACTTTGATTGCCGTCAGAAAGCGCAACCTCGGGATGCGGGTGCACTTCAATAATCAAGCCATCCGCTCCAGCGGCAATCGCCGCCCGCGCCATAGGACGCACCATCTGCCAACGTCCAGTGCCATGGCTCGGATCAACGATGATTGGCAAATGGGAAAGCTCTTTGACGGCAGCAACTGCCGAGAGGTCGAGCGTATTGCGCGTAAACGTCTCGTACGTACGGATGCCGCGCTCGCAGAGAATGATGTTCTCGTTGCCACCTGCGGCAATATATTCGGCAGCATTGAGCCATTCGCTGATGGTCGAGGAAAGGCCGCGCTTGAGCATGACAGGCTTCTTTGCCTTACCAAGTGCTTTCAGCAATTGAAAATTCTGCATATTGCGCGCGCCCACCTGATAGACATCAGCATACGTGCCGATGAGTTCCATATCATCCTTATCAACGATCTCAGTTACCACTTTGAGCCCGTTTTCATCTGCCGCCTCGCGCAGCATCTTGAGCCCCTTTTCCGCCAGTCCCTGGAAATCATAGGGAGATGTCCTAGGTTTGAAGGCACCTCCACGGAGAAATTGTGCGCCACCCTCCCGGACGCAGCGGGCCGCCTCTTTGAGCTGGTCTTCACTCTCGACAGCACAGGGACCCGCCATGACCGTAAGGTGTTCTCCACCAATTTTGACACCGTCAACATCAACGACCGTATCTGCCGGATGAAATTCGCGGCTGACCAGTTTATATTTTTCCGTAATTCGGACTGTCTTTTCGACACCCGGCATCATATTCATTTCCAGATTCGCAATTTTCTTCTTATCACCAATCACGCCAACGATCGTACGGTCTTCTCCTTTGGAAAGATGGAAAGTCAGACCGTTTGCCTTAATCTTTTCTTCTACACCTGCGAGATCTTCTTGGGAAGATGCCGGACTCATGACGATAATCATACGATACACTCCTTCTCCATACAAAAAGACTCATCCCTATACAGGGACGAGCCTTATTACCCGTGGTACCACCCTGCTTGCTCACGCAAGCCACTCATTCGGATACAGACATATCCTAGCCCATGATAACGGGGGCAACCGGCCAAGCCTAATCGGAATTCCTTTCAGCCTGCTGCTCCAAAGCGTATTTCAGAAGATCCTCATACTGCGTCGCACCAAACCGCAGTTCTCTGCGATGATTCCCTTCCTACTTCTTTTTTTCATAGCATTTACTTGATTTGCTTTATCGTATCATTGGTATATTGATTTGTCAAGATTTCACACTGTCTTCTTCGTGCGAATCCGTTCGGCCGTTTCGAGATATACGACCCACTCCGCAATATTGACCGCATGATCGCCGATGCGCTCGAGGAAACGAGCGATAAAGAGCAAGCTGGTCACTTCCTCCGGCGGGTATTTCGAATCGCTGATGAAATGGGACAGGGAATAGAATGTCCTCTTGAAAATCTCATCCATCTCCTTATCCATATGGCGCACTTCATCCGCTAGACGTACATTCGCCGTGCGATAGGACTGCATCGCCTTTTTTATCATGCTGGCGGAACAATCAGCTAATTCTTGAATCAACTTTTTCCGCTCCGCATCCAGAGGCGTCCCGCTGAATTTTGCGACACGCGCAATATCGAACGCATGGTCTCCGATACGCTCAATGTCCGTTGAAATCTTAAACCCCGTTGCGATGACACGTAAATCATGTGCGATTGGCTGCTGCTTCGCAATGAGCAGAATACAATCATCCTCGATATCGACAATCATATCGTCGATAGCATCGTCTTCCTTCATGACCTGCGCTGCCAGATTGGCATTGCTTTCAAGCAGTGACTGTACAGATTTCCTTACGGCGGCCTCTGCCATGCATCCCATCTGATAGACTTTATCCTGTACGATTGCAAGATCGCGGATATATTCCTGTCGCGTCTGTTCCATCAGCCAAACCTCCCCGTGATGTAATCCTCAGTTTTCTTGTCATGAGGCTTCGTAAAAATCACATCTGTCTTGTCATGCTCGATCAATTTCCCATTGAGGAAGAACGCTGTGAAATCAGAAACACGAGCTGCCTGCTGCATGTTATGCGTCACCATGACGATGGTGAAGTCTTTCTTGATTTCTGTGACAAGCTCCTCAATCTTCATAGTGGAAATCGGATCCAGAGCTGAGCACGGCTCATCCATGAGGACGACCTCAGGCTCCACCGCCATGACACGCGCGATGCAGAGCCGCTGTTGCTGCCCACCGGACATGCCCATCGCTGATGCGTTCAGGCGGTCTTTCACTTCATCCCACAAGGCAGCGCCACGCAGGCTTTTTTCTACGATCTCATCGAGCTTCTTTTTATCCTTGAGCCCATGCACGCGGCAGCCATACGCCACATTGTCGTAAATCGACATAGGGAATGGATTCGGTCGCTGAAAGACCATGCCGACACGTTTGCGAAGCTGCACTAGATCTGTCTCCGGCGCATAAATATCCTCGCCGTCCAACTTGATATCACCCTCGACGCGTACGCCGTCGATCAGGTCGTTCATACGGTTCAGCGTGCGTAGGAAAGTAGATTTTCCACAGCCTGATGGCCCGATCAGTGCCACGACTTTATGCTCTGGAACCTCAAGTCCGACATCAAAAAGGGCTTGATGTTCTCCATAGAACAGATTGAGGTTCTCTACATTCATTTTCATAGTATGTCCTCCTAAATTTTTTGCCCGGCATAGTGCCGAATCGCGGTAGATGCCCACACAGACACCCATCATTTAACAGACAAACTCCATGCGGGATGCCTTATTTCGTGTCATCCCCTCTGTTGAGGCAAATCATCACTTTCCATTGTCTCCTTATCTACAGGTGGCAGTGATGCATCTTGCTGAAGTACATACCGATAAAGATAACCATCACGAACACCGGCCCGTGTGACGTCCACCCATTCACTGTGGAAATGCTTTATAAGCGTATAAAGAATAATCATTCCAGGCAATATGGTACGCACACGATCTGGCACAACTTTTAGCAATACTTCTAGCGTCTCAACAGGGATGGCCTCTCCTGCGTCATTTTCGAGAAGCTTGATCATTCTCTTGATATTCGGGGCTTTGATCCGCATGTTCGACAAAGGAAGCTGAAATAAGTAATTATTTAGTTTGCGCGCCGCACGAATGGTGCCCCCCACGCCGCAGACGATAGGATATTCTCCGTAATAGAGATCTGCATCCTGCTTCAAGAGTTGCAAGACCATTTGCTTGACAGCTTTTCGTTCAGATCGACTGGGCAAGAGATTCGACACATAGCGATCGTATATATTCAGGGAACCTACCGGCAAGCTTACTTTTTTCTTGATTTCACTATTTTCATAAACAACGAGTTCGGTAGACGCACCGCCGATATCAATGAGAAGCCCATCCGTTACATCCACTGCATGAGAAGCACCAATAAAGTCGAGTTCCGCCTCTGTCTCGCCAGAAAGCACCTCGATACAGATTCCCGTCCGTTCTACGATTTCTTCCACAGCCGCATGGCTATTGACTGCATTGCGAAGCGCTGCTGTAGCAAAGACATGGTAATCCGTAATACCAAGATCTTGCAAAATACTCCGGAACTCCGAAAGAACTTCGCAAGCGCGGTTGACTCCTTCAGGAAGCATCTGCCCATTTTTCACGTATGACGCCAGCCCTACGGCTTCCTTCTTCCCCATCACCAGGGAAAGTTGTCCCTGCTCTATCTTGTAAATGTTCATGCGAACCGTATTCGAACCAACATCGATTATCGCATACATTTTTTCTCCCCCTTAAGCTACATCACGGTTACATTGTAATCCGAGCACCGGCGGCCTGTGTGTTGTTTTTGTAAAATGTATGTTAATCTTCTTTCATAGCATCCGACAGCCATTTTACGCCGGAGAAACTTTTCTTGCGTTGAAGAAAGGTCTACTGTATAATGAGTTTAGAGTATTGCGTATTATTTTATATTGTGTAGGAGGTTGATCATTATGGCGAAACGTTTCTTCCGCTGCAATAGCTGTGGCAACATCATCGGTGTCATCAAAGACGGCGGTGGCCCGCTCGTCTGCTGCGGACAGCCGATGCAGGAGCTTAAAGCCAACACAACTGATGCCGCGCAGGAAAAGCATGTCCCTGTCGTTACAGTTACGGGCAGCAATGTGAAAGTGTGCGTCGGTAGCGTCGCACATCCCATGCTGGCGGAGCACTTCATCGAGTGGATCCATCTCGAAACAAAGAAAGGCGCTCAGATGGCACACCTGCAGCCAGGTGATAAACCAGAAGCGGAGTTTTCGCTCGCCCCTGGTGATGAGGCGATTGCAGCCTATGCATATTGCAATCTGCACGGACTTTGGAAAGCTGATGCCTAAGAGATCACTGATGAAATATGGCATCCTGCCATTACACACGTCAACAAAGTTCGTTTGACAAGCAAGATGCTAGGATGCTATAATGATGAGCGTTGATGACACATGTCATCTGCCGGTGTGGCGGAATTGGCAGACGCAGCAGACTCAAAATCTGCCGTGGGCAACCATGTGCCGGTTCGAGTCCGGCCACCGGCACCACTTGATTTTACTGGCCTCGCGATGGTTTCGCGGGGCTTTTTTCGTGCATAGATTTCAGACCATGTACGTCACGGGAATAAAATACGATTCTGCATTTCCCAATAATCTCATTCCTCTATTATTACGCAAAGCTCCCAGAAGGAAAGTGCATCCACCTTCCTTCTGGGAGCTTTGCTTGTTAGCAAAAAGAATACTGCGTAATCATCGGCTGCCGACGCTATGCCGCTGGAAGTACTTCAATGGCAGGACGAGTAAGAAGTTGAATACAAGGATTGTCAGAATGAGCAGTGCGCCAATGCCATTCGCAATCTGATCACGGTCGGGAACCAAGCCTGCGCTCAGCAAATACCAGAGATGGACAGCGAGCGTTTCGCCGCCAGCCATGACGTCGGTATCATAGAGGAAGCGCGAAACTGTCGTGCCTGCCGTAAAAATGAGAATTGCTGTTTCGCCGAGTGCACGTCCGGCTGTGAGCGTGATGCCCGTGATGATGCCAGGCATCGCACTTGGCAGAACCACTTTGAAAATCGTCTGCAGCTTTGTCGCACCAAGCGCTAGACTCGCCTCTTCATAGGAACGCGGTACCGTGCGGATGGATTCCTCTGTTACGCGTACGAGCATCGGCAGATTGAGCAGCACAAGCGTCAATGCACCACCAAGAATGCTGAACCCGAGATGCATTTTGTTCACGAAAATAATCATGCCAAACAAGCCGAGCACAATGGAAGGCACCGTCGCTAGGCTCTCGACAGAGAGACGGATTGCCTTTGTCATCTTATTTTCCCGTGCATATTCCGCAAGATAGATTCCGGCGCCAATCGCGACAGGAATAGAGACGGCCATAGAGAGGAACAGCATATAGAATGAATTGAACAGCTGTCCGCCGACACCGCCGCCCGCCATGATATCGCTCGACTTACCGAAGATGAAGTGGAAGCTGAGCACAGGAAGCCCCTGATAAAGGATATAGCCGAGGAATGCTGCTAGGAGTGCGAGGATAAAGAAACCAATGAGCCAGAGCCCTGCCTTTGCAATCTTGTTTTCCAGTTTCGCATTCACGCGACACGCCTCCTTCCTGTGAAGTAACGGATCAGAAGAATCATCCCGAGGGAGATAATGAGCAGGACAAATGCCATAAGGAATAACGCATTGCCCCAGACAGAGCCGAACGGCGTATTGCCCATCTCGACGACGATGTTACTCGTAAGCGTCGCCGTCGGAGTGAAAAAGCCAGCTGCCAGCTGCGGCGTATTGCCAATGAGCATCTGCACCGCCATCGTCTCGCCGACAGCGCGCGCCATCGCGAGGACGATGGATGTCATGATACCGGGAATTGCGGCCGGCATGACCACATGATACATCGTCTGCCACCACGTTGCCCCCAGCGCCAGAGAAGCTTCCTCCAACGGATGCGGCACAGCGTTGAGCGCGTCCGTACTGATGGAAAGGATTGTCGGCATAATCATGATCGCCAAGACAAGCGATGCTGCAAGCACGCCAAAACCTGTCGGCACTTGGAAAGTATCGCGCAGGAATGGCACGAATACTGTCAGGCCGATATAACCATAAACGACCGAGGGAATCGCGACATAGAGGTCCACTGCGGGGCGCATGATACGCTTCAGCGGTACTGGCGCCAACTTCGCGAGAAACACCGCTCCGAGCAATCCCAGAGGCGCACCGATGAGAACGGAGAGCAACGTCGTCTCAACAGAGCCGACAATAAAGGAAAGCGCACCGAACTTCTGCGCGGAAGGATCCCAGCTCGCACTGGTAAAAAACTCTGCCGGGCTGACTGCCGTCAATGTCATGAGCCCCTGACGGCCCACGAAAAATATGATGGAAAAGATGATCAGCGTCATGAGACAGGCGGAGGCGATGAAAAGATACCGTCCGCACTTGTCATAGAAAAGACGCCTCTCATGCCCTCCCCCTGGCTGACGCGTTCCTGCATTGCTCAAATTGACTGCCTGCTCCATAAATCTCCCCTGCTTCCTCTGTTATTTCTTCATCTTGCTGACCGGGATGAAGCCGAGTTTCTCCACCTGGCTGTTCTGGAACTCATCGCTCAGAATATAATCAATGAATGCCTTGACTGCGCCCGTCGGCTCACCCTTCGTGTACATGTGGCCATAGCCATAAATCGGATATTTGCCATCAATGATGTTCTGCGCAGAATACTCAACACCATCAAACTTCAGTACCTTGACGGAATCATCTGCATACGGCGCATCGACGTAGCCGATGGCACCCGGCGTACTTGCGATGGCGGCACGGACAGCACCGTTGGAATCCTGGATGACCGCATCATCCGTGAAGTTTGCCCCTTTCAGCACAACATCGCTGATCGTGGCGCGCGAACCGGAAGATTTTGCACGATGAATCAGCGTGATTTTCTGGTCGTCACCACCGACTTCCTTCCAGTTCGTAATCTTGCCCGTCAGGATGCCGATGACCTGATCCTTCGTGAGGTTGTCCACTTTGTTCGCCTTGTCGACGATGAATACAAACGGCTCAACGACGACCTTGTGATCGACGAGTCCCTTATCCTTGTATTCATCCGGCAGGTTGACATCCGAGTCGCCGATATCCACCGAACCCTCTGCCACCTGATTCATACCAGTGAAGGAACCGCCGCCAGCAACATTGACCGTTACATCCTTATACTTATCCTGGAATGCTTCCTGTGCTGGCTTCAGCAGCGGCAGCAGCGCTGTGGAACCGGACGCACTGATCTTGCCGGAAATCTTCTCTCCCCCCGAGCTTGCGGCCTGCTGAGAGCCACCGCCGCCACAGCCTGCCAGAAGCATCGATGCACTGACCAAGAGCGTTCCCATGGCAAGGATAATCTTTTTCTTGTTGAACATTTTCATTTCCTCCTCAATACGAGAATCTTGGGAATGGGATGTATCCTGTTTCTTATCCTAGCAGAGCGTGCGAGCGTCTTTGTTGTGCCTGTGTTACGTTTATGTAAAATTGCATTTGATCGTAGTGCTGCGTCGCTATATGTCGCAGCTCTCGTATTTTCTCCGTGCAATCTATGGAAACTTCATGCTAGAATATAGTCAGACTTCAGGAAACGGGGCGACATCATGCTCAATACAAAAATCACACGGCGCATTCTCGGATCTTTTCTGCTGCTTTCCCTTACAGGTTTATTGATCCTCGGCGTCATTCTCATGGATTTTTTTCACAACGATAACCTGAACGACGAAGAACATGATTTGCTTCTTCATGCGCAGATCATCGAACATACGCTCCATGACGATATGTACCGTCATAGGGATCAGCTCGCTACCGACGTTTCTGACATCAGTGTGAAGACAGGTCTGCGCGTAACGATCCTCGATGAAACGGGCACCGTACTCGCTGACTCCAATAGTGATGCAGAAACCATGGACAACCATTGGAGGCGTCCTGAGGTACAGTCGGCATTTTCTCATGAATACGGTTCTGCTATCCGTTATAGCTACACGCTGCAGCAGAATATGATGTACGTCGCCATTCCGGTCCACAACCACGGTCGTTTCTCCGGCATCATTCGCACAGCGACCTCACTGCAGCCTATCGAGGCATCCCTGCAGCACAGTATACGCGTCTTATTTCTTTCCCTTTTCATTTCCTTCATCGTTTCTGTCCTGCTCGCCATCTGGCTTGCGCACAGGCAGCTCTCTCCCATCCTGAACATTATCCAAACAGCGCGTGCTATAATGGGAGGCGATCTTTCACGGCGCATTACCTACCGCACAGGCGATGAGTTCGATATCCTGATTCATACCATTAATCAGCTTGCTGCTAATCTCGCCCATAAAATCGACGAAGCTCAGACGGAAAATCAAAAATTGAACCTCATCCTGGATTCCATGGACAACGGCGTACTCCTTTTCGATGAAACCGGCGCAATCATGGACGCAAACCGCCAAGCATGCAAGATTTTCTCTCTGAAGCCTTCGGATATGAGCCGCCACAGCATCCACGTCCTCGGCAACGCCCTGATTTCAGATACAGCGCAGCAGGTTTTGAATAAGGAGAAAGCGATAACCATCCGCGTCACACTGCCTGTCAGCGGCACTCCGCATATTTTCAAGGTCTATTTCGCCATGTTCGTCACACATCAACGCACGGCTGTGCTGGCAGTCTTCCATGATATTTCCTTGCTCGATGACATTTACCAGCGGCAAGCCGCCTTTGTCGGCAATGCAGCCCATGAGCTGCGCACACCATTGACCTCCATCCGTGGATTCGCGGAATTCCTCGCCGAGGATGATTTCTCCTCACCAGACGTCAGCCACCATTGCAGCGAGGTCATCCTGCATGAAGCTGAGCGAATGGACCGACTCATTTCTTCCTTGCTCGAGCTCGCGCGCCTTGACAGCAGAGAGTTGGGGAAAGATATGAAAAAGGAGCCGCTCGCTGCAGGCCGCATGCTGGAGCTCTCTGTGCAGGCACTTCTGCCCAAAGCAAAAAAAAAGCAGCAGCTTGTGCAGATCGTACGGACGACATCTGCGCAGCTGCTTGCAAAAGAAGATCTTTTCCGACAGATCCTGCAGAATCTCATAGACAATGCCATCAAATATACGCCAGAAAATGGCACCATCAAAGCCGAATGCTGGACAGAGGCGGGAAACATCATCTTCGCTATCGAGGACAACGGCATCGGCATTGATGCGAAGCATCTCCCCTTGATCTTCGATCGCTTTTATCGTGTGGATAAGGCGCGCGCCCGACAATCCGGCGGCAATGGCATCGGGCTCTCACTCGTCAAATTCCTCGTCAAGATTTTCGGCGGTACGATCAATGTAGAAAGCAAACCCGGTGTAGGCACTCGTTTCACACTTGCCTTCCCCCAACTGGATGCTTCTCATCCATCGATATAACAACGCAGACGGAATCTCACAGTGATTCCATACAAAGAAAGAAGGATTATCATGCAACACTATGATGTCATCGTCATCGGTACAGGCGCAGCCAATATCGTGACAGACGCAGCACTGGCCCAGGGACTGCACGTCGCCATTGTGGAGCGCGGATCTTTCGGCGGCACTTGTCTCAACCGCGGCTGCATCCCAACAAAGGTCATGGTCACTGCGGCCAATCGCATCAGAGAGATCAAAGAAAGCCGCCGCATCGGGGTCACTGCGGAAAACATCCGCCTCGATTGGGACGTGCTTTCCAAGCGCCTCTGGAAGAAAATCGGAGAAAGCGCCGGAATCAAGTCTTACTATGAAAAATTTCCCAACTGCGAAATTTACTGCGGCACAGCCGCCTTTGCTGCGCCCCATACCATCTCTGTCACCTTGAACAGCGGCGGCAATGTCATGCTCACCGCTGATAAGATCATTGTAGCGACAGGAGCCCACACAAACGTCCCGTCTCTGCCTGGGCTGGAAGAAGTCGGTTATGTGACCTCGGAATCGTTTTTCGGCTCCTCCTATCCCGAAAAAACCTATGGGAGCTTGATCCTCCTTGGAGGTGGTCCTATCGGCTGTGAATTCGCCCATATTTTCAATGCAGCAGGCACGGACGTCACACTGATTCAGCATAACATCCGTCTGCTTCCCCGCGAGGAGCCTAGCATCTCAGCGCATATCCTGCACTCGTTCCGCCGCTATGGCATTGATGTCAAACTCAACCAAGAGCCCGTCTCCGTCACACGGTGCGGTCGCCTGAAGGTCATTACCTGCCGCGACCGTACGACCGGTAAACTGCAGGAAATATCTGCCGAGGAAATCTTCGTTGCCTCCGGTATCAGGCCAGCGACAGATCTCCTGTGTCCTGCAAAGGCATCCGTCCGTATGGACAAACGCGGTTACATCGAAACGAATGAATTCCTCGAAACGACAAGTGAAGGTGTCTGGGCGCTGGGCGATGTCAACGGACGTGCGCCCTTCCGCCATAAAGCGAACTATGAGGCCGAGATTCTCGCCCACAATCTTTTTTCCCACCACACACCAGAAACGTGGCGGTGGGCCGACTATGATGCTGTACCGGCCGTCACCTATACTTACCCAGAAACGGCTCACGTCGGTCTGACGGAAACTGACGCTATACAAAGGGGATTTGACGTCAAAACTGCGATACATCGATATTCATCGACAGCAAAAGGCTATGCACTCGGCTACGAGCCGGGCGATGAAGACGACGGTTTTCTGCGCCTCGTCGTCGACCGAAAGACACGCACCATTCTCGGTGCACACATCGTTGGTCCGGAGGCATCCATCCTCATACAGCCTTTCATCAATGCAATGATGGGCGGCACACATACCCTACAGCCGATTCATGAAGATATTGCCTCGCCGAGCGTCCGTTCTCTGAGAGCTAATCATCTGACCCGCACTCTGCCCCCGAACAGCATAGCTGCATTCAACGAATGCATGACACCCCATCCATCATTATCCGAACTAGTTATGTGGACACGCTACTACTACGATCATAAATAACTTCTCTTCCAAACCATATCCCCATGAATGCCAGTTATCCATCTGCCTACCTTGCCATTCCATCCCTCATTACCTGGCCACTATATGCATTGCCGCAACACATTCTCCATACCTTCGATATACAAAACAGCAGCTGGAGATATGCCCAAACCCTAGCATACCCTCAGCTGTTGAGAAAAAATTTCTTTGTCATCCACCTTAAAGCCATAAGCACTCTATACGTCGCACAGCCTCCGGCATGCACGCTTCTCCAACGCTCGAGTAATCGAGCACGAAGAGGTGCTGCAGGTCGGAGATTTTTTCTTTTGCAGCCAGATCCGACACCGTATAGTAACTCGAAAGCGACCGCATGTGGATGCCCTGCGCAGCGAGGCGTTTTGCAATTGTTTCGTCACTGCCCGCATGATGAAACCTCACGAGGAAATGCAGGCCCGAGCCGTGCTCGATGATCTCCATACGCTGTGCGAAACGGCTCTTGCGCAGCAGGGAAAGCAATCGCTCCCGCCGCTTGCGGTAGAGCGTCCGCATGCGGTTGATATGCTTCTCAAACGCCCCGCTCTCGATGAAGCGTGCGAGCGTATATTGCTCAAAATTGGAAACCGTGCAACTGTAAAAATTCAGCCGCGCCTCGAAAGGCGCTACAAGGCGTTGTGGCAGGACAAGGTAACTGATACGAATGGTTGGCGTCAGGCTCTTGGAAAAAGTATTCATATAAATGACGCGGCCCTCGACATCAATTCCCATCAATGTGGGAATCGGACGTCCTGTGAGACGAAACTCGCTATCATAATCATCCTCGATGATATAGCGGTCCGAGGAAGCCGCCGCCCAGCCGAGCAGCTCATAGCGGCGACTAACCGGCATGATGATGCCGGTAGGAAAATGATGAGACGGACTGATATGGAGAATCTGGGCCTCTTTCGCGCAAAGCTCGTCGGGTCTGACGCCCGCATCATCAAGCCCCGCCAATACGCAGCGAGCACCACAGCTCTCATAAATCCTGCGGATGCGCCCGTACCCAGGATTCTCCACGCAGAAACATTTCTCTCTCCCAAAGAACTGCACGAGCAGGCCGTATAGATACTCTGTCCCTGCGCCTACGACGATCTGATCCGGCGCTACCTTGAGCCCGCGGAAATGCGCAAGGTGCGAAGCAATCGCTGCTCGCAGGCGATAGACACCAAAACCTGGGGAGCGCTCGATCAGTGCGGCCGCATCCTCTGCAACGACCTGGCGCAGGAGTTTCGTCCACGTCGTAAAAGGGAAGTTCTCGGCATTGACACCGCCCTCGGCAAAGTCGACGAAATAGGCAGGCGGCGCAGTATCGGCCAACGCGGCGACCGGTTTCTCTGACGGCGCAGACCTGGCCGCTGCCGCCTGCTCTTTCTGTATGACGCGCGCAGCCTCCGTCACATAGAACCCGCGCTTCGGCAGAGATTTGCAATACCCCTCTGCCGTCAGCTGCCCATACGCGCCTTCCACCGTAATGGTACTGATGCCTAATTGACGGGCCAGCGCCCGCTTCGAGGGCAGTTTTTCACCGACCTGCAGGCGTCCCTCTTCTATATCCTTGCGAATGCAGCGATAGAGATATTCATAGAGCGGCATCTTGCCGAGCTTGTCAAACGAATACGTCAGCATAAAGATCTCCTCCAGAACATGACGCGAACGTCAATTTCCCACCGTCTCATTCACGAGATTGAGATGATCCGTCAATTCATCGAGAAAAGCGCGCGCCGTCTTTTCCGAGATGCGCGCTTCCCCATCATGCGCAATGACTGCCTGCCGCGCAGCGAGGAACGACGTTTGCTGCGCGGCGGTCATCTTGCCGTTCCTGCGTGCAGCCAAAAGGGCAAGGCCCAAGCGATCAGCCCGCACAATACGCTGCAGCTGCAAAAGCTGCGGCCGACATTCTGCGAGCTGCGTGCCGGGAAGTTCCAGCAGCAGCTTCTCTGTGGCCATCTCTATCTGTGCCAGCCTGTCATCGAGGCGCTGTACGCGAAGGCGAAGCAAGACACCGCGCGGATAACTCTGCCAAAGCGCATCCATCTCCTGCCGCAGAGCCGGCGCATCGCTGCCTCCAATGTCAGCCCAGCTCGTCTCCAAATGCTGCGCGTGTTCCGCAACCGTCATCATCGCGGGCGCAAGACTGCCGTACTGACGCTCTACGGCCTCCTGCCACGCCGTCTGCGGCTCGTAATGGGATGGGTGATTCGCCAAGGCCGCCGCTGTCGCCAGCGAAATGCGCGACATCTGCTCATGCCTCATGGGATTGAAAAAAACGGCTGGCACCCCCTTGAGCGGCAGATTCTCCACGGGACCGAGCGCCAAGTTCGTTTCCTTGTAATCCGTGACAGGATAATTCCACCAAATGCCGAGCGGCCTGCCGTAAATCCCCTCTGCCGCCTGGTACTCCTCCGCCGTAAGGTTTCCCTTCACGACGCCTTCTCCTGTATAAAGCACGAGGATGTCCGGTGACAGCAACTTGGAAAACGAGGCGGTATACGGTTTGACCGCCCCCGCTGCATCAACCATATCCGCGCGGAAGTACTCCGTCGGTACCGTGAGAATCGCACCGATATCATGATGGCGCGCCCGCAGCCGCGCAGCGACTGCGTTGAGGAATGCCGCCTGCCCCGGCCCATCCTTCTGCTCGATATCATCGAAGAAAATGGCGAAATCACGCACACCCACGCCGTAAAGCGCCTCACACTTCGCCAACATAGCCGCTTGGTCTTCCGCCCCGGCATGCCCGAGATAGAAGAGATCCATGCCTGGCGAAACAGCGAAAATGAAACGCACCCGTGCCGCCTTCGCCGCCTTTACGAGCGCTGCAAGCTCGGTGAGCTTTTGCGGCGGATACGGCAGGCGCCACTGACTCCGATGATAGGCATCGTCCTTCGGTGCATAGATATAAGCGTTGAATCCCACGCGACCGCAAAACGAGAGCATATCAAGCCGTTCCTGCTGTGTCCAGGGCGTACCGTAAAAGCCCTCGACCACACCGCGCAGCGGCACGGCATCCGGCGCTACTTGCTTTGCACGCGCAGCGGCACACGCGAAAATGCCCGGCAGACAACTGCCGAGCAATAACGCAAAAACGAACAACAAATGAAAGAGAGCGATGCTCTTCTTATTTCTCCTGCGATCTTTCATGCGTCCCAATTCACCTGCTGATATTTCATGCGGAAGAACCTGGCATTCGTATCCCCAGGCTGCGCTTCCCAGAGGTCGATCTGGCGGCACGCCTCGGCGATTTCGCCATCGAGCAATTCCCTCGCCTGTTCCTTGCCGATAGACGCATTCTGCCGCCCCTCTTGTATGCCCTGGAGCATGCGCACCGGCAGGGCACCGGCTGCATATTCCTTGAGCTCCTCATAGCATTCCTGCACATAATATGAGACATTCTTCAATGAATGATCGCAGAGCCAGACCGCGACTTTCCTGCACATCACATCATCACGCAACCGCTCTGCAGGGATTTGCTTTTCTCCCATTTCTTCCACCTCAGATTTTTGCATACTCCATCTTTGCGCGCTGGTCATACATGCGCTCATAGTATGTCTGGTAATCGCCGGAAATGATGCCCATCCACCAGTCGCGATGCTCAAGATACCACTTGATGGTCAGCTTGATGCCATCCTCGAACTTCGTCGTCGGCTCCCATCCCATCTCCTCATGGATTTTCGTCGGATCGATGGCATAGCGGCGGTCATGCCCCTTGCGGTCAGCAACGTGCGCGATCAGACTCTCCGGCTTGCCGAGCTCCTTGAGGATGGTCTTTACCACATCGATATTGCGGCGCTCGTTGTGCCCGCCGATATTATACACCTCGCCGACACGTCCCTTGCGGATGATCAGATCGATTGCAGCGCAGTGATCCTTCACGTAGAGCCAGTCGCGCACATTCTCGCCTGTCCCATAGACCGGCAGTTCCTTATCAGAGAGCGCGTTGATGATCATGAGCGGAATGAGCTTCTCCGGGAAATGAAACGGGCCGTAGTTGTTCGAGCAGCGGGAAATCGTCACCGGCACCTTGTAGGTGCGGTGATACGCCTGCACGAGCAGATCCGCCGACGCCTTGGAAGCGGAGTACGGGCTCGACGTATGGAGCGGCGTCTCCTCCGTAAAGAAGAGGTCTGGACGGTCGAGCGGCAAATCGCCGTAAACCTCGTCCGTCGACACCTGATGGAAACGATCGATACTGTACTTGCGGCAGGCATCGAGCAGGACGCTCGTGCCGATGATATTCGTCTGAAGGAACACTTCTGGATTCTCGATGGATCGATCGACATGACTTTCCGCGGCGAAATTGACGACAATATCCGGCCTCTCCGTCTCGAAGATGCGGTAGATGGCCCTGCGATCAGCAATATCGGCGCGGATGAACTTGAACTTATCCTTTTTGAGCGCCGCTTCAAGCGTCTCGAGATTCCCTGCATACGTGAGCTTATCGATGCAGATGATCCGATCCTCCGGATGCTTCTTGAGCTCATAGTAGACGAAATTACTGCCAATAAATCCGGCGCCGCCGGTCACGATAATATTCATATAGATACCATCCTTCTCTGTTATTTTTCATTTGCGAGCTGCAGCAGATACTTGCCATACTCGTTTTTCTTGAGCGGCTCCGCCAGACGCTCTAGCTGTGCGCGGTCGATACGTCCCATGCGATAGGCGATCTCCTCGATGCAGGCGATCTTGAGGCCCTGACGCGCCTGGATGGTGCCGACAAAGCTCGCCGCCGCGAGCAGCGACTCATGTGTTCCCGTATCGAGCCACGCATAGCCGCGCCGCATCTTCTCGACACGAAGTTTTTTCGCCTCGAGATAGCGCTTGTTGACATCGGTGATTTCAAGCTCGCCGCGCACAGAGGGGCGGATGGACTTCGCAATGTCCACGATATCGCTGTCATAGAAATAGAGTCCTGTCACCGCGTAGTTCGACTTCGGTACAGACGGCTTTTCCTCAAGGCTCAATGCCCGTCCCGAGGCGTCAAACTCCACAACGCCGTAACGCTCCGGATCGCTCACATAATAGGCAAAAACCGTTGCACCATCATCATAGGATGCCGCACGCTGCATCGCCTGCGCCAAATCTGAGCCGTAAAAAATATTATCGCCGAGCACCAGCGCGCAACCTTCGCTGCCGATAAAGTCCTCGCCAATCAAGAATGCCTGCGCTAAACCATCAGGACTCGGTTGCACGGCGTACTGGATAGAAATCCCAAGCTGGCTCCCATCACCGAGCAACGCGGAGAAAAGCGATTGATCCTTCGGTGTCGTGATGATGAGGATTTCCTGGATTCCCGCCAGCATGAGCGTCGAAAGCGGATAATAAATCATCGGCTTATCATACACCGGCATCAGTTGCTTGGAAACCACCTTGGTGAGCGGATAGAGCCGCGTGCCGGAGCCGCCGGCTAAAATAATCCCCTTGCGTATCAAAAAAAACACCCCCGAACAATTTATGTATCGCTATAATAATACGCTGTCCACTTGTCTCTTTCCTTCTTCGAGGAGAGGCGTCAGAGATTTCTCATCGCAATATGCCCCTACATCTATTCAACTGCACTGCATCCCGCATGACAACATCGGGAAGGCAAGCAATCAGGCCTCTTTTTTGTCAAACGGCACGTGGTTCAACAAAAGATCAGGATTATTATCCGTAATCCAGCCAAGCGCCCATTCATTGTTTACGAGCAGCACGGGATTCTGGTGCCGGTCGTAGACGAACATGCCGCGATCCGCGCCTTTGAGGCTCGCGGGCGTTACCTCGCGGCCATCCTCGAAGGCCAGCCAGCGCGCGACCTCATATGGCTGCATCTGCATGATGATATCGACATTATATTCGTTCTTCAGACGGTATTCGAGCACCTCGAACTGCAGCGTGCCAACCGTACCGACGATATACGACTCCATGCCCGCGCCGGCCTGCTGGAAGAGCTGTATGGCGCCCTCCTGCGTGAGCTGCTCCATTCCCTTGACGAACTGCTTGCGCTTCATCGTATCCTTCGCCTGCACGCGCGCGAACTTTTCGGGCGGGAACACGGGGAAATCCGCATACTTGAACTTATGGTGCTCATCGCAGATCGTATCCCCGATGCCGAAGATACCCGGATCGAAAAGTCCGACGATATCGCCCGGATACGCCGTATCGATGATCTGCCGATCCTGCGCGAGGAACTGCTGCGGCTGCGCGAGCTTGATGAGTTTATCCGAACGCTCGTGCCAGACACTCATGTTCCGCTCGAATTTCCCGGAGCAGATGCGGATGAACGCGAGGCGGTCACGGTGCGCCGGGTTCATGTTCGCCTGGATCTTGAATACGAAGCCGGAAAATTTCTCGTCATCCGGCGCGATGAGCCCGTCGCTCGACGGACGCGGCTGCGGCGTCGGCGCCATGCGGATATACCCTTCGAGGAAGTCCTGCACGCCGAAATTCGTCATAGCCGAGCCGAAGAACATCGGCGTGAGCTCGCCCGCATTGACCTTCTCCATATCGAACGGTTCACCGGCCTCGTCGAGCAAATCGATATCATCCTTGAGCGCTTGGAAATTCTCCTCGCCGATGCGCGCGATGACCGCTGGGTCATCCGGTTCATAAACATCAGCGATACGCGCCTGCTGCCCGTGGCTCGTATCAGCCGCGAAAAGCAGCACCTTTTTGTTGCGGCGGTCATAGACGCCGAGATATTGGCCATCCTGGCCAATCGGCCAATTCATCGGATAGGAACGAATACCGAGCACATTCTCGATTTCATCCATGATATCAATGGGCGCCTTACCGTAATGGTCGAGCTTGTTCACGAACGTGAAAATCGGAATACCGCGCTCACTGCAGACTTTGAAGAGCTTCTTCGTCTGCGCCTCGACGCCCTTCGCAACGTCGATGACCATGACCGCGCTGTCAACGGCCATGAGCGTACGATACGTATCCTCACTGAAATCCTGATGGCCCGGCGTATCGAGGATATTGATCCGACAGCCGTCATAATCAAACTGGAGCACCGAACTCGTGACCGAGATACCGCGCTGCTTCTCGATCTCCATCCAGTCAGACACCGCATGACGCTGCGTCTTGCGCGACTTGATGGAGCCCGCGAGATGGATTGCGCCGCCATAGAGCAGAAGTTTCTCCGTGAGCGTCGTCTTACCGGCGTCCGGATGAGAAATAATCGCGAAGGTACGTCGCTTCTCGATTTCCCGGCGAAGTTCTTCTTGTAATTCTGACAAAATGCATTCCTCCAAAATACAATCCAGGGAAGTGCGTCCCTCCCACGCCTATTTTTGCGCTTTTCCTCTACTTCCGATATAATGGACACAGACGTTCATCACAGCAGCAAGAAGGAGGAATCACCATGTCCGATCTGTTCCAGGAATTCGTCAAGCGCCGCAGCATCCGCCGCTATACGGAGGAGCCCATCGCAGATGACCTGCTCCGCCGCATTCTCGCCGTCGGTCTCATGTCGGCCTCGGGAAAATCAAAATTCCCCTGGCAATTCATCGTCGTGTGCGACCGCGCCATGCTCGAAAAACTCAGCGGCTGCCGCATAGGCGTCGCCAAAATGCTGGCGAAAGCCGCCTGCGCCGTCATCGTCATCGGTGACAAGACCATCACGGACACCGTCATCGAAGACTGCACGATCGCCGCGATCAACATGCACCTCGAGGCGAGCTCGCTCGGGCTCGGCAGCTGCTATATCCAAGGACGCGGCCGCGAGGCGGAGGATGGACGCACCACCGAAGACTTCGTGCGCTCCCTGCTCGGTTTTCCTGAGAAATACCAGCTGCAGGCCATCCTCTCCCTTGGACATCCGCTCAAAGAAGCGCGCCCGCACGATGTCGAAAAGCTCGACTGGAGCAAGGTGCACAACGAAAATTTCCAATGATGTCCTGTCGGATCTAAGGAACGCTCCTTCCTCTCCTGCCGGCCTCCGCACGGAGGTCGGCTCTTTCTAGTTAGATGAAATATTCTATCGTGTCAGCCGCTGTCCGTTTCGTCTGCTCATTGAAGAGCAACACAGCCTCCCGATCCTCGATGGTGCCAAGCGCGTAATTCGAGCAATTTTCACACTCAAAACAGGAAAACGGCACGACGCGATTATACGCAAACGGATGGGCGAGCGTGAGCTCGATCCCCGTCCCGGAAAATTCCTGACTGTCTGCGGGAACGTACCACGGATCGAAAAGCTCGATACCATGCTCCGTCACGCCGGTAAAAAGCGTGTAATGCTCCACCTCGTAAAACAGCCGCACCACAGCCACACCGCCGCGATGCAATGCATCCAAGACACGGCTTTCCGGCCGCACGGAAACAGCCTGCCCTGAGAGATAAATGCTCGAGAGCGGCAGCGACGTCGCCTGACCGTAGCCGTCGAGCCAGTTCGCGAGAAACATCATCGCCATGCGGGAGGTTCCCGCCTTGCAGGGGGCACCGCCCTTGCCGTAGCAGTCGAGCGAGTAGAGCATGACGTTGCGGATGAGCTCAGGCGGGATCTCCTCCCGCTCAAAGAGATAGCTTACGGCATTGAGCATCGTCGTCGGCCCGCAGTCATACTCAGAGAGCTGATAATGCAGCGGGTTCTTCATAACCGGATCTCCAATCCCACGGGGCAGTGGTCGCTGCCAAAAACCTCATTGTGGATAGTCGCATCGACAATGGCACCGCGCAGTCTCTCTGACGCCACGAAATAATCGATGCGCCAGCCTGCATTCGTGAGACGTGCCTTGCGCAGATACGACCACCAGGTATAAATGCCCGCGCGCTCCGGATAGAGCGTGCGGAAAGTATCGAGGAAGCCCGCCTTCAGGAGCTCCGTAAACTTCGCGCGCTCCTCGTCCGTAAAACCGGCGTTATGATGATTCGTCTTGGGATTCTTGAGGTCGATCTCCTCGTGCGCGACATTGAGGTCGCCGCAGACGATGACCGGCTTCTTCGCGTCAAGCATCAGCAGATAGGCGCGGAACGCATCCTCCCAGGTCATGCGATAGGCGAGCCGCTCCAGCTGCCGTTTGGAGTTCGGCGTGTAGACCGTCACAAAATAAAAAGACGGGAACTCCAGGGTAATCACACGTCCCTCACGATCATGTTCCTCGCTGCCGATGCCGCAGGTGACGGCAAGCGGCTCGAGACGCGAGAAGACCGCTGTGCCGGAATACCCCTTTTTCTCCGCACTGTTCCAATACTGCCGATAGCCTGGCAGGTCGAGGATTGCCTGATCCGGTTGCATCTTCGTCTCCTGCAGCGCGAAGATATCCGCATCGAGCATGCGGAAAGACTCCATGAATCCCTTTTTCAGGCAGGCGCGCAGGCCGTTGACATTCCAGGAGATCAGTTTCATCTTGCTTCCTCCCCGTCCTCTTTCTCTACCTGGTGCTGCGCCACAGGAACTGTCAGCGTTGCCGCAGACGGCGCCTGCGGCGTATTCTGCAGCAGCTCGCTCTTGACATCATAAGTGAGCACCGTAATCTCCCGCAGGAGCGCACGCAGACATTCCGGCCATGTGCTGCGCACGCCGAAGATCAGCTGACGCTCCTCTCCCGTACGGCGCATGAGACGGAGTTCGAGACGCTCTCCATCCCTCTCGCTAAAGCGTCCGCCCGGCTGCTCCGGCAATGCGGAGAGCGCGGAGAGCGAAGCGTCGACGCGCTTCAGCAGCAGCGGCACGTTGCGCACGGAGTCAAACGCATGACGCTCCGTACCGAATCCCTGCTTGTGGCGCGTAAGGATCAGGATATGCTTGCCGCGGTTCACGACCAGTTTCTCGACCAGCGTGCCGCCGGACTGACGCGGCGCGTAAACGTTCCCCGGCACGGGAGCAAGCGCCCCCTCATAAAGGAGCTGGAGTACCTCGACCTGATTCACCTTCGGCAGGGCAAGTCCCGGCAGCTCGTTCATCACATCGACAAACGCCGCCCAATTTTCCGGATAGGCATTGCCCTTGATGACGCGGCGCACGCCGCCATCGGAAAGCGAAAGCTGCCAAGGGCTCACCGCATCCTCAGGTGATTCAGCGCGATACGACTTCTTCCATTGGGAAAGATGCACGCGCTCCAGACGACGCAGGAAGCGGCGTCCATTTTCCAGAGGCCGCCAGGAGGGGCCGCCAGCGAGAGCCTCACCATGCCAGCAGGCAAAAAAGACCTGACGTCCACGCACCACGACGGCAGCGGCAAGCGCCTGCTCCTCCATCTCGAAATTCAACCGTTCCAGCAATCTGCTTCCTCCTCATGTCCGCGTACGGGAAACTCGTATCTCTCACGGTTCCCATAGATAATTTTCATCATACTACACTTACTGGCTTTAAGCAAGACATGCCGTGGGATTCTATTGCTCGCAACGTCCATTCCTGATATACTTGAGGGAGCAACCAGGCGGGCGTCGTCACGAAAATCTGGCACGCTGCCGCAATCACTACAAGAAAAGAGGTTCCTTTTTCTATGATATTGACGCGAAAATCCGTAGAGCTTCTGGCGCCTGCCGGCACCTGGGACGCACTCGTCGCCGACGTGGAGTCCGGTGCCGATGCCGTCTACCTCGGCGGCAAGCATTTCAACATGCGCATGCACGAGGGCGATTTCAATTTTGATGACGCCGCGCTCAAGAAGGCCATCGACTACGCGCACGCGCATGACGTGCGTCTCTACATCACGCTCAACAACCTCATCAGCGACGAGGAATTACCCGCTCTGAAAGAATATCTCCAGTATTTGGAAGAAATCCAGCCAGACGCTTTGCTCGTGCAGGACTTCGCCGTGCTCGAACTCGTACATGAGATGGGCATCACCATCCCGCTGCACACCTCCGTCATGATGAACACGCACAACGAGCACGCCATTGAGAAGCTCAAGGAGTACGGCATTACGCGCATCGTCGTCGGCCGCGAGATGACGCTTTCCGAGCTCGCACTTTTCCGTGCGCGCACAGGCATCGAGGTCGAATACTTCATGCATGGCGACATGTGCATCTCCGAGAGCGGCCAGTGCATCCACTCCGGCGTCGTCTTCGGTCAGAGCGGCAACCGCGGTCGCTGCCTCAAGCCCTGCCGCTGGGCCTATGAGCTCATCGACGAGAAGAGCGGCAAGCGTCTCGACGAAGGCGGCCCCGGCCCCTACAAGCTCGCGCTCAAAGATATGTGCATGTACCGCGCGATTCCGGAACTCATCCAGGCGGGCGTCTTCTCCTTCAAGATCGAGGGCCGCATGCGCCCCGCCCCTTTCCTGCGCCGCATCGTCTCGACCTACCGCGCGGCCATCGACGCCTACATCGCCGACCCCACGGGCTATGCGACGGATGAGGAGGGCTGGAAGCAGCTCTATGAGAACCGCGCGCGCGATTTCACGACGACCTTTGCCTTCGGCCAGCCGACTGCTAAGGACATCGGATTCGACGGCACGCGCGAGCCACGCTTCTTCTCTGAGGCAGTGAAGGAAGCCGGTTTCCAGGACGATATCCTCAAACAGGAACGCCCCATCCAGAAGGAAAACGCATCGCATCGCACCCTCGCCGTGCGCGTCGGCACGCCGGCAGCGGCAAAAGCCGCCGTCGATGCGGGAGCCGACGTCGTCTACGTCGGCGGCGAGGCCTTCCGCCCGCAGCGTCCGTGGCGCCTCACGGACTACGCGGAGGTCCTTGCCTACGCGCAGGAGCGAAACGTACGTGTCGTGCTCAACACGCCGCGCACGACCATGCGCCGTGAATGTGGTGAGCTCGAGCAGCTCATCTCCTCGATCCGCGATTGGAAGCAGCAGCCCGCGGGCATCATGGTCAGCAACCTCGGCGCGCTCAAGCTCGCGCAGTCGCTTACGAACCTCCCCGTGCAGGCCGACCTCTCCTTCAACCTCTTCAACCATCTCGCGACCGTCTTCATGAAGGATAACGGCATCACGCAGGCCTGTGCCTCCCTCGAGCTTTCCTTCGAGCAGCTGCGCGAGATCGTCGAAAATGCCGTGCTGCCCATCGAGGTCGTCATCCACGGCGGCTACGAATCCATGATCTGCGACCATAATTTCCCGGCGATGAGCCTGCCGGCTTACAACGAGCTCAACGAGCCGGAGCTGATGGACCGCCACTACGCCCTGCGTGACAAGGCGGGCGAGATCCACCGCATCCGCATCGACCAATTCGGACGCAACCATATCTATTTCGCCAAGGATCTCTGCCTCTATCCGTACCTTGCGAAATTCAACGGCATCGCCTCCTACCGCATCGAAGCACAGGATGAGACGCCCGCTGCTACCGCAATGCTGACGAAGATCTACCGCAAGGCGCTCGACCGCCTCGCAGCGGGCGATGCTTCCTTCGACGAACATGAGTTCAAGACGCTGCAGGAGAACGCGCCGCGCGGCCTCGGCATCGGCACCTACCGGTTCCGCGAATCCCGCAATTCCATCTGACGCCATCAGGAAAGGAGCAACTGCATGAACGCGAAAGCATACATCGGCCCCGCCGCCATCCTCGAAAAGAAAAAGAAATACATCATGCCCTGCCTTGCCCATTTCTACAAGGATCCCCAGGAGTTCGTCAAGGGCTCCATGCAATACCTCTGGGACAGCAACGGCAAAAAATACCTCGACTGCTACGCCGGCGTCTCCGTCATGAACTGCGGCCATGCGAACCCGGACATCGTCGGCCCTGCGACGGAGCAGGCAAAGACGCTGCAGCACGTCTGCAACATCTACCTCACGGAGAATTTCGTCAACCTCGCGGAACGCCTTGCCGCCGTCACGCCGGGCACGCTCCAGAAGAGCTTTTTCTGCTCCACAGGCTCTGAGGCCACGGAGGGCGCGCTGCTGCTCGCGGAGGTCGCGCGTGGCAACAGCGAGATCATCGCACTGCGCCAAGGCCTCCACGGCCGCACAAAACTCGGCATGAGCGTCACGGGACTCACGATGTGGCGCACGGCGCCGACACCTGTCGGCGGCATCCACTTCGCGCCGAATCCCTATTGCTACCGCTGTCCGCTCGGCAAGAAGCCGGACACCTGCGACCTCGCCTGCGCGAATGCCGTCGAGGATCTCATCAAGACGGCGACCTCCGGCCATCCGGGTGCCTACATCGCCGAGACGATCCAGGGCAACGCCGGCATCGTCGTACCGCCGAAGGGATATTTCCAGCGCGTCAAGGAGATCCTCGACCAGTACGGCACGCCGCTCATCATCGACGAGGTACAGACGGGCTTCGCGCGCACGGGCAAGATGTTCGGCATCGAGCACTACGGCGTCACGCCTGACATCATGTGCATGGCCAAGGCGCTCGGCAACGGCTTCCCCATCTCCGCCTTCATTGCCAAGCCGGAGATTGCAGATACCTACACGCGTCCCGGCGCCTCGACGCTCGGCGGCAATCCCGTCTCCTCGACGGCAGGGCTCGCCGTGCTCGACTACATCGAGACACACGACCTCGCAGCGCGCGCAGAGTCCCTCGGCAAGACGTTGCGCGCAGGACTGCGCCGCCTGCAGGAGACGCACCCTGTGATCGGCGACGTGCGCGGTCTGGGCCTCATGGACGGTGCAGAGTTCATTCACGCCGACGGCAGTCCCGCACCGGAGCTTCTCGACGATGTGCTCGAGGAGATGAAAGACCGCGGCTACATCATCGGCAAGAATGGCGTTGGCCGCAATGTCATGGCCTTCCAGCCGCCCCTCGTCATCACAGAGGAAAATCTCACCCAGGTGCTCGACGAGCTTGACTGCGTGCTCACGGCAAAGAAGCTCTGACAACGCGCAGAATCTATTTCGCGCCCAGTGTCAGACCTTGCCACGCCGCAGACGTGTATGACTGTATTTCAAAGGAGTGTTCTTCCATGAAACGATATGCCTCCCTGTTCTTTGTTTTTGCCCTCGCTCTCTCCCTCCTCGTTCTGCCGCAGGAAACGCAGGCGGCGGAACAGCCTGCGCGACCGACGCTCTCCGTCGAAGGCACCGGTGAGGCGAACGCCGCCCCCGACCAGGCGACTGTTGCCATCGGCATCACCACGCATGCGGCAGATGCGGCAAAGGCACAGAATGACAACGCCTGGACAGCCGCGCAGATCCAAAACGCCATCGCCGCGCTCGGCATCGACGCCAAAGACATCCAGACTCAGAACTATTCCTTCCGCCCGACCTATCGCACGGAGGAAAACCGCCGCGGCGAGATCAACGGCTACACCGTCGACAACACGGTGCTCGTCTGCGTCCGCGACATCAAGCTCACGGGCAAGGTCGTTGACGCTGCGCTCTCGCATGGGGCGAATGAAATCTCTTCCCTGAGCTTCACGGCCTCCGATGCACGTGCCCTGCGCAAGGTGGCGCTCAAAAACGCCATTGCGGACGCGCGCGACAAAGCGGACATCATCGTCCAGGGGCTCGGCAAGCGCATCGTCGGCATCCAGACCGTCAGCGAAAACACCGGCTACCCGGAAACACGCCGCTACGTCGGCAACATGATGCTGGCCGCTAAGGATGCCGCAACGCCGATCCAGCCAGGCAGCCTCACCCTCACCGCGAACGTCCACATCGACTTCCTGCTCAGCGACTGAAAGGGGCCTTCTCCATGCAAGCATCCGCAGCGGAGGCAAGACACGAGGAACCTCAGAAAAAGCGCAAGCCCCGCCTCGCCGCCATCGAATATATCCGCGGCATCTCCATGATGGGCGTCATCGGCATCCACGTCGGATCGCAGTATCTCAGCAACCCCGCCGCCAACCCCCATCTCATTGCGCTCTTCGAGATTTTCACACGCTTCAGCGTGCCGATCTTCTTCTTCATTTCCGCATTCGGCTTGTTCTACAATCTCGATATCCACGCTCCTTTTGCTGCCCGCCAGTTCTACCTGCGGCGCATCAAGACCGTGCTCATCCCCTATCTCGTCTGGTCGCTGTTCTACATCATCCATGACGGACTGCTCTACGGTACCGGGCTGCCCTCACCGCTCTACTTCGGTGGGCTGCTCTTCTTCGGCTGTGCGAAATACCAGCTCTATTTCCTCGTCATCCTGCTCTGGTTCTACCTGCTCATGCCGCTCTGGATTCCCCTCGTGCGCCGCATGAGCCTGCGCGGACTCGCCGCGCTGCTCGTATTCCAGGTGCTCTTTGACTACTGGTCGAGCTTCTCTGTCCCCTTCAACACCTATGTCTACGGACTGCCAGATGATTCCCTGCTGAAGCCATTCCTCATGTATCGCCTCAACTACTGGGTGCTCCATTACATCTTCATCTTCCTGCTCGGCGGCTATCTCGCCGTGCACATCGAGGCATTCAAGTGCTTCATGCAACAGAAACGCACGGCCATCACGCTTCTTTTCTACGTGAGCATGGCCAGCCTGCTCGGCTACTATTATTCCCTGCTCGCAGCGGGCCAGACGCCCCTTGACGGCATCAACACAGCGCATCAGCTCTCTCCTGCTGGCATCTTCTACACGCTGATGGCCTCGTTGTTCTTCTTCACCATCTTCACCTATCAACGCTATCCCGCCGCGCTCAATCCCATCCTCCATTTGCTGGGCAAGCACTCCTACTTCGCCTACCTCGTGCATCCGCTCTTCATCACCTACCTCGCACGCGCGCTAGAGCATCGCGGCATCATCATGACGGGCGGCATCGCGCTCGCGTTCTACGCCGCTGTCCTGCTCCTCTCGCTGCTGGCAGCCATACTTTGCCGCCGTCTTGGAAATGCACTTCCCATCCTCAACGAAGCAACCATCGGCATCTATCCCAAAACGAAGCGCTGACTTGTTCGTATAGCGAACGAAGGAGGGGCTGTTGCACGTATCAACAACGTGTAGCAGCCCCTTTTAGTTTGCAAAAAAATGTTGCCAAGGACTTAAAAATCCTTGGCAACAGGCGTAAAATATAGATATACAAAATCAAATTTTACAAGGAGATTATACATCCCTCGGCGGAAGTTTTCAACTCTGCCTTCCCTTAAATTTTGAATTTCAAATTCCAAAGGATGACCCGGTCCGTCTGCTACGCCACTTTGTGGATGAAATGGATTTATCCGCACTTTACCAGACATTCTCTCAGGCCCATAAGAACCGAGTGCA
>NZ_KB908397.1 GCF_000381005.1 Selenomonas bovis DSM 23594
CGGTTCTTATTGGCCTGAGAGAATGTCTGGTAAAGTGCGGATAAATCCATTTCATCCACAAAGTGGCGTAGCAGACGGACCGGGTCATCCTTTGGAATTTGAAATTCAAAATTTAAGGGAAGGCAGAGTTGAAAACTTCCGCCGAGGGATGTATAATCTCCTTGTAAAATTTGATTTTGCATATCTATATTTTACGCCTGTTGCCAAGGATTTTTAAGTCCTTAGCAACATTTTTTTGCAAACTAAAAGGGGCTGCTACACGTTGTTGATACGTGCAACAGCCCCTTTTGTGTGAGGTGAATAAAATAATCTCGAGGTCCGTTGTAAAATATTTTCCGTCTAGAGAAACCAAGTGACTGTGCACAAAGTGACTTCTCATTCATGCAACCGCCCTTTACTGTAAGGGCGCTGCACAATGTCCACGAAGTGGACGTTTGTGTATGTAGCTTTGTGTGGCGGATATTGCCTGTTCAGGGAAGAGACGCGGGCTGCGTGCAGCGTCTCATTGCTCGTGCAGGCGGTAGTCTTTGTCTGAGTCGATGATGAGGATCATGATGTCTGCGTATTTCGGGTCGAGCTGTTTGCCGCTGGCTTTTTCGATTTCCTTGCGCACGACATCCTGCGGGAGGATGTCGCGGTAGCTGCGTTTGGAGGTCATGGCATCGTAGGTGTCGGCGACGGCGATGATGCGCGCGTAGACGGGGATGGTATCGCTCTTGAGGCCATCTGGGTAGCCGGTACCGTCGTAGCGTTCGTGGTGCCAGCGTGCACCGATCTTGAGCTCTGGGAATTCGGCGACGTAGTTGAGGATGTTGTAGCCGATGATGGTGTGCTGCTTGATGATGTCATATTCCTCATCCGTGAGGCGAGAGGTCTTGCGCAGGATGGCTTCTGGGATGCCAATCTTGCCGATGTCGTGCAGGAGCCCCATGTAATAGATGCGTTGCTGTTCTTCCTTGTTCCAGCCGAGCCGATAGGCGAGGAATCTCGCGTAGGTGGCAACGCGCTGCGAGTGGCCGCGCGTGTAACGGTCCTTGGCATCGACGGTCTTGGCGAGCGCCATGATGGTTTCCTCGTAGAGCCGTCGGCTGGAGGCCAGGCGGTCTTCCGCGAGCTGTGTCTGGCGGCTGACTTCTGTCTCGAGGTTCTTGTTCAGATACTCAAGCGCGAGCACCTGCTCCACCTTTTTGACGACGAGGATAGGGATGAATGGCTTGCGGATGATATCAAAGGCTCCCGCCATCGCACAGGCGGCTTCTTTTTTCTGACTGTGGTCTGCTGTCGTCATGAGGATGGGGAGGTTTTTGTACTGCTCCTGCTGATGGATGGCGCGGAGGAGGTCGAAACCTGTCATGTCAGGCAGGCTATCTGCAATCAGCAGGAGATTGATGGGGGATTGGGCGAGGAAGCCGAGGGCATCTTTTCCGTTGCGCACACTGGTGAATCGGACTTTACGGCTGAGGTAAAGCTGCAGCTGCTGGCTGTCAGACGGGTTTCCGTCGACAACGAGGACTGTCATTTGTTTGAGTTGCATGTGATCCATGTAGCGGGGGCCCTCCCAAAATAGTCAGTTGATGAAATCATCATTCATGGGGAAACAGTTTGTCCAATTGTGTTGCGTCTGTGGCTTGCGTTCTTTAGGGAATCACTGATGAAATGAGGTGGTAAAATTCGTATATTCATCAGTGGCTCCTTAGATTTCATAGCAATATATGTATGGTTTATTAATCTATTCATTATATCATGGGATGAAAGACGTAGCAAGAATTTCTTGCGACATCGGAGGGTCACGGAAGCGCCGATAGAATAAATTTCTCGGCAGCAGTTGACAATGGGGAGGGAAGGGCTTAGAATAACACTATCGATTCATAAAACATATAAGAAAGATAGGAATGAGTTGCAGGTCATTCGACAGCGAAAGCCTGAGACGTCCGTCGTTTATTTGTGTACGACGGGTGTCTTGGGCTTTTTTGTTCCTGTTTTTGCGGAAAGGAGCGATCGGGATGAAAAAGGCGAAGTTTTTGGCGGCTGCGGCGGGACTTTTCTTGTTGGCAGGGGTGTTCACGGGCTGCGGCAGTGATGCGGAGGAGTCGGCGGAAGGCAAGGAACTGCTCAATGTCTCGTATGATCCGACGCGTGAGCTCTATCAAGAGTTCAATGCGGCGTTCTCGGAGAAATGGCAGGCGGAGACGGGAGAGCAGGTGAATTTCAAGCAGTCGCACGGCGGCTCGGGCAAGCAGGCGCGGGCGGTGCGCGAGGGCTTGGAGGCGGATGTCGTGACGCTCGCGCTCGCCTACGATGTTGATGAGATTGCCGCGGAAGGACTCATCGACAAGGATTGGATGGAGAAGTTCCCCGACCATTCGGCGCCGTATACGTCGACGATCGTGTTCCTTGTGCGCAAGGGGAATCCGAAGCAGATCAAGGACTGGGACGATCTCGTGCGCGAGGATGTCTCCGTCGTGACGCCGAATCCGAAGACGTCGGGCGGCGCGCGCTGGAACTATCTCGCGGCCTGGGCGTACGCGAGTGAGAAGACGGGCGGCGATGAGGCGCAGACGAAGGCGTTCATGAAACAGCTCTTCTCGCGCGTCGTGGCGCTCGACTCGGGGGCGCGCGGTGCGACGACCTCGTTCGTGCAGCGCGGTCAGGGCGATGTCCTCATTGCCTGGGAGAACGAGGCGCTGCTCTCGGTCAAGGACGCGCCGGACAAATATGAGATCGTCACGCCGTCGCTGAGCATCCTCGCGGAGCCGTCGGTGGCGGTCGTGGATGATGTCGTGGACCGGAAGGGGACGCGCAAGCTCGCGGAGGCCTATATCAAGTATCTGTATTCGCCGGAGGGGCAGGAAATCGCGGCAAAGCATTTTTACCGGCCGCGCAACGCGGAGGTTGCGGCGGCCTATCAGTCGCAGTTCCCAAAGCTGCGCCTCGTGACGATTGATGAGGCGTTCGGCGGCTGGACGAAGGCGCAGGCGGAGCATTTCGCGGATGGCGGTACGTTCGACCAGATTTACGAGAAGCAATAGGGCTGCCCGCTGGGCGGCAGGGCGCGGCATGGGGCCGCGTTTTCTGGGGAAGCGCTGGCGGAACAGCGCTTCCATGAGTGAGGTGTTCTTCATGCGGGCTGCGGCTCACGTCATTCCGGGCTACCGGTTCACGCTCGGTATCACGTTTTTCTATCTGTCCATGATCCTCCTGATCCCCCTGGCGGCGTTCCTGCTCTACGCGAGCGGCATGGGGGTGGGGAAGTTCCTCGCGGTCGCGACGGAGCTGCGCGTCGTCCACGCGTATCTCGTGAGCTTCGGTACGTCGCTGGTGGCGGCGCTCGTGAATGCGGTGTTCGGCCTGCTGCTCGCGTGGGTGCTCGTGCGGTATGATTTCCCCGGCAAGCGACTGCTCGACGGGCTCATCGACCTGCCGTTCGCGCTGCCGACGGCGGTCGCGGGCATCGCGCTCACGACGCTCTACGCGGAGAATGGCTGGCTTGGGCAGTTCTTCTACGCGGCGGGGATTCCCTCGGCGTTTTCCGTTCTCGGCATCACGATTGCGCTGGTGTTCGTGGGGATTCCTTTCGTGGCGCGCAGCGTGCAGCCCGTGCTCGAGGGGCTCGATCCGCAGCTCGAGGAGGCGGCGGAGATGCTCGGCGCGAGCCGGTGGCTGACGTTTCGCCGCGTGGTGTTTCCCGAGCTGCTGTCGCCGCTGCTCACGGGGTTCGCGCTCGCGTTCGCGCGCGGTATCGGCGAGTATGGCAGCGTGGTGTTCATCGCGGGCAACCTGCCCTATGAGACGGAGATCGCGCCGCTGCTCATCATGGCGAAGCTCGAGTCGTTCGATTATCCGTCGGCGGCGGCCATCGCCATCGTGATGATGGCCGCGTCGTTTCTCGTGCTCCTGGCGCTCAATGGTTATCAGCGCTGGCGCATGCACCATCAGGGGGTGTGAGGATGAAAAAGGAAAAAGGCCTGGGCGCCTGGCTGCTCATCGCGCTTGCCGCGCTGTTCCTCTGCGTGATGCTCGTGCTGCCGCTCGTGCTTGTCGTGCATGAGGCGCTCGCGCGCGGTGCGGCGGCGTATCTTTCGGCCGTCGCGGAGCCGTTCGCGGTCAAGGCACTGCAGCTCACGCTCCTCGCGACGGCGGTCGCGGTGGGTGCGAATACGCTGTTCGGCCTCGCGTCAGCCTGGCTGCTCACAAAGCATGATTTCCGCGGCAAGGCGCTGCTCGGCTCCCTCATCGATCTGCCGTTCGCGATCTCGCCTGTGGTCGCGGGCCTGTTCTTCGTGATGCTGTTCGGCCGCATGAGCCCGCTCTATCCGCTGCTGCGCGCGGAGCACATTCAGATTCTCTTCGCCGTGCCGGCCATCGTGCTCGCGACGGTGTTCGTGACGTTTCCTTTCATCACGCGCGAGCTCGTACCGGTCATGGAGAGCCAGGGGCGCAGCGAGGAGGAGGCGGCGACGACGCTTGGCGCGAGCGGCTGGCAGATGTTCTTCCATGTGACGCTGCCGAATATCAAGTGGGCGCTGCTTTATGGCGTGATTCTCTGCACGGCGCGCGCGATGGGAGAGTTCGGCGCGGTCTCGGTCGTCTCGGGCCATATCCGCGGCAAGACGAATACGCTGCCGCTGCACATCGAGATTCTCTACAATGAATACAATTTCACGGCAGCCTTTGCCGTGGCGTCGCTGCTCGTCCTGCTGGCCGTCGTGATCCTCGTGCTCAGGAATATCGTGGAGTGGCGTGCAAAAAGGGGGATGCATCATGCCCATTGAGGTGGAGCTTCGTCATATTGAGAAGCATTACGGTTCGTTCCAGGCATCACGCGATGTGAGCTTTACGGCGGAGCGCGGCAGGCTCATCGGCCTGCTTGGTCCGTCGGGCAGCGGCAAGACGACCATCCTGCGCATGATCGCGGGGTTGGAGACGCCGGATCGAGGGGATATCTTCATCGGCGGTCGTCGCGTGAATGACCTCGCGCCGGGAAAGCGCGGCATCGGCTTCGTCTTCCAGAACTACGCGCTGTTCCGGCACATGACGGTGCGTGAGAACATCGCGTTCGGCCTGAAGATCCAGGAGGTGCCGCAGGCAAAGCGCCGAACGCGCGTCGATGAGCTGCTGGAGCTCATCGGCCTGACGAGCTTCGGCGCGCGGTATCCGATGCAGCTCTCCGGCGGGCAGCGCCAGCGCGTCGCGTTCGCACGGGCGCTCGCGCCGGAGCCTGAGCTGCTGCTGCTCGATGAGCCGTTTGCCGCCATCGACGCGAAGGTGCGCAAGGAGCTGCGGAGCTGGCTGCGGCGGACAATCCACAGGCTCGGCATCACGAGCATCTTCGTCACGCATGACCAGGAGGAGGCTGTCGAGGTCGCGGATGACATCATCATCACGAACCGCGGCCATATCGAGCAGGTCGGCACGCCGGTCGCCATCTACCAGTCGCCGCGCACGCCGTTCGTCGCGGATTTCATCGGCGAGTCGGTGCATGTGCCGGATTATACGATTTTCAAGGGCTTCGACGGGGACGAGGGCACGGCGGAGCACACGGGCATCATCCGTCCGGAGTTCCTCGAGATCGGCGCGGACGCCGACGAGATGCGCCTGCCGCTCGCGTCGGAGGACGGAACAGTGCGCGGCGTCTACTTCCGCGGCGACAGCCTGCAGGTCGATGTCGAGGTCAAGGGACAGCTCCTGCACGGGCGGCGCAGCCTAGAGAAGCGGCCCCTCCGGGAGGGGGACGCGGCCAAGGTGTTCATCCACCGCATCTACAGCTTCGCGGACGGCGGCACGCGCATTCTCGAGAATGCGGCGAAGCGTCAGGATTCCGTGGTGATTTGAGGTGAAGGATTTGAAACTGAAGGAAGAAACATCAGATATCCTCGTCATCGGCGGCGGTGCTGCCGGCTGCTACGCAGCGCTCACGCTCGCGGCGGAGCGGCCGGAACGCTCGGTCCTGCTCGTCGACAAAGCGGGCATCGAGCGCAGCGGCTGCCTCGCGGCCGGCGTCAACGCACTCAACGCGTATATCACGCCCGGGCATACGCCGGAGGACTACGCGGACTACGCGGCGGCGGACGCGGCGGGCATCGTGCGTGACGATCTGTTGCTCACGATGTCTGAGCGGCTCAACGAGGTCACGCGCCGCATGGAGGAGCTCGGGCTCGTTATCCTGAAGGATGCGGACGGGAACTACGTCTCGCGCGGCTGGCGCAACATCAAGATCAACGGGGAGAATATCAAGCCGCTGCTCGCGGCCGCTGTGCGGCGCGCGAAGAATGTCCGCGTGCTGGAGCATGTCGATGTCGTGAATCTCTTGAAAGCGGCGGACGGGCGCATCGCCGGCGCCTGGGGCATCGACCTGCGCGAGGACGCGGTCTGCTATTTCCGTGCGCGCGCCGTCATCTGTGCGACGGGCGGCGCGGCGGGCCTTTACCGGTCCAACCATCCGGGCGCGGCGCGCCATACGATGTGGTATTCGCCGTTCAATACGGGCGCTGGCTACGCGATGGGCCTGCGCGCGGGCGCGGAGATGACGTCGCTGGAGATGCGGTTCATCGCGCTGCGGTGCAAGGACACGATCGCGCCGACGGGCACGATCGCGCAGGGCGTGGGCGCGCCGCAGGTCAACGCGCGCGGCGAGAAGTACCAGGCGGGCTACGGCAACACGACGTCGGAGCGCCTCTACGCGGTCGTGAGCGAAAATCTCGCCGGACGCGGCCCTTGTTACCTCGAGACGCAGGGCATCACGGCGGCGCAGGAGCAGTCCCTCGAGCGCGCGTATCTCAACATGGCGCCCGCGCAGACGATGCGCTGGCGTGAGACGGGGCTCGGCCCGCGTACGGCGAACGTCGAGGTCGAGGGCACGGAGCCCTATATCGTCGGCGGCCATACGGCGAGCGGCTACTGGGTGGACACAACGCGGCAGACGACGGTGCCGGGTCTCTTCGCCGCGGGCGATGTCGCGGGCGGCTGCCCGCAGAAATACGTGACGGGCGCGTTTGCCGAGGGGGCCTATGCCGCCGAGGGGGCTGCCTGCTATGCGGCGGCGCAGGAGGTGCTCCCCGTGCCGACAGAGGCTGCGGCGGCGGTGCGCGCGCGCGTCGAGCGCCTGCGCGAGCAGCCGGCCGCGGCGCCGCTCTTCACCGTCGACGCGCTCGAGGAGGCCATGCAGCAGGTCATGGACGAGGAGGCGGGCGGCATCACAGCCGGCTACCGCTATACGGAGCGCCAGCTCGCTGCGGCGGCGCATCACATCGCGCGCCTCACGCGGCTCAGTGAGGGGCTGCGCGCAGAGGACGCCTACGGACTGCTGAAGATCTTCGAGCTGCGCGAGCGGCTGCTCGTCTGCCGCGTGCTCATCGAGCACATGAAAGCGCGGCGCGAGACGCGCTGGCACTGCTTCGCGGAGAACCTAGACCATCCGGCGCGGGAGGCGCGCTATGAGAAATATGTCAATTCCAGGCTGAAGGACGGCAGGGTGGAGATCATCCTGCGCGATCTGGTGAAACGGGGGCAGCACTATGAGCATACGCTTGGAAACTGAGAAATGCATCGGCTGCGGCCGCTGCGCGGACGTCTGTCCCGGCAATCTCCTCGTCATCGAGGCGGGCCGGGCCCGCCTGCGCGACGCGCGCGACTGCTGGGGCTGCACGGCCTGCGTCAAGGCGTGCCCGCGCGCGGCGATCTTCTACACGCTCGAGGCGTCGCTCGGCGGCGCGGGCGGCAGGCTCTACGCCGAGAACAGCCGCGACACGCTCACCTGGGTGCTGCGCCTCGCGGACGGCGAGGAACAGCGCATCGCGGTCAATAAGAAGCAGGCGAATGATTACTGAACAACTGAGGAATCGTAAGCTCCGACAGCGGGACACAGATTTTGCGCTGCCGGACACGAAAGACACGCGCGGGCCGCACGGGAGCGGACGCGCGCAGACTACCATCAGGGAGAGAGAAGATATGGGAAATTTATCGCATCTCGATGCGCTTGAGGCAGAGGCCATCTACATCATCCGCGAGGTGGCGGCTGAGGCGGAGAAGCCGGTGATGCTCTATTCCATCGGCAAGGACAGCACGGTCATGATGCACCTCGCGCTCAAGGCGTTCTATCCGGAGAAACCGCCGTTTCCGTTCCTGCACATCAACACGACGTGGAAGTTCCACGAGATGATCGCGTTCCGTGACGCGCAGGCGAAAAAGTACGGTCTCACGATGCTCGAGTACAAGAACGAGGAGGGCATCCGCGAGGGCATCAACCCCTTCGACCACGGTGCGTCCTACACCGATATCATGAAGACGCAGGCGCTCAAGCAGGCGTTGACGAAGTACGGTTTCACGGCGGCGTTCGGCGGCGGGCGGCGCGACGAGGAGAAATCCCGCGCGAAGGAACGCGTGTTCTCGTTCCGCAACGCGGCGCAGGCCTGGGATCCGAAGAACCAGCGCCCGGAGATGTGGAAGCTCTACAACGCGGAGCTCCACAAGGGGGAGAGCATCCGCGTATTTCCGCTCTCGAATTGGACGGAGAAGGATATCTGGCAGTACATCCGCCGCGAGCAGCTCGAAATCGTCTCGCTCTATTTTGCCAAGGAACGTCCCTGCATCGAGCGCGACGGCAACATCATCATGGTGGATGATGACCGCATCGTCAAGAAGCTGCACCTGCGGCCCGAGGACATCCAGCAGAGGAAGATCAGGTTCCGTACGCTCGGCTGCTATCCGCTCACGGGCGGTGTCGAGTCGGACGCCGATACGCTGGACGCCATCGTCGAGGAGACGCTCGGCGCCGTGGAGTCCGAGCGCACGAGCCGCGTCATCGACCATGAGGGAGCCGGCAGCATGGAGCGCCGGAAACGGGAGGGCTATTTCTGATGAACGATTTACTGAAATTTATCACCTGCGGCAGCGTGGACGACGGCAAGTCCACGCTCATCGGCCATCTGCTCTACGATGCGAAGCTCATCTATGCCGATCAGAAAGAGGCGCTGCTGCTCGACTCGAAGGTCGGCAGCCGCGGCGGCGCCATCGACTACTCCCTGCTGCTCGACGGCCTGCTCGCGGAGCGCGAGCAGGGCATCACGATCGATGTCGCCTACCGCTATTTCACGACGGACCGGCGCAGCTTCATCTGCGCTGACACGCCGGGGCATGAGGAGTATACGCGCAACATGGCCTGCGGCGCGTCATTCGCGGATCTCGCCATCATCCTCGTGGACGCTTCGAAGGGCGTGCTCACACAGACGCGCCGCCACGCGCGCATCTGCGCGCTCATGGGCATCCGCTATTTCGTCTTCGCCGTGAACAAGATGGACCTCATCGGCTACGACGAGGCGCAGTTCCGCGCCATCGAGGTGGAGATCGGCGCGCTCCGGCAGGAGCTCGGGCTCGAGAGCGTCCGCATCATCCCGGTTTCAGCGACGGAGGGCGACAATATCACGAAGCGCTCTGACCGCATGCCATGGTATGACGGTGAGGTCCTCCAGGAATATCTCGAGACGGTCGACGTCACGGCGGGGGCCGCCGCGGAGAAAGGGTTCTACCTCCCCGTGCAGCGCGTCTGCCGTCCGAACCAGTCGTTCCGCGGTTTCGCGGGGCAGATTGAGAGCGGTAGCGTCGCCGTCGGCGATACGGTGACGGCCCTGCCGAGCGGCGAGCAGGCGGAGGTCACGCATATCTTTGTCGCGGATCACGAGGAGAAGCGTGCCAGCGTCGGCCAGCCCGTCACGCTGCAGCTCAGCCGCGAGGTCGATGTCTCGCGCGGCTGCGTGCTCGAGCGGGAGAGTGGACTAAGCCTCGCTGACGCGTTCGAGGCGGAGATTCTCTGGATGGACGATGTGCCGCTCACTGTGGGGAAGAATTTCCTCATAAAGCTCGGCACGAAGAAGATCCCCGGCATCCTTTCCGGCATCGCGTACCGTACCGACATCCATACGGGCGAGCACGAGCCGGCGGAGCGTCTCGAAAAGAACGAGATCGCGCATGTGACGATTGCCGTTACGGAGCCCATCGTGCTCGGATTGTTCGATGAGCACCGCACGCAGGGTGAGCTCCTGCTCATCGACCGCATCACGAACAACACGGCGGCCTGCGGCGTCGTGCGCAGCATCGGCGCCGCGGAGGACGCGGCGCGTGTCTACGCGACGCCCGCGATGCGCAGCGCGCTCAACTGGCAGAAGCCGCTCGTCACTGTGTTCCGTCCCGGCGCGGACGGCACGACGGCGCGCGCCGTCGCGGAGGCGGAATACCGCCTCGTGCAGAGCGGCCGTCACACGTACCTCTACGCGCCGGCGGCGGGCGAGGACTACGCGCGCACGGCAGCGCACCTCGCGGCGGCGGGCGTCATCGTGCTGCTCGTCCTCGGCGCTGACGCGCCGCGCCTCGACCTCCCGGAGGCAAGAGAGTGGAGCGCGCTCGCGCCCGCAGGCGAGCAGACGGCGCAGGCCATTGCCGCGCGGCTGCTCCAGGAGACACTGCTCGATGCCGCGTTCGCGCCGGGGCAGTGGGTGATTTGAGGAACCGCTGAATTAATCAGTGGTTCCTTAAGCTATGACGGAGGTTGCATTTTCCGCGCGCGTGTGCTAAGATAGCTCACATAATAGCTCATATCATGGAAAGACGAAGAGGAAGAGGAGTAGCTGCCGGATGTCAGCAGAGAGAGGGCGGTCGGTGCAAGCCCCCGGCAGGATGGCAGCGAAGTCGCTTCTGAGTCGCCCGGGGGAGGCGTGCGCGTTACCTCGGGCCGCGGCCGCGGCGTTAGAGCGAAGAGCAGCAAGTTAGGTGGTACCACGGAAGCAGGCGCTTTCGTCCTTCGGGACGGAGGCGCTTTTTTCATGGGTCACGAGATTTTGCGGGCGTGCCCCGCGATGGTTTAGAGGAGTATCCGATATGGCAGAGACGAAAGAAACGAACATCCCGAAGGTCTATGATCCGCAGTCGTTCGAGAAGAAATGGTATCAGTTCTGGGAGGAGCATAAATTCTTCCACGCGGAGGTCGACAAGAGCAAGAAGCCGTACAGCATGGTCATCCCGCCGCCGAATGTCACGGGCCAGCTGCACATGGGCCACGCGCTCGATAATACGTTGCAGGATATCCTCATCCGCTACCACCGCATGCAGGGCTACAACACGGTGTGGATCCCGGGCTGCGACCACGCGGGCATCGCGACGCAGGCCAAGGTCGAGGGAAAGCTGCGCGAGGAGGGCACGAATCGTTACGAGCTCGGCCGCGAGAAGTTCCTCGAGCGCGTCTGGGACTGGAAGGAGAAGTTCGGCAGCCGCATCATGTTCCAGCTGCGCTCCCTCGGCTCCTCGCTCGACTGGGATCGCGAGCGCTTCACGATGGACGAGGGCTGCAGCCGCGCCGTGCGCGAGGTGTTCGTGAGCCTCTATGAAAAGGGACTCATCTATCAGGGCACGCGCATCACGAACTGGTGCCCGTCCTGCAATACGGCGATCTCGGACATCGAGGTGGAGCACGAGACGGAAAAGGGGCATCTCTGGCATCTGCGCTACGCCGTCGAGGGCGAGCCGGGCCGCTACGTCGAGATTGCGACGACGCGTCCGGAGACGATGTTCGGCGATACGGGCGTCGCGGTGCATCCAGACGATGAGCGCTACAAGGATTTCGTCGGCAAGACGCTCATCCTACCGATCGTCGGCCGCCGCATCCCGCTCTTTGCCGATGAATATGTCGACAAGGCGTTCGGCACGGGCGCGGTCAAGGTCACGCCTGCGCACGATCCGAACGACTTCGAGATGGGGCAGCGTCACCACCTCGAGGAGATCAAGGTCATCGGCAATACGGGCAAGATGCTCGAGGGTGCCGGGAAATACGCGGGCATGGATCGCTATGAATGCCGCAAGGCGCTCGTCAAGGAGCTCGAGGAGACGGGCGTCCTCGTCTCCGTCGAGGAGCATGAGCACGCCGTCGGTCACTGCTCGCGCTGCCATTCGACGATCGAGCCGCTCGTCTCCAAGCAGTGGTTCGTCAAGATGGAGGGCCTCGCGAAGCCCGCCATCGAGGCGGTGAAGGACGGACGCATCCAGTTCGTGCCGGAGCGCTTCACGAAGATTTACTGCAACTGGCTCGAGAACATCCGCGACTGGTGCATCTCGCGCCAGCTCTGGTGGGGCCATCGCATCCCCGCCTGGTACTGCGACGACTGCGGCGAGACGAGCGTCTCGCGCACGGATCTCACGGTGTGCCCGCACTGCGGGAGCCATCATATCCATCAGGACGAGGATGTGCTCGACACCTGGTTCAGCTCGGGCCTCTGGCCGTTCGAGACGTTCGGCTGGCCGGACAAGACGCCGGAGCTCGCGCAGTTCTATCCGACGGCGACGCTCGTGACGGGCTACGACATCATCTTTTTCTGGGTGGCGCGCATGGTCATGATGGGGCTGGAGTTCGGCAAGGACATCCCGTTCCATCACGTTTTCATCCACGGCCTCGTGCGCGACAGCCAGGGCCGTAAGATGAGTAAGTCCCTCGGCAACGGCATCGACCCCGTCGAGGTCATCGAGAAGTACGGCGCCGATACCCTGCGCTTCATGCTCATCACGGGCAACACGCCGGGCAACGATATGCGCTTCTACTGGGAGCGCGTCGAGAGCGCGCGCAATTTCGCGAACAAGATCTGGAACGCGTCGCGCTACATCCTCATGAACCTCGAGGGCTTCGATCGCTCGTTCCGCCCGGAGGAGGCGGACTATACGCTCGCGGACCGCTGGATTCTCTCACGTTTCGCGCGCACGGAGCAGGGCGTCACGGAGAGCCTCGACAAGTTCGAGCTCGGCGAGGCGGGCCGCATGATCTACGAGTTCCTCTGGAATGAGTTCTGCGACTGGTACATCGAGCTCACAAAGGCGCGCCTCTACGACAAGGAGAATGTGCGCGCGAAGAACACGGCGCTCTATGTGCTCTCCTATGTCCTCGAGAACACGCTGCGTCTGCTGCATCCCTTCATGCCGTTCCTCACGGAGGAAATCTGGCAGAAGGTGCCGCATGACACGCGGTTCCCGAGCATCATGATCGCCGACTGGCCGAAGGGGGACGCGGGCCTCATCCACGATGAAGTCGAGGCGCAGATGACGGCCATCATGGAGACAATCAAGACCGTCCGCAACCTGCGTGCCGAGGTTGGCGCGGCACCTGGGAAGAAGAGTGAGGTCATCCTCGGCTTCACGGACGAGGCGCTGCGTCCCGTCTTCGCGGCGCATGAAAGCTACCTCCAGGCGCTTGCGGCCGCGGAGCCCGTGACGCTGCTCGCCGCTGGTGCGGCTAAGCCGGAGAACGCCATGGCGGGCGTTGTCGGCGGCGTGGAGATCTACCTGCCGCTCAAGGGTCTCATCGACGTGGAGAAGGAGACGGCGCGCCTCACGAAGGAGCGCGAGAAACTCCAAAAGGAAATCAAGCGCCTGACGGGCAAGCTCAGCAACGAGGGCTTCCTCAAGAAGGCGCCGGCGGCCGTCGTCGCCGGGGAGCGCGAGAAGCTCGCAGGCTATGAGGAAAAGGAGAAATCCCTCGAGGCACGTCTCGCAGATCTCGCGAAGCTTTGATGGAGGAGCGCAGATGAACTATCAGGAAGCATTGGCCTATCTCGACGGGCTCAATGTCTTTGGCGTGCGCCTCGGGCTTTCCCGCATCAAGCGCCTGCTCTCGCTCCTCGGCAATCCGCAGGACAAGTACCGCACAGTCCATGTGACGGGAACGAACGGCAAGGGCTCCGTCTCCGCCATGCTCGCGGGCATCCTCCAGAAGGCGACCATCCACACGGGTCTCTATATCTCGCCGCATCTCGTCTCCTACACGGAGCGCATGCAGGTGGACGGCCAGCCCATCAGCGAGGAGGACTTCGCCGAGGCCATCTCCGCTGTGCGCGTCTTCATCGAGCAGATGCTCGCGGAGGGCGAGGAGTGCCCGACGCAGTTCGAGGCGCTCACAGCCGCTGCCTTTTACTATTTCGCCGCGCACAAGGTCGAGTATGCCGTCATCGAGGTTGGCCTCGGCGGCCTGCTCGACTCGACGAACGTCATCACGCCGGAGGTCTCGGTCATCACGAATGTCGCGTTCGAGCACGCGAAGCTCTGCGGCGGCACGCTCGCGGGCATCGCGCACCACAAGGCGGGCATCATCAAGGACGGCGTTCCCGTCGTCACGGCGGCGGAGGGCATGCCGCTTGCCATCCTGCGGGAGGCGGCGGAGCAGCACGCCGCGGATATCTTCGTCGAGGGAGAGGACTTCTCGGTCAGGGGCGGCGCGTTTTCGCCGCGCGGGCAGTCGTTTTCTTTCTCTTCGCCGCTGCTCGGCGTGGACGGCGCGCCCTATGAGCTCCATCTGCTCGGCGCGCACCAGGTGAAAAACGCGGGCGTCGCCATCATGACGGCCTATCTGCTGCACAACATCGAGCCGCGCATCACGGAGCCGGTCGTGCGCGAGGCGCTGCGCCTCGTGACCTGGCCCGGCCGGTTCGAGTATCTCGAGGTGCCGTCAGAGGGGGGCGCGGGCGTGCAGCCCGTCCTCATCGACGGCGCGCACAACCCCGCGGGCATGGAGGTGCTGCGGCAGAGCCTCGACGCGTATTTCCCGGGGCAGCCGCGCGTGCTGTTGCTCGGCATCCTGCACGACAAAGACATCGACAAGATGCTCCGGGCACTCGTGCGGCCGGAGGATCTCATCGTCATGACGCCGCCGCAGTCTGACCGCGCGGAGAAAGCGCGCGTGCTGGCGGAGGAGGCGGCGCAGTACGCGCGAAGCGTCGCGTACCGCGAGGACAACGTAGAGGCGCTCGCCCTCGCGCTTTCTCTGGCGCAGGAGGGCCGTCTGCTCGTTGTAGCGGGCTCGCTCTATCTCATCGGCGGCCTGCGCCAGCTGCTGCTCGGAAAGGAGGATTCCCATGCCTGATACGCATGGCAAGGAAGCAATCACGCAAGCGGAAGCGCGTGTGCTCGAAGATCTCAGAGCCAAGCGCCGTGCCCGGCAGTTCGACCGTTGGCTGGGCTGGGCCATCGTGGCCGTGGGCTTTGCGCTCGCGCTCTCCCCGGGGGCGGCGACGGCAGCGCTGCTCGTCGGCAGCGCGCTGACGCTCTGGCGGCTGCGCGCAGACCCCGCGATGCATTTTCGAAGGCTGCCCTTCGACATCCCCGTGCTGATCTTCGCCGGCTTCGGCGCGGCGTCCATCCTCGTCTCACCGGACCCTGCGTTCAGCTTTTACAACTACTACAACCTCGTCGGCGTCTATCTGCTCATGTATTTCTTCATCGGGCAGAACCTCCGCACGGGCAGGGAGCTCAAGCTGCTCATCGTCTCGTTGGCGGCCTCCGCGCTGCTCTGCGTGCTCTACGGCTTCTACCAGTTCGCCTTCGGCATCGATACGAGCGCGATGAAATGGGTGGACGGCGAGGCGTTCCCCGAGCTGCGCAAGCGCGTCTTTTCCACCTGGGAGAACCCGAATATCTTCGCTGGCTATCTCGATGTCATGATGTGTCTCGTGTTCGGCGTATTCCTCCGCGTGAAGGCGCGCGGCCAGCGGCTCGTGCTGGCGCTTGCGCTGCTCGCGCTCGCCGCGTGCCTCGCCATGACGTATGCGCGCGGCGCATGCCTGGCCATCGCGGCGGTGTTCCTGGCCTACGGCGCGCTGCGCGACTGGCGCGTGCTCGTTGCCTGCGTGCTCGTGGGCGGCGGTATCCTCGCGCTCGACCCCGCGCTGCTCGAGCGGATGACCTCGGTCTTCACGCGGCTCGACACCTCGTCTGAGATGCGCCTCGCGTTCTGGGAGAGTACGGTCGCCATGATTGCCGACCACCCATTCCTCGGCATCGGCTGGGGGGCGTACTGGATGGTGTATCCGCTCTACGATTTCTACATGCAGGGCGCGGCGGGTACGACCATCAAGATCGTGCATGCGCACAACATGTATCTGAACTACGCGGCGGAGATCGGCATCATCGGCGCGCTCGCGTTTTTCTGGTTCTTTTTCGGCACGCTGGTGACGGCACTGCGCACGCGCTTCCTCACGCCGGAGGAGATCGAGCGGGAGGCGCAGGCGGGGCGCGCGCCGCAGCCGACGGATCTCTCGCCGGAGAGCGGCATCGACGAGGAACTGCGCGCCGTCCACGAGAGCATCGCGGTGAGGACGGAGGCGCCCGCCTGGAACTGGGCGGCGTTTCGCGCTGAGGTATCGCACTGGGAGGAGCGCCGCCTCGCGTCCGGCTTCGCGCTCGGCATCGGCTTGGCGCTTGTGTCCATCGCCCTCAACGGTCTCACGGATGACCTGCTCTTCAATATCCCGTCCTCCATGCTCATGTGGATGCTGGCCGCCGCAGCCGCGAGCCTTTCCTTCGTGAGCAAGCAGGAGCAGGCAGCGACGAGAAAGGAGCAGCAGACATGACCACCACGAAACGCACATCCCTGATTTCCAAGGCGACCATCGACCGTCTGCCGCTCTATTTCCGCACGCTGCGTCTCGTGCAGGACGAGGGCATCGACGTCATTTCCTCCGATGAACTCGGGCGGCGCCTCGGCATCACGCCGGAGCAGATCCGCAAGGATCTCGCCTCCTTCGGCCAGTTCGGCAAGAAGGGCGTCGGCTACTATGTCAACGAGCTCAAGCACAATGTTGGCGGCATCCTCGGTCTCGACAACCATTGGAACATCGCTGTCATCGGCATCGGCCATCTCGGCGCCGCACTCGCGAACTATCAGAACTTCGTCTCGCTGGGCTTCAATCTCGTCGCGCTCTTCGACCAGGATCCGAAGGTTATCGGCACGGTGCAGAACCATGTCAAGGTGGAAGATGTGCGCGAGCTCGCCCAGATTGTGCGCGAGCGCCATGTGGACATCGGCATCATCGCCGTGCCGGCGGCTTTCGCACAGGAGGTCGCCGACCAGCTCGTCACCGCGGGCGTCAAGGGCATCTGGAACTTCGCGCCCATCAAGATGCAGGTGCCGGACTCCATGCACATCGTCAATGAGGATCTGTCCATCGGCCTGAGCAGGCTTTCGTATTACATCACGCGCAGGTGAAAGCGTGTATTGTTAACGCGCTGTTCTTCCGTAATTGACTTAAAAATAATATAAAATATGACAAAAGCCGTCTGAGCAATCTTGACGGCTTTTTCTATGTGTGATATTCTAAGGCATGGGATATAAATGACGCATGGTGGTATGATAAATCATAGTTATTTCATATAGCTGCGATAACGAAGAGTTATACTACATGCAAGTTTCACAAGGGGGATTTCTGATGATTGATATTCTCGATCGCGTCCGCAACAAAGGACTGCAAGCGAAAATCGTCACAGCAGAGGAAGCCGCGGCCTTTATCCAGCCGGGCATGAACGTCGCCACGAGCGGCTTCACGGCCTCTGCTTACCCGAAGGCTGTGCCAATCGCACTCGCCGAACGCATGAAGAAGGATCCGTTCACAATCAACCTCTGGACGGGCGCGTCCACGGGTCCGGAGCTCGATGATGTGCTCGCAGGCGTCCATGGCATCAAGCAGCGCCTGCCGTATCAGACCGACAAGGTGCTGCGCAATGAGATCAACGACGGTAGCGTCAACTACCTCGACCTGCACCTTTCAGAGTCGGCACAGCTTTCTCGCTGCGGCTACCTCGGCCACATCGATGTCGCCATCGTCGAGGCTTGCGCCATCGATGAGGACGGCAACATCATCCCGACGACGTCGCTTGGCAATGCTGCGTCCTATGTGCAGAGCGCGGATACCGTCATCGTCGAGGTGAACACGAGCCAGCCGCTCGAGCTCGAAGGTATGCACGATGTCTACATTCCGCTCGATCCGCCGCATCGCCTGCCCATCCCCATTGTGAAGGCGAGCGACCGTGTCGGCACGCCGTACATCCCGTGCACGCCGGAAAAGATCAAGTTCATCGTGCCCTGCGATATCCCGGATCATACGCGTCCGCTGCGCGCCATCGACGAGGGCTCCAAGAAGATGTCGGAGTTCACGCTGGAATTCCTCCAGAAGGAGATCCAGGCGGGCCGCATGCCGAAGAACCTGCTGCCGCTGCAGTCCGGCGTCGGCAATGTCGCGAACGCGGTGCTCGCCGGCTTCGTGGACTCGGACCTCAAGGATCTCACGGTCTACACGGAGGTCATCCAGGACGGCATGCTCGACCTCATCGATGCGGGCAAGCTGAACTTCGCGTCCGGTACGGCATTCTCGCCGTCGCCTGAGGGCATGGAGCGTTTCTACAAGGATGTCGCGAAGTACAAGAAGTACTTGCTGCTGCGTCCGGAGGAGATTTCCAACAGCCCGGAGGTCGTCCATCGCCTCGGCGTCATCGCCATGAATACAGCGATTGAGTGCGATATCTACGGCAACGTCAACTCGACGCATATCACGGGCACGAAGATGATGAACGGCATCGGCGGCAGCGGCGACTTCGCGCGCAACGCGTTCCTCACCATCTTCTACACGCCGTCGACGGCCAAGGATGGCAAGATCTCGTCTATCGTCCCATTCTGCTCGCACATCGACCATACGGAGCACGATGTCGATATCATCATCACGGAGCAGGGCGTTGCAGACCTGCGCGGCAAGGCGCCGAAGGAGCGCGCGCTCGAGATCATCAACAACTGCGCGCATCCGGATTACCGCCCGCTGCTGCTCGACTATTTCCATCGCGCAGACGAGGCGACGAAGCATGCGAATACGCCGCATATCCTCGACGAGGCGTTCTCTTTCCATGAGCGCTTCCTCAAGACGGGGACGATGCAGAAATAAGAAAGTGGATGTGCTGGTTGGCCTGATGACTGGCTGACACGGCACTTCCAGAATAGAACTGAATCAGGAGGCAACTCGATATGAGCACGGAACACGAGAAAATCCAAGCTGAACTTGCAAAGTATCAGGCGAGCGTTGAAAAGGCAGTCGCCCGTTTCCCGGAGCGCCCGCATCTGCCGGAGCAGCGCCTTTACACGCCGCTCGACATCAAGGACACGGACTACGCTGATGAAATCAGCTTCCCAGGCGTCTATCCGTACACGCGCGGCGTGCAGCCGACGATGTACCGCGGCCGTTTCTGGACGATGCGCATGTACGCAGGCTTCTCCACGGCAGAAGAGTCGAACAAGCGCTATCGCATGCTGATTGAAAACGGCGCTACGGGTCTTTCCTGCGCGTTCGACCTGCCGACGCAGATCGGCTATGACTCCGATGATCCGATTTCCGAGGGCGAGGTCGGCAAGGTCGGTGTCGCCATCGACTCCCTCGCCGATATGGAGGTCCTCTTCGACAAGATCGATCTTGGCAAGGTCTCGACGTCCATGACGATCAATGCGCCGGCATCTGTCCTGCTCGCTATGTACATCGCTGTCGCTGAAAAGCAGGGGGTTCCTGCTGACCAGCTGCGCGGCACGATCCAGAATGATATCCTCAAGGAGTACGCAGCGCGCGGCACGTACATCTTCCCGCCGCGTCCGTCCATGCGTCTCATCACGAACATCTTCGAGTACTGCTCGAAGAACGTGCCGAAGTGGAACACGATCTCCATCTCTGGTTATCACATTCGCGAGGCAGGCTCCACGGCTGCTCAGGAAATCGCCTTCACGATCGCCGATGGCATCGCCTACTGCGAGGCGGCCATCAAGGCAGGCCTGCACATCGACGATTTCGCCGGCCGCCTCTCCTTCTTCTGGAATGCCCACAACAACGTCCTCGAGGAGGTTGCGAAGTTCCGCGCTTCCCGCCGCATCTGGGCGAAGGTCATGAAGGAGCGCTTCCATGCGCAGAAGGATAAGTCCATGAAGCTGCGCTTCCATACGCAGACGGCGGGCTCGATGCTCACGGCGCAGCAGCCGAACAACAACATCGTGCGCGTTGCCCTGCAGACGGCTGCAGCCGTCATGGGCGGCACTCAGTCCCTCCACACGAATTCCCGCGATGAGGCGCTCGCGCTGCCGACGCAGGAGTCCGTGACGATTGCACTGCGCACGCAGCAGATTGTCGCCTACGAGAGCGGCCTTGCCGATGTCATCGACCCGCTCGCCGGCTCCTACTACGTAGAGGCTATGACGAACAAGCTCGAAGCTGAGGCTTGGGACTACATCAAGAAGATCGATGACATGGGCGGCGCTGTCGCAGCCATCGAGAAGGGCTACATCCAGAAGGAGATTCAGGATTCCGCTTATAAGTGGCAGATGGATGTCGAGTCTGGTGCCCGCGTCATCGTCGGCGTCAACAAGTTCCAGATGGAGAACGAGGAGCCGCCGAAGGATCTTCTGAAGGTCGATGAGGCCGTCGGCAAGCGCCAGGTTGCCAAGTTGCACGAGATGAAGGCGAAACGCGACAACGCGGCTGTCGAGGCAGCGCTCAAGGATCTCAAGAGCGCCTGCGAGGATGAAAACGAGAACCTCATGCCGCATATTCTCGCAGCGGTCAAGACGTACGCGACACTCGGCGAAATCTGCAATGTCATGCGCAGTGTCTTCGGCGAGTATGAGGCACATGTGAACCTGTAATCTGCTGAGTGTGAGTCTAGCGGCAGGCGGGCGGGTGCCCGATGCTGCCGCACTGTCTGGAGGGACAACAAATGGAGAAGAAAATCAGAGTATTAGTGGCGAAACCGGGTCTTGACGGACATGACCGCGGCGCGAAGGTCGTCGCACGTGCACTGCGCGACGCGGGCTTCGAGGTCATTTACACGGGCCTTCGCCAGACGCCGGAGCAGATTGCTGAAGCAGCACTCCAGGAGGATGTCAACGTCATCGCGATGAGCATCCTTTCCGGTGCGCATGGGCATCTGTTTCCAAAGGTGGTCAATCTCGTTCGCGAGAAGGGCATGAACGATGTCCTCATCATCGGCGGCGGTGTCATCCCCGAAACCGATATCCCTGCCCTCAAGGAGGCCGGCGTTGCCGAGGTCTTCACGCCGGGCACGCCGACGACGGACGTCGTGAAGTTCATCAAGGAGCATGTAAAGCTCTAAGAGCCCATTGATTCAGTTTCTTTAAGGGAGGGCGAGCCTTTGGATATTGCAGAAGAACTGCTGAAAGGGAACCGCTTAGCACTTTCCCGCGCCATCACGGCCATCGAGAATGAGTACGATGAAGCGACCGAAATCATGAAGAAGCTTTATCCGCGCACGGGCCATGCGTTCGTTCTTGGTGTCACCGGGCCTCCGGGAGCCGGCAAAAGCACGCTGACCGACAAGCTCGCGCGCGAGTACCGCAATCAGGGCAAGACCGTCGGCATCATCGCCGTCGATCCGACCAGCCCGTTTACGGGAGGCGCCATCCTCGGCGACCGTATCCGCATGAACGGACTCACGCTCGATGAAGGCGTATTCATCCGCAGCATGGGAACGCGTGGCAGCCTTGGCGGACTTTCGCACAAGACGGCAGATGCGGTCAAGGCGATGGATGCCTTCGGCAAAGATGTGATTTTCGTCGAGACGGTCGGCGTCGGCCAGTCCGAGGTCGATATCGTCAAGGCGGCAGATACGACGATGGTCGTGCTCATTCCCGGCATGGGGGATGATATCCAGGCCATCAAGGCAGGTATCCTCGAGATCGGCGATGTGTTCTGCGTCAACAAGGCAGATCATGACGGTGCCGACAAGCTCGTGCGCGAGATCAACATGATGCTCGATCTCGACGTCCATGAGCCGGCGCCCATGGACGCGGCACAGAAAGCGCTCTCTGACCAGTTCCACCACATGGCGGTCGGTCCGCAGGCGAATGAGGATGCAAAGCTTGGTTATTGGCGTCCGCCGATTGACAAAGTCATTGCCAATCAGAACATCGGCGTCAAGGAGCTCATCGCGAGCATCGAGAAGCACCATGCCTACATCAGCGCGAACGGCGAGCTGCTGGCGCGCCGCACGAAGCGTACGAAAGACGAGATGCTCGACATCCTGTCGAGCAACATCGGCAAATACATCACTGGCAAGATCGTGGATACGGGCCGCCTCGACGCCTACGTCGAGAAGATCAAGGCACATGAGACGGATCCCTACACGGTCGTCGGCGACATCATGCAGGAAATGCTCCGATGAGGAGTCATTGAGGAGGCAGATATTATGTTCAAGGTTTTAGGCGTAGACCATATCGGCATCGCAGTCACGGATCTCAAGGAGGTCGGCTCGTTCTGGAGCGAGGCGCTCGGCCTGCCGGCCAACGGTGAAGAGACCGTCGCAGAGCAGAAGGTCACGACGGGATTCTTCCCGACGCCGAATGGCAGCGAGATCGAGCTTCTGGCAGCAACGGAGGATTCCTCCCCAATTGCGAAGTTCATCGAGAAGAACAATGGCCGCGGTGGCATCCAGCACATCGCACTGCGTGTCGACAACCTCGAGGCAGCACTTGCCGACCTCAAGGAGAAGGGCGTGCGCCTCATCGACGAGAAGCCGCGCAAGGGTGCCGGCGGCGCCAAGATTGCTTTCGTGCATCCGAAGGCTTCGCATGGCGTCCTTCTTGAGCTCTGCCAGCGCGACTGATTCCTTTCTTATCAGCTCTTAGTAGCTACTTGCAATTTTTGCGAAAAAGGTGCAAAATAATGATGCAGTAACAATGCTGATCATAGGAGGGTTAAAATGGCAACCGTTCAAGAAAAGATTGACCAGATGAATGCGAAGAAGGCGCACATCCGCCTGGGCGGCGGTGCGGCACGCATTGAGAAGCAGCATGCCAAGGGCAAGTATACGGCGCGTGAGCGTCTCGAAAAGCTCTTTGATGAGGGTACCTTCGTCGAGCTCGACATGTTCATGAAGCATCGCTGCACGAACTTCGGCCAGGAGAAAAAGGATATGCCTGCCGATGGCGTTGTCACCGGCTACGGTACGGTGGATGGCCGTCTTGTCTATGCCTATGCGCAGGATTTCACGGTTTCCGGCGGCGCGCTCGGCGAGAAGCATGCCCACAAGATCTGGAAGGTCATGGATCTCGCGATGAAGATGGGCGCTCCCTGCATCGGTATCAATGATTCCGGCGGCGCCCGCATCCAGGAGGCCGTTGACGCGCTCTCCGGCTATGGCGGCATCTTCTACCGCAACACGGCGGCGTCCGGCGTCATCCCGCAGATCTCTGTCATCATGGGACCGTGCGCTGGCGGCGCTGTCTACAGCCCAGCAATTACGGACTTCATCTTCATGGTGAAGAACACGAGCCAGATGTTCATCACGGGCCCGGCGGTCATCAAGTCCGTCACGGCCGAAGAGGTCACGGCGGAAGAACTCGGCGGTGCTGTCACGCACAACAGCCGTTCCGGTGTTGCGCACTTCGCTTGCGAGAACGAGGACGACTGTCTCGCGAAGATTCGCGAGCTGCTCTCGTATCTGCCGAGCAACAACATGGAGGACGCGCCGTCCGTCGAGCCGACAGACGATCCGGATCGCCAGGATGAGAGCCTCAATACGGTCGTGCCGGACAATCCGAACATGCCGTACGACATGAAGGATGTCATCCAATCCATCGTGGATAACGGCGAGTTCTTCGAAGTACAGGAGCTTTTCGCGACGAACGTCATCATCGGCTATGCCCGCATGGATGGCCGTGTCGTCGGTATCGTGGCGAATCAGCCGAACGTCATGGCAGGCTGCCTCGACGTCGATGCCTCGGACAAGGCGGCGCGCTTTGTCCGCTTCTGCGATGCGTTCAACATCCCGCTCCTGACGCTCGTCGATGTACCGGGCTTCCTGCCGGGCGTCGACCAGGAGCACAACGGCATCATCCGCCACGGCGCGAAAATGCTCTACGCATACAGCGAAGCGACGGTGCCGAAGGTCACGGTCATCACGCGCAAGGCTTACGGCGGTTCCTACATCGCGATGTGCTGCCGTGAGCTCGGCGCTGACCAGGTCATGGCATGGCCGACCTCTGAGATCGCTGTCATGGGCCCTGCGGGCGCAGCGAACATCATTTTCCGCAAGGATCCAGACAAAGAGGCCAAGACGCAGGAATACATCGATGAGTTCGCGACGCCGTATGTCGCTGCAGAGCGCGGCTACGTCGACATGGTCATCGAGCCGAAGGAGACGCGTCCGCTCGTCATCACCGCGTTCAACGCGCTCGCGAGCAAGCGCGAGGTCGGTCCTGCAAAGAAACATGGCAATATCCCATTGTAATTCGGAAGCGAGGAACCGCTCATGAAAATCAATGCAAGCGATGTCCGTCCTGAGGTCGTAGCCGCTATCTCGGCTGCGGTCCAGATGATGACGGGGAATAAAGTCATCGCTGTGCGCATCAAGCGTACGAGCAATGCATGGAATCTGGCTGCCCGCGGCGGCAGGCATTGAGTCAAGCTGAATAATTGGAGGAATTTTCAATGAAAAAGTTCAACATCACGGTCAATGGCACCGCCTATGAGGTAGAGGTAGAAGAGGTCAAGTCCGCAGTCAAGGCAGCACCGGCACCGAAGGCTGCTCCTGCACCGAAAGCGGCGCCCACCGCTGCGCCTGCACCGGCGAAGGCAGCTGTTGCAGCTGGCGCTGGCGAACATTCCATCAATGCGCCGATGCCGGGCAAGATCGTGAAGCTCGTCGCTTCCGAGGGCCAGGCAGTTAAGGCTGGCGATGTCCTGCTCATCCTCGAGGCCATGAAGATGCAGAACGAGATTACGGCAGATGCCGATGGCGTGGTCAAGACGTTCAATGTCACGGCTGGCCAGAGCGTCAAGGTGCATGATTCCCTCGTGATTCTCGGATAAGTATCGCGGAATAAAGTACAAGAAGTCCCTTTCCTTTGCAGGAAAGGGACTTCTTGTGTAGAATAGAACTATATGAAAATTGTAGATTCATAGATACCATAGCGCGAAAGTGGACGGTGAAACGCACGTCTGAGAGGAAGATAGACCATGTACCATGTTCAGCTGCATTTTTGGGTGAGAGGCATTGATGAGAAGATTATCCGTATCTGGCAGGAGATAGAACCACTAGAGAGGTTTACCCATCTCTTTCATGATTTTTCTCGGTCGATGCACCTACCCAGCGGGAGGAATCAGATCGTCCTGCTCGGTGATGCAGCGACGCTTCAGATTCCCATGCTGCGGCAGGACATCGGTATGAAGGGAAAGCTGATTCTCTGCGCGGATTCTGTGCAGAATCTGCCGGAAGAGGATCTCACGTATTTCGATGATGTCTGGCCGCTCGCACATCTCGGAGAGACGGCAGTCTTTCATTTCCGTCGGCTGCAACGTCTGCTCAAGGAGGAAAAGGACGCATGGCTCACGCAGACGTACCTCGAACAGACCATCAATACGTTGCCGGATATGGTCTGGTACAAGGATATCAAGGGGATACATCTCCATGTCAATGATGCGTTCTGCACGGCAGTCAGCAAGCGGAAAAAGGATGTGGAGGGCAAGGATCATTATTACATCTGGGGCATCCCGCGCGAGGTCTATGAGGCGAGTGACTATGTCTGTGTGGAGACAGAGGAGGATGTGATCAATACGCGCAAGACATGCCTCTACGATGAGGAGGTCATGAGCGCGCAGGGCCTGCGCAAGCTCAAGACGTACAAGACGCCGATCTTTGACGAGGACAGTCAGGATATCATCGGTACCGTTGGCATTGCGCGGGATGTCACGCAGGAAAAGGAGTACCGGAGCACCATTCAGCGGCTCACGCGTGAGGATCAGCTGACATCGTTGCTCAACCGGGAGTATTTCTATGACGTCCTCAAGCAGAACGACAGACAGGCCTATACGCTGCTCTCCTTTGATGTCGAAGGATTCCATGGCTTCAATGAACGCTACGGTCATCCGCTTGGGGATGCAGTGCTGCAGATCGTCGCGGAGGAGCTGCGGTTGGCGTTCACTACCAATCACGTGGCCCGCCTTGGCGGCGATGAGTTCGCGGTATTCCTGCCGGATGCCTTATCGGACGAAGCGGCGGAGGCGAGTGTGAGGGCGTTCCAGGAACAGCTCGCTTTCATGCTGTCGATGGATGACCGCATGAAGCATCTGCGTGTCAATGCAGGCATCGTGCATGCCGTCCCAGGTATGACGCCGGAGCGGGTCATTCGCGACGGCGGCAGGGCGTTGGATCGCGCGAAGGAGGTCGGTGGCGGAGCGTGCTGCTCTTCCGGGGAGAGCATGATGGCATGAGCGACTGCGCGATATTCTTCGAGGGGCGGCAGATGTCGTGATTTCTCGTTGTGATTTTTCAACGGAAACGGTATAATGAAATCAGAATCATCGATAGGAGGAGATTATTATGTTCCGTACGATTCCGTTTCATTTCAAGAACAATGCCTCGGAAAAGAGCCGCGAAGTGCTCGATCGTTTTTGGGACTTCGCGATGGAGCAGGCGCACAATCCAGTCGGCCGGGCGGCAAGCGTTATCTTCCCATTCCGCGTGGATGCCATCGAGCTGTCGGATCGTTATGAACTTTTCGCTGAATTGCCAGGATTCACAAAGGAGGAGATCACGGTCGCTTATGAGGGGGACTGCAGGCTGACGATTCGTGCGGAGCGTCCGGAGCCGGAGATGGAGTCCGTGCGCTACCTCTGCCGTGAACGTCGTACGGGAACGTTCGAGCGTTCCTTTGAGATTGACGACATTGATAAGGATGCGGTGACTGTTTCCTTTGAGAACGGTGTGTTGCACATCGTGTTGCCCAAAGTACAGGTTGATGCAGACAAGATGGTGTATGACATCAAGTGATCCGCTTCATGAACAGTTCGGATGAGGAAAACATACTTTCTTTAGGAAGATTTTCCTATTTTTGGACGGTTGCTTTTTGGCGACTGTCTTTTTTTGTTTGGTTAGCAGGAAATTCATTCCTCAAAGGGGAATATAGAACTGAAAGAAGAATGTGTTGCGGGACGGGGGAGGAGATGCGCTGGAGCGCAGTCCTGCCGGACGCCCGTTCCTTCATGGAGAGGGAAGGCATGGTCCTGCAAATTTAGGAGGGATTCCCTATGATGGATGATGCGGATTGGGTGAACTTCAAGAGAAAGCTCAAGGCAAAGACGGAAATCGATCTCGACCTTTATAAGGAACCGCAGATGAAGCGGCGAATCGGCAATCTCGTGAATCGCGGCAAGTTCGATGGCTATACAGCATATTTCGATCATGTCGTGCAGGACAAGGATGATTTCGCCGCGTTCATCGAATATCTGACCATCAACGTATCTGAGTTTTTCCGCACGCCGGAGAAGTTCGGCAAGCTGGAGACGGATGTTATCCCCGACTTGCTGAAGCGGTCGCCGCGACTCAAGATCTGGAGCGCGGGCTGTTCCATCGGAGCAGAGCCGTATTCGCTCGCGATCATTCTTAAGGAACTCACGCCGGGGGTCAAGCATCAGATTCTCGCGACGGATCTCGATGTGGAGATCCTTGCCAAGGCGCGGCAGGGGGTCTATACGGAGAACGAGCTCAAGAGCATGACGCCGGAGCGGCGCAGTCGGTATTTCGACCGCGTGGAGGGCGGCAAATTCGCGGTAAAGGATGAGATCAAGCGCTGCATCGAGTTCAAGCGGCACAATTTGCTCAAGGATTCCTTTGAGACGGGGTTCGATCTTATTCTCTGCCGCAATGTCGTGATTTATTTCACGGAGGAGGCGAAGGACCAGCTCTATGCGAACTTCTTCCGTGCCTTGAAGCCGGGCGGTATCCTCTTTGTCGGCGCGACGGAGGCGATTCTGAATTTTCGGGCGCTGGGCTATACGAGCTTTCAGCCATTTTTCTATCAGCGGCCGCTGGCATGAGCGACAGGAAGCGATGGGATGTCGGATATGTATGCAAATCCCGAGATTGAGACGATGCCGCGCGAGGCGCTGCAGGCGCTGCAATTGGAGCGCCTGCAGAAGGCGGTGAAATGGGCGGGAGAAAAGAGCGGTTTTTACCAGGACGCTTTTGCCAAAGCCGGCGTTTCTGCGGCGGATATCCAGGCACTCTCTGATATTCGCAAGTTGCCCTTTGTGACGCCGCTGGATTTGCGCAGCCATGATGTGTATGACAGGCTGACGCTACCGCTCTCGGGCGTGCTACGGTTCAGCTACCAGGAGCAGCCGGCCGGGGAGTTCCTGCAGCTCTATACGAGCGGCGACGTGGCGCATAATGTTGAGATGATGCTGCGCGGGCTCGTCGCAGCGGGTGTGAATAGGACTTCGGTGGTCGGCGTGCAGGGGGATCTCTCGGACAGCCGTCTGCTCGATGTGCAGTATGCGCTTGAGATCCTCGGTGCGGCCGTCGTGCCGCTCGGCACGGACTACCGGCGCTGGTTCCGCCTCATGGACTGTGTGAGCATGGATGCTGTTGTGAGTACGCCGCAGCTCATCATGCAGCTCGTCATCCAGCTGCAGGCAGTGGGGAAGGATATCGCGGCATATCCACTGCGCATGCTTTTCAGCCTGAACGATATGGGGCTGCAGAATCTCCTGCAGCGACACGTCGTGCAGCGGTCGCATGCACGCGTCTATAATTTCTTCGCACCGCCGGCACTCGGCATGGCGGGGGCGCTCTTTTCCTGCCCCGCACAGCAGGGACAGCATGTACAGGAGGATTATTGGTATCCTGAGGTTATCGCGTTTGGGACAGATACGCCGGTCGAGGATGGACAGATGGGTGAGTTGGTGCTCACGTCGCTCATGGCTGAGGCGCTCCCGCTCATCCGGTTCCGCACGGGACAGGCAGTGAGTCTGTGCAGCGACCCTTGTGCCTGCGGCCGTACGTTCGTGCGCGCGATGACGCCGCTGCAGGGGATTTGAGGAACCACAAGTTCATTCAGCCTTTTCTTGTACTGGGAGCCGGGCGCATAGCTGCGGCGAAGTGTTTTTTTAGGAACTGCGCTTTGCCGCAGTTTTTTCTTTGGAACGATGTGTGCTATGGGATGGAGATTACGGAGGAATCATGCGATTTTTACATACAGCAGACTGGCATCTCGGCAAGTTGTTTGGTCAGCGCTACATGACGGAGGATCAGCGCTATGTGCTCGAAGAGCTCGTCGCGCTGGCCGTGGATGAGGACGTGCAGGCCGTCGTGATCGCGGGGGATGTCTATGACCGAGCGGTACCGCCCGCCGAGGCTGTGGCGCTTTTCGACGAGGTGCTCGCCCACCTTGTGGGAAAGGGCATCGCGGTGCTCTATATCGCGGGCAACCACGACAGTGCGGCCCGCCTTGATTTCGGCAGGGAACTGCTCGCCGCGAGCGGCGTCTACTTGCGCGGGTGCGTGCGCGGGGAGGACGCGCCGGTCGTACTCGAGGATGCGGCGGGGCCGGTGTATTTTTCGCTGCTGCCTTTTGCGACGCCCGTGGAGGTACGCGCGGCATTTCAGGTGCCGCGAGAGGAACCGCTGGATTTCGACGCGGCGATGGCGCGCCAGGTGCAGGCGGCGCGCGCGCAGATTCCGGACGGCTGCCGTTCGGTGGCTGTCGCGCACGCATTCCTCGCAGGCGGCCGCAGCGCTTCCTCCGAGCGGCCGCTCTCCGTCGGCGGCACGGACCAGGTGCGGCCCGCGCATTTCCTGCCTTATAGCTATACGGCGCTCGGCCATCTGCATGGGCCGCAGCGCGCGGGAGCGGAGAAGATCCGCTACGCGGGATCACTGCTCAAATATTCCTTTGACGAGGCTGCGCAGAAAAAGGGGGCGCTGGTCGTGGAGCTCGCGGCAGACGGTGCCGTAGAGACGAGGTTCGAGGCGCTGGCGCCGCGCCACGACGTGCGCATCGTGCGCGGCACCTTGGAGGAGCTGCGGCAGGCGGACTTTGACCCTCTGCCGCATGATGACTATGTGCGTGTGGATCTCCTCGATCGTGCGACCATTCTCAATGCCTATGACAAGCTCACCGCCATCTATCCGAATCTCTTCGCGCTCACCCGGCCGAATTGGCAGGCGGCGCAGGCGGAGGAACTGCGGCTGCGCCCGCAGGCGGGAGAGGTGTCGGAGCTTGCCTTGTTCCGGGATTTCTATGAGGAGATGACGCGGGAGACGTTTTCCCCCGATCAGCAGAAGTATCTCGAGGCGGTCCTTGAGGAAATGGCGCGGGAAGAGAGGGAGGAAGTATGAGGATCAGGAAACTCAGCCTGCAGGCATTCGGCCCCTATGTCGGCAAGGTGGCGCTCGACTTCGCGCGGGGGCTGGGAGAGAATCGCTGCTTCCTCATCCACGGTATGACGGGCGCGGGGAAGACGACGCTGCTCGACGCGATCTGCTTTGCGCTTTACGGCAAGGCGAGCGGCTCTCTGCGCACGGGTACGATGCTGCGCTCGGACAAGGCGGCGCCGGAGACAGAGACCTGGGTGGAGCTGGAATTCGCGCTCGGCGCGCGCGGCTACCGCGTGCTGCGCAGTCCGGCCTATCGGCGCGAGGACAGGAAGAGCGCGACGAGGGCGCGGGCGGAGCTCTACGTGCAGCGCGGCGGCGAGGAGGAATTGCTCGTCACCGGCACGAGCGAGGTAACGGAGTATCTCGAGACGCTGACGGGCTTTCGCTGCGAGCAGTTCCGACAGGTCGTGCTGTTGCCACAGGGTGAGTTCCGCGCGTTCCTCATGAGTGATTCCCGGCGGCGCGGCGAGCTCATGCAGGCGCTCTTCCACACGGAGCGGTATGCCGCGCTCGAGAAGCGGCTGAAGGAGCGTGCGCTCGATCTCGCGGCGTGGGCACGGGACTGCCGGGCGCAGCAGGCGCAGCTGCTCATGCAGGCGGAGGTCGCCTCGGCGGAGGAGTTTGCGGCAGCGCTCGCGCAGCAAGAGCAGGCGCTCACCGCTTGCCGGGAAAGAACTGCATCCCTGCGGTTGGCGCATGAGGAGCAGCAGCGCCGACTCGTCAGCGGGCAGACGCTCGCGGCGGCGTTCGCGCGTCTCGCGCAGGCGGAGAAGGACTGCGCGTCAGATGAGAAGAAGAAAGAGAGCGTAGAGATGTTTCGCGCGCAGCTGGCGCAGGCGCAGCAGGCGGCAGCGATCCTCGACAAAGAGCGGCAGGCGGCAGAGGAGGCAGCGGCTGAGGTAAGGAGCAGCGAGGAGGCAGAGCGCCTCGCCGCGGCGGCCGCGCGGGCAAAGCAGGCGGCCACGCAGGCGGCTCAGCAGCTCGCGGCGCAGCAGGAGAAGGAAGAGGAACGCGCGGCGCTGCGGCGCAAGGTGCAGCAGCTCGAGCTGGCCAAGCGTGCTGCGGCGGATGCGGAGCGCCTGGCCCATGCGCTCGCGGCGGCCGAGCGTCGCGAAGCCGCCTGCCGCGTGGAGCGGATCGACACGGAGACGGCGGCCGAGCAGGCAAAGCTGAGGCTGGAGCGGCTGCAGGCCCTCGAGCGCCTGGGCAAGGCCGTCTCTCTGGCCCGCGGCCTGGAGGACGGGACGCCGTGTCCTGTCTGTGGCTCTTGCTCGCATCCGCATCCGGCGGAGGCGCAGGACGTCGTGCCGGAGGAGCAGGAGGTCCACGAGGCGGCAAAGGTGCTCGAGAAGCTGCGGCAGCGCGTACGTGGTGCGCAGGAAGAAGAGCAGAAGGCCGCAGCGGCGGCAGCGGCGCTCAAGGGACAGCTCGCCGCGCAGAAAGAGAATCTGCCGGAAGGCGTCGCGCCTGCTGCGGCGGCTGTGAACCGGGCCTGGTGCGATGCCTCTCGAGCGCTGCAGGAAAGCGAGCAGGTACTCAAGCAGTGCGAGGAGGCAAGCCGCCGGACGGAAACGGCCGCGAGCGCCTCCGCCGCGAGCGCGAAGAGCGCCGCCGCGCATGCAGAGCAGCAGCGCGCGCGGGCAGTGCAGGCGCAGCAGCAGTTCGCAGCCGCGCGCGCGGACGCGGGATTTTCCACGCAGGCTGCGTATGACGCGGCGCTTGCGGGACGCTGGCGCGAGAAGGCGCACCGCGATGAGGTGGCGCAGCACATCCGCGCCTTTGAGGACGCGGCGCTCAGACACCGGGCGGCGTGGGAGGACGCGGCGCGTGAGACAGCGGGGCAGACCGCGCCGGACCTCGCGGCGCTCAAGGCGGCTGCGTCTGCCGCAGAGGCGGCGTGGCGGCAGGCGGCGAGGCAGGAAAGCGAGACGACGCTGCGGATCGAGCAGGGCAAGAAATGGCAGGCTTCCCTGCAGAAGCTCGCTGTCGAAGAAAAAAGCATCGAGCAGGCGTACGGCCTCGCCGGCCGCCTCGCGCAGGTGGCCGGCGGCGAGCAGCCCTACCGCATCCATTTCCAGACGTATATCCAGCGTTCCATCTTCCGCGATGTCATGGATGCGGCCAACGAGCGCCTTGGCACCATGAGCGGCCAGCGCTACGCGCTCGCGCTCGGCAGCCAGTCGGATGGGCGCAAGGCGGATGGTCTCGAGATCGCGGTCTACGATGCCTATACGGGAAAATGCAGGGAGGCGCAGTCGCTCTCAGGCGGCGAGTCGTTTCTCGCCTCGCTTTCGCTCGCGCTCGGGCTGGCCGATGTCGTCGAGCGCTACGCGGGCGGCATCCGCCTCGATACGATGTTCATCGACGAGGGCTTCGGCTCTCTCGACAGCGAAACGCTCGACCTCGCCATCGAGGCGCTGCTGAAGCTGCAGGAGGGCGGACGCGTCATCGGCATCATCTCCCATGTCGAGGAACTCGCCGCGCGCATTCCGTGTCGCCTCGAGGTCACGAAGTCCCCCGAGGGCAGTGCGGCGCATTTCGTCACGGGGACTGCGCGGCAATGATGACGTCTCCGGAGGGCGGGCAAATAGATAATTTTCTCTTTACAAGTCCGCGGGCGAATGCTATACTTAATAAAGAAATTTGAGCGTTTTTTGAAAGAGTGGGTGTGAGCCCACTCTTTCCTCTTATGTTTATGGTAATTTTCTTGCGGGAGGTGGAGGAATGGCAAATCCGATCGAAGAAGCTGTGGAACAGATGGCGCGCAAGCTGCTCGAGGAACAGGCGGGCGTCGAGCTTGTCGATGTCGAGTATGTGAAGGAGCATGACTGGTATCTGCGCGTTTTCATAGATAAGGAAGGCGGCATCGATATCGATGACTGTCAGACGCTCAGTGAGAAGCTCGAGCAGCAGCTCGACGCGACGAGTCTCATCGCGGACAGCTACATACTCGAGGTCTCGTCGCCGGGGCTCGACCGCGTGCTGCGCAAGCCGCGCGATTTCGTGCGCGAGCAGGGCAAGAAGGTAGACGTCGCGCTCTACGCGCCGCTCGACGGCAAGAAACAGCTGACGGGCGTGCTCGAAGCGTATGACGACGCTGCGAAGACCGTTACGATCAGCGGGATGGCGCTGCCGCTGGCGAAGGTCTCGCAGATCCGGTTGCATATTGATTTTTGATTATCATGCGAGGGGGCGGCGTAACGCGGTCTCCGCTGCAGTAGGAGGATATATATTTTGGCAGCAAGAAGAAGCAAAGCGAAGGCAAAGGCACAGGAGCCGGGCTTCCTTGAGGCGCTCAAGGAGCTCGCACGTGAAAAGGGCGTAGAGGAGGAGGTCCTCTTCGACGCCATTGAGGCGGCACTCATCTCGGCGTATAAGCGGAATTTCGGTTCGGCGCAGAATGTGCGTGTCGTGCTCGACCGCACGACGGGTGCCTATCACGTTTATGCCATCAAGACGGTCGTGGAGACGGTAGAGGATGACGTGCAGGAGATCTCGCTCGCGCAGGCGCGCACCATCCGCCCGGACTACGAGGTTGACGATGTGCTCGAAATCGAGGTGACGCCGGCGAACTTCGGACGTATCGCGGCGCAGACGGCGAAACAGGTCGTCGTGCAGCGCGTGCGCGAGGCGGAGCGCGGCATCATCTACGAGGAGTTCATGAGCCGCGAGGGTGACATCATCACGGGCCTCGTCTCGCGCGTCGAGAACCGCAACGTGTTCATCGACCTCGGCAAGACGGAGGCCGTGCTCACACCGACAGAGCAGATCGCTGGCGAGACGTACGAGCATGGCGACCGCATCAAGGCGTATATCGTCGAGGTCAAGAAGACGAGCAAGGGGCCGCAGATCGTCGTCTCCCGCACGCATCCTGGCCTCTTGAAGCGCCTCTTCGAGCTTGAGGTGCCGGAGATCCAGGAGGGCATCGTCGAGATCAAGTCGGTGGCGCGCGAGCCGGGCATGCGCTCGAAGATCGCTGTCTACTCGAAGGACGATGACGTCGATCCCGTCGGCTCCTGCGTCGGCCACAAGGGCATGCGCGTGCAGGCCGTCGTCGATGAGCTCGGCAGTGAGAAAATCGACATCGTGAAATGGAACGAGGACAGCGCGAAGTTCATCGCGAACGCGCTGAGCCCCGCGAAGGTCGTCTCTGTGGCCGTCAACGAGGATGAGAAGGTCTCGCGCGTTGTCGTGCCGGACTATCAGCTCTCTCTCGCCATCGGCAAGGAGGGACAGAACGCGCGTCTCGCCGCGAAGCTTACGGGCTGGAAGATCGATATCAAGAGCGAGTCGCAGGCAGCGGACGAGGTGCTCGACGCGGGCATGAGCGAGGTCGCCGTCGAGAGCGACGCTTCCTTCACAGCGGAAGGTGAATGACGTGGCGGCAAAGGCAGGAAAAGTCAAGAAGATACCGGAGCGGCTCTGCGTCGGTTGCCAGGAGAAACATCCGAAAAAGGAACTCATCCGCATCGTGCGGAGCCCGGAAGGGGAGTTCTCCGTCGATCGCACGGGCAAGAAATCAGGGCGCGGCGCCTACATCTGTCCGCGCGTCGAGTGCCTCGAGAAGGCGCGCAAGGGACATCGTCTCGAGCGTTCCTTCGCCTGTGCCATCGACCCGGCGGTCTATGAGGCGCTCGCGGCGGAACTCGCTGTCGGCGCAGCTCCGGAGGAACGCGCATGAGCGAGCAGCGCATCGTGAACCTCCTGAGCATGGCACAGCGGGCGGGCCGTATGGCCTCCGGTGCCTTTGCTGTCGAGGAGGCCGTGAAGAAAGGGAAGGCTGACTTCCTGATGATTGCGGCTGACGCGCAGCAGGAAACGAAACGAAAATTTGAAGAATTAGCAGATAGATACGACGTCCCCGTCGCGCATCTCCTCACGAGGGATGCGCTCGGCGCCTGCCTGGGCAAGGAATACCGTGCGGTCGCAGCATTGCTCGACGCAGGATTTGCGAAGCGCTTGCAGGAGCTCCTGAAGGAGCAGGGATGATACCTACGGGGGTGGATTAATGTCCAAATATAGGGTTTATGAATTAGCAAAGGAATTCCATACAGATACGAAGAATATCCTCGACATCCTGAAGAAGAATCATTTCAAGGCGGTCAATAATTTCTCGAGCGTCGGCGACGCGGAGCATGCCGCGGTGAAGAATCATTTCGCGGGCAAGAGCGGCAAGTCGCAGGAAAAGGCGGCAGCACCAGCGCCGCAGCCGGAGAAGCGCGCGCCACAGCCGAAGCAGGAGGTGCGGCAGGAGTCGAAGCGGGAAAGCGGACAAGCGGGCGGTGAGACGCGCCGCAGGAGCGAGAACCGTCCGGCGGAGCGCCGCACAGCCGCAGCGCACAGCGAGAGCCGCAGCGGCAGCCACAGCAACGAGAGCCGCAGCAGCGAAAATCGCGGCGGTGAGAATCGCGGCAATCGCGGCGGCGACAGCCGCAGGAATGGCGGCAATGGCCGCAATGATCGCAGCGGCGGCAATGGCCGCAGGGGTAGGAACGATCGCACGGAGAATCGCGGCGGCAGGAACGACCGCAGGGGTGGCAGAAACGACCGCCGCAGCGGCAGGAATAACCGCAGGGGCGGCCGCCAGCAGCCGGCACCGAAGGTTGAGATCGCGCGTCCGACGCATATCAAGCTCCCCGAGAGCATCGCGGTCAAGGATCTCGCCTCGAAGATGAGCTACACGGCGGCAGAGGTCGTCAAGAAGCTCTTCATGATGGGCGTCATGGCGACCATCAACCAGGAGATCGACTTCGAGACGGCGGCACTCGTCGCCTCCGAGTTCGGCGTGACGTGCGAGGAGCTACCGCCTGATGTCGATCCGACGGAGATCCCGGAGATTGAGGATGATCCGAAGAGCCTCAAGCTCCGTCCGCCGGTCGTCACGGTCATGGGCCACGTCGACCACGGCAAGACGAGCCTGCTCGACTGCATCCGCAACACGCATGTGCAGACGCACGAGGCGGGCGGCATCACGCAGCACATCGGTGCCTATCAGGTTAACTGCAAGGGCAAGAAGATCGTCTTTCTCGATACGCCGGGCCATGAGGCGTTCACGGCCATGCGCGCGCGCGGTGCCCAGATCACGGATATCGCCATCCTCGTCGTCGCGGCAGATGACGGCGTGATGCCGCAGACCATCGAGGCCATCCATCACGCGAAGTCGGCAAATGTCCCCATTATCGTAGCGGTCAACAAAATCGATAAGCCGGGCGCCAACCCTGATCGCGTGAAGCAGGAACTCATGGAACAGGGCCTCGTGCCGGAGGAATACGGCGGCGATACCATCATGGTGCCCGTCTCGGCGAAGAAGCAGATCGGCATCGACGACCTGCTCGAGAACGTCCTGCTCGTCGCGGAGGTCGAGGAGCTCAAGGCGAACCCGAACCGCGCGGCGCGCGGCGTCATCGTCGAGGCGAAACTCGACAAGGGACGCGGCCCGGTCGCGACGGTGCTCGTGCAGAATGGCACGCTGCGCATCGGCGACTCCATCGTCTGCGGCACGACGTACGGCAAGGTCCGCGCGATGATCAACGATCGCGGCGAGAACGTCAAGAAGGCCGGCCCGTCGGTACCGGTCGAGATCCTCGGCCTCGGCGATGTGCCGGAGGCGGGCGACGTGCTCGCGGCGCTCGACGAAAAGCAGGCGCGTTCCATCGCGGAGGCGCGCATCGAGCGTCAGCGCAACAACCTCATCAAGAGCAAGAAGGTCTCCCTCGACGATCTCTTCCATCAGATCCAGGAGGGCGAGATCAAGGATCTCAACATCGTCATCAAGGCGGATGTGCAGGGCTCTGTCGAGGCGCTCTCGAGCTCTCTTCTGAAGCTCAACAAGAACGACGAGGTCCGCGTCTCCATCGTCCACTCGGGCGTCGGCGCGGTCAACGAGTCGGATGTCATGCTCGCCTCGGCGTCGAACGCCATCATCATCGCGTTCAACGTGCGTCCGGATGCGAACGCGCGCCGCGTCGCCGATACGGAGAGCGTCGACATCCGCACCTACCGCGTCATCTACGATGCCATCAACGACGTCAAGGACGCGATGAGCGGCATGCTCAAGCCGAAGTACAAGGAAGTCGTACAGGGCCGCGTGGAGATCCGTCAGGTCATGAAGTTCTCCAAGGCGCTCGTCGCAGGCTCCTACGTGCTCGAGGGCAAGATCTGCAACAACTCGAAGATCCGCATCATTCGCGACAACATCGAGATCTTCGACGGCGAGATCGACTCGTTGCGCCGCTTCAAGGACGAGGTCAAGGAAGTCCAGGCGGGCTATGAGTGCGGCATCTCCATCATTGATTTCCGCGACTTCAAGGAAGGCGACATCATCGAAGCCTATACGATGGAGGAAGTGGAGACGAGCATCACCGAGGCGAACAAGGCGGCCGCCAAGAAGCGCGAGGCGGAGGCCAAGGCCAAGGCAGAGAAAGAAAAAGCGGCTGAGTAAAGGAGGCGTATGCACATGAGCCAGCTCCGGGTAGAAAAGGTGCAGGAACTCATGAAGCAGGAGATTTCTGAAATCATCCTGCGCGAGCTCAAGGACCCGCGCATCGGGTTCGTGACTGTGACATCTGTGGAATGTACCGGCGACCTCCGTGAGGCAAAGATCTACGTGAGCCTCATGGGCAGCGAGCAGCAGGTCAAGGATTGCTGGACGGGGCTGCAGAGCTCCCTCGGCTTCATCCGCCGCGAGATCGGAAAGCGGATCCGCCTGCGGTTTACGCCGGAACTCACCTTTGCGCTCGATAAGTCTCTCGACTACAGCGCACATATCCAGAAACTCCTCTTGAAAATCCAGGCGGAGGATGCGGCGAAAGCCGCGTCCGCTGCTGATGCGGAGGGAGAAAAATAAAATGCTTACATTGAGTGAAACAGCGGCAGCGCTGCAAGGCGCCGCAAAGGTTGTCATCACGGCCCATGTGAATCCCGACGGCGACGCCATCGGCTCCTCGCTCGGCCTCATGCACCTCCTGCGGGCGCTTGGCAAGGACGTCACGGTTTTGCTTGATGATGATATCCCGGCAGCCTTCTCGGTGCTGCCGGGATATGATGTTATAGAGAGGCCGCGGGAGGGCGAGGCCATCGCATGCGATGTCTTCGTCATCCTCGACACGATGTCGGACCGCATCGGGGGAACTTCCAGTGTCGTCCGTGCGCGGCGCATCCTGAACATCGATCATCATCATACGAACACGGGCACGGCGGGCGAGGAGCTCTACCTCGATGGTACGCGCGCCGCGACAGCGGAGATCATCTATGACCTCGCGGGCGCACTCGGCGTCCGGCCGGACGCCGCAGCCGCGGCCTGCCTCTATACGGGGCTCGCGACGGATACGGGATTCTTCCGCTTTTCCAACGCGACGGCGCATACTTACCGCGCGGCCGCCGACCTTCTCGAGGCCGGCGCCGAGCCGCATGTGATATCCGAGGCGCTCGAGGTGCGGCCGCTCCAGACCGTGCGCGATCTCGCGGAGGCGCTTTCCCAGATGGAGCTTTTTGCGGACGGGAAGGCCTGCGGCATTTTCCTCACGCAGGCGCAGACGGCGCGCATGGCGTCGACGGAGAGCTTCATCGGTCACATCCGCGTCATCGACGGCGTGGATGTCGCCGTCGTGCTCAAATGCAAGGAGCCGGAGCTCTGCCGCGTGAGCATGCGCTCGAAGCGCGTCGACGTGAGCCGCATCGCGGCCTCCTTCGGTGGCGGCGGCCATGTGCGCGCGGCGGGCTGCACGCTCACACAGCCGTTCGCTGAGGCGAAGCAGACCATCATGGACGCGATTGCGCGCGCCATCCGCGAGGACTGGACGGCATGACGGCGCGCGAAGATGGCTTCCTGAACCTGCTCAAGCCGCCGGGCATGAGCTCGCATGACGTCGTCGGCTGCGCGCGGCGCGTGCTCGGCATGAAGAAGGTCGGCCACGCTGGGACGCTCGATCCCGGCGCGGCGGGCGTCCTGCCTGTGGCGGCGGGCGCGGCGACGCGCCTCATCGAGTATCTCGAGCACGCGGAGAAATCATACCGCGCGGAGCTGTTGCTCGGCGTGGCGACGGACTCGGGCGATCTTGGCGGCGAGGTCGTGGCGCGGCAGGCGGTCAGCATGCCTGCCGCGTCCGAGGTCGAGCAGGCCCTTGCCGCGTTCCGCGGCGAGATCTCGCAGGTGCCACCCGCGCACTCCGCCATCAAAATCGGCGGCAGGCGCGCTTACGAGCGCCTGCGCGCGGGTGAGACGGTTGAGCTGCCGGCGCGGCGCGTAACCATCCATCGGCTGGAGCTGCTCGCACTCGATGCTGCACGTCATACCCTGCTGCTCGATGTCGATTGCTCGCGCGGCACATATATCCGCTCGCTCTGCCGCGATATCGGCAAGCGCCTCGGCATGCCCGCCGTCATGAGCTTCCTCGTGCGCACGCGCGTCGGTGATTTCTCCCTGACGGAGGCGCTGACGCTCGAGGAGTTTGCCACGCGGGGGCGCGGCGCGCTCGAGGCGCCGGAGGAGCGCCTCTCAGGACTTCCCCGCTACGATCTGCCGCGGGGACGCGCACGTGCCTTCTGCAACGGGCTGCCGACGCACGACATCTCTTTGGTGATGCCCGAGGCGGCGCACCTGCGCGTCTACGGCGAGGGACAGTTCCTCGGTATCGGACGCGTGGACGCGGCGGCGCAGAGCGTCGTGCCGGAGAAGGTCCTCTCGCGCAGCTAATTCTTCCAAGGAACCGCTGATTAAATGAAGTGCTCCGGATTTACGTGGATGCGCTGTACTCTTCGGAGACAAACCGCAGGCGTAGCCGAAGCTACGCTGAGGATGGTAGAGGGCGAGAGGACAGTGCAGACGCGTGAAGACGGAGTGCTGAATGAATCAGTGGTTCCCCAAATCACAGAAACAGGACTGATACCATGCAGGTCTACCATAAACTGAAAGACTTCACAAAGAAATATCCGCGCATGGCGGTTGCGCTCGGCATGTTCGACGGTGTCCATATCGGCCACCAGAGCATCATCCGCCGGGCCGTCGACCTTGCGCGCAGCGTAGAGGGGACGAGCGCGGTCTTCACGTTCAGCAATCATCCGCTCTCGGTGCTCTCGCCGCAGCATATGCCGCTGCAGCTTGGCACGGAGGCGCTCAAGGAGCAGCTCGTCGCGGGGCTGGGCGTCGATGTCCTTGTCTCCATCCCGTTTACGCGGGAATTTGCCCAGCGGACGCCGGAGGAGTTCCTCGAGCTCCTGCGCGCCGATTTCGCGCCGCGTTTTGTCGTCACGGGGCCGAATTACACCTTCGGGCAGAGGGGGCGGGGAACGCATCGTCAGCTCCTGCGCGACGGCCCGGCCTACGGTTTCCAGACGGAGATCTGTCCCGCCGTGCTCCGCGGCGGCCGGATCGTGAGCTCGACGCGCATCCGCGCGCTCATTGCTGAGGGAGAGCTCGCGATGGCGAACGATTTCCTAGGCCATCCCTTCCGCCTCGTCGAGCGCGTCATCCACGGCGATCGCCGCGGGCGTACGCTCGGTTTCCCGACGGCGAACCTGCCGATCCTGCCAGGCGTCGCCATGCTGCCGAACGGTGCTTACGCCGTGCGCGTCGCCTATGACGGACAGTTGTACGGCGGCATGGCGAGCATCGGCAGCAATCCGACATTTGCGGGCTGCAGCCGTCGCGTGGAGGTCAACATCGCGGATTTCTCGGCAGACATCTACGACCGCGAGCTCACCGTCGATTTCCTCGCCAAGCTGCGCGACGAGCAGCGCTTCGCCTCAGCGGAGCAGCTCGTGCGGCAGCTCACGAAGGACCGCGCGCGTGCGGCCGCCATCTGGCGCACGCAGCTGCCATCGTAACATACTCAACGCACAAACGTCCACTTTGTGGACATTGTGCGCCCGTCCTTGCAGTAAATCCAGCCAATCGCGCTGCGCCTGCGGCTTGCGCTCTTGGGGATTTATATAGTAAGTGCCTGTGCGTTTCCCCACGGAGAAAATGCTCCATGGGGAGAGCGCACAGGCACTTTTTTATTTATGACACGAACTGCTGTGAGAAATGAAAAAGACGCACGCGCCTTCTCGCGAAGTCGTGTGCGTCCCGAAAGACTCATTGCTTGATGAATCAGCGCTCCACCGTGGAACGGAGGCCGAGCTTCGCGATGATGGCGCGATAACGCTCGATGTCCTTCTTGTAGAGGTAGCTGAGGAGACGGCGGCGATGGCCGACCATCTTCAGCAGGCCGCGGCGGGAGTGATGATCTTTCTTGTGCTCCTTGAGGTGATCCGTGAGGTACTGGATGCGAGCCGTGAGAACGGCGATCTGCACCTCGGGCGAACCCGTGTCACCCTCGTGCACCGCGTATTTTGCCATGATTTCCTGTTTTGCTTCCTGAGTCAGCATGTTGTCTTTTCCTCCTAATCTTGATATGCTGCACCGTCAGCGAAGAAACGGCCGGAGTTGCCAGCCTCTGCGCCGCGGCATGGATGGTGCTGACGCACCTTGCATAGTATATCACAGGCCCGCGCGCCTGTAAACTGGAAAATCCGCGGCCTGCCGTGTTTTCTCGGTGGTTCTCGGATTGCAATTTCAGAGAAAGCGTTTTATAATAAAAGGGAAAATCATATAGCGAGGGGAGCTTGCTGAGGACAGTTGTCCTCCGAGCAGGCTGAGAGGGCAGTGGAGCTGCCGACCCGGAACCTGATTTGGATAATGCCAACGTAGGGAGCGCCGTTGTATCGCGGAGAGAAGACTGTCCAAGCAGGGGCAGTCTTTTATTTATTTGCGGAGAATCGTTACGTCATTCAGCGTTCCTCGCAGTTGTTCTCGGAAAGGGGGGAGGTGTATGGTGAAGATCAACGGTGAGCCGCAGGACGCGGCGGGACAGAGCGTCGCCGCGTATCTCGAGGCCGCAGGCTATGACAGCCGCGCGGTCGCGGTGGAGTACAACGAGGCGATTTTGCCGAAGGCGCAGTATGCAGCGACGCAGCTCGCCGACGGCGATGTCGTGGAGATAGTCTGTTTCATGGGCGGCGGCTGCTGAGCCGCTGCCAGTTACTGAAGAGAGAAAGGAAGCAATGGTATGGTGCAGAATGAGGAAGACCTGCTGGAACTTGGCGGACGGAAATTCGCTTCGCGGTTCATTCTTGGCTCGGGGAAATACTCCTTGCAGCTCATCGAGGCGGCCGTGCGCGACGCGGGCGCCGAGATCGTGACGGTGGCCGTGCGGCGCGCGAACACGAAGGAGCATGAGAACATCCTCGACTACATCCCGAAGCAGGTGACGCTGCTGCCGAATACGTCGGGCGCGCGCACGGCGGAGGAGGCCGTGCGCATCGCGCATCTCGCGCGTGAGCTCGGCTGCGGCGATTTCGTAAAGATCGAGATTATGCGCGACTCGAAGTATCTGCTGCCGGATAACGAGGCGACGGTGCGGGCGACGGAGCAGCTCGCCAAGGAGGGCTTCATCGTTCTGCCGTATATGTATCCTGACCTCAATACGGCGCGCGACCTCGTGGACGCCGGCGCAGCCGCCGTCATGCCGCTCGCCGCGCCCATCGGTTCGAACAAGGGGCTCGTGACAAAGGAGTTCATCCAGATCCTCATCGACGAGATCGACCTGCCCATCATCGTCGATGCCGGCATCGGCAGCCCGGCGCAGGCCTGCGAGGCGATGCAGATGGGCGCAGCGGCTGTCATGGCGAACACGGCGCTCGCGACGGCGGGCAACCTACCGCTCATGGCCGCGGCGTTCCGCGATGCGATTATCGCGGGACGCAAGGCGTACCGCGCGGGTCTCGGCCGTGTGCTCGCGCGCGGCGCGGCCGCCTCGGATCCCCTCACGGGCTTCCTGCGGGATTGAGGGGGCGAGGAGATGAGCGAAAAGGAAAACAATTTCTTCGTCGACTCGGCGAAGCTCAGCGAGAAAGCGCTCGCAAAGAAGCACCGCCTGGAAAACGATCCGTCCTGCCGTAAGGATCCGATGGAATATTTCCCGGATATGGAGCGGATCACCTCGGATGTGCGCGGCAAGGTCATCGCGCAGATGGAGGCCTATGATGAATCGCGCTATACGGCGGTCGACGTGCGGCGCGCGCTCGATCATGAGCGCTGCAGCATCGAGGACTTCAAGGCGCTGCTCTCTCGCGCGGCCGCGCCGTTCCTCGAGGAGATGGCGCAGCGCGCGCGGCGCGAGACGAGCCGCCATTTCGGCAATACGGTCTATCTCTTCACGCCGCTCTACATCGCGAACTACTGCGAGAATTACTGCGTCTACTGCGGTTTCAACTGCTACAACGACATCGAGCGCCTGCAGCTCACGCCGGAGCAGGTCGCGCACGAGATGAAGGTCATCGCCGAGAGCGGCATGGAGGAAATCCTCATCCTCACGGGCGAGAGCAAGACGAAGAGCGACGTCCATTACATCGGCGAGGCCTGCAAGCTCGCGCGGAAGTATTTCAAGAACGTCGGACTCGAGGTCTATCCGATGAATACGGAGGACTATCGTTACCTGCACGCGTGCGGCGCGGACTATGTGACGGTGTTCCAGGAGACGTACGACCTCAAGAAATACGAGACGCTGCACCTCCTCGGGCACAAGCGCGTCTGGCCGTATCGGTTCGAGGCGCAGGAGCGCGCGCTCCGGGGCGGCATGCGCGGCGTGGGATTCTCCGCGCTGCTCGGGCTCTCGGACTATCATAAGGACGCGCTCGCGACGGCGCTGCACGTCTACTACCTGCAGCGCAAATATCCGCAGGCGGAGTTCTCGCTCTCATGCCCGCGCCTGCGCCCCATCATCAACAATGAGAAGATCAATCCGCTCGATGTGAGCGAGAAGGTGCTCTGTCAGATCCTCTGCGCGTACCGCATCTTCCTGCCCTATGTCGGCATTACGGTGTCCTCGCGCGAGAACGTGCGGTTCCGCAACGGCATCGCGAAGATCTGCGCGACGAAGATCTCGGCGGGCGTCTCGACGGGCATCGGCGACCATGAGGAGAAATACACGGGCAGGGATACGGGCAAGACGGGCGACGAGCAGTTCGAGATCTCCGATACACGCAGTATCCGCAGCATGTACGGCGATATGGAGCGCGAGGGACTGCAGCCGGTGCTCAATGACTACCTCTATGTCTGAGTTGCGGCAGGTGTTTCCTGCGTCGCGTGAGGCAGAGCTCTCCCGCGTCCTCTGTGTCACGAACCGCCATCTCGTCGCAGACGGCGCGTCTCTGCCGGAGGCGGCTGCTGGCAGCGCTGGCGGGCGAGAGCTCGCGGACGGGGCGGCGGAAGACGTCGCTCACACTGCAGGCGCGGAGGACTGGACACCGTTCCTGCGGCGTCTGGAGATGGTCGTGCGCGCGCGGCCGCGCGCCGTCATCCTGCGTGAGAAAGATCTGCCGCCCGTTGCCTATGAGCGGCTCGCGCAGGAGGTGCTCGCCCTCTGCCGTGCGGCCGGTGTGCCGTGCCTCCTTCACACGCACGCGGCACTCGCGCTGCGGCTTGCGGCCGCGGGCCTGCATCTGCCGCTCGCGCTGCTCCGGGAGCTTCCGCTCGCGCAGCGGCAGCGCTTCGCTTTGCTCGGGGCGTCGTGCCACTCCGTTGAGGATGTGCGCGCGGCGGAGCGGCTCGGCTGCAGCTATGTGACGCTCGGCCACATCTACGCGACCGCGTGTAAGCCGGGCCTGCCGCCGCGCGGGCGGGATCTCTTGCGGCGCGCCTGCGCGGCGGCGCGGATTCCCGTCTATGCCATCGGCGGTATCACGCCTGCGCGCCTCGCGGAGGTGTGCTCGGACGGGGCGGCGGGCGCTTGCGTGATGAGCGGACTCATGCGCGGCTCTGACTGGATTCCTGGAATTGAGAAAATCTGTTGACATTTCCCGGCGGCTGCTCTATAATGTCAGTAATGTTTTAGAAAACATATTGTTATTATATGATTGAGCGGTCCGCCGTAGGTCATTCGACAGCGAAAGCCTGCGGGAAGCGTGGGGAGCGTGGCAGAAGTGTCTGCTCCTCGGCTTTCCGCGGGCTTTTTTGCGCAGCGGGGCGAGAGAGAATACGCCGCAGCCGGTGGCCGCGACGCGCCTTGCCGCCCTGTCGGCAGAGGATAGCGAGGAGGATATAAGATGAAACTGACTGTCAATGGAGAACCACTGGAAATCGAGAAACCCATCAATGTCAAGGAACTGCTCGTCGACGCCAAGGCCGAGCAGCCGGAATATGTGACCGTAGAGCTCAACGGGGAGTTCGTCGATCACTCCGGCTTTGAGTCGACGCTCGTGAAGGACGGCGACACGGTGGAGTTCCTGTATTTCATGGGAGGCGGTGCGAGATGAGCAGCCTGACGAACGAACAGCTCGAACGGTATTCCCGCCATATCATCCTCCAGCAGGTCGGCGGCAGGGGGCAGGAGAAGATCCTCGGCAGCAAGGTGCTTGTCATCGGTACGGGCGGCCTCGGCGCGCCGGCCGCGATGTATCTCGCCGCGGCCGGCGTCGGCACCATCGGCCTCGTGGACTTCGATGTCGTCGACCTCTCGAACCTCCAGCGCCAGATTATCCACCAGACGGCGGATGTCGGCAAGCCGAAGGTCGATTCCGGACGGGAGACCATCGAGGCGATGAATCCGGATGTCGATGTGCATACGTACAATGAGCTCGTGACCTCGGCGAACATCCGCGACATCATCCGCGATCAGGACTACGACTTCATCATCGACGGCACGGACAACTTTCCCGCGAAGTTCCTCATCAACGACGCTTGCGTCTTTGAGAAGAAGCCCTTCGTCCACGCGGGCATCATCCGCTTCCAGGGACAGCTCATGACGTATGTGCCGGGTGCGGGGCCGTGCTACCGCTGCGTGTTCAAGACGATGCCGCCGAAGGATGCCGTGCCGACGTGCCGGCAGGCGGGTGTCCTCGGCGTCATGGGCGGCATCATCGGCACGCTGCAGGCGACGGAGGCGCTCAAGTACATCCTCGGCGTCGGCGAGCTGCTCACGGGATATCTGCTGACGTACGACGCACTCACGATGAAGTTCCGCAAGGTGAAGCTCCCGCGCGATCCACACTGCGCGATCTGCGGCGAACATCCGACGATTACGGAACTCATCGATTACGAGCAGCCGGCCTGCGATCTCAGAAAGCATTGAGGAGGGCGCTATGGTCATCGAATTGAAACTCGCGGACTATCTGGAGATGGTCCGCCACGCCCGCGCGCTCGCGCCCATCGAGGACTGCGGCCTTCTGGGCGGCACAGTCGCAGACGGCGTCAAGACCGTGGAGAAGGTGTATTACCTCACGAACACCGACCACAGCGAGGAGCATTTCTCCCTCGACCCGAAGGAGCAGTTCGCGGCGGTGAAGGAGATGCGGGCGAATGGCTGGCAGCTGCTCGGCAACTGGCACAGCCATCCCGCGAGCCCCTCGCGCCCGAGCGAGGAGGACAAGAGGCTCGCGTTTGACAGCAAGGCGAGCTATTTCATCCTCTCACTGCATGGCGGCGAGCCCGTGTTGAACAGCTTCCATGTGAGCAGGGAAAAGAAAGTCACGAAAGAGGATCTGAGAATCAGGTAAAGAGCGGGGCCGGGGACTCCGGCCACAGGAGGAGAGCAAGATGGCAGTAGATTACAAGGCACTCAAGAAGGGCGGCCTCATGCGCCAGCGGCAGAAGGATTGTTTCTCGATGCGCCTGAAATCCGTCGGCGGTCATTTCACCGCGGGGCAGCTCGCGACCGTGCAGCAGGTGGCAGAGAAGTACGGCAAAGGATATGTACATCTCACGAGCCGGCAGGGCATCGAGATCCCGTACATCAAGCTGCAGGAGATCGACGAGGTCAAGGAAGTCCTCAAGAAGGGCGGCGTCGAGGTCGGCGTCTGCGGGCCGCGCGTGCGCACCATCACGGCCTGCCAGGGGGCGGCGACCTGTCCGTCAGGCCTCATCGACACGGTGAAGCTCGCCAATGAGTTCGACCGCCGCTACGGCGGGAAGGAACTGCCGCACAAGTTCAAGTTCGGTTTTACGGGCTGCCACAACAACTGCCTCAAGGCGGAGGAAAACGACCTCGGCGTCAAGGGCGGCGTGCTGCCGAAATGGGAGGCGGCGAGCTGCATGTACTGCGGCGTCTGTGAGGCTGTCTGCCCGGAGAAAGCCATCTGCGTGGACAAGGAAAAGAAGGCGCTCGCCTTTGACCAAGAGTCTTGCGTCTACTGCGGCAAATGCATCAAGAGCTGCCCGACGGATGCATGGACGGGAGAGAATGGCTTCGTCATTTCCTTCGGCGGGCTCTACGGCAACCGCATCGCCATCGGCCGCCATTTCCTGCCCATCGTCTTCGATGAGGCCAAGGTCTACGAGATCGTCGACGTCACGCTGAAGTTCTTCGAGGAGAATGCGAAGCCGAGCGAGCGCTTCGCGAACTGCCTCGACCGTGTGGGCTGGGATGTATTCGAGAAGAGAGTGGAGGAAGTCTTATGAGTGAGAAGCACACAGATGCCGCCATCGACATCACGGATGTCGTCTGCCCTATCACGTTCGTCAAGGTGAAGGTCGCGCTCGAGGATCTCGCGGACGGGCAGACGCTCGCCGTGCACCTGAATGACGGCGAGCCCATCCAGAACGTGCCGCGCAGCCTCAAGGACGAGGGACACAAGGTGCTCTCCGTTGACCAAAATGGGGACGGCACGTATGACCTCGTCGTGGAAAAGGGTGGTCTCGCATGAGATTCACCACGCGGCTCCTGCACGAGGCGTTCGCGCCGGACGCGGCGACGGGGGCGACGACGCAGCCGCTCTACCAGACCTCGGCGTTCTATCAGCCGACGGCGGAGGAGATGGCGCGCGTCTTCGCGGGACGCAAGCCGGGCTTCGTCTACACGCGCGTGAACAATCCGACCATCGCGCGCTTCGAGCAGCGTGTGAACGCGCTCGAGGGCGGCGTCGGCGCCGTGGCCTGCGCGTCCGGCATGGCGGCTGTATCGCACGCCGTGCTCAACATTCTCTCGCAGGGCGATGAGATCCTCGCATCGGGCGGACTCTACGGCGGCACGAGCTCGCTCTTTCGCGATTTCGCGAGCTACGGCATCGGCGTGCGCTACGCGGCGGGCGACAGCGTGGCGGATTTCCGCGCGGCGCTCACGAAGCGCACGCGGCTCATCTACATCGAGACCATCGGCAATCCGACGCTCGACGTCGTTGACATCGCGGCGCTCTCTGAGCTCGCGCACGCGCACGGCGTACCGCTCTTCGTCGACAATACGGTGACGACGCCGTACCTCTGCCAGCCGCTCGCGCACGGCGCCGATGTCGTCATCCACTCGACGTCCAAGGCGCTCAACGGCAACGGCAACTCCATCGGCGGCATCGTCGTCTCGGGCGGCAAGTTCCGCTGGGATGCGGCGCGTTTCCCGAAGCTCGGGGAGTATCCGTTCGGGCCTATGAGCTATCTCGTTCGCCTGCGTATGCGCATGGTGACGGACTACGGCGGCTGCATGGCGCCGTTCAACGCGTATCTCACGGGCATCGGGCTTGATACGCTCGCGCTGCGGCTCGACCGGATCACGTCGAGTGCATTCGCGCTCGCTGCGTTTTTCGCGGCGCGCGGGGAGCGCGTGAATTATCCAGGTCTGCCGGAACATCCCTCGCATGCACTCGCGGCGCGCCAGTTCGGCGGGCGCTACGGCGCGATGCTCACGCTGCGCCTCGGCACACGGGAGCGCGCGTTCCGTTTCATCGATGCGCTGCACTACGCGCTCAATGTCTCGAACATCGGCGACGCGCGCACGCTCGTGATCCATCCGGCTTCGACAATCTTCCTCCACGCGAGCGAGGAGGAAAAGGCGAATGCCGGCGTCACGGACGATCTCGTGCGAATCAATGTGGGATTGGAAGACATCGAGGATCTGCAGGAGGATTTCGCGCAGGCGCTCGACGCGCGCTGAACGCGAAGCCGTGAAAACAGCGATTTGTCTTGCGGGGGGCTGTCTCACGAAAGCATTTTCGTGCGGATAGCCCCGTTTTCTTTGACCTCAATCACGGTCATCTGACACTGGCGATAATCATGGCATAAAAAACAGTACAAGAAACAGGCGGTCAC
>NZ_KB908398.1 GCF_000381005.1 Selenomonas bovis DSM 23594
CGTTCGTCCTGAGCCAGGATCAAACTCTCCATGAAATATGGAAAGCCGATTGGCTCTCATTTCTCTTTTGGACCGATATATTGCTATATCAGCAAAGAAATTGCCGATTGCTATATGTTCATAGTAATCGATGTTAGATGCTCTCGCATCTCGACATCTGGCTTTACATCATATGATACATGATGTTCTGCATTGTTTAGTTTTCAAAGAACACCCGCGATTCCCTCCGGCGCGGTGCGCCTTTCGTGAATCAGCTTCTATATATTACCTCATCCGTTTCGGCTTGTCAAGAACCTTTTGAATTTATTTTCGCAAGCTCTCAAGGCCGCTTGGGATCCGGCTGCCAGCGGCTTTTGCGCTCGTGGCTGTCTGCCGCCGACTCATAATATATTACACGGTTCGATGCTCCCTGTCAATACTTTTTTCACAAAGTTTTTTCGTTTTCACAAAGTTTTTTGCTTTACTTTATTTAGTACCTAGTATAAAATTTATCTTGTTCCCAAATGATAATAGAAAGAAGGGTTATTTATGTTCGTACAAGATCTCGCCAAGCAGGGCCGTCCAGAGGATCTCGCCATCATCGATCATGAACGACGCTATACATATGAAGCATTCGCCCAGGCTGTGGAGAACTGCCGCGACCGCCTTGCAGCGGCAGGCGTCCGCCCGGGCGACCGCGTCGGCATCTTCTCGCGCAACAGCGCCGATTTCGTCTTCGCGTATTTCGGCATCGTGAGCCTCGGTGCGCTCGCCGTGCCAATCAACTTTCAGCTTTCGGCACGCGAAGTCGCATTCATCATCAAGGATGCGGGCATCAAGGAGATCCTGACCTACCAGCCGCTGAACCTCGTCGACGCACTCGCGCAGCTGCGCTACGATGCGCGCGTCACACAGCACGATATCAAGCTCGTGAGCAAGAAAAAGCCCGATCTGCCTCCCGCCCCTGCCCTCCCGGCTGCCTTTGACGATCAGCATCCCTGCGCGATCATCTATACGTCGGGTACGACGGGCACGCCGAAGGGCGCCGTGCTCTCACACCGCAATCTCATTGCCAACGCGCAGCAGATGGAGATCATGCACTGCCGCCCGGAGCACAAAGTGCTCTGCGTGCTGCCGATGTACCACGCCTTCGGCTGGACCTGTTCAGCGATTTATCCTTTCTACTGCGGCGCAACTGTCGTCATCCTCGATCAGTTCACGCCAAAGGAGACGATCAGCACAATCCGCCGCGAGGGCATCAACGATCTCTACGTAGTTCCTTCGATCTGCAGCCTCCTTACGAAGCTCACGACAAAGGAGGACATGCATACGCTGCGCCTCGTCGTCAGTGGCGGCACGACGCTGCCGCTCAAGATCGAGCAGGATTTCATGGAGAAATTCGGCGTCGATATCTGCGAGGGCTACGGTCTCTCGGAAACGAGCCCTGTCGTGACGATGAACCCGCCCGGCCATGCCAAGGTCGGCTCGATCGGCCCGGTCGTGAAAAACATCGACTGGCGCATCGTCGATGCCAACGGCAACGATGTTCCCTACGGCGAGGCCGGCGAGTTCCTCGTCAAGGGGCCGAACATCATGCTCGGCTACTGGAACAATGAGGAAGCCACACAGGAAGCTATGCGCGGCGGCTATTTCCATACAGGCGATGTCGCACGCCGGGACAAGGACGGCTATTTCTACATCATCGACCGACTCAAGGACATGATCATCAGCATGGGTGAAAATATCTATCCGCGCGAGGTCGAGGAGCTCATCTATCAGTTCCCCGGCATCGCCGAAGCGGCCGTCATCGGCATCGAGGACAAGCTGCGCGGTCAGGCGGGTGCCTGCTTCTACAGCCTGCACGAGGGCGCGACGATCAACATCCGCGAGCTCAAGAAATTCCTCCAGGCAAACCTCGCACTCTACAAGATTCCGCGCGAGTACCACGAGCTGCCGCACCTGCCGCGCACGGCGACAGGAAAGATTGCGAAACGCGTCATCCTCAAAGAATTCATGGATCAGAAGGCGCTGAAAAAATAAGCTGCGGTGTCTGTCCTGCGCGCAGCGCAGACAGGCAGTCCACTCGTGCCCCGCAACCACTTTCACCTAAATAGGTATCCTTCCCAAAACATGACGGCGTGCCGCTCTATGCGGCACGCCGTCATGTTTTGGGAAAATCTGGCCCGTCATTGAGGAATCTCCCCAATGCCTGCGACACCCCCATCCGCCCGTTACGCTTTCACCGGAAAGACCTCCCGTGCCGCGAGCCGACAGGCGAGGCGCACGCAATCGTGGCAGGGAAGCAGCGGTTTTCCCGTCGCCACGCCCTTGAGATCCTTGCAGTAGATGGCGCCTGCCTCCTGCTCGAACGCCTTCATGAGCGTGCGCGCGAGCGCCGCGGTCTGCGGCTTCGAGTCCGGGTGCTCGAGGTGCGCCGTGCTGCGCGAGAGCCCCGCGAGCATGACGGCCCCCACGAGCGCGCCGCAGACGCCCTGCATCGTGCCCATGCCGGAGCCGAAGCCCTCCGCGATGCGGAAGACCGTCGCCTTGTCCGCTCCTGCCTCCTCTGCAAAGACACAAGCCACCGCCTGTGCGCAATTATAGCCGTCTTTCATCAGCGCGACGGCTTTCTCTGACCGTTCTTCCATCTTGCTCCGCCTTTCCTTCTCCTGTGCGCCACGCGCAGGCGGCACCTATGCCCGCGTCAGCAGGCGTATGACCGCCGCCCGCTCTGCCCGCACAACCATCTATGTACGCGGCGCGCGATCCGCAGCCGCGCCGCACGCCGTCCGCTTCGCCAACGGCTCATCGGTCGCAGATCCGCCGTGTGCCGTCCGCCTGGCCATCGACTCAGCAGCCGCAGCTTCCCTGCGCGCCGTATGATCCATACACGGCATGCGCAGGCCGCGCCGCAGATAGCTCCGCTGCAGCGTGAAGACGCTCTGAATCAAACGCTCCTGCTCGCGGGCCGTGAGGCTTTTCTCTAGTGAGACACCGACATGGTAGACGCGCCCCGTCGGCGTCTCAACCGGCGTGCAGCGCTTGACGCGCGCGACGGCGGCCAGCCGCCCGTACTGCGGCAACTGCGGGATGTCGATGGCGATCTGCGCCGCCAGCATGACTTCCTCCGCACGCGCGAAGCAAAGCCCGCCGCCGCTGATATCGACGAGCGCCACCTCCTCCGCGTCATGCAGGCTGCCATGATCCCCCGGCAGGCGCACGGCGAGCGGCAGGCTGATCGGCACGCGCACATAGCGGCGCATCTGAATACGCGACACCGTCGCCGGCCGCTCGAGGAACCACAGGCGCTGTGGCAGGCGCGAGCTACCGCGCAGTCCCGCCGTGAACCGATAGACGCAGCCATCCCCCGCCGCTGCGCAGGCAACCTCCGTCCCCGCAGGCGGCGCACTGCAGAACACATCCGCCGCCACATCGAGCGCCACCGCGAGATACCGGCAGGCAATCTCCTGCAGCCGCCCAGAAACCTCGACGGGCGCATCCGCCACGCTGGTCTGCAGGCGGAGAAACTGCCCGGGATGCAGGACATCCTCCGCCCGTTTCGTATCCTTCGTCATGAGAATGTCCCCTTTCCCCAGCCGCGTCCCGCCCGCGATGGGGCGCGGTCATCTCACCCGCATCTCAGACAATCTGCTCGCCGTGATAGAGCTCGCCGCCGATATGCGGCGCGACGCCGTAGCCAAGTGCCCAGGCCGTCTTGTACTTGACCGCCTGCGCATGGATGGCCTCGACGCGGTTGATCTGCTTCTTCACCTCGCCCGGCACGCCGACGACGAGCGAGTTCGGCGGGATGACCGCGTTCTCCTTGACGAGCGCGCCCGCCGCGATGATCGAGCCGCTGCCGATCTTCGCGCCCGTGAGCACCGTCGCGTTCATGCCGATGAGCACATTGTCTCCCACCGTGCAGGCATGCACGATGGCGCCGTGACCGATCGTCACATAGTCACCGATGATGCACGGCCCCTCATCCGCGACATGCAGGCAGGCGACATCCTGGACATTCGACGCCTCGCCGATGCGGATATAGCTCACATCGCCGCGCACGACCGCGCCCGGCCAGAGACTCGCGTACTTTGCGATCTTCACATCACCGAGCACGACCGCCCCCGGCGCCACGAACGCCTCCGCGTCAATCTCTGGGAATTTGCCCATATAACCATCATTCGGAAGAGTATACATACCGCATCGCTCCTAACAAGTCAAAGCAATTTCAAGTCCAAACAAATCCATTATAACACAGCAGACGCTGCCGCAAAAGAGGTAGCCGCCGCCCCGCATCATGCAATGCGCAGCGCGCAAGCCTCCATTTCGCGGGCATCTTGCGCCCGCCGGAAGCACGCCCCGCCAAGCGCGCTGCGCCTGGGGATATACTGTCCATACGGAGCCGCGCTTCCTCATTGACGCGCCCCCTGCCCTGTGCTAGGCTAATAAGGATGGACGGTATTCCGCGAAGGAAACTGTACTATTTTTCTCCCCCCGGAGCAGCACATCACGAAAGGAGTGATGTGTATGAACATTGGTTTCATCGGCGCAGGCAAGGCCGGTTTCACCCTCGGCAAATATTTCCGCACGCATGGCATCGAAGTTACAGGCTATTACAGCCGCAGCATCCGATCCGCGCGCGAAGCCGCCGCGTTCACCTCATCGAATGTCTACGAGGACGCCGCAGGCGTCCTCTCGAAGAGCGATGTGCTGTTCCTCACCGTCCCCGACGGGAGCATCCGCCCCACCTACGAGGCGCTCGCCCGCGGGGATATCCGGGGAAAGATTTTCTGCCACGCAAGCGGCGCGCTCACAGCAGCCGCCGCTTTCCCGGGCATCGAGCAAAAAGGAGCCTCTGGCTTTTCCGTTCATCCGCTGCTCGCCATCAGCGACCGCTACCGGTCCTATCGCGAGTTAGCGGATTGTTTTTTTACCCTGGAAGGGCCGGAGGAGAGGCGATCTGCGCTGCGCAGCCTGCTCGAGCGGGCAGGGCTCCATGTGCAGATCATCCAAGGAGAGGACAAGGCGCGCTACCACCTCGCCGCCGCAACCGTGAGCAACCTCGTCTGCGCGCTCTTCGCCGCGGGCGAGACGCTGCTCACGCAGTGCGGCTTCTCCGAGGCTGCCGCGCGCGCGGCGCTCGCCCCGCTCTTTCTCGGCAACGCGCGCAGCGTCGCGGCCGCGGGCGCGAGGGACGCTCTGACGGGCCCCGTCGAGCGCGGCGACCTCGGCACGCTGCGCGCCCACCTCGCCTCGCTCGGCGCGCGCGAGGATCAGCTCCTCTACCTCCTCCTCACCGCGAAGCTCCTGCCGCTCGCAGGCGCACGCCATCCGGAGCGCGATGACTCGTCCATCAAAGAATTTCTCGAAGCAGAGACGGCACGCCGTCTCGGGAAAGGATGAGTCCAATGAAAAACACCGTCAAGACATTCGCCAAGATGAAAGCCGCCGGCGAGAAAATCTCCATGCTGACCTGCTACGACTACACGACCGCCAAGCTCGAGGAGGCCGCGGGCATCAACGCCATCCTCGTCGGCGACTCGCTCGGCAACGTCATGCTCGGCTACCCAGACACCCTCTCCGTCACGATGGAGGACATGATCACCTATGGCCGCGCCGTCGCGCGCGCCTGCCACGACACGATGGTCGTCATCGACATGCCATTCATGTCCTACCAGGTCTCCGCCTCCCAGGCGGTCGAGAACGCCGGCCGCCTCATGAAGGAGGGCCGCGCGAACGCCGTGAAGCTCGAGGGCGGCGCGGCCGTCTGCGCGCAGATCGACGCCATCACCGCCGCCGGCATCCCCGTCATGGCCCATCTCGGCATGACGCCGCAGTCCGTCAACGCCTTCGGCGGCAACCGCGTCCAGGGCAAGAGCGAAGACGCCGCCCAAAAGCTCCTCGCGGACGCGAAAGCCGTCGAGCGCGCGGGCGCCTTCGCCGTCGTCCTCGAGTGCATCCCCGCGGACCTCGCCGCCCGCATCACGAGAGAGCTCACCATCCCGACCATCGGCATCGGCGCGGGCGACGCCTGCGACGGGCAGATCCTCGTCTACATGGACATGCTCGGCATGTTCAGCGACTACACGCCGAAATTCGTCAAACACTTCGCGGAGCTCGGCAAAGAGATGAAAGAAGCCTTCGCCGCCTACGACCGCGAAGTCAAGTCCGGCGCGTTCCCCGACGCCGCGCACGCGTTCGGTGCGCCCGCAAAGGATTGAGGCAGACGCCCCGCCTGTACCGGAATATCCGCATGAAAAAAGCCGCCCGCAGGCGGCTTTTTTCATGCGCAGGCGCTGTGCGCGGGACTGGGCCGCGCAGATTCCTGCAGCTTATCGATCCATTTCCTTCTTCAGCTCGTTGAGACGCGGCCACATGATCTTCTTGTAGGCCTCGACGCCCGGCTGGTTGAACGCATCGACGTCCGCGAGCTCGCCCTCGTAGGCGATGGACATCGCGAGCATGTAGAGGAGCTCGCCGAGGTGGTAGGCGTTGAGCTCCGGCAGCGTGAACGTCGCGTTGTAGCGGTGGTTGCCCGTGAGCGCGTCGGCGTTCGACTGGCGCGCGGTCTCGAGGGCGTCGCTCATCGTGACGCCGGCGATGTCGGCGAGCTTCTTCGCCTCGGGGAAGACGTTCGGAATCTTGTAGTCGTGCTTCCAGTTCTTGACCTTGAGGAACTGGATGACCTTGTTGAGGCGGCCCTCCTGGTGCTGCTGCGTCATGGAGTGCATGTCGCGCGTACCGACGGCGACGATCGGCGTGCGGCCGTAGCAGACTTCCTTGCCCTCGCGGTTGTACTGCTTGCCGAGGGACTCGGCGAGGAGCTGGATATACCACATGGAGATGGACTCCATGTAGTCGCCGTAGGGCATCATGACCTCGATGTCGCGGCCGTGCTTCTCGCTCGCGGCGAACTTGAGCGCAGCGTTGAGCATCGCGGGGTTCTGCCAGAGGTCTTCCGTCTGGCAGGCCTTGTCCATGTCCTTCGCGCCGTCGAGGAACGCCTGGATGTCGAAGCCGACGCAGGCCGCGAGCGTGAGGCCGACCTCCGAGAAGATGGAGAAACGGCCGCCGACGCCGTCCGGCACCGCATACTGCGGCCAGCCCTTTTCGATGGCGAGCTTCTTGAGGAGCGTCTGGTTCTCCATGTTCGGATCCGTGACGGCGACGACCTCCTGGTCGATGTCGGCGCATTTGCCGAGCTCGTCGTAGATGACCATGAAGTTCGACATCGTGTCGAGCGTGCCGCCGGACTTCGAGATGACGAGCAGGAGCACCTTGAGCTTGCCGCCCTCATGGCACTTCTTGACCTCGGCCGCCTTCTCGAGGTAGTGGATGAGATCATAGGTGCGCTGCGGGTCGATGTTGTTGCCGCTGAAATAGACTTTCGGGAAGCCGCCGCGCTCTTCCTTCGTCATGCTGTTCCAGAACTCGCCGCACTGCACGTCGAAGATGACCTTGTCGCCGAGGTAGGAGCCGCCGATGCCGAGCGAGACGACGACGTCGACGTTGTCCTTGACGTGGTCGGTGAGCTCCTGCAGATGCTTCATCGAGCTCGGGGAGTTCAGATGGCCCTCCTCGACGTAGGGGAGCTGGGAGAAGAGCACCTTCTCCGGCTCGCCGTCCTTGCTGAGGTGCGCACGGATGAAGCCCTTCTCGCGCATGACCTTCATCGCCTCGTGGGCGCGCTTGAGGTCAGCCTCGTACGACTTGAGGTCGGCGTCTGTGACCTTGCCCTCGCCGTAGAGGTTGTCATAGTCAAATTCAAAACCGGATTTCAGTTTCAGACTCATGTAGAAATGACACTCCTTTTCTTGTCGGAACCGCTGGCAGCGAACGGCGCGCCGCGCGCAACAAACGTTTGCCGTCGCGCGCGGACAGCCGCCGCGGGGACTGCAGCAGCGATTGCCTCGCCTTCAGTCGGATATTCTTATCCCGCCATCATTATAGCATTGAACAAAATCGCTGTGAACCAGCCACAGCGATTTTGTATCATTGGACGCAAATTGTTCCGCAATCTGTAATTTTATGAGACACTTACGCGCGAATCTCTTTGAGGAGCTCCGCCGTCTTTTCCTCGCAGAGCTTCTTGTCGCCGCGCGTCTCGACGTTGAGGCGGATGACCGGTTCCGTGTTCGACTTGCGCAGGTTGAAGCGCCAGTTGTCGAACTCGACGGAAAGGCCGTCGACCTTCGTGACCTTGCCCTTCGGCCCGTAGTCCTTCTCGATGCGGTCGAGCACGGCCTGCGCGTCGGCTACCTTGCTGTTGATCTCACCGGAGATCGGGAATTTCTCCATGCGCTCCTTCATGAGATCCGAGAGCGACTTGCCGCCCGCCTGGGAGAGCAGCTCGAGCACGAGCAGCCAGGGGATCATGCCGCTGTCGCAGTAGGAGAAATCGCGGAAATAATGATGGGCGCTCATCTCGCCGCCGTAGACGGCGTTGACCTTGCGCATCTTGTCCTTGATGAACGCGTGGCCACTCTTGCAGAGCACCGCCTCGCCGCCGTTTTCCTCGCAGATCTCGATGGTGTTCCAGATGAGGCGCGGATCGTAGATGATCTTCGCGCCCGGGTTCTTCTGCAGGAACGCCTTGGCGAGGAAGCCGACCATGTAGTAGCCCTCGATGAAGCCGCCCTTCTCATCGAAGAGGAAGCAGCGGTCGAAGTCGCCGTCCCAGGCGACGCCGACGTCCGCGCCGCTCTCGCGCACGACCTTCGCGGTCGCCTCGCGGTTCTCCGGCAGGATCGGGTTCGGCACGCCGTTGGGGAAATTGCCGTCCGGCTCGTTGTAGACCTTGACGATGTCGAACGGCAGCTTTTTCTCGAGCGCGTTGATGATGGGGCCGGCCGCGCCGTTGCCCGTGTTCGCGACGACCTTGAACGGCTTGAGCTGCGAGAGGTCGATGTAGGAGAGGATGTGATCCACATAGACGTCGAGCACATCTTTCTGTTCGACCTTGCCCGTCGCGGCCTGCGGCGCGAACGTGCCCTCCATGACGGCCTTTTCGAGCTCCTTGAGGCCCGTGTCGCTCGAGATGGGGCGCGACTCCTTGCGCACGAACTTCATGCCGTTGTATTCCTTCGGGTTGTGGCTCGCCGTGATCATGATGCCGCCGTCGAGGCCGAAGTGCGCCGTCGTGAAGTAGATCATCTCCGTGCCGCACTGGCCGATGTCCATGACATCACAGCCCGCCTCCGTGAGGCCCTTGACGAGCGCGTCGCGCAGCGACGGGCCCGAGAGGCGGATGTCGTGACCGACGGCGACCTTCTTCGCGTTGAAGAGACCGGGGAACGCGCGGCCGATGCGGTACGCGAGCTCCTCGTTGACATCCTCAGGATAAATGCCGCGGATGTCGTAAGCGCCGAAACCTTTATTGCTGATTTTCATACGATAACCCCCCATAGCCAGGGAAACACGGCGGCCGCCGCGCTCCTCAATACAAACAGACGGATTTCACTTACTCCATACTATCCTATTCGCGGTTCATCGCCTATTTTCCTGTTTTGCTGCGGAATTTCCTGGAAAATCCTTGGAGCCGGGCAAAATGGGCCGCGTCACAGCGGCGGCCGCCTCACGCCTGCGCGTCCTCCGCCCTCCCGTAGCGCCGCCGGAAGCTGCGCCACGTCCAGAAAAAGGCGATGGCGAGCGGCACGCAGCTGCCGATCCACGCCATGGGATTCGCGAGGCAGGCGCCGAGATAGCCGAGCGAGCTCACGAGGAAGATGGCCGCGCCCGCGCGCATGAGAAGCTCCATGATGCCGGCGATCGTCGGCACGACGCTCTGTCCGAGCCCCTGCAGCGTGTAGCGGAAAATGAAGAGCAGCGAGAGGATCCAGTAGCAGACGCCGTTGACGATGAGGTACTCCTGACCGAGCGAAATGACCTCCTGCTCGCCTGCGCCGACGAAGAGCGCGAGCAGCGACGGGCCGAACGCGATGAGCCCCGCGCCCGCCGCCACGGCGAACGCGAGCGACATGTAGCTGCATTTCCTCACGCCCTCGCCGATGCGGTGGAACTTTCGCGCGCCGTAGTTCTGCGCCGTATAGGCCGCCATCGCGATGCCGAACGACATCATCGGCATCATCGCGATGGACTCGATCTTCTGCGAGGCGGCGTAGGCGGCGACGGCCGTCGGCCCGAGGTGGTTGAGCGCGACCTGCAATATGACGGCGCCGATCGCGATGATGCTCGACTGGAAGCCCATCGGCAGCGCGATGCGCAGATGCGCCCAGTAGAGCGATAGATCCGGCCGCCAGTCCGCGAGATGCGTGTGCAGCGCGGGCACGCGGCGCAGGATGAACGCGAGGCAGAGCAGATTGCCGCAGACCTGCGAGGCGAGCGTCGCGAGCGCCGCGCCCGGGATGCCCCAGCCGAGCACGAGGATCGCGATCGGCTCGAATACGATGTTGAGCGAGAGCCCTGCGGCGAGCAGGATGGTCGGCGTCTTGCTGTCGCCGAGCGCGCGCACGAGGTTCGTCTGCGTCTGGTAGAATACGAAGAGGCAGATGCCCGCGTAGACGAGGCTGATGAAGGAATACGCGCCCTCCATGATCTCCGCCGGTGTCTGCATCCAGAGGAGGAACTGGCGGCAGAAAAAGACGCCGCCAGCCGTGAGCACGATGCTCGCTAAGAGCGAGAGCACGGCGCACGCGGCGACGCTCCGCCGCACGCCCGCCTCGTCACGCGCGCCGAAGCGCTGCCCCGTATAGATGGAGAGCCCCGTCGAAAAGCCGATGACGAACCCGAGCATGAGGAACATCAAGGGCCCCGTCGAGCCGACGGCCGCGAGCGCCGCGACGCCGAGGAACCGCCCGACGATGAGCGTATCGACGAACGCGTAGAGCTGCTGGAAGATATTGCCCGCGATGAGCGGCAGGGTAAAAAAGAGGATGAGCCGCGCGGGCTCGCCCTCCGTGAGATTTTTCGTCATTCAAGATACCTCGTCACCAGTGTCCGCAGCGTCTCCTGCAGCACCGTTACATTGTCGAGCAGCGCCTCCGTCTGCGGGCGCAGCTTCGTATAGTGGAACACGGGATGATGCGTGACCTGGTAATCCGCCGGATACGGCACGACATCGATGCCCTGCTTCTTGAAATTGAGCACGGCGCGCTTCATGTGGAACGCGCTCGTCACGAGGATCGGCTGCGTGAGCCCCTGCGCGCGCAGGATCTCCGCCGAGTAGCGTGCGTTCTGCGTCGTGTTGACGCTCCGCGTCTCGACGAGGATCTGCTCCTCCGGCACGCCGAGGTCGATGAGCATGCGCCGCGCGATCTTCGCCTCCGCGCCCGTATCCTCGTAGACCTGCCCGCCCGAGAGCAGGATGGGCACGCCGAGCTTCCGCTGCAGGCGCACCGCCGTGAGGAGCCTGTTCGCGGGGCTCGCGCAGAGCGCGCCCACGCCATCGACATCGGGCGAGTCCGGCATCGCACCGCCGCCGAGCATGATGATGACGTCGCCCGCGGGCTCCGCCGGCGGCAGATACGCCTGCTCGAGGCTGCCGAGCGTCCGCTCCGCCACCAGCCCCGTGCAGAGCAGATAGAATACAAACGTCACGCCCGCGAGGCACGCGGCGAGCCGGCGCTCCCGCCGCCGCCACGCATACCACGCGAGCGCGAAGAATATCACGATGAAAATGCCCGGCGGCAGCACCCAGCTCGCGCCGAACTTCAGAAAATAAACCATGAATCTCCCTCCACGGCAAGATATCCCCGCCCCTTCCCGCATAACGCGCGACGCCCCACAGACCGCCGGGCAGCAGCCAAGAGAGGGGCCCTAGCGCCCGCAATGCGGACGCTCGTGCAGTCTACTATAACAAATTTTCCTAAAAAAAGAAAGGAAAGCCGCACGCCGCCTCAGCGCCTCAGCGCATTCTCGCGTAGCACTTGCAATTGTTTTGTTCATTTTCAGCGATAATTATCCTTATTTTTGGATTGTTTTTACGTTTTTCATTTCCTATACTAAGAATCAAGAAAGACACCTACCAGGAAGCGCGAAAGAATCCTGCTTCCGAAAAGAAAAAGGGAGGCGAACTACATGAGTGTCGCAATCCAAGCAGACCACGTCATCAAGCGCTACGGGGATCTCACGATCATCCCCGGGCTTTCCGAGAGCATCGAGAACGGCGAGTTCTTCACCCTGCTCGGTCCGTCCGGCTGCGGCAAGACAACGTTGCTGCGCATGATCGCAGGTTTCAATACGATCGAGGGCGGCGAAATCAAGTTCAACGACACGGTCATCAACGACATCCCCGCGCACAAGCGCAATATCGGCATGGTCTTCCAGAGCTACGCGATCTTCCCGCATCTCACCGTGCGCGAGAACGTCGAGTACGGACTGAAGCTCCGCAAAGTGCCGAAGGACGAGATGAAGCGCAAGGTCGACAAGATACTCGACGTCGTGCAGATCACAGAGTATCAGGACCGCCTGCCGGAACGCCTGTCGGGCGGCCAGCAGCAGCGCGTCGCACTCGCGCGCGCCATCGTCATCCATCCGAGCGTCCTCCTGATGGACGAGCCGCTCTCGAACCTCGATGCCAAGCTGCGCGTGGAGATGCGCTCGGCCATCCGCGAGGTGCAGAAGCAGGTCGGCATCACGACGGTCTACGTCACGCACGACCAGGAGGAGGCGCTCTCCATCTCCGACCGCATCGCCGTCATGAAGAAGGGTGAGATCCAGCAGACGGCGTCGCCGCACACGATCTACACGCGCCCCTACAACGTCTTCGTCTCGACCTTCATCGGCCACTCGAACCTCTTCCGCGCGACAGTACGAGACGCCGGCGGCACAAAGGCGATCGTCTTTGCCGACGGCTACACGGTGCCCATGGCGAATCTCTCGTCAGAGGCGACGGACGGCATGCCCGTCATTGTCGCCGTGCGCCCGGAGGAATTCTCCATCCGCGCGCCGGGCGACGGCCTCACCTGCCAGGTGCACAGCAAGGTCTTCCTCGGCAAATACATCACCTACGGCCTCACATTCCCCGAGGAGCTGGTGCTGCCGAAGCAGCCTTCCATCGAATTCAGCCAGGACCTCGGCCACGCGGAAAAGATCCTCGAGACGGGCGACACGGTGACGCTGCGGCCAAACGCGCGGAAGATCAACGTCTTCACCGCCGACGGCAGCCACAGCCTGATGGAAGGTGTGGTGCGTCATGAATAGGAGATTTCGCTGGGATTTCTGGGCGGGCATCACGCTGCTCTCCATCGCCGTCTTCGGCCTCTTCCTCATCTACCCGCTCTTTTCGCTCTTCGTGAGCGCCTTCCAGGATGCGGCGACCGGCAGCTGGTCGCTGGCGAACTTCGCGCACTTCTTCGAGCGCAAATACTACTACCAGTCGATGATCAACAGCTTCTCCGTCACGACCTGCGTGACGCTGCTCGCCGTCCTCATCGGCACGGCGCTCGCCTATTTCATGACGCTCTATCGCGTCCGCGCGAAGAGCGTCGTCGAGGTCTGCATCATCATCTCGCTGCTCTCCCCGCCCTTCATCGGCGCGTACTCCTGGATCCTCATCGGCGGGCGCAGCGGCATATTGACGCGCTGGCTTGCGGACTACGGCATCGACTTCCCATCGATCTATGGCTTCGCCGGCATCCTGCTCGTGCTGACGCTCAAGCTCTATCCGTTCATCTACCTCTACGTCGCGGGCGCGATGAAGAACATCGACTCCGCCCTCATCGAGGCGGCGGAAAGTCTCGGCTGCAGCGGCATCCGCAAAGTCGTGACAATCATCATCCCGCTCATCACACCGACCATCCTCGCAGGCGCGCTCATGGTCTTCATGAACGCCATGGCGGACTTCGGCACGCCGATGCTCATCGGCGAGGGCTTCAACGTCATGCCAGTCATGATCTACTCGGAGTTCATCAACGAGGTTGGCGATCAGGCCAACTTCGCCGCCGCCATGGCCGCCATCATGGTGCTCATCACCTCGACGATCTTCATGGTGCAGAAATACATCGTCAACCGCAAATCATTCACGATGAGCTCTCTGCGCCCCATGCAGACGGGCGCACTGCACGGCTGGAAGAACGTGCTCATGCACGCCTGCATCTACCTGCTCGTCGCGCTCTCGCTCATCCCGCAGCTCGTCGTCATCTACACGTCGTTCCTCAAGACGAGCGGCTCCATCTTCGTCGACGGCTACTCGCTCGACAGTTACCGCACGATCTTCGAGTCCCTCGGCACCGCCATCCGCAACACTTACCTCTTCAGCACGAGCGCGATCGTCATCATCATCTTCCTCGGCATGACGGTCGCCTACCTCACGACGCGCCGCAAGAGCTGGCTGACGGACATCATCGACACGCTGACGATGTTCCCGTACATCATCCCCGGCTCCGTCCTCGGCATCACGCTGCTCCTCGCCTTCAACGACGAGCCGCTGCTGCTCTCCGGCACGGCGTTCATCATCATCATCTCGCTCGTCATCCGGCGCCTGCCGTACACGCTGCGCTCGAGCTCCGCGATCCTCTATCAGCTGAGTCCGAGCATGGAGGAGGCCTCCATCAGCCTTGGCGCGTCACCACTCAAGACGTTCTTCAAGGTCACGGCGGTCATGATGCTTCCAGGCGTCATGAGCGGCGCGATCATCTCCTGGATCACCGCGATCAACGAACTGAGCTCATCCGTCATCCTCTTCACCGGCGCGACGAAGACGATGTCCGTCGCCATCTACACCGAGGTCATCCGCGCGAGCTACGGCACAGCCGCCGCACTCTCGACAATCCTCACACTCACGACCATCACGGCGATGGTGATCTTCTTCAAGGTCTCCGGCCGCCGCGATGTGACGCTGTAAACTCCGATGACGTTCCCATCATTTTCAAAAAGGAGGAATCCCCATGAAACTCAAGAAAGTTCTCGCCACGCTCCTGAGCGCGGCCCTGCTCACCACCTGCTTCGCCGGCTGCGGCGGCAGCAAGGATGCCTCTTCCGGCAGCGCCTCGGCAGGCGACGACGAAAACAAGCTCGTCATCTACTGCCCGCATCCGCTCTCGTTCATCAACCCGCTCGTTGAGGAATTCGAGAAGGAGAGCGGCATCAAGGTCGAAGTCGTCGCCGCCGGCACCGGCGAACTCCTCAAACGCGTCGAATCCGAGAAAGCGAACCCGCTCGCTGATATTTTCTGGGGCGGCTCCCTCTCCACGATGAAGCCGAAGGCCAACCTCTTCGAACCGTACAAATCGGCGAATGAAGAGCATGTACAGGATGCTTTCAAGAACACCGAGGGATCCATCACGCGCTTCACCGACATCCCGAGCGTCATCATGGTCAATACAGACCTCATCGGCGACATCAAAGTCGAAGGCTACGAAGACCTCCTGAACCCGGCGCTCAAGGGTAAGATTGCCATGGCCGATCCCTCGAAATCCTCCTCTTCCTACGAGCACCTCATCAACATGCTCTACGCCATGGGCAACGGCGATCCGGACAAGGGCTGGGACTACGTCGAGAAATTCTGCCGTAACCTCGACGGCAAGCTCCTCTCCGGCTCCTCCGCCGTCTACAAGGGCGTCGCGGACGGCGAGTACGTCGTCGGCTGCACCTTCGAGGAAGGCGGCGCAAAATACGTCGCGGACGGCGCACCCGTCAAACTCGTCTACATGAAGGAAGGCGTCATCTCCAAGCCGGACGGCATCTACATCATCAAGCATGCCAAACACATGGAAAACGCCAAGAAATTCATCGACTTCATCACGAGCAAGGAAGCCCAGACGCTGATCACGCAGAAGCTCCACCGCCGCAGCGTGCGCGATGACGTTCCCGCGCCCGCCGGTCTCCTCGAGAAATCCCAGATCCACATCATCACGGACGACGAGCAGGTCGTCAACAAGGACAAGAAAGCATGGCTGGATAAATTCAAAGACATCTTCACCAGCGTGCAGTGAGCATATTGCCTGCGGGTGCCGCACTTTTTCAAAGAAACGCTGAATGAATCAGTGCTTCCTTGAGGCGGCACCCTTTCTCATCGGCCCTCATTCCTTTATAATGGAAGAAACAGCAAAGGGGAAGCGCTGCCTAGCGCAGTGATTCCCCAAGGAAAGGAAGCGATGACTTGCATCACCAGTTCCAGGAGGAGGTGCGGCGCGCGCTCACGAAATACGCGCTTGTCCCCGTGCTGCTCCTCGCCTTCCTCGGCTCGCTGCTCATCTGCTTCAGCTGGCATCACTACATCGTCATGCGCAACGAGGCGAGTCGGCAGACGGCCGCCGAGGTGCTCACGGGCATCCTCACGGACTACGAGCAGCGCGCGGACCGCGTGGCGGAGCGGCTTGCAGACGGGCCGCAGCCCCTCGCGTCGCTCGGCGCGCCCAGCCCGCTGCGCACGGAGCTCTACGCCTATCTCTACCATGAAGTGAACATCACGCACGACGCGACGCAGTTCTTCCTACTCGACCGCAGCTGCCGCGTCCTCTTCGGCAGCCGTCACACACTCCCGGCCGCGCTCACGCCGCTCTCAGAAACCTGGGGCATCGTGCGTCGCCTCAAGGAGCAGCCGGCACGTGCGCAAGCGGAGTTCCTGACGCATCCCGGCGCAGCGAGCCGCGACCTGCTCGTCGGCCGCGCCATCGTGCAAGACGGCGCGCTCGCCGGCTACATGCTCTTCGTCGTGCCGGGCGAATACCTCACGCACAGCATCACCTCCCCCCATCTCTACTTCCTGCTCGCGGACGACTTCCAGAACGGCGTGCTCGCGACGGGCGGCGGCCCCTTCACGACGCGCTTCGGCAAGGTCGCAGACGTCGTGGCAGCCGCATCCAGCAAACGCATCACCTACCAGAAGGACGAATACTACATCACGCAGCAACCGCTCCCGCAGGGCTGCACGCTCTATGCCATCACACCCGTCACCGACCTCTTGCTGCGCTATCTCATCGGTGCTGGCCTGCTGCTCGCCATCGCGCTCATCATGGTGCCGATCATCCTCTGCAGCGTCGGTCAGGAGAGCGCGCGCCGTGCCAAGGCCGTCGACGAGCTCGTCGAGGCGTTCGCGCGCGCCAAGCGCGGCGACCTCTCCGCGCAGCTCACCGTGCGGAGAGGCAGCCAGCTCGAGGTCGTCACCGAAGCATACAACCACATGACGCACAGCCTCCGCGCGCTCATGCAGCAGCACGAAGCTGAGACGCGGGCGACCGTCATCTCCGAAGTGCGCCAGCTCGAGTCCCAGTTCCAGCCGCACTTCCTCTTCAACACACTCGAGAACATCAAATTCATGATCAAGCTCGACCCGGACGCGGCCATGCAGATGATCCATGCGCTCTCCTCCCTGCTGCGCTACAGCATCCGCACCGACGTGCGCCAGGTTACCGTCGACGAGGACCTCGCCTACACGCACAACTACCTGAAGATCCAGCAGTACCGCTTCGGCAGCCGCCTACGCTACGAGGAGGACATCGCGCGCGCCGCGCGCTGCGCTGCCATCCCGAAGCTCCTCTTCCAGCCCGTGCTCGAGAACGCCATCCGCTACGGCAGCGACGACGACGGCAACATCAGCGTCCGGCTCACCGTACGCCGCGACGGTGCGCTGCTCCGCGTTACGATCGAGGACCAGGGCAAGGGGCTCGGCGCCGCGAAGCTCGCGGAAATGCGCGCCCTGCTCAAGAGCCGGAACGCCTCGAGCCGCCACACGGGACTCTACAATGTCCACCGGCGCATCCAGCTCATGTACGGCGAGGCATACGGCCTCGCAATCGCCTGCCCCGAAACGAGCGGCACGCGCGTCACGCTGACCCTTCCCGCTGTCCGCAAAGAAGAAATGGAGGAATGCTCCCCATGAAGAAAATCTTCATCGTCGAGGACGAAGACATCATCCGGCGCGGCCTCGTCTGCACCATCGACTGGCTCCGCCTCGGCTGCAGCGTCGTCGGCGACGCGCCCGACGGTCTCGCCGCCCTGCCGCGCATCGAAGCCCTGCAACCAGACGTCGTCCTCACAGACATCCGCATGCCGCGTCTTGACGGGCTCGCGCTCGCGCGGCGTCTGAAAGAATGCGCGCACGCCCCTGCCATCATCTTCCTCACGAGCTACGCGGACTTTTCCTACGCGCAGGCTGCTCTCCGCCTGCAGGCCGCCGACTACCTCCTGAAGCCCGTCGACGAAGCCGAGCTCCAGCGCGTGCTCGAAAAGATTCCCGTACTCCCGCCAAGACAGCCAGACGAGGACGACACCGGAGAAAGCACGCGCGCCCTCAAGGACTGGGCGGCGCTGCGCGAACGCCTGCAGCAGGCGGAAAGCCCCTATGTCCGCGCCGTGCTCGCAGCCATCCAGACGCGCTACCGCGAGAAGCTCAGTCTCGAGCAGATTGCCTCTGAGCAGGGCGTCTCGCAAAGCTACCTCTCACGAAAGCTCAAGGACGCGACGGGACAGACCTTCGGCAGCCTGCTCGCCCGCTACCGCCTGCAGCAGAGCATCGACCTGCTCGCCGCAGGCACCTGGCGCGTCTACGAGATCGCCGAGCAGACAGGCTTCGGCGACTACAAGAATTTCTGCCAGGTCTTCAAGAAATACCTGCACACATCGCCCCGGGCCTTCCTGCGCCAGGCAGCAGGCGGCATCCGGCTGGAAGGAGATCGCCATGAAACCTTATGAAAACATCCTGCTCATCACCGATCTCGACGGCACGCTCGTCCCGCACGGCGGCCGCGTCTCGGACGAGAACCGCCGCGCCATCGAGACCTTCACCGCGGGCGGCGGCTGCTTCGGCATCGCGACGGGACGCACGCCCGAGGACTCCGTCGGCTTCGTAAAGGGCCTCCCCATCCAGGCACCGAGCATCTTCTACAACGGTGCCATGCTCTACGACTGGCAGCGAAAAACGCCGCTCTGCGTGCGCCCGCTCCCCTCGCCGCCTGAGGATCCCGCCTGCTGGCCGCGCTTCGCCGCCGCCTGCCAGCATCTCCTCCCCACCGCCTGCATCGAAATCTACACTGCGGACGGCTGCCACATCATCACGGATCCAGCCTATGACGATCCGAGGCTTGCCAAGGAATTCTTCCACATCGTACACACGGCGCTCGCGCCGCTCTCCGATCCCCAGGAGACGCCCTGGCTGAAATTCTTCGTCAACGATACGCCCGCGCAGCTGCGGCGCCTGGAAGCGGCCGTACACGCCCAGCACATGGACGCGCTCGCGACGACCTTCTACTCGGAGGTCAACTACTTCGAGTTCGTCGCCAAAGACGCCTCCAAGGGCGCCATGCTCGAGGAGCTCCGCCGTCTGCCGGCGGGAAGCGGCAAGATCATCATCGCCGCCGGTGACTTCCTCAACGACAACGAGATGCTGCGCGCGGCGGACGTCGGCGTCGCCTCCGGCAACGCTCACGCCGCGACGAAAGCGGCAGCCGACCTCGTCGGCTGCGCCGCCAGCGACCACCTCATGGCATGGATCCTCGAAAACGTCATCAAAAAACGCGCGTTTCTCCGCGCATAAAAGAGGAAAACACCCTCTGCGTGTCTAATAGATATAGCAGTCAGGAAACCATCAGAAAACAACCATCAGAGCAAAGGAGTCTTCACCATGGCATTCATCGAACCGAATCCCGTCCAGGCCACGGAAAAAGCAGGCGGCAAGGGCACCGTCACCATCGTACACCTCCTCACGGAGAAGGAGCTCGACGGCAAGTGCGGCATGTTCTCCAAGGTCATCATCCCGCCTTGCTGCTCGCTCGGCGTCCACGAGCACCACGGCAACACGGAGACCTACCACATCCTCTCCGGTACGGCGCTCTACAACGACAACGGCCGCGAGGTCACGCTCCATGCCGGCGCGACGACGTTCTGCGCCGACGGCGAAAAGCACGGCATCGAGAACGCGTCGAAGACGGAAGATCTCGTCTTCATGGCGCTGATCATCAACAAGTAAGAACGGCGGCCGTCCGCCTGCCCGTCCAGCCGCATGTGCCCGCCCCTGCCTTCGCAGGCTGCGGGCATTTGATTTGCCTGCCGCTCTTGCCATCCGCGTCATTTCTCGCTAAAATAGAATCATATGGATGCCAACGAGGGCAGTCACAGATGCGTGACTGCCCTCGTTCTATTTCAAGGAACGGTGTGTGATGATCATGGAACTGACGCGCTACGAGGTCTTCGCCGACGCGGCGAAGACGGGAAATTTCACGAAGACAGCCGACCGCATGGGCTACACACAACCCGGCGTGAGCCGCACGCTGCGGCTGCTCGAGCGGGAGCTCGGCTTTCCTCTGTTCTGCCGCAGCAAGAACGGCGTCGAGCTCACGTCCTCCGGGCAGGAGATCCTCCCCTATGTGCGCCGCCTGCTCGCAGAGAATAAATTGCTCGAGCAGCACATCGCGGACATCAAGGGGCTCTCGGAGGGCCATCTGACCATCGCCGCGTTCGCGAGCGTCTCCCGCGTGCTGCTGCCGCACTATCTCGCCGCCTTCCAGGAGAAATATCCGCGCATCACCATCGAGCTCATGGAAGGCGGCACGGATGACATCGTGCGCTGGGTCGCGGGCAACGTCGCGGATTTCGGCATCCTGAGCCACCGGCAGATCGGCGCGCTCCATTGGATGTCACTATGGAACGATCCGCTCATGGCCATCCTGCCGCGCGAAGCGCCTTACCTGTCCATGCAAACGTTTCCCGTCGAGCGCATGACGGACGCGCCCTTCATCCTCTCCGCGGACGGCACGGACTACGATATCCATCACATGCTCGAGACGACGCGCATCCGGCCGGACATCCGCCTCACCTCAAAGGACGACCACGCCATCGTCGCCATGGTCGCGAACCACCTCGGGCTGAGCATCCTGCCGAAGCTCGTGATTCTCGGCGTCGAGCGCCTCGTCCACGCCATCCCGCTCGCGCCGGAGTTCCACCGCGACCTCGGCATCGCCTACAAGGAGAAAGCCTCGCTCACGCCGGCGGCGCGCCGCTTCATCGACCAGATCGCCAAAAGCAGCGTCGCGCGGGACCTGCCGCCCGCCGCCGCAGCCTCGCTCACGCCCTGCCTCTAGGGCGCGCTGCTCCCCTAGAGGCGCTCCCCCGGCGGGCACACCTCCCCGGTGCGGCGGGGCAGAAACGTCTCACGCCTTGCGCGCGAGGAAGATGCCGAGCAGCACGAGCAGCAGGCCGAGCAGCGTACCGAAGCCCGGCTGCTCGCCGTAAAGGGCGATGCCGAGGAGCGCCGCGGTCACGGGCTCGATGGAGGCGATGATCGAGGCGCGCGCGCCGGAGAGCGTCCGCAGGCCGATGGTGTAGAGCAGAAACGGCGCGACGGTCGAGACGAGGCCGAGCGCGAGCATGAGCGCGAGCGCCTCCGGCGCGGCGGCCGCCGCGCGCAGGCGCGCCGTGCCATCCGCTAGACAGACGCAGAGCGCCGCGATGAGGAAGGTGTAGAAGGTGATCGTCGGCGCCTGGTAGCCGCGCGCGAGCGCATAACGGCCGAAGATCGTATAGAGCGCGTAGCCCAGCCCCGCGCCGAGCCCGATGAGGACGCCCGCGAGCGTGAGGCTCTGCTGTGCGCCGAATACACCCGTCACGCTCGCGCAGCCGAGGAAGGTGCAGAGGAGCGCCGCGATCCGGCGCCGCGTGAGCCGCTCGCCGAAGAGAGCGCTTGAGAGCAGCATGACGAACGCGGGCGCGGTGTAGAGCAGCACGGCGGCGCTCGCGAGCGACATCATGCGCACGGCGGTGAAATAGCAGTAGTTGAAAAAGACGATGCTGCAGAGCCCCGTGCCGAGGAAGCACCAGAGGTCGCGCGGCCGCACGAGGAGCGCGCGCCGGTCGGTCGCGAGCAGGAAGAGCAGCAGCGCCCCCGCCGCGACGAGCGCACGCACGCCCACGACATCGAACGGCGTCAGGCCGCTGTCGCCGAGCGCGCGCACGAAAAGCCCGAGGATGCCCCAGAGGATGCCCGCGAGCGCGACGCAGGCCGCGCCGCAGGCACTGTTTCCTTTCTGTTCCATAGATGTACCTCCTAAGAAATCGCTGATTGATTCGCTCTTCCCAAAAAAATCACCCCGAAAGCCCAAGAGCCTTCGGGGTTTCTTCATCCGTTATTATACATTATGGCGGTACTCGTAGGGAAGTACCTTGATCTGGTTGTAGCTCGGGCAGTCGCGCACCCATTCGAGGGATTCCTTGACGATGGCCGTCTGCATCGGGATGTTGTTCGGCTCGCCGGCGTTCGAGCCGATGGGGACGTGCGGCGCCGTGATGCGCGGCGCACCCTGCTGACGCGCGATGGGCGGCAGCGCCGCGATGACGCAGCAGCTCATGCCCGCGGCCTCGCAGCAGCGCGTGACGATGGTCGCCGAGCGGTGGCAGGTGCCGCAGCCGCCCGTGCAGAGCACGATGTCGACGTCCTGCGCCTTGAGCTTTTTCGCGATTTCCGGGCCGGTGGCGTTCCGGAATTTCTCGACGTTGCCGCCGCCACCCATGAACGTGTAGGTCTCAGCGGCCAGCGAGCCGATGAAGCCGGCCGCGACGAGCTCGTGCAGGCGGTCGATGGGGAACATCGCGTTGACGTCCTTGTTGATGTCGGAGTTGTCGAAGCCGCCATGCGTGACCATGAGCTCGCTCGACGGCGTGTCGAACTCGATGACGCGGTAGGAGAAGTCGCCTGAGGTGTTGAACGGCGTCTGGCTCTTCTTGTGGATGCCGCCCGCGGTGATGAATGCGACCTTGCATTCAGAGAGCGGCTTCTTGAGCTCGGTGAATACGGGCGGCGGCGTGAGGGGAACGAAAATCTCTGACTGCATTCCTGCAACGGTGGTAAGGCTCATGGCTGTATCCTCCCTTTCTCTACGAGATGCATGCAACTGAAATAGAACTCCGCGCACTGATGAACGGCGAGCGGCACGTCCGTGAATACCCAGCGGCGCGGCACGGCGACCGTGCCGAGGCCGCCTGTGACGGCGACCTTGACGGCGGTGTCGTTGACCTCCGTCACCTCGCCGCCGAGCAGCGCGGGGAAAATCTCCTCCGCCGGATCCATCGCGGCGGTCTCATAGTCGCCGCGGTGCGGCGCGATCCAAAGATAGCTGAAGAAGAACTTCACCTCCGCGCCAACGGCGAGACGCTCCTGCTCGACGACGAGCCTGCGCGGTACGGTCAGCACGCCGAGGCGGCCATGCAGATGGACTTTCACCTGGCCGTCCCGGAGTTCCCTGACCGTTCCGCCCATGAGGACGGGGCTGATCATGACGTCCGGCGCGTTCAATGGAGCGTGCCGCTTTCTACGAGCGCCGTCTCCGAAAGTCCGAGCAGACGGTTGTTCGCGTTGATGATCGCGTTGTTCCATTTCTTCTCCGGCGGCAGGATGGCGACGCCCGCCATCTTGTTCTTGAGCATCTGGATGGCGCGCGCGGCGACTTCCTTCGTCACGCAGGAGCAGCCCGCGATGTTGTTCTCGAAACCGCCCGCATCCATATTCTCCTCGACCATGGCCGTCGCGTACTTGTTGCCGACGACGAGCTGGCCCTGGTAGGCGCAGAACGAGACGCCGACGACGGGGATGCCGCGCTTGCCGGCCTGGCCGATGTGCTGGATGAAGTCGATGTGGTTGTTGCCGAATCCTTCCGTCGTGATGATGCAGCCGTCGATGTCGAGGCTCTCGAGCAGGGAGCCGAGGCGCTCGGAGACCCAGAGCTTCTCATCGTTGACCTGCGGCGAGCCGACGAAGACGACGCCGATGAGGTCGAGCTCGCTGTCGGCCGCGAGGCCTTCGACGAGCGGCTCGCGGATGTAGTGGCGCGTCATTTCCTTCGTCGCGGGACCGATGCAGGTGAGCGCGTGGATGGAGCCGTCGCGCACCTGGTTCGGCGTGAGCATGATGGGGACGTTGCCGCAGTCGACGTTTTTCTGGCCGCCCTTGACGCCGCAGGGCTCCTCGGGGCAGATGACGTTGTCGTGCATGGCGCCCTGTCCCATGATCTCCTTCACGAGGACGACGCGCGGGTTGCCCTCGCGGCGCAGGTCCTCGCAGAGCTCCTCGCGCACGACTTCGCCCTCGTAGCCTTTGAGCTGATCGCGCACGGCCTGGATGATGAAGTCCTCGCATTTGTGCGCGGCGAAGGGACCTGGGCGCGTCATGCCGGATTTCCTGGCGATGACGGCGTGGCAGCGGATGATGATGTCGTTTTCGTCAGCGCAGCCGGGGTGGCCGAAGTACATCTTCTCGTCGAGATAGCCCTCGGAGGAGCCGAATTCATGCACCTGCACACCGTCCTCGTCGACGCCCGTGAGGAGGAAGACGACGCCGTCCGCGACTTTCGTCGTGCCCTCGCCGAGCGCGCCCTCGACCTTCGTCGCGATGGGGCAGACGTCCATGATGGTGTCCGTGTAGATATGGCGCTCGTCCGGGTGGATGACGTCGAGCGTGAGGCGCTTGCAGAGCGGATCTTCCTTCACGGCGCGCTCGACGATGGCGCCGTCGATGGTGAGGATGCCGTCGGCAATCTTCGTCTCCGTGCCGATGACGGCGTCCTTGATGCGGATGTGCTGCTTCTTCAGCGTGCGGATGACTTTTTTCTTGCCCGCACCCGCAGCGGCGGCGGGCGCTGCGGGTGCGCCTGTCACCTTGGGCGCGCCGCCCGCGAGCGGCAGGTCGATGGAGAGACCGCGGATATGCTCGGCCGCATCGATGCGGATGTGGAGCGTGCCGTCGTCTCTGACGGCAGGGATCGCAGCGGGCGTGTCGGCGGCAGGCGCATCGGCAGCGGGCGTGTCGGTGGCGGGCGCCGCGGCGCGGGCCGCTGCCGGGGCGTTCACATGGTCAAGGACATCCTTCGTGATGGGCGTGAGGGCCTCGACGTCCTGCGTGAGCGTCGCGCCGAGCACCTCGGCGACGGTGAGGCCGTCAGGGCTGAGCTTCAGGAGCCCCGCCTCCTCCATGTCACTGAAGATGGACGGATCCTCGAGGTCGGCAGCGCTGATGGTGAGTCCTTTTTGACGGCGGCAGCAGAAGACTGCGGGATCTCCGAGATGCTGCTCGGCCAGTTCTTTGGTCATGGACATAGATGGTTCCCTCCTATGGCGCAATTATTTAGGATCAGTGGTTCCTTAGCGCCTTCATGCGATGTGTTCGTGGATCTTGCGGATGAGCCTTTCATTGACGGCGCGCAGCGCCTGATCCGTCACATGGTAGACGGGCAGGCCGAGCTGCGGCGCGCAGCTCATGACGGTGTTCGTGCAGTCGGTGCAGTTGCCGATGAGCACGGCCTCCGCACCGGCTTTCTTGAGCGCGAGGATCTTCGCGACCTGGCCGGGGCAGATGCCGGGGTTCTGGCACTTGCGCGCCGCCTTGACGGGCAGTGCCTGCTTGCAGCAGGCGACGCCCGCGACCTCCGAGCCGAGGGAGGCCGCGACCTCCCGCAGGCGCGCCTCGTCCGCGCTGCAGGCGCAGATGAGGAGGCCGATGCGCGCGGGCCCCTTGGGGAAGCACTCCGCCGCGATGAGACCGCCCGTCGTCTTGACGACAGGCGTCGCGGGCGTCGTGCGATGACCCGTGAACGGGCCGCCCATGAGGAGCTCGCCGTAGCTGTCCTCCGGCGGCAGGCCGCCGACGTCCGCGAAGACGGCGGCGACGCTGCGGCCGATGGGCACGTCGAGCAGCGGCAGGATCTCGCCGGGATGCGCGCGGAGCTTGCCGGCGACGGTGAGGTCCTTGTCGATGAGCGGCTTGCCGAGATCGACGGCCTCGTGGAGCCGGTAGATGGTCTCGGCGTTCGAGACGATGGCGCCCGCCTCGAGGGGCAGCGCCGTCACAGGCAGCAGCCTGCCGAGCACCTCCCGCACGAGCGCGCGCTCCTCGCCCATCGGGTAGAGGTTGCGCAGCAGGTGCAGCGAGATGTCGCGCCCGCCCGCGCCGTGGGCGATGGCCGTCTCGAGCGCGCGGACGGCGGCGGTGTGGATCGCCTTGATGGCGATGACGCCATGCGCCGCCTGCGCGAGATCCATCGCGAGGCAGAGCCCGCGCACGATGCCGTCCGGCTGACGTTCGGCGCGCAGCAGGTTGTGCGAGAGAATGGGCTCGCATTCCGCCGCGTTCACGATGACTGTGCCGCCCGCGGGGAGCGGCGACCTGTATTTCATCCAGGTCGGAAAGCCCGCGCCGCCGAGGCCGATGAGCCCCGAGGCGCGCAGCATGGAAAGCGGCGCTGCGGGCGCGAGCTTCTCATAGTCCTCGGCGCGCTCTCCCTCGATCACGATGGTGCCCTCCGTGCTGCGGACGAGCCCCGTGACGCTCGCGTGGATGGGCGCGCCGAGCGCGTCCGCGGGAGCGGCGGCGATGAGGGCGCCGCGGCGCACATGGTCGCCCGGCTGCACGACGGGCACGGCGGGCGCGCCGACGCCCTGACGCAGCGGATAATGCCATAGCTTCATATCTTCACCTTCTTGATGTCAAATTCTCTTCCTAGGCGCCGCAGAGACGGGCGCGCGGGCGTTCCTGCACGCCTTCTCCGTGCTCGGCCGTCTTGCAGGCGCGGCCGAGCAGGAAACCGTAGCGCAGCGCGTCGCGCTCGTCGAGCACCCAGTCGTTCATGCCTGTGATGTGGGCGCTGCCCGTGATCTGGGGGATGATGCCGACGAGCCCCGGCGCGCCCGCGATCTCTGTCTCTGCGAGCGCCTCGCCCGTAAAGATCGAGCCCGTGATGCTCTCGTAGCGGAACGGCTGGCGGAGCGGCAGCGCGCCGCGCGCGTGCAGGACGGCCATCTTGGCGCTCGTCCCCGTCCCGCAGGGCGAGCGGTCGATCTGCCCGTCACCGAAGACGACACAGTTCTTGAGGTCGGCCCCGGCGCTACAGCTGTGGCTGTAGAACTCGACGAGATCCACCGTATCGATGTCGAGCGCGGGATGATGGACGGGGACGCGCTCATTGACCGCCGCGCGGATGGCCATGCCAAGGCGCGATATTTTGTCAATATCTTCTGTCTTTAAAGCAAGTCCGAGGGCGTCGGCATCGACGAGGGCGAAGAACGAGCCGCCGAACGCGATGTCCGCCGTCACGCGCCGCCCGTCCGCCTCGACCGTGACGCCCTCCCGCGCGAGGAAGGCCGGCACGTTCTGGATGCTCGCGTACGCTGCGTGTCCGCCCTCGACGGCGACGCGCGCCCGGATGAGCCCCGACGGCGCGTCGAGCACGACCTCGGTATAGGGCTCACGCGCGGGAACGAGCCCCGTCTCGACGAGCATGGACGCCGTGCCGATGCTGCCGTGGCCGCACATGTTGAGGCAGCCGCCGCTGTCGAGGAAGATGACGCCGGCCGCCGCTTCCTCATGTACAGGCTCCGTGAGCACGGCACCGAACATATCGCGATGCCCCCGCGGCTCGAGCATGAGGGCCCGCCGCAAAAAGTCGTAATGCGCCAGGAGGTCCCGCTTTTTCTCCATCATGGTCGCGCCGCGCAGGCGGGGGAAGCCATCGTAGACGATCCGCGTGGATTCGCCCTCCGTATGGGAATCGATGGTCTTGATCTCGTACTCATACGTCCTGAGATGCGGCAGCAGGTGCATGGCCCTCCCTCCCCTCTCCGGGCGCGATGTCCGCGCCGAACCGCACGCGCGCGATGGCGGCGAGCGCCTGCGCCGTGCCCTCGACCTCGAGCAGCGCGCTGTTGACGATGATGTGGTTGTGTTCCGGGGCGTTCGCGGCGTAGCCCGCCCAGTAGCGGTGGTAGGCCGCGCGCGCCTTGTCGACGCCCGCGATCATCTTCTTGGCGACGGATTTCTCCATGTGGAGCGGCCCGACGCAGTTCGCGAGCCGGTCGGCATACGAGGCGTAGATGTAGATATTCATCACGCTCGGATGGTCCCGCAGCACATAGTCCGCGCAGCGGCCGACGATGATGCAGGACTGCTTCGACGCGACCTCCTGGATGAACGCCGCCTGCGTCTCGAAGAGCGTCCTTTGATGCGGCGCCGTATCGCGGCCGAGCGGGAAGAGCATGCTGAAGAACCCGGACGCCTTCCGCTCCTCCGCCTCGCTGATGACGGAGACGGGCTGATGGAGCTTCTTGGCCGTCGCCTCGACGATATCGCGGTCATAGTACTCGATGCCGAGCAGTTCCGCCAGGCGCTTCGCGATGGGCCGCCCGAGGCTGCCGAAATCGCGATTGATGGTGATGACAAAATTTCCCATTTCCTGACCTCCTCTCAGCCGTTCAGGAACCTGCGGAGGAACGCGCGCGTCCGCGCCTCCTTCGGATGGCCGAAGACTTCTGCGGGCGTCCCCTGCTCGACGATGTAGCCATCCGCCATGAAGACGACGCGATCCGCGACGTCGCGCGCGAACGCCATCTCATGCGTGACGATGACCATCGTCATGCCGTCGTGCGCGAGCGCTTTCATGACATTCAGCACTTCGTCGACGAGCTCGGGATCGAGCGCCGAGGTCGGCTCGTCGAAGAGCAGCGCCTCCGGCTCCATGGCGAGCGCCCGCGCGATGGCGACGCGCTGCTGCTGGCCGCCTGAGAGCATGGCCGGCCGCGCGTCCTCCTTGCCCGCGAGCCCGACCTTCGCGAGGAGCGATCGCGCGAGTTCCTCCGCCTCCTTTTTCTTCTTGTGGCCCGTGAGGACGGGCGCGAGCATGACATTTTCGAGCACGCTCTTGAGCGGGAACAGGTGGAAGCGCTGGAACACCATGCCGACCCGCTCGCGGAACGCGCGGATATCTGCGCCCTGTTCCATGAGATCCTGTCCGCGGTAGCGGATGCTGCCGCCCGTCGGCGTCTCGAGCTGGTTGAGGCAGCGCAAAAATGTGCTCTTGCCGGAGCCTGAGGGCCCGATGATGCAGACCACCTCTCCCTCGTGCACCGTCATGCTGATGTCCTTCAAGACCTCGAGGTCGTCGAACGTCTTGATGAGGTGCGTGACCTCAAGGATTGCGTCCTTCATATTGTCGCCTCATTTCTTGATCTTGTTTTCCACGACGTGCTGCAGGATCATGAGCGCCGAGAGTAGCACGAGGTAGAAGACGGCGCACATCGTGTAGGCCGGGATTGTCTGATACGTCCGCGCCACATAGTTCTGCGTCTGCCGCGTGATCTCGTTGACCGAGATGATGGAGAGCATCGCCGTGTCCTTGACCGAGATGATGAACTGGTTGAAGAGTGCGGGCAGCATCATCTTGAACGCCGGCGGGATCACGAGATGCCAGAGGATCTGGTGCTCGGTGAGACCGAGCGCGCGCCCCGCTTCGATCTGGCCGATCTCGACGCTCTCGAGCGCGCCCTTCACGATGGCGGAGATGAACGCGCCCGCGTTCACCGTGATGACGATGATGCCGGCGAGCACGCTGTCCATCGTGACCTGCTCCCCCTCGATGAGCGAGAGGATGGCCGGTACGACGAAGTAAATGTAGAGGGCCTGCACGACGATCGGCGTGCCGCGGATGAGCCAGATGTAGATGCCCGCCACGGTCCGCGCGACGCGGCATTTCCCCTGCAGCGCATAGCCGCTGACCGCGCCGAGCAGGAACCCCAGCAGGATGCCGACGACGGCGATCTCCATCGTCACCCAGAAGCCCTTGATGAGCATGGGCAGGACGGCCGAAATGATTGCTGTGTCCATACTTGCGCCTCCCTTGCCGCCCGCGGCTTATTCGCAATACTTTTTCTTCAGCTCGTCGAGCGTGCCATTCTCCTTGAGTTCCTGGAGCGCGCTGTTGAAATCATCGATGATGTGCGGATATTTCTTCACGATGTTCATCGAGAACGCGAGCGCGTACGGCGCCTGGCCCTTGTAGAACTCGTCGCCGACCGTCTTCACCTGGATGGCGCCGGTCTTGATGCCGTAGTTCGTGCCCGGCAGATCGTAGATGGTCGCATCCGCCTGCCCGTCCTCGACGGCCTTGTAGGCGAGCGCCTGAGAGTCGAACGACTGCAGGCTGCTCTCCGGCAGATTCGCAGCCGCGTACTCATAGGCGGCGCAGCCCGTCTGCACGGCGACCTTGTACTTCCCGGTCTTGAGGTCGTCCACGCTCTTGATCGCGGTGTTATCCTTCGCGACGATGACGACGATGCCCGCATCGTAGTAGGTGTCGCTGAACTTCATCGTCTTCTTGCGCTCATCCGTCGCGCAGAGCGCCGCCGCGCCGACATCGAGCTGTCCCTGGCTCAGCGAGGTGCCGAGCGGCCCGTAGTCCATGTCCTTCATCGCGCCGTCCTTGAGCGTGAAGCCGAGGATCTCCTGGAGCTTCCCCATGAGCTCGACGTCGTAGCCCGTGAGCGTCGTGCCGTCCTTGTCGAAATACGAGAACGGCGCGTAAGTGCCCGATGTGCCGACCGCGAGCTCCACGCCCTTGAGCGCGCCGTGGTAGTCTCCGGAGCCTGAGCCTGATGTCGAGGCCGCCGGCGAGCTGCCGCAGCCGGCGAGCAGGAAAACAGATAGCATGACGCTTGCCAATAGGCCGAACATTCTCTTTTTCATATTCCTCTCCTCCATTCCTTGTTGCCAGATCATCGCTTCTTTTTCTCTTTTCTTTCTGCTTTTTGAAGCATGGCTCTATCATAGCGGAACTTATGTCTCTTGTACAGAAACGCTTTCTCATGTCATCCATGACGGATCGTTATGCATGCGCACGGTGCCGTCAGCACACAAAGCTACATGCACAAACGTCCACTTCGTGGACATTGTGCGCCCGTCCTTGCAGTAAATCCTGCCAATCGCGCTGCGCCTACGGCTTGCGCTCTTGGGGATTTACATAGTAAACTCAACGCACAAACGTCCACTTCGTGGACATTGTGCGCCCGCCCTTGCAGTAAATCCTGCCAATCGCGCTGCGCCTACGGCTTGCGCTCTTGGGGATTTACATAGTAAAGCCCCTGCCGCACAGCCGGATGACTGTGCGGCAGGGGCTTGCCGAAGAAAGCTGCAGGCGCGCGCCTCACTCGTAGCGCAGCGCCTCGATGGGATCGAGCCTGGCGGCCTTCCGCGCCGGGTAGATGCCGAAGAAGAGGCCGATGCCGACGGAGAAGAGGAAGGAGACGAGGATCGGCGCCCAGGTGATGACGGTCGTGAAGCCCGCGACCCTCGCGATGATCTCCGAGGCGGCGCAGCCGACGCCGATGCCGATGATGCCGCCGATGATGCCGATGACCATCGACTCGATGAGGAACTGCATCATGATGTTGAGGAACGTCGCGCCGAGCGCCTTCCTGATGCCAATCTCGCGCGTGCGCTCGGTGACGGAGACCATCATGATGTTCATAATGCCGATGCCGCCGACGAGCAGCGAGATGCCCGCGATCGCGCCGAGGAGCAGCGTGAGCATGGAGGTGGACTGGCTCACGGTCTCCATGAGGCTCGTGAGGTTCCTGACGGTGAAGTCGTCCTCCTTGTGCGCCGCCGCGAGGTGGTGGCGCTGGCGCAGCAGCGTCTCGATCTCGTCCTGCACCTGGTCCATCTTCGTCGCGTCGCTGACCTGGACGTTGATGGACTGGACGTAGGTGATGCCGAGCATGCGCTCCATCGCCGTCGTGAGCGGGATGTAGATCATGTCGTCCTGATCCTGTCCCATCGAGGACTGGCCCTTGCTCTCGAGGAGGCCGACGACCTTGAACGGCTGGTTGTTGATGCGGATGTTCTGTCCGACGGGGTTCTTGTCCTCGAAGAGGTTCTCCGCGACGGTCGTGCCGATGACGGCGACGCGCTGGCGCTTGCTGAGGTCGTTCTCCGTGATGAACGAGCCGTTCGAGATGGAGAGCGAGCGGATGGAGAGGAGCTCCGGCGTCACGCCCTGGACGCTCGTGTTCCAATTGTTGTTGCCGTAGACGACCTGGTAGGAGGAGGAGACGGTCGGCGAGACGTAGTCGATGTTCTTGACCTTCTGCTCGATGGCCTTCGCGTCGTCGTACTTGAGCGTCTTCCTGGAGCCTGCCGCGCCGCGCACGCCGCCTTTCTGCGAGGCGCCCGGCGAGATGATGAGCATGTTCGAGCCGAGGCTCGCGATGGAGCTCGTGACGTTCGAGCGCACGCCCATGCCGACGGAGACGAGCGCGATGACGGCCGCGACGCCGATGATGATGCCGAGCATGGTGAGCAGGCTGCGCATCTTGTTCGCGTAGAGGGAGGTGAGCGCCATCTGGAAGCTCTCGCTAAACAACATCCATGACCACTCCCTTCCCTTCGTCGCGCGTGATGCGCCCGTCGCGCACGAGGAGCTGGCGGCTCGCGCAGGCGGCGATCTCCGGCTCGTGCGTGACGAGGATGATGGTGCGCCCCATCTCGTGCATGTGCTCGAAGATTTCCATGATTTCCTTCGTGGACTTCGTGTCGAGGTTGCCCGTCGGCTCGTCCGCCATGATGATGTGCGGATCGTTGACGAGGGCGCGCGCGATGGCGACGCGCTGGCGCTGGCCGCCCGAGAGCTCGTTCGGCTGGTGGTCGCCGCGGTCGCCGAGGCCGACGGCCTCGAGGAAATGCTGCGCGCGCTCGAGCCGCTCGTGCCGGCCGACGCCCGCGTAGACGAGCGGCAGCGCGACGTTCTCGAGCGCCGAGATGCGCGAGAGCAGGTTGAAGTTCTGGAATACGAAGCCGATCTTCTTGTTGCGCGTGACGGCGAGCGCGTCGTCGCTGAGGCCCGCGACCTCCTCGCCGTCGAGCTTGTAGGAGCCGCAGGTGGGCCGGTCGAGGCAGCCGAGGATGTTCATGAGCGTCGATTTGCCCGAGCCCGACGGCCCCATGAGCGCGGCGAACTCACCCCGATGGATGTCGAGGTCGATGCCCGCGAGGGCCGCGAGCTCCTCGCCGCCGATCTTGTAGATTTTCTTGATGCCGCGCAGCTCGATGGTGTTGACGTTCTTTGCTTCTGCCATAGCCATCCTCCCGCGCTTACATCGGCGGGCCGCCGGGGCCGCCGTGGCTGCTACTCTTGCTCGAGCTGCTTGACTTCTTCGCCGTGTAGGTGGAGACGACCTCCTCGCCCTCGCTGAGGCCGTCTACGATCTCGACGTAGTCGTCGCTGTAGATACCCGCCTGCACATAGCGGTTTTCCTGCGAGCCGTCCGGGTTCCTCACGATGACATAGGAGCCGTTCGCGTCGGTCTTGAGCGTCGAGATGGGCACGACGAGCGCGTCCGGCTTGTCGGCGGTATTGATCTCGACGCGCGCGGTCATCGCGGGGAGCAGCAGGTTCTCAGGGTCGTCGACCTCGAGCGTCACGTAGTAGTAGATGACGGCGGCCGACGAGGAGGTGCTCGCGGAGGAGCTCGAGGTGCTCGTGTCCCAGGTGTTCGCCGTGTCCGTCTGCGAGATCTTCGTCACGCGCGCCGTGAACGTCTTGTCCGTGTAGGCGTCAACGGTGAACGTCGCGCTCTGGCCGACCTTCACGCTGCCGATATCGGTCTCATCGACCTTCGCCATGATTTTCTTCGTGGAGAGGTCGGCGATGCGCATGATGACGGTCGGGTTGTCCGAGGTCGCAACGGCCATCGTGCCGACGGTCTTCGGCTCGCCGACGACGGTGCCGTCCATCGGCGCGAGGATGTTCGTCTCGCTCGCGTCGGACTCGGCCTGGCTCAGCGCGGAGACGGCCGTGTCGTAGTTCATCTGCGCGTCCTCGAGCTGCTTTTCCGTGTCGGCGCCGATGCTGTAGAGATAGCGGATGCGCTCGTACTCCGCCTGTGTGTTCGTGACCTTGTACTGCGCCTGGTCGCGCTTCGCCGCGTAGTCCTTCGCGTCGAGCGTCGCGACGACCTGTCCGGCCTTGACCTCGTCGTTCTCCTTGACCTCGACGGTCTTGAGGCGCGCCGTGATCTTCGAGCTGACCTCGACGGAGTCGACGGGGCGGATCGTGCCCGTCGCGGAGACCGTGGACTTGATGTCCATGCGGATGACGGGCGTCGTCTCGACGGCGGCCGCCTGCTTCGCTGCCTGCTGTGCCGTGTAGTAGTGCCAGCCGCCGAAGGCGCAGCCAGCGAGGAGGACGGCGAGGACGCCGGCCTTGAGTTTCCAGTTCAGTTTCATTCCGCTCCCTCATTTCCGGCGAGCTCGCCCGCCACGTCGTCTGCTGTCTCCTGGGCGTCCGCTGCGACGGCCCGTGCGTTCTCTCCCGCCTCAGCTGTGTCCGCTGCCTGAGGCGTGCCTGCCGCCTCCGCTGCCTTGGCGGCCGCCTGTCCCGGCTGCTCCGCGGCCGGCTGCTTCTCCGCCTGCCGCGCAGCGAGGCCTTTCGTCTCGCGGTCCTGGCGCGCGCCCGCCGGCGTTACGGCCTGCTGGAGCACGCTTGCGTCGAGCCTGGCCGCCGCGGCGCGCTCGCTGTCCGTGAGGCCCGTGCCCATCGCGTCGACGACCTGCGCCTTGCAGCGCACATAGTCGTACTGCGCGCTGATCTCGTTGAGGCGCGCCTTGGAGAGCGCGGTCTGCGCGTCGATGACGTCGAGCATGATGCCCTCGCCTGCGCGGTATTTCTCCCACGCGATGTAGTAGTCCTGCTGCGCCTGCCCCACGGCGTCCGCCGTCGAGCTCATGCGGTGCTCGGCCTCGCGCATGTTGTAGTAGGCCTCGCGCACGGCGAGGTCGACGTCCTGCCGCGCCTTATCGAGCGAGAGCGCCGCCTTGTCGCGCGCGGCCTCCGCCTCGTCGATGGCGGCCCGCGTCACGCCGCTGTCGAAGAGGTTCCAGCTCGCGGCGACCCCGGCGTTCCAGCTGTGGCTGTCACGGCCCTCCGGCTCGAAGTTCTGGCTGAGCCCCGTGCCCGCGGAGAGACTGACCGACGGGCGCAGCCCCGCCTTCGCCTCCTTGACCGCGAGCTCCTTCTGCTGGAGCGTATAGCGGTCCGCGAGGAGGTCCTTGCGGCTGCGCAGCGCGTAGCCGATGCAGTCGGAGAGGCTGATGTCGAAGGTGTCGTAGACGAAATCGTCCGTGAGCGTCAGCGGCTCGCTGCGGTCGATGTTCAGGAGGTTGCGCAGCGTCGCGAGATCCACCTCGTAGCTGTTTTGCGCCTTGATGAGCGTCTGGTGCGCGTCGGAGAGCTCGACGGAGGCGCGCAGCACGTCGATGCGCGCCTTGGAACCCGCCTCGTAGAGCTGCTGGACGTTCGTGAGGTGCGCCTGGTAGTTGTCGGCGCTCTCCTGGTCGACCGCGATGGTCTTGCGCGCCTCGAGCGCGTCGAAATACGCCTTGATGACGCTGTACTTGAGCTCTTCGCGCGCGCGCTCCGTCGTGAGCGCCGCGATGTCCGTGCCGAGCGCGGCCGCGTCGATGCGCGCCTCGTTCTTGCCACCCGTGTAGAGCGGCAGCGTGCCGTTTAGTTTCAGCGAGAGGCCGTCCGTGCGGTCCTCGCCCTTGCTCTGGCTCGCGTCGAGGCCGCCGCTCCCCGTAAGCGAGAAGCCATTCTGTCCCTTCGCCTGGCGGAGCTCCGCCGCCGCTGTCCTCTCGTCCTGCGCCGTCACGCGCAGGCCCGTGTTCGCCGCGAGCGCCTGCGCGATGGCGTCCGCGAGGCTCAGGTCGCGCGCCTGTGCCTGCGGCGCCTGCGCGAGCAGCAGCGCCACTGCCGCCAGGGCTGCCGCGCCCCTCCGGAAATATCGTTTCATGACATCCTCCCTCTCTGTCCCCTGTCACCATGATGCGCGCCGCCCGGATATGTGTGCGCAGCGGGCGGCTATCTCTCCCCAATGTATCATACGTAACGGATTTATGGTAAAATAGTGTCGTTGAACACGCTTTAGATGGCACTTACATTCGTGTTAAAACGTTTATCTTTTTGTAATCCGCAGGCGCGCATGCCGCGCGCTTGACCGATGCAGCAAAGGGACGGGCGTCCGGTGCGCCGCGTCCCCTTTCGCAATCTTTCGTAACGGAGGCATCCCCTCATGCAGAACCCAGACAGCTTTTCCCTTGACCAGGCGGCGGCGCTCTTGAAGAAATATTTCGGCTACGACGCGTTCCGCCCGGCGCAGCTTCCCGTCGTGCGCTCGCTGCTCGCGGGCCGCGACACCGTCGCCATCATGCCGACGGGCGCCGGCAAATCCATCTGTTTCCAGGTGCCGGCGCTGCTCTTTCCCGGCGTCACGCTCGTCATCTCGCCGCTCATCTCGCTGATGAAAGACCAGGTCGACGCGCTGAGGGACGCGGGCGTCCGCGCGACCTACATCAACAGCAGCCTCTCCTCCGCCGCGGCGCGCGAGCGCTACGCGGGCATCGCCGCCGGCGCCTACGACCTCATCTACGTCGCACCCGAGCGCCTCGACGCCGACGGCTTCCGCTCGCTCGTCTCAGGGCTCGCCATCTCGATGGTCGCCGTCGACGAGGCGCACTGCCTCTCGCAGTGGGGACACGATTTCCGCCCGAGCTATCAGGCGATCGCGCCCTTCATCGCCGCGCTGCCGCGCCGCCCGCTCGTCGCCGCCTTCACCGCGACGGCGACGCCCGAGGTGCGCGAGGACATCGTGCGCCTGCTCGCGCTCGCGGAGCCCGATGTGCACGTCACGGACTTCGACCGGCCGAACCTCTATTTCGAGGTGCGCCGCGGCGTGAAGAAGCGCGACTTCGCCGCGCGCTACGTCCTCGCGCACAAGGGCGAGGCGGGCATCATCTACGCCGCCACGCGCAAGGAGGTCGACAAGCTCTACGAGCACCTCACGAAGAAGCACATCGCCGCCGGCCGCTACCACGCGGGACTCAGCGACGAGGAGCGCACGCGCGTGCAGGACGATTTCCTCTACGACAACCTCGCGGTCATCGTCGCGACAAACGCGTTCGGCATGGGCATCGACAAGAGCAACGTGCGCTACGTGCTCCACTACAACATGCCGAAGAACATCGAGTCCTACTACCAGGAGGCGGGGCGCGCGGGCCGCGACGGCGAGCCGGGCGAGTGCCTGCTGCTCTACTCGCCGCAGGACGTCATGACGCAGCGCTACCTCATCGACGTCTCGACCGAGGACGCGGCGAGGAAGCGCATCGAGCTCGCGAAGCTCCAGCGCATGGTCGACTACTGCCACACGCCCGAATGCCTGCGCGCGTTCCTCATCCGCTATTTCGGCGGCGAGGCGGAGGATCGCTGCGACAACTGCGGCAACTGCCAGGCGGGCATGCGCGAGGTCGACGTCACGGTCGACGCGCAGAAGGTATTCTCCTGCGTCTACCGCATGCGCGAGCGCTACGGCGTCACGCTCGTCGCGCAGGTGCTCAAGGGCTCCGCCGACAAGCGCGTGAAAAGCCTCCACCTCGACGAGCTCTCGACCTACGGTCTCTATCCGAAAAAGAGCATCGAAGAAATCAAACTCATGATCCAGCGCTTCATCGCGACGGACTATCTCGCGCTCGCGGGCGGCGAGTATCCCGTCGTGCGCCTGCGTCCCCGCGCCTACGACGTGCTGCGCGGCCGCGCGCGCGTCACGCAGCACATCCTGCCGGAAAAGGAAGCGGCGCCCGCAAGCGACGGCCTCTTCGACCAGCTCCGCGCGCTGCGCAAGGACATCGCGCGGGAGGAGAACATCCCGCCCTACCTCATCTTCTCCGACAAGACGCTGCGCGGCATGTGCGAGCTGCGGCCAAAGACGGAGGAGGAGCTCGCAGACGTCAGCGGCGTCGGCGAGAAAAAGCTCGCGAAATACGGCGCGCGCTTCCTCGCCTGCCTGCGGGAAAACGCCTGAGACGCGCCGCAGCGCTTTTCGGCAACGCTGCCGAAAGAAAGTCTCCCTGCCAGCGCGCCGCGCGTAGGGAAATGAGGAAAGACACAGCGCCTGACGGAGAACGCAAGGCGCGGTGCCGCCTGCGCCGCGCGCAAAAAACAGCCGTCCCGCCTGTCAGATTGACAGGCGGGACGGCTGTTTGCCTTTTCGGAGTCACTTGCTCTTTTCAGCCGCCGCCATTTTCCCATTTGCCGGAGCAGGCCGCCGCGGCCGTCCAAAGTGCCGGATGAATCCGTGATTCCTCAAGACGCATCTCACGCGCGCGGCTCCCAGCCGTGGCGCGCGTAACATTTCATCTTGTCCTTGTACATCGCCGCGTCCGCTTCTGCCTTGAGCTCTTTATAACTCCGATGCGCAGCGTCGCATGCCGCGGTGCCGACGGCGATCGAGACGTCCATCTCCTCGAGCTGCTGCTGGATGTCGCGCAGACGCGCAGCGGCCTGCGATACCGCCATGTCCGTCACGAGCACGACGAACTCGTCGCCACCCACGCGGTAGACGCGCTCCTTGCCGAAGAGCGCCGCGAGATACTGCGCCGCCGTGCGCAGCAGCCGGTCGCCCGCGGCGTGGCCGAGGGTGTCGTTCGCTCGCTTGAGTCCGTTGACATCCGCCATGACGAACACCGTGCCCGGCCCCGGCGTCGCTGCGCCGTAGGAGGTCTCCTGCAGGTAGGCGTTGTGGTTGCAGACGCCCGTGAGCGCATCGGAGAGGCTGAGCTTCTCGAGCCGGTCGGCCTCCGCCTGCTCGTAGTGGATGCAGTTGTGGCAGTCGTTGAAGCCGTTGTAGATGGCCTTCATCATATCGGCACAGGTACTGTAGCCGCAGGAGGAGCAGTCGATGTGGCGCGAGGCCTCGTCGTATTTGTGCATGCTCTCGTAGATGGCGTCCGCCTCCTCAGGCGACGGTTCCCAGTCCTGGCACTGCGCCGAGCGATCCTGATACGTCCGCAGGTAGTCGGAGAGCTCGAGCCCCGCGTGACGCGCCTCGAAGAGCTCGCGCCGCTCCCAGGGCGGGAGCTTCCTGCTCCACGGGCCCTCGTGGTGCAGGTACTCGCAGCCGCGGCGGCGGCGCATGAGCGTATAGTACGCCTCATCGTGCCGGTTGCAGCCCTCCTCCGTCGCCGTGCCCTCGAGGCAGCCGTCCCGGCAGTTCAGCACGTCGATGAGCGTGAAGGGCATCCCGCCCGCCGCGATCTTTTCCGCGTTGCGCTCGAGCCACTCATACGCCGTGCGCTTTCCCGAGACGGAGCGCACGAGCTCCTCGTCGCCGAGGAACCAGTTGAGATTCGCCGCGAGCCCGTCGGGCGCCGGATAATAGAGGCCGAGTCCGTAGCTCAGCTCCTCCTGCGCCGTCTGCTCGCCCAGGCCGCGGGCGCGCAGGTATTTCATCAGCGAGCGGATCGTGATGTTGTACGCCACGCACTTGCGCTCCTGATTGCGCCATTTCTCGAACGCTTTGCCGATGCACGGACCGATGTAGGCGAACTTGTCCTCGATATGCAGATGTTTGCGCGCATAGACGGCCATGCACATCATCGGGCTCTGGATCGGCATGAGGGCGGGGATGAGCTCCGGATGGAAATGCTCGATGTAGGAAACGATGACCGGGCAGCGAGAGGAGATCATGCCCGTGCGCCGATGGCGCTTCAGGTACTGCAGCTGTGCCCAAGTGCAGATATCCGCGCCGAACGCCACGGGCAGGATGTGACGCACGCCCATCTGCCGCAGCGCGCCGAGGATGTTCCCATAGATGTCGGGATACTGCGCAAAGACCGCGGGCGAGATGAGCACGGAGATATGCTCTCCGCCCGCGAGCGCCTGGAAGAACTGCTCCGTATCATCGATATAGCCGCGCGCGCCGTGCGCACAGACGGTAAAGCACGCGCCGCAGGCCGTGCAGCGCAGCGGGTCGACACCGATGTGCGTCTGCCCTTTATATACCTGAGAAATGCAGGCCCCCATCGCGAGACAGACGCCGACGCATTTATTGCAGCCGATACAATTTTCGTTTGTGTAAATAAGACCTTCGTCTTTCAATTTGGGCACCGCCTTCCCATTAGTCTCAGTTCATTATAACACAAACGAAGGGTATTGTCTTGTTTATTTTCGTTTCATCGTTTTTTCTACCGTACTTTATTCCAGAGACTATGGGCGGAAATTCATGGATTTGACCGTGAGATGAAGCCCGCAGCATATCTGTAGATATTTATACGGCGTGTGGTACGCGAGGCAGCACCAGCTCCGGCGCGCGGCATCCAAAGCTACATACACAAACGTCCACTTCGCGGACATTGTGCATCGCCCTTACAGTAAAAGCGGGAAGGCTGAGACCTGGTCGTCGGTCCTGCCTTCCCGCTGCTTTTGTCCCTGACGGAATCGCGGATTCATCCGGCACCCTGCCTTTGCGCATCCGCACGGTCCTCTCATCCTCGACAAGCCTCAGCGCAAAACGCGGCGGAGCATTTCGGCTGTTACGCCTCCGGTTTGTCTTCTAGAGAGATTCCGCACATCTACGCGAATTCAGAGCACCTCATTTCATCAGCGCTTCCTTACGGCTGCGTCTGGAGTGCCTGGGGCACGGGCTTCTTCACGAGGCGGTCTGTGATCCACGGGAAATGCGCCGCGAGGTACGTGCCGATGCGTTCGCCGATCTCACGCTTGCCGTAGTCATCCGGGTGAAGCCCATCCGTCGTGTAGTGCGCGTCGAGCCAGCCGTTCGCGTCCTGCAGCGCGCTCGCCACATCGACAGCGTAGGTCTGCTCCATGATCCAGTGGTTGATGTAGTCGCGGTGCACCTGCCAGTCTGCGGGCGGCACCTCGATCTGTCCGTAGCGCAGAATCAGGCCGGGGTTGATGGGCGTCACGGTCGCAAAGACGGGAATGATGCCGTAGGCATCGCATTTCGCGCGGATGGCCTCGAGGTTCGCGACGGTCTCTGAGCCGTACGTCGTGCCACGGTAGTCGTTGACGCCGCCCATGATGACGAGCACGCGCGGCGAGAACGGCAGCACATCGCGCTCAAAGCGCTCGAGCATGGCCGCCGTCGTGTTGCCGCTGTAACCGAGATTCTTGACCGGCACGGGCGAGTAGGTCTCCCAGTCATAGATGAGATACCCTGGCGGCACGGACATCGCGCCGCCGCCGTGCGTGATGCTGTCGCCGAGCGCCGCCACGGGCGTCGGCGCCGTCACCTCGAACGAGGAAAAGGCGGACCAGTCAGAGATGGGCATACCCGCATCATCGACGGCGCGGACGCGCCAGTCATAGCGGCCCGGCACCGTGTAGCCGCCCTCCTCATAGACGTCGTATTCACCGCCCGTGAGTGTGCGCACGAGCTTTTTCTCCCCATCGCGCTCGCGGTAGACCTCGATGATGTGGTGCTTCGCGCCGAGCGTCGGGATCCAGGAAAAGACGGGATAGAGCGGCGCGTAGTCCATCTGCTCGAACTCCGTCGTCGGCAGCGGCGCCGTGGGATCCGGCGTGCCGGACGCAATGGGCAGCGGCGTCGTGCTGTCCGCGATGGCATGGCCGTCATGGTCGAGCGGATAGACCTTCCAGTAGAGTCCCGCCGCATCATCGCCATAAGGCGTGAGGTCGAGCTCGACGCCGTTCGTATAGATATAGTCCTGCCGCGCGACAACATTGTCCGGCGTATCCTCCGGGCCGCTCAGCAGCACGACCTCATAGCGCACGGCGCGCGCCACGACGGGCCAGACGATGCGCACGCGCCGCGCGTGAAACGCGATCTGCGGCGCAGCTGCCGCCTCGCTGCCGCCCAGTGGCACCTGCGCCGCACTGCTGCCGGCCGCCGCCTGGTCATCCGCCAGCAGGCGGTTCGCCGCCTGGCCGTTCCCCGCCTGGCGATTCATCGCCTGGTCAGGCATCGCCTGATCGTCGTTTGCCCGGCCGCCGTTTGCCTGGCCATTCGTCGCCTGGCCAGCCATCGCCTGACTGGCCGCAGCGACTGCCGCCGCAGCAGCCTGCGGCTGCGCCGCCGCGGACGCCAGTGAAAAAGCCTCCGCGAGGCACAAGAGCCCCGCGAGGAGGATGCATGTTTTCCCCGTCTTTCTCAACTCAATCTCCCTGTCTTCCATATCCCCGCGCCTGCCGCGCAAGCGCGTCCTCCAATGACCAGCCATGCCAGAGCGGGCCGCGGCCCCGGCCGAGCGCGAGGCCGTAGCCGATGGCGCCCGTCAGGTACGCTTTCGCGCCCGCGACGGCTGCCGTGAGCGTCTCGCCCTGCGCGAGATGGGCCGCGATGGCGCTCGAGAGCGTGCAGCCCGTGCCGTGCGTATTCCTGTTGCTGCTGCGCGGCGCCCGGAAATGCCGCAGCGTGCCATCCGGCAGCGCGAGTACATCATGCGCCTCCCGGCCCGTGAAATGACCGCCCTTCGCGAGCACGGCCGTTCCATAGGCGCGCGCCGCGCGGACCGCTGCCTTGCAGAAAGAATCCTCATCAAGAATGCCGATCCCCGTGAGCCGCGTGAGTTCCGGGATGTTCGGCGTCACGACCTCCGCGAGCGGCAGCAGCCGCTCCACAAGCGTCTCCATGGCATCCGCGGCAAGAAGCGGCGCCCCGCTCGTCGCGACCATCACGGGGTCGACGACAACGTGCGCCGCCTGGTATTCCTGGAGCTTCGCTGCGATTACCTCGATGAGCGCCCGCGACGATGTCATGCCGATCTTGACCGCGCGCGGCGGAATATCGGTAAATACCGCGTCGATCTCCGCCGCGAGGAATTCCGGCGTCACCTCGGCCGTCGCCTGCACCCCCTGCGTGTTCTGCGCCGTGAGCGCCGTGATGACGCTCATACCGTAAACTCCCTGGGCGAGGAACGTCTTGAGGTCCGCCTGGATGCCGGCGCCGCCGCTCGTATCGCTGCCGGCAATCGTGAGGACGGGTACGATCTCCCTGCTCATTTCGTCTGCGCCTCCTGCTGCGCTGCAATCTGCGCGCGCACGCTCTCCTGCGTCGGCGGCGCGTAGCCAGCGGCCACGGCAGGCGGCACCGCGGGAATCTGCGCCTGCGGCGTCAGTGCTGACGCTGCGGCCTGCGCTGGTACCGCGCCATCTGCCGAGGCCTGCACTGACGCCGCTGACGCTACGGGGGCAGCAGCCTGCGGCGCTGCCGGTGCTACAGGCACCGCTGCGCTCATGGCCTGCTGCGGTGCAGCCTGCGGCGCAGCAGCCGCCTGCGCGGACTGCGGCATACCGGAGACCTGCGCGCCCTGCGTCATTCCCGGGGCTTGCGCGGCCTGCGGCGCAAATGCAGCATTTCCCTGCGCGCCCGCATCCGACGGAGAGACAGGAGCCTGCGCCTGCCGCGGCGCGGGCTCCGGCGCGTTCATCGCCGCCGTCAGCGCGCTCTGCGCCTTCTTGAATTCCCTCAAGCCTCTGCCGAGCGCACGCCCGGCCTCCGGCAGCTTGCCGGGGCCGAATACGATGAGGCCGACGATGAGGATGAGGATGAGTTCTGGAAATCCGATGCCAAACATATCGTAGCTCCTTAAGGAATTAGAAATTCCGCTGTCCGATGAAATCCGCCACCTGCTCGCAGGCATCGCGGATCTCCTCCGGCAACGCCTCCGGCAAGACCTCCTTCGCACGTGCGAGATATGCTTCCGCCTTCGCCTGCGCGAACGCCGCGCCGTCCGTCGCGCGGACGATGCTGAGCGCTCGCGCGACCATCTCGTCCGTCATAGCGGGATTCGTCACGATGGCGAGCAGCTCCTCGCGCGCGGGGCTTACCGCGAGCGCGCGCAGCACCGGCAACGTCACGATGCCCTGGCGGATATCATTGCCCGCCGGCTTGCCGATCTGCTCGCTCGTCTCGAGGATGTCGAGCAGATCATCCGTGATCTGGAACGCCATGCCGATGGAATGGCCGTACTCCGCGAGCTTTTCTGCCGCCGCAGCGTCCATGCCGCCGACGAGCGCGCCGAGCTCACAGCATATCTCGAGGAAGTCCGCCGTCTTCTTCTGGATGCGCGCATAGTAGTCCGCCTCGTCTCGCGCGGCCTTGTGCATCTGCTTGTCCTGGATGATCTCCCCGACGCTGAGATTGCCGACGAGCTGGGCGAGGCGGTTCGCCACATGGTCGCCGTAATTGTTCTCCGCCACGAGGCGGAACGCGCGCGCAAAGATATAATCACCGGCGAGAATGGCGATCTTGTTATCCCATTTCGCATTGGCCGTCGGCGCGCCACGCCGCGTGTCCGCCTTGTCGATGACATCATCATGCACGAGCGATGCCGTGTGGATGAGCTCGAGCGCCGCCGCGAGCGGCAGCGTATGCGCAAGAGAAAACGCCGGACCGCCGTGCGCGGCGAGCAGGCAGAGCGCGGGACGGATCCGCTTGCCTCCTGAGGTCACGAGGTGCGTCCCCACCTCCGTTACGAGCTCATCCTCCGGGGACGAGACCGCCTCGATGAGCCGCTCCTCGAGCTGCTCCAGGTCGCCCTTTATCACATCAAACATCGCGTTCGACAAAACCATCACCTACAACTATTCTACAAAAACGAGGCTTTGTTTTCCTGTTTTTTGCATGACTCTGACTAAGCATACTGTATTATTCTACTATGTAAATCCCAAGAGCGCAAGCAAAAGGCGCAGCGCGCCTGTCTGGAAAACGAACCAAGACCGCGCAGCGCGCGCCGCAGCCTAAGTGCGCCGCCCGCCGCGCCATCCCCGGCTCCGAAACGCCTTGGGCGGGCCGATGATGGCCGCGAGCACGACGGCCTCGCGCGCTGTCTGCGGCGTAAGCCGCCGACGATGCGCTGCGTCCTCCCGCAGACCGGGAAGCTTGGCCTCGCTTGCGTAGCGCGCGGCCTCCTCGGCGCGCGCCCTCGCCTCCTCAGCGCGGCGCGCCAGCGCATACGCCTCCGCGCGCGCCGCGTCCGCCATCTGCTCGCGCAGGCGCTCGGCAGCCTCCGAGGCGAGCACGCCGGGCTCGCGCACGACGCCTTCCGCATCGGTCCATGCATCCTCATTCGTGAGCACGCGTCCCTCTGTCGTGGGAGGCAGCGCAAGCTGCGCATCTGCCGCGCCCCGCCGCGGACGCATCTCCTGCGGCTGCGGTTCCCGGTAGACGCCATCCCTATCTGGCCCTGCTGGCGGCTGCGGCGCCCCCTTGAGATGGGGGATGGCAAAGCCGAGCGGCCGTTTTTCCCCTGTCGCCTGCGAGCGCGGCGCAGGCTGCGGAGCCTGCTGCGGCATCTGCGGCAGCGGCAATCCTGTGCCCCGCGGCTTTTTCTTTTTCCCGTTCGCCAGCGTGGAGAGGAGGCGCACCTTCCTGCGGCTCCTCCGCAAAGCTCTGTTCTTTTTCCCGTTCGCCAGCACAGAGAGGAGGCAGACCGCCGCGATCAGGAGGAGCTTGACGATGTTGCCAATTTCCATCACGATCCCCTCACTTCACGGCCGGCGGCTGCGGCGCGAGCTTCTCCCCGCCTGCCTGGCTGATGGAATTGCGCATCTCCGTATCCGCCTGCACATTGTTCAGGTTGTAGTAGTCCATGACGCCGAGCTTGCCCTCTCTGAGCGCCTGTGCGAGCGCATGCGGCACCTCCGCCTGCGCCTCGACGACGCGCGCCTCCATCTCCTGCGTGTAGGCCTTCATCTCCTGCTCTTTCGCGACGGCCATCGCGCGGCGCTCCTCCGCCTTGGCCTGCGCGATGCGTTTGTCCGCCTCCGCCTGGTCCGTCTGCAGCTCCGCGCCGATGTTACGCCCGACATCGACATCCGCGATATCGATGGAGAGGATTTCGAACGCCGTGCCCGCATCGAGGCCCTTGCCCAGCACCGTCTTGCTGATGTCGTCCGGATTCGCGAGCACATCGTTGTGGCTCTCCGACGAGCCGACCGTCGTTACGATACCCTCGCCGACGCGCGCGATGATCGTCGGCTCACCCGCGCCGCCCACGAGGCGGTCGATGTTCGCGCGCACCGTCACGCGCGCCTTGATCTTGAGCTCGATGCCATTCTTCGCGACTGCCGAGACGACCGGCGTCTCGATGACCTTCGGATTGACGCTCATCTGCACCGCTTCGAGCACGTCGCGCCCCGCGAGGTCGATGGCCGCGCTGCGCTCGAACGGCAGCGGGATCTGCGCGCGATGCGCCGCGATCAGCGCGTCGACCACCTTGTCGACGTTGCCGCCCGCGAGATAATGCGCCTCGAGCTGGTTGACCTGCACGTCGAGCCCCGCCTTGTTCGCCTTGATGAGCGGCAGGATGATCGCCGCCGGCGGCACGCGGCGCATCCGCATGCCGACGAGCGTCAGGATGCCCACATTCACATCCGCGGCCAGCGCAGAGATCCAGAGCCCGAGCGGCACGAAATGCAAAAACAGCAGCACCGCGAAAAAGACCAGCAGCAGCAAGAATCCGGAACCAATCAGAGAAGCCATAACATACTCCTTTCACCCACGGGCAGCAGCGCGCGCCGCCCGTATCTCCAGCAACAGGCGGAAACGCCCCATGCACCATCTTTCTTCCTACAGAGGAGCGTACCACCCACCGACCTTCTCCGGCCAGCGGCAACGCACCGCCCCGTCTTTCTCCATCCGCGTGATCCGCGCGATCTGCGCGCGGACGTCAACGCGTCTCCGTCTCCTCCTCGCGGCGCACCACGACGCGCATGCCCTCCACGGCGATGACGCGCACCGCCGTCCCCTTGGGCAGGAACGCGCCCTCCGACACGACATCGACCGGCCTGCCGTCGATCAGCGCCGTTCCAGCCGGACGCAGCTCCGTGCGCACGACGCCCCGCTTGCCGACGAGCGACTCCCGCGGCGGTGCACTCACGAAGCCGCGGCGCGACGTCGAGGCATCCTTGAGCACGAGCCGCCGCCAGAGGCGGCTCGACGGCAGGCGCCTCACGATGAGCGCGAACACCGCCGCCGCCAGCAGAGCAGCGCCGAGCAGCACGCCGATCGCTGACACATCGCCGCCGAGCGCCAGCACGAGACTGTAGAGCAGCAGCGCCGCACCGACGCCCGCGAGCAATCCCGCCGTCGGCAGCAGCATCTCCACGCCGATGCAGAGAATCCCCGCAAAGAACACCGCGACCATATAGAGGCTCACGAGTCCCTCGACATACTGACTGCCCCAGAATACAGCAGCCGCGACCAGCCCGAGCAGCACGCCGGCCCCCATGCCGCCCGTCTTGACCTCCACGAGAATGCCGAGCAGCATGATGGCGACCAAGAGCATCTTGACCGCCGGCAGCGTAACCACAGCCACATCCATCTCCTCCTCTCTCCTTGCCGACACCGCGCAGCCAGCACACGGCAAAACCACGCTTTCCCTGCCTATATTCGCCATCCCCACCGCAAAGTCCTGCCAATCCGCCGCACGGCACGGTGCAGAAAATTTCACAGGGGGCTTGTCTAATTTCTTGACTTGTGCTATCCTAGTGTCAAACAAACACGGACATATATGACAGGCCGCCTCAGCCTGTGAAAGGAGCAAGCATCATGAAACTCGCACAGAAACTCCTCCAGCTCAGGAGACAGAGAGAACTCTCCCAGAAAACCGTCGCGGCAGGCTGCGGCATCAGCCGTCAGACCTACAACGGCTACGAGACCGGCCTCCGCTACCCCCGCCAGCGCGCGACCTACGAGGCGATGGCCAAATTCTTCGATGTCGACGTCAATTACCTCTTCGGCGAGAACGAGCAATTCGTCACCGATGCCAGCGACCGCTACGGCGCACACGGCATGGCGCAAGCGCGCGCCCTCGTCGGCGAGCTCGCCGGCATGTTCGCGGGCGGCGAGCTCACCGAGGAGGACAAGGTCGCCGTCATGCGCTCCCTCGAACAGGCCTTCTGGCTGGCCAAGGAAGAGAACAAGAAATACGCCCCCAAGCGTTTCAGGAAGTGATCGCCATGAACTCTCTTGCCTGTTACCAGCGAGCCACGCAGCTCCGCAAACTCGCCGGCCCTTCCCATGACCTCCTGCAGCTCGCCGCGGACATCGGCATCCACGTCCTCTTCGATTCCGGCTACAAGAAACTGCTCGGCATGTACTGCAGCCTGCTCAAGGGACGCTTCATCTTCCTCAACGACCGCCTCGACGAGACATGGCTCCCCATGGTCCTCGCCCACGAGATTGGTCACGACCAGCTCCATCGCTCTCTCGCGCGCTACGGCCTGCAGGAGTTCGAGCTCTTCCGCATGAACAGCCGCACGGAATACGAGGCCAACGCCTTCGCCGCCCATCTCCTGCTCGACAGCGACGAGGTCTACGACGCGCTGCGCGAAGGCATGGATATCGCCTCCGTCGCGCAGTCCACGAACTGCAACATCAATCTCGTCCTCATCAAGCTCAACGAGATGCACCGCCTCGGCTACGACATCCGACTCACCGACACCGCCGACAGTGCGTTCTTGAAGAAAATCCGCAGCTGAAAGGAGCGTATCCTCATGCTGACCACCATCACTTTTCTGCTCGGCATCATCCTGCTTGCCGCCGCCGTCTATGAAACCATCCGCATCGAACAACTTCGCCGCAGCGAGCGGCTCCCCCGCTCCCTCAGAAACACTTCGCACAGGGCATCCACCCGCCCAGCCAGCAGAGCCGCCTGACGCCCGATATATCTTTCCAAAAACAAACAAAATGCGCGTCCCATAGAAGCGTCGTCATAGCCGCTCCTGCCGGACGCGCAGTCAAGGGGCTGTTGCACGTATCAACAACGTGTAGCAGCCCCTTTTAGTTTGCAAAAAATGTTGCCAAGGACTTAAAAATCCTTGGCAACAGGCGTAAAATATAGATATGCAAAATCAAATTTTACAAGGAGATTATACATCCCTCGGCGGAAGTTTTCAACTCTGCCTTCCCTTAAATTTTGAATTTCAAATTCCAAAGGATGACCCGGTCCGTCTGCTACGCCACTTTGTGGATGAAATGGATTTATCCGCACTTTACCAGACATTCTCTCAGGCCAATAAGAACCGAGTG